>NZ_CP077769.1:1233888-1850833 GCF_020386615.1 Chitinophaga pendula
CATCTTCTCCAATAGGAAATTTTTTTGTCCACTTAAATTAGCCACCATACGTCCTCTGCCGTACAACGCAGTTGTAGAACGCACTGCCGTTTGTGAGTAAGAAAATCGCCGGGATTTTTTTTAACGTATTGATGTGCTTGAAATGCTGTATTCTTTTACAGTATTGGTTCGTAGAAGCGCTGCTGATAAGCGTTTCCTTTCCTTTCAGCAAACACGTCCTTTTTTCTCCCGCAGGCAGGTAATAAACATTTGGTTTTATAATTGAACATTGTTACTCAAGGACGCAACTCAATCATTATTACCATTAAGCACATTTCATCTATGAGCACAGCACCTGTTCACCGGCTAAAGGTGTTTACCTGGCATATTCACGGGAGCTACCTGTATTACCTGTCACAGGGAAAATATGATATATACATCCCTGTCAACGAACAACGCTCCTCGGGATACTACGGACGTGGCAACACTTTTCCTTTTGGAGTCAACGTGCATGAGATACCTGCCGATGCTGTCAGGGACATGGATTTTGACTGTATCCTCTTTCAATGCGAACAAAACTACCTGGTAGACCAGTATGAGATACTTTCCCTGGCACAGCAAAGCCTGCCACGCATTTATCTGGAGCACAATGCACCTCCTGGAGAAGCTGCCCTCACACGCCACGTACTCACCGACCCGGACATACTATTAGTACATGTCACATATTACAATCACCTGATGTGGAACAACAACGATCAGTGTTCCGTCGTCATCGAGCATGGAGTAACAGATTCGGCTATGCCTTACACAGGAGAAACACCAAGAGGGCTCGTTATCATCAATCACCTGCGTCAAAGAGGTCGCATACTGGGATGGGACATATTCCGGGAGATAAGTAAAGTAATACCACTCGACCTCGTTGGCATGGGAACTGAACAGGATGGCCTGGGAGAAGTGTTGCACCCTCAGTTGCCGGAATTCAGAAGCCGCTACCGGTTCTACTTTCATCCGGCACGCCATACCAGCCTGGGCCTGTCAGTATGTGAAGCCATGATCAGTGGACTACCTGTCGTAGGCCTCGCCACTACAGAACTGGCCACCGTCATTGATAATGGGTATACCGGATTTATACATACAAACCTCCGCTATCTTGTAGATAAAATGAAAATCCTCTTGGAGGATCAACAGCTAGCCCGCCGCATCGGAGAGGCCGGGCAAATCTCCGCCAGGGAACGCTTCAATATAGAACGTTTTGTGAAGGACTGGCACACCGTCTTTACTTCCGTCATCCACCGTCAGTTACAGCATGTTTCTCATCAATTAACAACACTATCTGTATGAAAAAACGCATCGCATTTATCAGTGACCATGCCTCTCCTCTAGCCGCATTAGGGGGAGTAGATACCGGCGGACAAAACGTTTATGTAGGCGAACTCGCCAAACACCTCGTCAGGAAAGGATATGAAATAGACGTTTTCACCCGCTGGGAAAATCCGCACTTACCTCAACGGCTGCAATGGATCAATGGTGTACGCATCATCCACATCGACGCCGGCCCCCGGACCACAGTAGCAAAGGAAGACCTGCTTCCCTTCATGCAGGAGTTTACTGACAACATGATCAGCTTTATACGTACTGAAAATATATCCTACAAACTGGTACATGCCAACTTCTTTATGTCAGCACTGGTGGCTGCCGCATTGAAAAAGAAATTACATCTTCCCTTTGTCGTTACTTTCCATGCACTGGGGCATGTACGTCGCCTCCACCAGGGAGAACAAGACCGGTTCCCGCCAGAAAGGATTGGTATAGAAGAAACAGCTATACGGGAAGCAGACCAGATCATCGCAGAGTGTCCACAGGATAAAGATGACTTGATGGGTTTCTATATGGCGCCAGAAGATAAGATCACAGTAATACCTTGTGGATTTAATCCGGAAGAACTATACCCGATAGACAAACTGTTGGCCCGCCGTATGCTCCGCCTCCCGGCCGAAGAGATCATCCTGCTCCAGCTGGGCAGAATGGTGCCTAGAAAAGGCATCGATAATGTGATCCATGCGTTGAAACATATTAAATATACAGGGGCTAATGTAAGACTGATAGTAGTAGGTGGCGAAGCTACCGTATCCGCAAATGGGCATCATCCGGAAATATGCCGCCTGAAACAGCTGGCAAAAGACTTAGGCGTTACCGCTCGTGTCACTTTCGCCGGAAGAAAAAGCCGGGAAGAGATCAAATACTACTATGCAGCAGCAGACCTCTTTATCACCACTCCCTGGTATGAACCTTTTGGTATCACACCGCTGGAAGCCATGGCTTGCGGTACACCTGTGATAGGGGCCGACGTCGGAGGTATCAAATACAGCGTGGTCGACGGAAAAACCGGGTATCTCGTTCCTCCGAATGATCCCGAAGCACTGGCCATAAAGATCAACAGCCTCATCACAGACAAAGCATTGCTCAACAGTATGTCCCGGGAAGCCATTAAACGGGTGAATGCTTTATTCACCTGGCAGCAGGTAGCTAACATGGTCAGCACACTTTACGAACGTATACTGGCAGAAGAACAATCAGATGCTGTAGACAATGTGCTTGAAGAATTCTCTCTCATAGATGCTGCTTTTGAAGATGCCGCTAATATGATCTCCGTGTGCCGTAAACAGCTGCGCCTGCCCATCCGTAATGCAACCCATGTAATCTGCAAAAGTCTGCAACAAGGCAAAAAGGTATTGATTTGTGGTAACGGTAACAGCTACATGCAAATACAGCAATTCATATCCTTTCTCTCCGGACGGATGGATACAATGGCTGGACCAGCGTTACCGGTGATCGTACTAAGTGGCGCCATCACAGGACCGGCAGCACCGTTGTATGACTATGATAATACTACCCGCGATGCACTCGCCAGGCAAGTGGAGGCATTGGGACAAAAAGGAGATGTATTGCTTTGCCTGAGCATGGATGGCCAGCCGGGTAATATCGTCAAAGCAATGGAAATGGCCCGCAGGCAACGCATGTCCTGTGTAGCATTACTGGGCAAGGATGGGGGAGAGGCAATAGAATACGCAGATGTACCGTTATTGGTGCCTTTCGGTAATGTACAGCTCATCGAAGAAATGCACTTGCATCTGTTGCATACCCTGGGCATGCTGTTGGAAAACAGACTGTGTAGCGGTCGTACGCAGACAGAATTACTACCTGGTACAATACCTGCAAATACACAGCACACCCCCCGGATCAATGGTGCCGAAGCCGTACTTCGCTGACCTGGATGAAACAGATCTTATACTGACTGATATGAATAAAGCCGTATTCCTGGATAAAGATGGAACACTCATCGTTGATGTACCATACAATATCGATCCTAACAGGATCGTCCTGGAAGAAGGGGCTGAAAAAGCGCTGCAACTGCTGAAAAAAGCAGGCTTCCTGCTAGTCATCATCTCCAACCAGGGAGGCATAGCCAAAGGTGTCATTCAGGAACAGCAGCTCGCAGGAGTAGAACAACGCATCAACGAATTATTAGCAGAAGTAGAGATCCGGCTGGACGGCTTCTTCTATTGCCCGCACGATCCAAAAGGAAAGATTGCGGCTTATACTAAAAGCTGCTATTGCCGTAAACCAGCTCCTGGCCTTTTGCTGCAAGCAGCCAGCGTGCTGAACATAGATTTAGAAGCATCCTGGATGATCGGCGACATACTCAACGATGTGGAAGCCGGGCATCGGGCCGGTTGTCGCAGCATCCTGATCGACAATGGTAACGAAACAGAATGGTTGCTAAATGACTACCGCATACCCGATTTCTTCGCGGATAACCTGCAGGAAGCAGCAGCCTATATACAGATGGTCGCTAAAACCTACGATTATGAATCAGACATACTATGATATCATCCATCGCTTTCGACAACAAAAGGTACTCGTAATCGGTGACCTGATCCTGGATATTTATCTTAAAGGCAGCACTACCCGCTTATCACCGGATGCACCCGTACCCGTCGTGAATGTAGCTAACAGGCAAACCGTATTGGGCGGCGCCGGCAATGCAGCCGCTAACCTCCGCTTAATGGGAGCCACAGTCACCTGCTGCAGCCTCGTCGGCGAAGATGCGGACGCATGCCTAGCCAACCAGCAGCTAACCGAATTGGGTATCACCGCCTCACTAATAGCATGCCCCGATCGTGAGACCATAGTAAAAACAAGGATCATGGCCAATGACCGGATACTGGCCAGGTATGACGCAGGTACGGAAACAGTAGCTTGCCCCGCCGATAATGATCGCCTGAAAGCCTGGCTTAGCAACACCTGGCATCATTTTGATGCTATACTGATTGCAGACTACAACAAAGGAATGTTCACCCCGGAACTGATCCGGCTGCTGGAAGAACTGATTGCACAACACCGGCCGTTTATAGCAATAGACTCCAAACAGCTGGCAGCATTTAAACGTCTGCAGCCCTCTCTCACCAAACCCAATTATCCCGAGGTCTTACAGTTACTAAATACGGAAACAGCGATGGCTGACAGGCAACAATTCATCAGGCAAGAGGCCCAAAGTATTTACGACCAGACGCAAGCTGCCATCACCGCAGTCACGCTCGATCAGGATGGTGCTGTCATCCTCGAAGAAGGGGTCGCTAAATTCGCTATCGATGCCCCGCAGATCTCACATCCGAACGTATCAGGCGCAGGAGATACTTACATCAGCGCATTCACCCTCAGCATGCTGTCCGGAGCTACCATACAGATTGCAGCAGAAATAGCCGGCGCAGCAGCAGCGGTAGCAGTGAATAAACAACTGACGGCCTGTTGCAACCAAAAGGAATTGATCGCCTATTTCTCCATGAGCGAAAAACTGGTGAACGATATGGAACAACTGCAATATGTATGCGAACTGCACAAAGCCCAGGGTAAAAAGATCGTATTTACCAATGGTTGCTTTGATATACTGCATAGCGGTCACGTGAGTTATCTGGAACGTGCACGGCAGCTGGGAGATATACTCATCGTTGGCATCAACAACGACGAGAGTATCCGACGCCTCAAAGGAAGCGAACGGCCTGTCAATCAGTTGCCCGACAGGATACAGGTACTGGCAGGCCTCTCCGCAGTGAACTACGTAATACCCTTCGGAAACGAAACAGACGATACCCCTGCTTCGCTTATCCGTATCGTCTGCCCGGATGTCTTTGCAAAAGGAGGCGACTATAACCGCGATAACCTGCCGGAAGCATCCCTGCTAGAGTCGTTGGGCACAGCAATGGTTTTTCTCCCATTGGTGCCCGGCCGCTCTACATCTATCATTATCCGGCAGATCAACAATCAACCGTTGCAACAGCTGATTGAAAGATAACGCATATGATAACATCAAAAGACATAGCAACGCCGTCCTGGAGGCATTGTAAACATATTCTGTGTATACGTCCCGACAATATCGGAGATATTTTAATGAGCGAACCGGCAATACGGGCGCTGAAGAATTATCTGGGTTGTAAGATCACCGTATTGACTTCAACAGCAGCTGCACGTATCACATCACTGATGGCTGTCATTGATGATGTCATTCCATTTGATGTCCCCTGGGCAAAACATGACTATCCTACAGGCGCCGATGCCTTTCAGGAAATGGTAAGCACACTGGCTTCCAGGCATTTCGATGGGGCTGTCATCTTCACCGTATATAGCCAGAATCCAATGCCTGCTATCATGCTCGCTTACCTGGCGGATATTCCGTTAAGATTAGCCTATTGCAGAGAAAATCCTTATGATTTGTTGACACATTGGATCCCCGAAAAAGAACCTTATACCTTTATCCGCCACCAGGTACGAAGAGACCTCGACCTGGTAGGAGAGATAGGCGCAAGTATCGACGATGAACATTTGCGGTTGAGTCTTAACGCAGCGGCAGGCAGAAATGCCGTCCGGTTGATGAAAGAACACCTGCAGCCGTCGTCATACAGACATTGGATACTGGTACATACCGGGGTAAGTGAATATAGGCGGGCATACCCTGTAAATGATTGGATAGCCATTGGTAAATTCCTGGTAGAAGAACTATCCTGCCAGCTGTTGTTCACCGGTACTACTGCTGAAAGTAAACAGATAGACGCCATCTGCAATGGCATTGGCCCTGGTGCGGTATCGCTGGCGGGCTGCTGCGATCTCACACAACTCACGATGCTGATCCGGCTAAGCCCCTTACTGTTGTCTGTCAATACCGGAATGGTACATATTGCAGCTGCTACCGGTACGCCTGTTGTCGTACTCTATGCCATGACCAACCCACAGCATACCCCTTGGATGGTACCCAATGAAGTCCTCTATTTTCCGGTTAAAAAAGGGCAGGAAAGTAATAATGAAGTGGTACGCTACGGCATGCGGATCATGGAAGATACCTCCGGTACCCCTGTTAGCATGAGTAATATTGCCAGCGCAATAGCACGTTTACTGGGCATCACCCTGCCTGTGGAAAAGGATGGTAATATACGTTCCTCATCCGATGAGATGTTCTGCAGCCATTAAAACAGTGTCCAGTTCCGGATGCTGCAACCAGTCAATTGTCGTATGACGTGTCTGATCCAGCGGACCCCAGCGCTCAGGTTCCCCATCCATACTGATGATTAGACTAGGCGTACGTAAGGCCGCTGCCATATGAGACACGCCGGTACAATTCGACAATAAAGCCCGGGCTTCCGCTATCAGCACAGCCAGGCTGCCTAATGTAGTTCGCCCGGCTACATTGAGCGCAGGATATTGCATCAAACCGGCCACCTTTTCCGTCAATGGCCTTTCCTCCGCAGTCCCTGTCAATACAATTGTCCACCCCTCTCGGGCCATGTAATCAGCCGTAGTGGCAAAAAATGCGGGCGGCCACTGCCGGTAGTTACCTCTCGATCCGGGATGCACACAGATATAACGCCCGCGCACCAGTGGTAATGACAGCTGATGAAAGGCTGCACGTTCTTCCTCACCAATCGGAAACTCAAGGCCCTCCCCATTCGCGGAAATACCCAAATGCGCCATCAGCTGCAGGTGCCGCTGTATCTCGTGTATGCCTTCCGGATATTCAATGAATAACCGCTCATCCGGACAATAATCACCCCGGCAGCGGAACCCGGCCGTATATCTGGCGCCCCATAAAGCGATCATCGGATTGACAATATTCCCGTTACCTTGTAACTGTAAGGCCAGATCAAATCGACCTTCCTGTATCGTCTCAATAAACTGCACTGCGCTACCGACATTTACTTCCTGCTCCGGTAACCCCGGATAACCCGGAAAATGCACAAAATCATCCAGGTAAGCACCAAAGCGACGCACAAAGTCCGCAGCCCATGGTAAACCAGCCAGCGTAATATGCGCATCCGGGTAGGCCAGCCGCAGTGCCCGGAACGCAGGCACCGAACATAGCATGTCTCCCAGCTGCAGCGCACGGAATACGATTATTTTACGTATATGGGTAACAGGTAATAACAACATAACAAGCATCAAATAAAAAGTACTTTATAACGCCAGGCTCCATACCAATTCCAGTAAACAGAAAGAAAAGGAATAAGAGTCGACGTAATGATCATTTCAAATACATGGGAAGGACGCCTGGAAGTCACAGCCAGGCGGCGGCGAATAAACAATACAAGTAGTAACAACCATAACATCATCGCCCCTAATGCTACCCAAAGCTGCCCTGTCACTACCCCCAGTAACAACACCATAAAACTGGCAATCATCAAATAGTAATCCTTGGGTGGCCACTGCGCGATCTTGGTACGGTAAAGCACCGGAAACTTTTTATACAGGAGTGCATTGAACATGCACTTCCGCTGCTCCCGGAGACTGACACCCCAGGTGGCCGCACGTACCGGGTGTACCACAATAGCATCCGATACGTGTATAACACAGATATCATGATCGATCAGTTTGAACTCCAGATCACTGTCTTCCCGCCAGGCCATCGCAAAACGCTCGTCAAATCCACCGGTCAATAACAGCGCCTCCCTCGTACAGGCACAATTAGCCGTTACAAAATCTGCTTGTTCCAACTGAGCTGTATTTAATGCAAAATCTGTCAGCTCCTCCGGCATGGGCACAATGATACGGCCGGTATAAGCCTGTAAAGGTGCCGACTGGTAATGAATATGAGTAGACCATAACTGTTGCAACCAGTGTATGTCAGGCTGACAATCGTCATCGGTGAACGCAATCAGTGTGCCTCTCGCACGCTGCCAACCCAGGTTGCGGGCCGCAGCAGGGCCTCGCTTTGCCGGTAGCGGTAGGTACTCCACCTGCAACACCCCTGAATGTTTCCAGGATAATACCAGCTGCTTAGCCAGTGTATCAGGACCATCGCTAACAATAATCACTTCAAAGGCAGACTTGTCAAAATCCTGGGCGGCCAGTGCCTGTAGACATTGCATCAGCAAACGGGGCCGCTTATAAGTAGGTACAATAACCGAAATAGAGATAGCCATATGATTTACTATTTCTGTATTAAAAAAGAGCCGATTACCAATGCATCAAAAGGAGAGGACCAAAAACACTCCAGCGCATCCCGTGGAGTGCATACAATGGGTTTTCCCAATGTGTTGAAAGACGTATTGATCAGCACCGGCACACCTGTTGTCTCCTTAAAGGCCTGCAATAAGGAATGATAGGTCGGATGCTGCTGCGCATTGATGGTTTGTATCCGTGCAGTGCCATCCACGTGGCATACCGCCGGTATCAACGCTTTTTTAGAGGGCTTCACATCATACACGAATAGCATAAAAGGAGAATAAGAAGCTCCTTCAAACCATTCAGCCGCATCCTCTTCCAATACCACAGGAGCTACCGGACGGAAATCTTCCCGGTCCTTTACCTCGTTCAGCCTTGCCTGCATATCCGCATGGATAGGAGATGCCAGGATCGAACGGCTACCCAGCGCACGGGGCCCGAATTCCATCCTGCCCTGATACCACCCGATGATCTTATCTTCCGCCAGCAGGCGTGCCGTCGTACCTGCGATATCTTCCAGTTTAGCATACGGCGTTTTCGTCCAGCGGAGGAATTGTTCAATGTCTTCGTCATTATACTCCGGACCCCAGTAAGCATGGTCCATGACAAAGGCCCTGTCTTGCCCGTCTCGCACACGGGCATCCGTCCACAAGGCAGCACCTAAGGCGGTACCGGCATCCCCGGCCGCAGGTTGCACCCAGATATTACGGAAGATGCCCGCATCCCGGATACAGGCATTGAGCACACAATTCAGAGCAACGCCTCCGGCAAAACAGAGATTTTCCATGCCAGTCTGTTGTCGCAACCAGCTGGTTAGCTGCAGCACTTTCTCCTGCAATACTGCCTGTAGCGAGTGCGCGATATCAAAATGATAATCCGTGAATGCAGCTCCCCGCAGACGAGCGGGGCCGAATGCCGCAATGAGCTGATCCTGGTCAATAGTATACTGGCCATCATCCATCATATGTATCATGTCGCGAAATACCTGCACATACCTGGGATGGCCATAGGAAGCCAGGGCCATAACTTTGTATTCGTCGGAAGAATGAAGGAACCCAAGATAACTGGTCACTTCTTCATATAGCAGTCCCAGTGAGTGCGGCATATTAACCTGGCTGATACGCTCCAGCTGACTACCATTCCCAATATTGAAAGTAGTGGTCGCTTTCTCCCCCCTGCCATCTATCGTCATTACAGCAGCAGATGCAAAGGGAGAAGGCAGAAAAGCACTGGCGGCATGGCAAAGGTGATGCTCCACAAAATGCCATTGCTCCGGCCGGAAAATAGTGTCTTTGAACCGCTGTTGCAAATGATGAGGATAGCCATCTACCAGCTGTCCGGGTGCATTGACAATAGATGATAAGAATAACGGATCCCAGGGAGATAACCATTTGCTGTCTGTAGCCTGATAACTGGGCCGTAGTGGCAGACTTATCTGCGATTCCCTTTCCTCCGCCTCTTCCAGTAAAATGAAAGGGTCAAAAGAATAAGCAATATGATCCACTTCCCGCAAATGTATACCCGCAGCCTTCAGACAATAATCGATCGCATGAAAGGGTAGCTCGTAAGCAGAAAATGGAATAGGCCGTTTGCCGTGTTTAATATGCGTAAAACGCTCGTCTTCCACGGCTGCAAGCAGCTTCCCATCTTTTAGGATGCAAGCCGCAGAATCATGAAATGCCGCATTAATACCTAGTGTATACATAGAAAAAGTTTAATTGGTCTGTAGTGAGGACATTGTGCAGGATCCATAAACCGTTCCACATGTTGTACAAAAGCACATACACTTCTACGTAAAAAGATGATACAGGATTTCATGCCGTATACATGTAGCGGAGCCGCCCCGTAATGATTTTTATCCACCTCAATGTATGCCCGGAATGCTACGCCAGTCACAGCTATAGCAGTATCATGACCCGGTTTTTCAGTAAGGCAAATCATAGAGCAGGAAAAAAGTAATACAAAGGCTGGCCTCGATGGCATGCTAATTGCGACAATATACGAGTATACTTATCAGTCATGCCTGCTCGCAGCAAATTGTGGAATCATCAGTAGAGTACCTTAAAACATCACCCAGGGCAGAGAGAAAAAGCTAAACGTTATTATGGAAACCGTTTAACCAAAAAACTTGAAAGACCATGTCAGAAAACAACAACAACTTTACAGACCAACATGCAAACCAGCAGCATGAATCTGCGAACGGCAATGCAAACGAACAGAGAGCACATGATGCTAAAGAATCCACGCAACAGGGAGAAAAGAAAAAATCAAATACTTCCAACCGTGGATTTGCGTCCATGAGCCGGGAAAAACAAAGACGTATTGCCAGTAAAGGTGGCCAAATCGCTCACGAAAGAGGAGTGGCGCACCAGTTTACTTCCGCAGAAGCCCGCGAAGCGGGAAAAAAAGGCGGCGCCATCATCAGTCGTAACCGCGAACATATGGCCGCTATTGGTAAAAAAGGGGGGGAAGTATCCCGCAGCAGCAGAAGAAATGCCCAGTTGCAAAAACAGCAACAACAGCAAACAACTCCGCCTGCACCGGATACCGACAATAAATCCACCAGCGAAGAATAACACTAAGCGAACAAAAATTATTACAAGGCATATATAGCCGGCGTGGTCCAACCGCCGGCTATTTTGTTTTCCTGCGAACTCTGCTATAGCACTGATTATGAACATGTAAATGATGCGTTAATGTTATATTTTTTAATTAAAAAACATATTAACTTTGCATCAGTTAATCGCAGGGACGTATTACAGACAATGGCATCACACTCAGCTAGGCTTTTCTCTCCACTTTAGATATTATATATATTTATTTACTTATCAGTAATGAGGCTGCCAGGTAGACCAGTTTTTTCCAAGCCGGGTTGATCACCACAACATCCACCGGGTATGATCCCTTTACCAGCTACCCCGCTACTGCATAACAATGTGCTAAATCCGGCTATCACTGCCCGTACAGCAGTGTGTAGCAGGTGGTATGTGTATGAAACTCACTCCTTCTTCCGAATTATCCCCGGACCAGGTCCAGTCAGGACTGCGGCTGGTTGTAAAAGATGGGCTTGCTACTGAGGCCATGGTTGTACTGACTGCAGGCGCTTTCCTCACTGCCATCGCACTACAGATGGGCGCCAGTAATTTCCAAATCGGCGTACTGGCGGCAATGCCTACCTTTACTAATATATTCCAGTTATTTTCTATATGGTTGGTGCACCGCTACCGCAACCGCAGAGCCATCACCGTCATTTGCTCTACCATGGCACGGTTACCTTTGGTATGCATCGGCTTGCTGCCTTGGATATTGCCGGCAGGTGCAACGCTTCCTTTGCTTATGAGTCTGCTGTCATTTCACTATTTCTTCGGCTCTATTGCAGGTGCCAGCTGGAACTCCTGGATGAAAGACCTGATACCTGGCCAGATACTGGGAAGCTATTTTTCCCGGCGTACCCGCCTCGCGCAATCACTGAATGTTACCCTTAGTATCTCCATCGCCCTCCTAGTGGATTATCTGAAAGAGCGCTTCCCAGGCAATGAGATTTCCATTTATACCAGCATGTTTCTGCTGGCAGGTATAGCTGGCCTTTTAGGCGTTTACGCACTTTCCAGGGTACAAGAACCCCGTATGGCTAGCGGTGAGACCGAATCACTGCTACGGCAGATCAGACAACCACTGAAGGATACCAATTATCGCCGCATGTTGCTCTTTAATGCTAGCTGGGTATTCGCTCTCAACCTGGCTACTCCCTTCTTCATGGTATACATGATGAAAACACTGCGCCTGCCGATCTCAACCATCATCTTGCTGGGGATACTCGCCCAGTTGAGCAGTATCTGCTTTGTAAGTGTCTGGGGCAAATACATTGATAAATACAGCAACAAAAACGTAATCCGCATCTGCGCACCTGTATATATCGCCTGCCTCCTGGCCTGGGCCTTTACCGCCTTATATCCGGCGCCTTCTTTCGCCATCACCTTACTTGCACTGATCAATATTGCCACCGGTATGGCGACGTCCGGCATCACCCTCGCTTTGAATAATATAGGCATCAAACTGGCACCCCAGGGGCAGGCAATGGTATATCTCTCCGCCAAGAATATGCTTAATGCCTTTACCGCTGCATTGGCACCCTTATTTGGTGGACTGATGGCGGATTATTTTGTCGGCCGTCAGGTCCTGTGGAACGTACAATGGCATAGCGCCAGCCGTGTGATACAAGTGCCGTTATTACACCTGCAACAGTGGAACTTCTTCTTCGTAATCAGCGCTATACTCGCCATGATAGCCATACGCCTGCTACGCCGCGTGGCCGAACCGGGTGAAGTGGAGAGTGCCGTAATGACCAGCGATATGAATAGCCAACTGAAACGTATCCTCAAAGAAAAACCCGCCCGCCAGGTAGTACAACGCATTATCTACCGTCCTTCAAAATGGAAACATCCTTCACAAAAAAAAGATCTCATTAGCTGATATCGTTTGCCCGCTACTGAAGTAATCTCTGTAAACCCGCTTCCACAGCAGGCTGGGCCTTACAGGCATATGCGTCATGGTATAGTGTTTGTTTAACACTCATTATCTCTCACTTAAAATCTTACGCATATGAAGGCAGCAGTGTTTCACAAAGTTGGCGATATCAGCGTAGATACCGTTGAAGATCCTGTGATCGAAAAGCCAGATGATATCATTGTGCAGGTCACCTCCACCGCTATCTGCGGCTCTGATCTGCATATATATGGCGGATTCTTTCCACAACTGAAAGACCTCGTAATGGGGCACGAGTTTATGGGTATTGTAGCCGAGACCGGCCCTTCCGTTACACATTTGAAAAAAGGAGACAGAATAGTAGTACCATTCCCCGTCGCCTGCGGAGGTTGCTATTTTTGTGAGCATGGACTTCCCATACATTGCGAAAACAGCAACACCGAACATTACGGTCCGGATGGTAACCTGATGGATAGTAAAGGTGGTGGACTGTTTGGTTATACTGACCTGTATGGTGCATACGCAGGAGGACAGGCGGAATTCGTAAGGGTGCCATTCGCAGATTATAGCCCGCGTAAGGTGCCGGACGAACTCACCGACGAACAAGTGTTGTTCCTGACCGACATTTTTCCTACCGGCTGGAGCGCCATAGACTGGGCACAACTGAAGGGAGGAGAAACAGTAGCAATTTTCGGAGCAGGGCCCGTAGGACTCATGGCCCAGAAAGCGGCCTGGCTGAATGGCGCAGGAAGGGTCATCGCCATAGATCCGGTTCCCTATCGCCTGGAAATGGCAGCCAAAGTAAATAAAACCGATACCATCAACCCCCACCATACAGACGTGATAGAAGCTATCCGCGACATGACACATGGACGGGGAGCGGATGTTTGCGTAGACGCAGTGGGGCTGGAAGCAGAACGCAGCTTTATAGACCGGCTGAAGGCAGTTATTAACGTAGAAAAAGGAACCGATAAAGTCCTGGAACTGTGCATCAAAGCAGTACGCAGAGGAGGCACAGTGTCCGTAGTCGGCGTCTATGGAACTCCCTTCGACAACTTTCCCCTTCATCGCATATTTGACAAAGGACTTACGCTGAAATTCGGCCAGGCACCCGTACAACGATATATAGATCACCTCCTGCAATTGGTGCAACAGGGCAAAGTAGTACTCGATGATATCATTACACACCAGCTTCCGCTGCAAGACGCAGCTCATGCATATGATATCTTCAGGGAAAAAAAGGACGATTGCGTTAAAGTGATACTGAAACCCTAATGATTATTCATAAATCTTGTTTTATGAAAACCTCTCCATACTATTTGCTGCTGATCGGTATCTTAGGGGCGGCTGCCTGTAGTAAGAACAATGACAGCAGCCCTGTACTTGACAGGCGCGACGCTACCTTCATGGTTGTCGCCGCACAGGGAAATGTCAACGAAATAACCTTCGGTAAATTAGCCGACTCGATCTCTGCAACAGCAAGTATTAAAACGTTTGCCCGGCAGATGGTCACAGACCACCAGGGAGCATTGGATGAATTGTTAGGTATCGCCCGTGACAAAACACTGGGCCTGGATCAGGTAATGGATTCCGCACATAAGATAATATACCCCAAACTGGGAGCATTACGGGGCTACGAGTTCGATACCGCTTACATCAAAGGACAGGTACGGGACCATCAGCAGACGATCGATGTATTCCAGTTTCAGGCTGATAGCGGCTACGATGGTCGCTTGAAAGCGTACGCAGCCAAATATCTGCCCGTCATCCGCATGCATGCTAAACACGCAGATAGCCTGGCAGCTTTATATCCTCAATAGAAGCAGGAAAACACAATGTTCAAAGGGTAGTGTTACTTAACCGTAATGCTACCCTCTTTTTTGCTATATGTTAATGGAATAGGATATTCGGAAAAAAGGTCTACCTTCAACCACTGAGATCGTGTGCTACAATCATCCTCTCTCTTTACTCCTTTTCGCTCGTTTGACATCCTATTTTTCATTTTCATAAATCCTTACACATGCAATCCAGAATAGAAATACATTCAGCTACCGCATTGCTGTGTTACGCGGATTTCTTTACCACAGCAGATTCCCTCGTCACTTATCAGCAGCTCACAGATTGCGGACTAGCCCCGCTGCCTGACCGGTATTCATTTCACCTCCTCATGCTCAATCATCATCGGCAATGGGTAACGCATACAATCAGATATGCACATCGCCTCATAGCGGCACATATGGATGTCCTGTTTGAGAGCAATTATATGTCCTGATCAGTACGATGTAATTATCCCGCTTGCCAGGGAGTGGCAATACGTTTGGATATCCAGGAAACAAAAAACGATTCCCACTTGAACATAGGATCCTGCAAAAAAGATGGATGATTATTAACGGGCTCAGGCATCCCCTCCACCACCTTCTTCACCATAGACACAATCCGCAGATTATTATTGTACGGACCTATAATACGTGATAACTTAAACAGGGCTTTATCATGGGCGTGGTCTACCGACAATACCTTGACCACAAAGTCAAAGGTATTGCTACAATGGCTGAGCGCAGCTACCGACCTGGAGCTTACCTTGAAGCATTGCCCATTCCGTAGTTCCATCATAACCTTATTTTTTTAGGGAAAGTTCAAACAAAATACATGCCCTTAAGCCAGGCGCAGTTTGCTTACTACACCAAATTTCCGGAAGTTTTTTGGTCCTGCAGCAGAATGATAGGGGTTTAATTTTGTTATCTGACAGAACTATGACGCACAGCACTCGTTATCGCAGGGGGAGATCCAATCTCCGTTCCTGCTGATCCCGAATAAGGAGGAGGTCGGTGCTCAGTTGCCAGGAAAGGCTTTTTATAAGCTCCTGCAGCCCCAGTAAATCACGTATTGACTGCCCATTTACTTTTCGGATCACATCGCCTGCTTTTAGTCCGCTTTTAGCTGCCAGGCTACCGGGAGACACCTGCAATACCAAAGCGCCTTCCTGGTCGTACAACCCCGCAGCAGACCTTTCCCCTAGGGTAGTAATATTTTTCAGGCGTGCACCCAGCCATTGCAGGGTATCACCAGATGTCGCTGCTACTATAGCCCGTATGGGCGGCAATGAAGGAGACTGCGCCAGCGCTTTTAGCCGCGCACTCCTGACACCCAAATCCCGCATAGCAAAATTGACAAATCCTATCCTGAATGCCGGCGATCCTGCTTTCACCTGGTAATCCCCCCCGGAAGGATCAGAAAAATCGGGATCACCTGCCAGACTATGCTTGTCAGTCCCGTTCTTTTGTGCTGCTGCCACTGCCACCGCCGTGGGCAGCAGGTTACTATCGACCGTTGTCCCCCAACTGCGGAGACGGATAGGGGCATAACTACCTCCCACGATATTATGACGGAATACATCACCACTATGCAGATACCACACATGCGGATGGAAAGTGCTGTTTACCAGTATATTATTCCATACAGTACGCCCGTAACCCTCGCGTAACTTCAAGCCTCCCTGCAGACAGACATTGTTGTAAATGCGGTAGTTGGAAGAACCGTCATCCAGGTCAATGTCCCAGCCGTGTGCACATTGAAAACGGTTGTCATGCAACAGCACAGGATCAACCGCATCCAGCAGTGGTAGATCGGGATTGCGGGCTACCCGCTCATCCGTTGCATGGATATCCGGTACCCAGTAACGATCCCGCCCCCAGGAGTTGAACGCACCGTGATCACTGGTCTCCAATACCGTATTAAAGACATCGTTGAAGCCAATATCATGACCTCCCCAGCAGCCGTCGCCAATATTAATACCCGCCCTGGGTACCTGGTAAATACTATTGTGCTGCACACGGATACGACGGGCCATACTGATCTGCACACCCGCTACCTGTTTTTCAATAGTGCCGATATGATGGATCAGATTGTCCGTCGCGGCACAACTATCCGGATACCGGTCGTTCACCGGCCCCGGAACAATATCCAGACGAGATAGCGCCAGCGTATCGGCATACCGGTACAAGGGAGAGCGGACAGCACTGCTGTCGCCGACAAAGGCAATGGCAGTACCACCAATATATTGAATATGGTTGCCGCTAAGCTGTACATCCCGGTTATAACCACTGACGAACAACGCATTGCCCCCAAGGTAACCAAAGTCACAGTCACTGATCCGGATATGCCGGCCACCACTGATCAGAATTGCTCCCCCGCGGTAAATAGTCCAGTCACTGCGCAATAGTGGCTCACGGGTATGCATAAACGTACGATTGGTGCCGGTAAATCGGATACCCCTGACCGTCACACTGCTGACCGGCGATGTCGTCGTACCGGTAATATGTACCAGGTCGTCTATCACACTACGGGCGAATACCGCCTGCTGCATATTCACCCCTTGCGGTGGGTATATATAGAGGATGCCCCTCACCGTATCATAATACCACTCTCCGGGAGCATCCAGCTCTTCAAGTATATTTTCAACAAAACGATATTGTGCATGCATAGGAGCGGGACGATTGTTCTGCCAGCCGCCTTCCAGTTGCAGCTGTCCCTGTGGATCCTTCCCCGTAATGAGATAATGAAAACCTCCCCACATCCCCTGATGCAGGGCATGTACATAACCGCCTGCCGGTGATTGCCATCGCTGCACCCGCTCCGGCGAAATAGCATCGGCCGCCGTACCGTAGAAGATGTGTTGCGTACTGTCTGCATTAGGATAACGTGCCATCGGTAATGGAACTCCATTGCAGTATAATTGATCCAGCATCAAACCTTTACCAATATGAGCTTTCAGCACTCCCTGTTGCCAGGGTTGCCACTTCGCACGAATAGGAGAAAGACCATGAATCGTTACCTGCGCCCCCATATAAGCCTGGATAGTAAGTGTATGACCGTTTAACACCTCCGGGTTGATCAGCAAGGTTTTCTCCAGCGGATAACTGCCGGCACTAAGCTGTATCCGCACTTCGGTAACAGGCGCATTACGCACCTGCCGCAGCGCAGCGGATAACGTCTGTAATGGAGCAGACAGGCTGCCGTTATTGCTATCCTGCCCATGGGGTGACACGTGGATATCATGCTGGGCACATAGGGAAGTCGCCAATAGCAGCGCACATAAGAAAAGAAAACATTGTTTCATCTGTTCGGTGGATAAGAAAAGAAAAATAAAGCTATTGTATAGTATTAACTAGTGAAAGATAATATAATGGGTAGATCAGTTAATATAATGTCATTGAAACAGGCCGCTAAACCAATGTTTGATTTATGCAAAAAGCCGTTTGAAAAGCATAATAAGGGTTGGCAATAGCCACACTAGTTTTGTGTTATCAAAAACAACACACAATGAGCAACAAGAAAGTATGGTATGTAACAGGTGCTAGTAAAGGGCTGGGATTGATTCTGGTGAAGAAACTCCTGGCAACCGGCGCGGCAGTAGCTGCCACCTCCCGCCACCTCAATCAATTGATCAACGCCATAGGTACTGCAAGCGATCAGTTCCTGCCACTGGCTGTAGATATTACAAATGAAGAAAGTGTACGTGCTTCCCTTGAGCAGACAGTCGCACATTTTGGTCGCGTAGACGTGATCGTCAATAACGCAGGATATGGATTGCTGGGTGGTTTGGAAGAATTGAGCGACAAAGAAGTGCGTGGTAATTTTGAAGTGAATGTATTCGGGTTACTGCATGTAATACGCCACGCAACGCGTTATCTGCG
Organism: Chitinophaga pendula; assembly: GCF_020386615.1. Lineage (NCBI taxonomy): Bacteria > Pseudomonadati > Bacteroidota > Chitinophagia > Chitinophagales > Chitinophagaceae > Chitinophaga > Chitinophaga pendula. The sequence goes on from NZ_CP077769.1 coordinate 1,252,539, forward strand.
TGCACAAGGTGCAGGACATGTATTCAACATATCTTCCATCGGTGGCTTCTTCGGTGCATTCCCCGGCTGGGGTATCTACTGCGCAACCAAGTTTGCCGTAGATGGACTGACGGAAGCATTTTTTCAGGAAATGAAAGCGTTCGGTGTACATGTAACGACCGTAAAACCGGGCTATTTCAGGACAGAATTCCTGTCCGCCGGTTCCCTCGTCACACCTGCCAATCCGATAGATACTTATGTAAGCGTTCGTGAGTCACAGGTAATGCACCAGCAACAGCTGGATGGCAACCAATTGGGTGATCCGGAAAAGGCAGTGGAAGTGATCATCGCCGCTGCAGAAGCTCCGCAACCGCCTTTACACCTCTTCCTCGGACAAGATGCGTACGACATGGCTGCCCGTAAGATAGCCGATGTACAAGACGACCTGAAAGCCTGGGAAGCACAGGCAGTAGCGACTGCTTTTGCCTGATGATGCTTTAAAAGAAGCGGCCTGTGATCGTAACAGATCACAGGCCGCTTCTTCATTATTCAAATGCCTGACATAGGCAAACCATCACTTGACCAGTTTCAGTTGAGTATGTTGATCGCCTTCTTTTACATCCAGTAAATAGATGCCTGGTAAGAAGGGCGATAGTCCCTCTATTCTTAATATGTTATCCCCCTTAATCACCGCAGCAGGCTGTTGACGAAGCGTTCTGCCTTGCAGATCAGTAATACGCAGTATCACTTGCCCGTTCCGGTTGGCAGTATACCACAACTGTACTGCGTCAGTGAACGGATTCGTGGCACGCAGCATACCTCCGGGAATAGCAGTGGGCAACAATTTGGCTTCGCGGCCACCAGCATTACCAATAAGCACGGTATAATCTTCCACTTCTCCCTGGTAGGTATCTGTACCACAGGCGTTGATATTCTGACCGTAACCGGTACGAACACGCATCAGCAGCGCACCACTTACCGCATTGGTAGGCACTGTAATGTTGGTGCTGAACGGACCGCTGCCGCGTTTGTTATATACCCGCTCTGCCGGGTCCTGGAACACTTTATCGCCGTTCCAGTCTATCCATACGGCAACAGCAATATCCGGCCATGATTCAATATTCAGCAACACCTGTAGAGGATAAGACTGCCCGCGGGATACCCTGGCTACCTTCGTCGTATAATCAGAATAGCTGGTCCACGCAGAAGAATGATTGATGCTGCCGAACTTCACTTGCTTGATATGATTATAGTTCAACGCTGTGGCGGCAGCACAGTAAGCACTGGCCTGGGCAGTCGTATCATTGTTGCCGGGCGTTACAGGTGGCCCGGTTTTGATACTACCTCCTGGCTGCGTATTATACGCATAGTCCATCAGCGTATAAGAAGTGCCGTCAGCAGCTACCCGGAACCGGAACCAACCATAGTACGTTTCTCCCTGGTCGCTGAAACTGAAGCCGGCATAACCGGTCTGTCCTTTCCAGGTAGTATAACTGCTGGTATACAGATCATGCTCATCGGGATAATCTCCGCCGGGCACAAAGTTCGAAGCAGCAGATAACAGCGTATTCGCAGGTAACAAGGTAAGCTGGCGGGTAGTACCATTACTGACCATCGGCTTTTTGTACGTCTCCAATCGCAACGCCCCATTATCAGACCATAGACCATATTCCGCACTAGGTGCGCCTTCCAGTGTAAAGTAACGCCAGTTACTGCCGGCATTAACAGTATAGGTAGCATCGTCTGTGTCTACATACTTGATCTGGTATGGATCGCGGAAAGATATACTGAGTGTTTGTGACGGGTTGCTGACAGTGCCATTGCTGAATGCGGCCGCTAACCATTGCAACGTGATATTGTTGGCATTATCCGCAGCGCTGTGCCTCGAGGCCGTACCGCTGAAAGACAGTCTTGCCGTGTTGTTATTAAGTACTTTGATCTGTACACTTAGCCCCGCAGGTAGATTACTCACCGTATAGTGTACATTGGCACTCATATTACCGCTACCAATGGCAAATGTGTTACCTAGCAGGGAGATCTCTGCAGTATCATTGACCTGCCCGTTGTTGGCCGCACTTTCTCGAAATGCAGTGCCTGACCAGGATAGCAGCGGCGCTGCCACCTCTCCAGCCCGAATACCGGCATCGGGAGCCTCATTGTACGCGTAATCCTTTATCAGCAGTCGTTTGCCGTCAGCGGATACCGACATACGTATCCAACCATAACGCGCCTTGCCATTCATCGTAAACCGGATCCCAGCATATGCGGTCTGACCAGCCCAGCGGGTATAACTACTCGAGTACACATCATGCTCATTAGGATAAGCGCCTCCCGCCACGAAACCGGCGCTCGCATTGATCAGCGTATTGGCCGCCAGTGGTGTGATATTGCGGGTGCCGTTCTCACACACGATCGACTTCTGATAAGCCTCCAGCCTTAATTTACCGTTATCCAGCCAGCCTCCGTAGGCAGCGTCACCAACGCCAAACTCAAAATAGGTCCAGGTATTACCGGTATTGATGTCAATGTCCGGCATGTCCTTATAGACGATACGGTAGGGGGCCAGATAGGTGATACTCAGAGTAGAAGAAGGGTTGAATAGTCCGGTGATACCACCTTGCAGAGCTGGTGCCAGAAAGGTGAGCCGGAGATTGCTGATACTTTGTGCACTGTCATGCAGCGTAGCCTTACCCGTAAAAGACAGGGTGGCTGTACTGTCATTCAGCACCTGCAACTGTAGGGTCAGGCCAGCCGGTACATTTTGTACACTATAATGGGTACCGTTGACAAGCGTCGTGCCGGCGCCGTTAAAGCGCGCGCCGTCAATAGCTTTCAAAGTCGCCGTTCCGGCGATACTGCCGTCATTGGTATCCTGCTCAGAAAAATTCAGCGTAGAAAATATGATCCTCTTGGTAGGTTGCAGGATCAACGTAGCTGCCAGGTTAGCCGGAGACCAGAGATTATTACGTTTGGCCACCGTACTGTTCATCGCCGCCAGCATACGATTCTTTTGACCCAGGGTGAACATCTTGGCGCAAGAGGAATAGTCCATATAGTTTTCCACATTGGCGATGACACCACAGGAATTTGCCTGCAGGTCGCAGCCGCCAAAGTTGGACTTCGTAGGTGGGGTATCATCCACATTGTCGCCGGGCGCCGCACACTCATTGTTAAAAGTATGATCCAAATTGAGGAAGTGTCCTACTTCATGACTGAGCACCCGTTTCATATGAAGCTGCCCGACCTCTGAAGAGCCTACCCCGCTACGACCCAGGTAACGCCAGTTGTATACAATACCATCCAGCTTTTGATTGGCCACCCAGTCATCCGGCAGATAAGACCAGCCCGAGTTATTGAAGACACCTTTCGTCTCTACCTCGCTGACGATCCAGATGTTCAGGTATTTGTCGCCGGGCCAGTAAGAGAGGCTTTTGACAGCCCTGCCCGTACCATCAGGTGCACGCCCATCCAGGTCATTCTGATGATAGGTAATGCCGTTGGTAGGATTACCGCCGGGATCAATATCAGCCAGTCTGAACTGGATACCAATGTTAGCCGCAATGGGCTTAAAACGTGGGTCTATACCGGCGAAATCTGTATTTAATGCATTATAATCTTCGTTCAATATGTCTATGGCTGATCGGATCTGCTCCGCAGTGACCTTATACGGATTCACCGGGTCGTTAACGTGAAACACAACCGGTATAATGTAAGGGCCAGGAGCGGCTTCGCGATTGTTGATACCTTGTTGTACAAAAGAGCGGGTGAATGCTTCCAGTTTACCGGCCGCTTGACGTGACGCCGGATGTTGGCGATAGAGAGCCTGCATGGCCTTATCTGTACCGCAGTGTGCAGGTAATGCCGCCGGCGCCTGCTGCGCCATCGCGGTATTGGGTAAGTAGCCGGCAAAGCATAGCGCCAGCAGCCACTTACAGCTATTGTGTAATGGTCGTTTCATAACATAGATAGATTTGAATATACGGGGTGAAAGAGGCACAAGCGCTTGTGCACTCAGCTGTTGGTAGCTATAGCAATGAGTATGTGACTTTAAACGTAAAATAAAAGATAACGGGCCTCCGGGACGGAGATCAGTGTTGTATCTGCTGCTGGTTGTTGGTTCGTCGTGTCGATGTTCTTATCTGCAATTATTTTGATGGATCGTCGTGCCCGGAAACCCGGATTAAATAGACATTGGTTGAAACAGGTATTTTCGGTTTATTATTTCATAACGGAATGGCTGTACGCTGGTACGGCGCCGGTGCGCAGCGTAAAACACGGGTTATGGGACCGGCTTTATCTGTCATACATTAAAGTTACATTGCTTATGTCCCGGTCAATGATCGTTAATTAATCATTTCTTTACCAAAATTAACTGTCAACATAAATGATGATACCCCCAAATAATTAGATACTGAACTGTCTACCATTTATACTGAAATTAGTACCATTCCCCAAGGCCCATGCAGCTGGATATTTGCAGTAACAAAAATATATCGCAATGAACCTGCAAAACAAGATTGCTCTTATTACCGGCGCCAGCCGGGGACTGGGAAAAGATATGGCCCTCACTATGGCCGCACATGGTGCAGATATCATCATCACTTATCAGCATAAAGCTACCGAAGCAGAAGCAGTAGCCGCGGCCATCATCGCTACCGGCAGACAAGCGCTCGCCTTACAACTGGATGTCGCAGACACCACTGCTTTTCCACATTTTACGACTCAGATAAAGACCGCTTTACAGCAATACTGGAAAAGAGATCACTTCGACATACTCGTGAATAACGCCGGTATAGATGCAGCTGCACCTTTTGTAAGTACTACCGAAGAAAACTTCGACCGCCTTTTCCAGGTGCACTTTAAGGGTGCTTTTTTCCTCACACAACAACTACTGCCGCTGATCGCTGAACACGGCCGCATCATAAATGTATCCTCCGGCCTGACCCGCTTTTCCACTCCGGGCTATATCGCCTACGCATCCATGAAGGGGGCCATAGAAGTATTTACCCGCTACCTCGCCAAAGAGCTGGGACACAGAGGGATCACCGTAAATGCCATCGCACCGGGCGCTATCGATACCGACTTCCTGAATGCCGCAACAGCCGCCCACCCCGAACTGAAAAACTACCTGGCCACACAAACGGCCCTGGGCAGACTGGGCGTACCGGAAGATATCGGCGGCGTAGTCGCCATGCTATGTAGTGAAGAAGGACGCTGGATCACCGCGCAGCGATTAGAAGCCTCGGGTGGTATGTTCCTGTAAGCTTAATATTACGCTCGTTTCCCGGTAGCGGCAGCATAGCAGCTACCGGGAACATGATCCTGCCAAGACCGCGAGGCATGCCTCCGCCCGCCAAAAAGGACACTTTTTCCGGCATAATGGCTGTTTGCACAAAAGGAAAGCCCGTAGCTTCGCAGCGGTAAAAGTGAACCCTTGCGGGAAAAACCTTTATTTTGCAATTAACAGGATCTACCATGCAACAGTCTGCTCTCAAGATACAAGATGCAATGGCCTTGTATAAAACGGCCCCCACAGAATACGTATATGAAGATACCTCTTCCAACGAATTCCTGGTCGCAGACAACAGTGACAGCAAACGGCAAGGAGAACCTATCCGCGCAGATCACTATGGTATTATCCTATGTCTCAAAGGTAACTGCAGGAAGACCGTAGATCATCATACCTTCGACGTTGCCCCACAGACTATACACTTGGTAGCACCCCGCCAGCTGGCAGCCTATGATCACGGCAGTACCAACCTGCAGCTGAAAATGATATTTTTCAAACGTTCCTTCCTCGACAGCCTCAAAATACCCGATGCCCTGATAGATCAACTGCTCCATATGCCGGCAGAATACCCGCCAATCTATAAACTGGAAAAGGCAGACTACACAGATATCTTGCAACTCGTACAGGACATCGAAAAAGAAAGCAAAGGCCAGCGGCAATGGAACATGCAGATCGTACGCCTGCGGATGGTAGAACTCCTGTTCCGTATGCACCGCAGCTGCGAAGACTGCGCACAGGGCCGCGTCCGGTCATCTAACCGCAGTATTCAGCTGGTACAGGACTTCCGGAAAATGATAGACCTGCATTACCGCGAACTGAAGCAGGTAGAAGATTATGCACGACTACTACACGTCAGTGCCAAACATCTCAGTGAAACCATCAAACAGGAAACCGGAGACACCGCATTGACACACATCCATCAGCGTATTCTCCTCGAAGCCCAGTTCCTCCTTAATTACTCTGCTTTCAGCATCAAAGAGATCACCGACTATCTCGGCTACGATTCCCTCTCACACTTTGGCCGCTTCTTCAAACAGAAAAAAGGCCTTGGACCCAAAGAATACCGCGCATCCGGTAATATTTGACATTTCTTCCGGTATTTTGGATTGATCAGGCTTTACAGGGAGGATAACTTTGTAACATCAAAAACAAAACAAGATGATACATAGCGAATACCCTTTCGAAGTACCCGCGCTGACATACGCATTTGATGCGCTGGAACCTGCCATAGACAAAACAACCATGGAAATACATCATGATAAACATCATGGAGCTTATGTTACTAACCTGAATAACGCAGTGAAAGGTTCAGCGCTGGAAAAAGTGAACCTGGGCGCCCTGCTGACCAATGTCTCCAAACATAGCGCCGCCGTACGTAACAACGCCGGCGGACACTACAATCACTCCCTCTTCTGGACCTTACTCTCTCCAAAACCTGCTGCATTGACAGATGGACCGCTCAAAGATGCCATACAACAACGCTGGGGAACGGTGGATACCTTTATCGAAACATTCAATAAAGAAGCCCTGCAACGCTTTGGGTCCGGTTGGGTATGGCTCATTGTAAAATTCAATGGCGAACTGGAGATCGTATCCACTCCCAACCAGGACAACCCGCTGATGGATGTATTACAGGCTGGCCGTGGTACACCCGTAATAGGACTGGATGTATGGGAACATGCCTATTACCTGCATTATCAGAACAAACGCGCCGATTATGTAAGCGCCTTCTGGAAAGTACTGGACTGGAAGGTAGTCAACGATCTCTACACCAAAACCAAACAATAATTACATATGGATAACATACGGAACAGGATAGCTGAATCTGGTATTATTGTTGTTGATCTGCTGCAATACAGACCGGACGAAAGAGAGATGGATGTCGTCGACATAGCCCCCTGGCTACAGCAAGGATTATTATTCAAAGAAAAGGATTTCAGGGCAGCCGTAGCAACAGTAGACTGGTCAGCCTATTCAGATCGCTATGTGACCATATGTTGCTCTACGGATGCAATCGTTCCTTATTGGGCTTTTGCATTCGTAGCCGTTCACCTGCAACCCTATGCTGCCGCCATCGGTATGGGCAGCCTGGACCAATGGATACGTCACCTCTGGCTGCAACAATTGGATAAGGCGGCTTTTTCGGCATTCGGCCAACAAAAGATAGTATTAAAAGCAAGGAATGAAGTTCCCCCGGAAATATATGTGAAAGCGGCTACGTTGCTGAATGAGCATGTGGCATCACTGATGTATGGAGAGGCCGGTTCCCCGATTATATTACATAAGCGAACGACTAAGTGAAATGAAAGTATTGATATTTAACGGCGCCAATGACAGACATCCCAATTCCAGCGGAACTGCACTGGCAAAATTGCTGGAAGAAAAGATAGACGCTACCGGTGCGGCAGTAAGTACCTACCACTTACATGAAGGACATATTCCCTTTTTCGATATGCACCTGTCACAGGTCCCTTTCTCCGTAGAGGTAATGGCAGCAGCATTTCAACAGGCAGATGTACACATATGGCTCACACCGCTATACCATGGCGGCATGGCAGGGGCTATGAAGAATTGCCTGGACTGGCTGGAAGTAACCAGTAAAGGCATACTGCCTTATCTCACCGGCAAGACAATAGGGCTGGTTTGCTGGGCAGATGGCCTCCATGCCTTGCAGGGGATCAATGCTATGGACGCTGTAGCCAAGTCCCTGCGCGCCTGGGTATTACCCTATACGCTACCCCTGGCAAAACAACAGCTGTTTATAGACCCCGCCAAGAGTAGCCTGCAGGATATCACCAGTCAACGGTTTGATAAAATGATCAGCTTACTCCTGCAGACCGACAGAGCTACGGTAACGGATATATTATAATGCGACCACCTGCTTGTGCCCTCTCTTCGACCGGCTATGCAGCTTACGATACCAGAGTAATCCGCCTGTTATAGACAACAGACCAGGTAATAATCCAAAAAATACATACAATAGTTTGATAAGCGTGTCGCCATAGTTACCGGTATGCAAAGGATGCACCATGCCCTCCAATAGTTGCCCCCAGCTGCGCTCCTCCAGCCTGGAAATATTTTTGATCCGGCCGGTCATAACATCCGTAGTGACCGTGTTACCAGCTTTTGCAAATATCCGTGGTTGCCCCGGTAGCGAACCGCTTACCCGGAATGGTTTGCCAGGCTGTACCGGCAGGTATACTGACACCGGATGCAGACCGGGGATAGCCTGCAGCGAGCGGGCATATAACACATCCAGCGACTGATGCAACACTTGGGGAGCAGGGGCAGCCACCTGTTTACGTTGCCAGGTAGCTGCGTCGAACCCGAACAGGTTCATCCAGAAGCCTGTAAAAAACAGGATCATATTGGGCAGCAGGCTCCAAACCCCTACGATACGATGCAAACCTGAACTAAAGGTCCGCCAGTTCTTACGCGATAGCTTCACCCGGAAAGTGAATACCTGCCAGCAATGTTTCCGGTAAATAATGATACCGGTCATACACGACACCAACATAGCGATACCCATCAGTGCAGTAAGCAGGATACCTGGCATGCCCCACTGAAAACAGAAGTGGAACTGGTAGATCCAGTACACCAGGCCGGTAGCCAGCTCCCGGTAGCTGCCTTCCCGGATCACCCGGCCTGTATAAGGGTTTATACTGGTTAATCCGAGGTCGTACGTATGCACATTACCGTCATTGCCATATAAGCGGAATTCTGCTGCAAGGTCCTTTTCACCGGGATTAGTCCAGGCGATACCTTCCAGCTGCGTATGCCGGGAGGTGATGATCCTGTACAGACTGTCCAGCGGTAGCCGCTGCTGATGTGGGGCGGCTGTTATCGCCAGCCGTTCCCGGTTGGCGTAATGATCGATCTCGGGCATAAATACCAGGATTGACCCGCTGATGCCCAGCAGCAGCAGCAGCAACCCCGTTGCCAATCCGGTAATGCTATGTATGGTGAAAAACCATCGGTTGAGTTTCATAATGGTCGTTGCTAAAGAGATACGTTAATGCCGGCACGCACCTGGAAAGGCTGGCCGATTGCTGCTGTCGCCGTATTGGAAAAACCTCCGGTAAAGTAGCGGCGATTGGTGATGTTATCGGCGTTCACCTGTATGCCTATTTTCCTGATCGTATAACCCAGTGCCATATCCCAGATCATATAGGCCGGCAATACAAACTGCGGTTTGCTGATAATACCTACCTGCTCACTCACATAACGGGTGCCCCCGCTGATATGCCATCCTTTTAACTTTCCCTCCGGCAGGCGATACGTGAGCCAGCAATTGGCCATGTGCTGTGGGGCATTGTTGAAACGCGCCCCTTTTTTACCCAGCTCACTGTCAGATATCAGCGTATGGTCATTGAAGGCATAACCAGCCACAATGTCCCATTGCCGGTATTGCCCTTGTAGTGTAAGCTCTGCTCCCCGGCTACGGCTGCCTTCCAGGGCTATCTGCCGGTTGGGATTGTCTGCCGCAGGTGCCGGCGCCAGTATGTTACGATAGTTGATCTGGTACAACGCAGCAGTCAAGGAGAGCTGCGGCAACAGATCGGTCTTATATCCCAGCTCATATTGTACCGCTTTCCTGGGCGGGAAAGGCCCTCCGTTGCGGGTATTGTTGGAGTTCTGTGGGGTAAAGGACTGGGAATAACTACCGTATACAGACATATTTTCCTGTAACCGGTATACCAACCCGGCGCGGGGAATAAATGCATCCGCATCAGAGCGGTTACCCTGCGTAGCATCTTTAGCAGATAACGGTGTCTGCCGCAGACGATAGTTATCATAACGAAGCCCCAGGTTAACGATCAGCTTTTTAGTGATCGAGATCTCATCCGATACATAGAACCCCAGCAGCTGTATCGCCTGTTTGTTATCATCGAAATAATCATAGTTATAGGTAGCTGGCTGATCCTTGCTATAGTCCGGATGATAGATATTGATGGTCGGCGCCTTGGCATACCGGTAGTCGTTTTTTAACCAGCCGTAGTTATTGTAGTCTATACCGAAGAGTATACTATGTTGCATACGAGCCAGGCGTGTCTTGTAATGCAGGAATGCCGTCGTCTGCCAGCTGTATTGCTCATATAGCCAGTCCTGGAATCCTCGCTCTACAGAATCTTTGGTTACTGCCTTCAGGGGGATATGATCCGTATAGTCAAAAGAGTTCCGTACATACCTTTCCATAATGGTCAGCTGTAAACGTGGATGAAAGGTATGTGTAAAGGTGAGCGTGGCAGAACGGTTATGCAACTTGCCATAGTCGGTAGGACTTTGCGGCGTCAGGTGTGCGGGTACTGATTGGAAATCGAAGCTGCCGTCAGGTAATGACAATACATATGCGCCACGATCGTATTGTTGTACGGCTCTCGCATAATTGTAATTAATAGCAGCTTTAATAGTAGTACGTGCAGTGGGCTGCCAGCTGATAGTAGGGGCCAGCAGGATATTTTGCTGGAACTGGTAATCACGAAAACTATGACTTTGGTCATACCCGGCAACAAACCGGTATAACAGGTTCTTACGTTTGTTCAGCGGACCGGTGGCATCTGCCATCAGCCTCACCTGATCATATCGCCCGTAGGTAGCAGACAATTGCGTCTGTTGTGTAGATAAAGGCTGTTTGGTCACCATATTGATCACTCCTCCGGGCATTGCCTCGCTATATAGTACGGAAGCGGGACCTTTTAGTACCTCTACCCGTTCTATATTGTATAATAGCGGTTGCTGGCTCCAGAGGAACAGGTTACCGCGGATACCGTCGAACAGCAGGTAGCTGCTGCCAAAAGGATAATAACCGGTAAACCCCCGCATGGAAAACGCCCCCATGCCATTATTGGCTTTCACGCCGGTCATTACGTTGGATAGATCATTCAATGTAATAGATTGCCTGTCTTGTAAGAGCTGCTGTGGAATAGGCTGTATACTCTGCGGTGTGGCAATTTGTAAAGTCTGGACACGACTCCCTGTATTGGAGTAGCGGGTATGGTAGTGATTCCCTTTGTCTCCCGCCACCACGACTTCCGATAGCTCTTTTACCGTAAGACTGTCTGGGGCTTGCGCGTGCAGTAAGGTCATAGGCAAAAGACTGCCTATGATCATATATATGAACTTCATGTACGAAATACAGTTTGGATAATAAGGAGGATAAAACAGCAGTATGGCGAACAGCAGTAATGCTGCTGCAGGCAAATACCGGACATACTGATAACAATAAAAAGGCAGGATCAGCAGCAGGGGGGCTGGAAGGGAGCGCGCAGATGCCCTCCGGGCAGCGCGGTAAGATACCAGGATGACTGTCTATAAGAGGGCTGACCCGGCGACGCAGGCAATGCTATGATAGCAGTATCTCCCATCAGGTCAGGTGTTTGCTTTTCTTTGACGCCACCGGAATTGGTGCGTTCTTTCTGGTCGTCCTGCTGTAACTGTTTCCGGAGATGACATTTACCATTACAATGCATAGCCGGCTTATCACGGTTTTCGCAGAGTACCCGCGCAATGAAGGGCTGGTTCAACTCATATTCCCATAGGGAAAACACACTACGAAATGGCTGTAGCAGTACCCCGGCGATAATAATGAATATGACAATCCCCCTCATAAAGGCGTAAAGGTAAGATAACACCTGGATAAGTTCATGATCGGAGCCGAAAAATGAAACAGCAGCCCTGAAAAGTGAAACTGCTGATCAATTCCAATTTTCTCACACATCCGGCACTGAATGAGCGAACATGTACTTATCAAGCAAAAAAATATTTGCTGTAGCAAGGGTAAAAGCAATTTTGCCAGGTATCTATGTTAATTATAGGCAGTAACCAAAATCATGCATCATTTTACCGCTATCATTACTTGTAGACTGACGGGTATGAAATAAAGGCGATAGGCTGTGCCCTTATAATATACTTATAAGACAAGATATGTTAGCCAGGCAGGCCGCTATAGAACCGGCTGTATGGGACCAGAATACAAAGTAACGTATATAACCAAAATTTGAATTGCTTCACCAATTTTTCACCACTACAACTATTGTAGTTAAAAAAGTTACAATCAAAATTATGTATGAGAACAATCAAGAAAGAATTATTGTCATGAAATCCGCATGCCTAAGAGCGATATCCCTGTATATTAAATAAAACAGCATTACCGCTATCATGTTTTAACCGATTTTTTGCGCTTGGACAGGCGCAAGGGGGACTCTTTGTCCGTAATGTCTATATCCTGCACTATTAAAATTCATCAAATGAATGAATCAGTTTGCTACAGAAAGAAGTATGTATTGAAATGGCTGCCATTACTATTGGCAATTATCAGCTGCTGTATACAACCGGCTATTGCGCAGCAACAGGAGACCATCACCGTTGCGGGTAAAGTACGCATACGTACACGTGATGCAAAGGAAGAAACCGTACCAGGCATCAGCGTTGTCGAAAAGGGTACAAAGAACGGAACTGTCACTGGTGTTACAGGTGAATTCAGTATCCGGGTAAAGAACAATGCGACCCTGGTCATTACCATGGTAGGATATAAAACCAGGGAAGTACCGGTCACTGGCGCAACTTCGTCGTTCAGCCTCTTGTTGGACGAGGATATTAGCGGATTGAAAGAAGTGGTAGTAACCGGCTTCCAGCAGATAGACAAGACCAAGTTTGCCGGTGCAGCTGTGAAGCTGAAAGCAGATGATATCAAAATGGACGGTATTGCCGATGTAAGCCGTATGCTGGAAGGGCGTGCGGCCGGCGTATCTGTACAGAACGTATCCGGTACTTTCGGTTCGGCACCTAAACTGCGTATCCGTGGTGCCACTTCCCTCACCGGTACTAACCGCCCGCTGTGGGTAGTAGATGGGATCGTACTCGAAGATGTGATCGATGTCACCAACGAACAGCTGTCCAGCGGTGATGCCGCCACTTTGCTGGCTTCCTCTGTAGCCGGCCTCAATACCAATGATATTGCCGATATCTATGTATTGAAAGATGCAGCTGCTACCTCCCTCTATGGCGCCCGTGCCATGAACGGAGTAGTGGTGATCAATACCAAAAAAGGCCGTAGCGGTAAACTGCAGATCAACTATGCCGGTACTTTCAGCTCGCAGTTACGTCCCTCTTACAACAACTTTAACATCATGAACTCTGACGAACAGATGTCAGTGTTCTCCGAGATATATCGTAAAGGCTATTTTAACCTGGGCCGCATCGGCAACGAATCCGATAAAGGTGTATTTGGGAAAATGTATGATATGATGCAGCAGGTAGATCCCGCTACCGGCAAATTTACATTGGAAAATACACCGGAAGCGAGACGCGCCTACCTGGAACGTTATGCCAGGGCCAATACGGACTGGTTCCGCTTGTTGTTTAACAACTCGTTTATCCAGGAACATACTATCAGCTTATCCGGTGGTACGGATAAAATGCAGTCTTACTTTTCTGCCAGCTTCCTGAACGACAACGGGTGGACCATCGCGGACAAAGTAAGTCGCTACACCTTTAATGCCCAGACCAACTATAATATCTCCAGCAAACTATCCGCCGGCTTCATTGCCAGCGGTTCGGTGCGTAAACAGCAGGCTCCAGGTAGCCTTAACCGCACTGCCGACGCCGTATACGGTCGTATGAGCCGCGATTTCGATATTAACCCGTATAACTTTTCCCTCAGCACCAGCAGGGCCATGACGGCGTATGACCAGAATGGCAACCTGGAATATTTCACCCGCAACTTTGCACCGTTCAATATCATCAACGAGCTGCAGAATAACCGGGTAGACTTATCCGTAGTGGATGTGAAACTGCAGGGTAACCTGGGATACAGCATCACCAAACACCTGCGTTACGACTTCCTGGGCGCTATCCGCTATGCGAAGACCACGCAGGAAGATATCGTCAATGAAAACTCCAACCGTGCTAATGCATACCGTGCCAACTACAATGCAACCATCGCCAGGGCCAACAGGTTCCTCTATGAGAACCCTGACTTCCCGAACGATCTGCCACGTGTAGTGATGCCTTCCGGTGGTTTCTACAATCGTAACGAAAACTCACTGACCAACTACGACTTCCGTAACAACATTACCTATACCCAGAGTTTTGGTAAACATGACCTGAACGTACTGGTAGGACAGCAGGTACGTTACGCCGACAGGCAAAATGCTTTCAATACCGGTTATGGATACCAGTATGACTATGGTGGTATTCCGATCGTTGACTACCGTATTGTTAAACAAAATGTGGAAAAAGGACTGCAATACTACGGTATGAATCGCCTGTATGACCGCTTCGTAGGCTTTTATACTACGGTGGACTATACCTTCAACAAGAAGTACAACTTCAAGGGAGCTGTACGTTATGATGGTTCCAATCAGCTGGGTAAATCACCTACCGCAAGATGGCTGCCCACCTGGAGTGTGAGTGGTGCGTGGAATGTTGACCAGGAGCCGTTCATGAAGGATATAAAAAGTATCAGCTTCCTGAAACTGAGAGGTAGCTATGGCCTCACTGCGGCTATGGGACGTGCTTCCAACTCCTCCATCGAATTACGGACTGTAAATACCGTTCGCCGTTTCAGTGATGAGATCGAATCCGGTATCGTGATCCGTAACCTGGAAAACGCCGACCTTACCTGGGAAAAGAACTATGCCGCCAACCTCGGCGTGGATGCGTCCTTCTTCGACAGTCGTCTGAATGTGACTTTGGATGTGTACAACAAAAAAGGCTTCGATCTGATCGCGGATATCCGGCTGGCGGGTATAGGTGGGGAAACACAGAAGACCGCCAACTATGCCGATCTTAAGTCATCCGGTTTTGAAGTAACTGTAGGTGGAGAGATCGTACGCAAGAAAATATGGGGATGGTCTTCCAATGTCACCATGGGATACAATAAGAACAGGATCACCAACGCCAAGAACACCCCTATCATCTTCAATCAGGTTAGGGCAGAAGGAGGCAACCAGGAAGGATACCCGGTTAATTCCCTGTTCTCGCTCGACTTCAAAGGACTGGAGCCTAATACCGGCGTTCCTTTGTTCGTAAATGAAGGCGGAGAAGTAGGCCGCGACGTCAACCTGCAGGACCGCGAGACCAAATATCTGAAATATGAAGGTCCGGTAGATCCTACCGTAACCGGTGGCTGGGCTAACAACTTCCGTTATAAGGCATTTACGCTGAATGTGTTGTTTACCTTCCAGGCAGGTAATAAGATCCGCTTGAACCCGGTGTTCAAACCTACTTATTCCGACCTGGATGCATTACCGAAAGAATTCATTGACAGATGGACCCTGCCTGGGGATGAGCAGAAAACCAATGTACCGTCTATTATCGATGCACTGAACTATAACCGTATCGGTAGTGCTTATCCTTATAATAACTACAACTATTCTTCTGCCCGTGTCGCAGATGGTGGTTTTGTGCGACTGAAAAATATCGCGCTTACCTACGCACTGCCTGCAGCTATTATTGCCCGTACAGGATTGAATAATCTTTCGCTGACGGCTTCCGCCAGCAATATCTGGTTGTTGTACGCAGATAAAAAATTGAAAGGACAGGACCCTGAATTCTATAATGCGGGTGGCGTGGCGCAGCCATTACAACGCCAGGTGGCAGTAGCGCTGAAAATCGGATTATAACATTAAAAGAGAATACGACTATGCTATATAAATCAAAGAAATACCGGGTAGGTGAAAGACTGGGCATCCTATTGCTGCTGGTAGGCAGTACGCTGACAATGCCTGGTTGTAAGAAGTACCTGGAACAGGTACCTGATAACAGAACAGAGCTTAACAGCCCCGATAAGGTGTCGCAGTTGCTGACATCTGCCTATGTGAAAAATGATTATATTACTTTTTGCGAAGCATTGTCCGACAACTCCCTGGATAGGGGAATCCCCGCGGGCCAATACGTAGGAGATGTTCGCGTCAACGAGAATCCCTACCAGTTCCTGGATTATGCGTCTACATCGGCTGGTTCCAGTGAAGTATACTGGGGTGCTTGTTACGAAGCGATCGCCGCTGCCAACCAGGCACTGGAAGCGTGTAACAATGCTGCTAATCCTGCTGCCTATGCACCTTACAAAGGAGAGGCCTTACTGGCCCGTGCCTATGCACACTTCATGCTGGTAACTTTCTTTTCCAAGCCTTATGATCCTGCTACTGCAGCAAATGATCCCGGTATCCCTTATGTGAATGAGCCGGAAAAGACTTTGTATAAACAGTATAGCCGTGGAACTGTCGCACAGGTATATGACATGATCGATAAGGATATCCAGACCGGATTGCCACTGATCGATGACAAAGCGTATAAACTGCCTGCCTACCGGTTTAACAAGGCTGCCGCTAATGCCTTTGCTGCCCGTTTCTATCTTTTCAAAAAGGACTATGATAAGGTCATCACTTATGCAGGTAACCTCGGTGATCTGAAAAGTTATCTGCGCCCCTGGAATACCGTATATGCGCGATACACATCGGCAGAGTTATCGAACGTATATACCCGGGCTACAGAAAAAAGTAACCTGTTACTTGCAGAGTCGAATTCATTGTGGAACAGGGGGCTGAATTCTTATCGTTTCGGGATGACCTCCAATATCGCAGATACCTTGTTCTTTAGGCCGAACGTAACCGGTGGCAGATGGTCCAATAAGTACTTCTATTCTATTGCAAATCCCGAGCGGGTTTATACCATCAAGTACGCCGAACAGTTTGTAGAAACAGGCCCCGGTATCGGATTCGCCTATGTGCACATCCCGCTGCTGGAAGCGGAAGAAGTATTATTCAACCGGGCGGAAGCCTATGTGATGAAAGCCGATTATAGCAGTGCCCTCACTGATCTGAATAATTATATCGCTACCCGTATTACCAACTACAATCCCGCAACCCATGATCTGACGCTGGATAAGGTAAAAGCCTTCTATGGTGGGTTAGACGAAAAACAGGCGATGTTGAAAGCAATACTGGATATTAAACGGATGGAGTTCGTACAGGAGGGAATAAGGTGGATGGACATCCTGCGCCATCGCCTGCCGGTGACCCACATAGCGCCTGGTGGCAAAAAGCTGGAACTATCGGCCAATGATAACAGGAAGGTGATCCAGATACCGCAGACTGCCCAGGCAGAGAATATCGCTCCTAATCCTCGTTAGTACCAACAAAAAAAAACAGTAATGAAAAGAGCAATCATAGGTTTACTGGGGATGCTGACCATCGGCCTGATCTCCTGCAAGAAAAAAGATATACCCGAAAATGTTTCTATTAATGGGCTGGGGGGAGATGTATGGCAAAAGACAGCTCTGGACAAATGGCTATACGACTCTATCACATCTCCCTATAACATTGAGATGAAATATAAATGGGACATCACGGAATTCGACTTTGTATTTACGTTGGTGCCGCCAAAAGAAGGAGTGGTGATCCCGGTAACGCAGTCAGTATTACGGCTATGGATAGACACTTATAATAAGGCTGCGGGTACGAATATGTTCATGAAACAGTATGCACCCAAGCAGATAGTATTATCCGGCAGCCCGGCGTTGAATAAAGACGGCAGCGGTGTTGCAGGACTGGCAGAAGGTGGCCTGCGTATATTGCTGTTTTCGATGAACACGTTCAACCAGAAGGACAGAGCCCGTGTAGAGGAGATGGCGCAGCTGATCCATCACGAGTTTACCCATATCCTCAACCAGAAAAAAGCTTATCCGCCTTCTTTCGAAAAAATAACCGCGGATGCTTATCTGCCAGGTAGCTGGAACCAGATTAATGCCACTACTGATCCCCCATTCCGTTATGGATTCGTATCTAATTACGGCCGTAGCCAACCCGGAGAAGACATCGCAGAGATCGTAGCCTGGATGCTTGTATGGGGTAAAGACGGATATGAGAAACGTATCGCAGACTTCCTGGCATCCAAGCCGGCCAAAAACAACGGGGAAAGCGATGTGGATTATAACATCCGTATAGGACCCATCCTGGCGAAAAATAAGGATGGTATTGCCAAGCTGCGTCAGAAAGAAGCATTGATAGTACAGTACTTCAAAGATTCTTACAAACTGGACTTGTACTATCTGCAAACGTTGGTACAGGAATCTATCAAGGAATTAACCAAATAAGGGCCGGTGTGGCTACTGCTAATTAAAAAACTGTTCTGAATGAAAAAAACGCTCATATATACGTTGCTGGCATTGGCAGGCCTCAGCGCCTGTAACAAAGGCCTGGACGATACCGTATTTGATAAGACATCTGATGCGAGGCTGGACGCCGTATTGCAGGATTACCAGGCCAAACTTTCGGGTGCGCCCAATGGATGGAAGCTGGCAATAGCACCTGCTGATACCAACTATCGCTACGTGTATTTCTTCTGGAACCGCTTTGGGAATAACAACAGGGTGATATCCAGGTATCAGGCACAACCTGCCCTGGAAAGCAGCTTTCGCCTGAAGGCGATGCAGCGGCCGGAGCTGATATTTGATACTTACACGTACCTGCATGATCTCTCCAACCCGGTACCACAGGTGCCCGGTGCGTTGACTGGTAAAGGACTTTCTGCAGACTTCGAATTTGAGATATTGTCTGGTACCGCAGATTCTTTTGTATTGAAAGGAAAATACAATGGCAGTGATGCCAAGCTGTATAAAGCCAGCCCTACAGATTCTGCCAATTCAGCTACTTTAGCCACTTCACTGTATCCGCTAGCGGGTACCTATGCAGTAAAAGGAAGGGCATTGTTTTATCCGGGTGGTACACCCACCGGTACGCCCACTACCGTGGCGATCCCGGCAGAAAAGAGAGCAGTGCCGCTGACCATTCCTAATACCGTTGGCGTAGAGTTTTCCAACCAGAGCGGTAATGGCTGGCTGTATCGTATCACCTTTGATCCGGCTACCAGCAAGATCACCAGCGTGGTGCCCAGCCCTACCTTGACTAATAGCATTACTGCTGGCAGCTTTAAAGTACTGGATTACTCCTATGATGCCAGCCTGAAGCAGATATTCCTCAAGACGTCTTATATCAACACCGCTGGTGCTTACCGCGATGTGGAGGAGACACTTACCTTGAAGTAGGATGTGACCTATGCCATCATCATGAAAAAAGCCGTATAACCTGTGTGGTTGTACGGCTTTATCTTTTAGTAGGATTATCGGAGATTATACGGCTACGTCCAGGTGTAGGGTGCAATTGTACAACTCGCAGTTCCAGGAACTTTCCAGGCGTACCAGCCGCGTCAGCGAGGTGTTTTTCAGTGGCTCCGTGATGGCAATATCGGGCAGCAGTGCCGGCAGCAGGTACCGGATAAAGGCACCATGACTGACGATCAGTATCTTTTCGCCAGGGTAGTGGGCGGTGATATCCTGCAGGAAAGATAGTCCTCGGGCAACCACTTCTTCTTTGCTTTCTCCACCCAGGTCCAGCGTCTTCCAGGTTGCGCCCCATTTCACGACCCTTTCGGCTTCCGTGGTGCCTTCCAGCTGCCCGGCGCCGGCTTCACGAAGGCGGATATCAGTCAGGACAGCGTCAATACCAACGTAACCGGCGATGATCTCGGCGGTCTCTCTCGCCCGCTTAAGGTCGCTGGCAAAGATGCGATCCCAGGGTTCCTGCGCCAGCTTCTTACCTAAAAGATGGGCTTGCAGGATACCTTCCTCATCGAGTGGTATGTCCGTACTTCCCTGTGCTCTCCCTTCCTTATTCCATTGTGTGATCCCGTGACGGATGATACCAATTTGCGTCATATCTGTTCCCTGTGATTTAGTCCGGCAGACAAAATACAAATTTACTGCCAGGTCTCACAGCACTAGCTTTTTAGGGTCTTTAAAACGTTGAATTGCACGATCTTTTCGGTCACCTCTTCCAGGCGGTAAGGCTTGAAAATGAAGCCATCCACACCGGCTTTGGTATATTGTACCAGGTCTTCATCCAGTACATTACCGGTGATTGCCAGGATAGGTACTACCGATTTAGCTGTGTCAGGCATCCGCCTGATCTCACTGGTCAGCGTAATGCCGTCCATCGTGGGCATGTCGATATCGGTCAGGACCATATCAAACTTATGCTGCCGGAAGAGATCCAGCGCTTCCCGGCCATCAGCGGCCAGCGTAAAAGGATAGCCCGCCTGATCCAGGATCATGGCCAGCATTTTTCGGTTGAGGACATTGTCCTCTGCGACCAGTAATACAGGCTTTTCGCCTGGCTGGCCGGAAGTTGGTGTAGGGTGCTGAGGTGTTGTCATGTCGGTGTTGGAATTAGGAATAGTAGGCTTTACGGCATTGTTGGCACCGGAAGGGGTGTCTGCTGCAGGATAAGGGATCTCAAAGCGGAATTCTGAACCTTTGCCCGGTGTACTTTGCACAGTGATTTTTCCTTTATGTAGATCAATAATCTTTTTGATGATATAAAGTCCCAGCCCGCTGCCTTCCTGGCGTTCGGCCCGGTTTTTATGTTTGCCGGCCTGCGTGAACTCTTCGAATATAATAGGCAGGTCGTCCGGCGCAATACCTATGCCGGTATCTGCTACAGACACTTTCAGCAGGCGTTTGTCGCCATCCTGTTGCATCGTGGCGCTAATAGTGATGCTGCCTTTGCTGGTGAATTTGATCGCATTACCGACGAGGTTCACAACGATCTGCTTCAGCCGGAAACTATCCCCTTTCAACTTGATAGCGCCAGAGAAATACACATGTGTGATCAGTGTCAATCCTTTTTTCTGCGCCTGTATCATCAGTCCTTTGGCTACGCCTTCAATCACCTCACGGGGAGAAAAAGCCGCATTACTCAGCTGCAAACGGTTGGTCTCCATACGGGAGAAGTCCAGTATATTATTCACGACAGACAACAGCATGTCTGAAGAGAGTTTGATCGCATCCACCGTTTCCAGCTGCTCCTGTGCAAGACTGGATTTAGCCAGATACTCAGAATAGCCGGCCAGGGAATTAAGCGGCGTACGGATCTCATGACTGAGCGTGGCAATAAATTCACTTTTCAGTTTGGCAAATCGCTCCGCCTCTTTCTTCGCCTGTAACAGTCGTTTATCATTGCGGTACAAACGGATGATAGAGTAAAAAATGAATGCCAGTAACACCAGCATCAGCAAGGCCATCCAGAGGGCATTGCGATCCAGTTTGTAGATAGTCTGGTCAATATTTTCTCCCAAAATGACCCGCCGTTTATCCGCTGCCGCCAGCTCCTCACTTTTCAACGCGGAAAGCTGGTGTTGCAGTTCCTTGAACAGGTTCTCGTTGGCCATCACCATCTCGTATTCCCGCTGGTTCAGGTTGCGGTGATTACGTACGGCATTTTTATACTGCTGGTCATAGTATTGCTGCAGTTTGCGTAGTTGTTGGGTCTCTGTTGTCGTCGAGCTGGTAGAAGAATCTACTCCACTACGTATGATCTTCTGGGAGGTCTGTTTGGTGGGTTTGTTGGCAAACGCATCTTTGAGCCTGCCGAACAGCTTTTTCCTGCCGGCTTGAGACGCCGATGTAATGATCGTGTCGGTACGGGTAGGGGTACGGGGAAGCAGGTTCCTGGCACCTGCCAATGATATTTCTGCCGGCCGCAGGCTATCTATCTTGTGAGAGAACAACAGCAGGGAATCGGTCATTTGCTTTACCTTGACAAAGATGGAAGCCCTCTTTTCTTTGTTGATCAGCAATGCCTGTAATCTTTCGCTGCTCTCCTTATCGGCATTGCTCAGCGAATCCAGCTGATTGGCGATACTGTTTAGCTCTACGTTATACTTATTGTAGTAGTTCTTTTCGTAAGTCAGTGTATAAAACCTGAAATAGTTCTCCGCTGCGTACATGGATTGTATCACCCCGTCTATCCTGGCGATATCCGCGTGGGCGCCCACCAGTTCTTTCACAGACGAACTGAGTTGCCTGGAACTTTTCTGCCGGAAAAAACCGATAAAAAAAATAGCAGTTAGCGCAATAACGAGGAACGCGATGAGAGCAAAGTGATAAAAAGTCTTTTTCTCTGATAAGATAGGCATGAATGACGGTGGCTTGTTGCAGTCCACTGGCAAAATTAGCCAATTCCCTTTGCTTCTTGCAAGTTTGCATGAAGGTAACTTATAGATTATGAGCTACTTATATTTGACTTCTATATAATGATTGAAAAAGCTATATTTAATAACTGCTCATAATTAGATTATTAAGCAGGGAACAAAAACATACAAGCAGCATAGCAGGTAGAGGGCCTTATTATAAACGCATAAATCCGAATTTTTATCATCCCGTATTTATACGAACCGATAAAGGTGTATCCCGCAACTACGGGGGATTACCACGGTGTCATTTGTCATGAAATAGATAGTCAGCTGTCGTAGAGGAGGCCTTTTTTTTGGCACGACAAAAATGCCCGTTTCGTCGCGGGATATTAACGGATGATCGACGTGGGCACAGTCGGCTGGATTTAATCCTATTTTTACGAATGGATATGCAGGCAATAAAGACCTTGATAAAGCGTAACTGGCTGGCGATTATGGGGCACGTCGTCTTCTGGAGCGCCTTGTTGTTACTTCCCCAGCTGCTGAACATGCCTGAATGGCGGGAACAGGGCAGGCGCTACGGGCTGCCCTATACTTTTTTCCTGATAGCCGGATTACTGAACATCTTACTCTTTTATTGCAATGTCTTCTTTTTATATCCCCGTTTATTCCATCGCCGCACGTGGTGGCTGTATTTCCTTTGCCTGTTGCTATTAGTAATGATCACCAACGCTGCGAAGGTAGGATTGTTGAAGGGCTGGTTCGGGGAAGTAGCGATCGACAGTTATACCGGACGGTATATCTTTTTCCCTTCTGTACTGCTGGCGGCAGCTGGGTTTATTTATCGGTTAATACGTGATAAGATGCGGCATGACCGGTTATTACAGGAACAGCGGGCGATGCAGCTGGCAACGGAACTAAAACTGTTGCGTTCCCAGGTGAGTCCGCATTTTCTGTTCAACGTATTGAACGGGATGGTGGCCTTATCGCGGCAGGGAGCGTCACAGCTGGAGCCGGCGCTGATCCGGTTGTCCGGATTGATGCGTTATATGCTGTACCAGCCGGAAGTACAGCGGGTACCCTTGCGGCAGGAGGTAGCGTATGTGCAGGACTATATTGCGCTGCAGCGCATGCGGTTTGATACGGAAGTGGAGATAACAGAAGACTGGCCGGATATCGGAGAGCAATTGATAGCGCCGATGCTGCTCATCCCTTTTGTAGAAAATGCATTCAAACATGGGATCGGAATGGTAACCGGTCCGTATATACATATCCATATGTATACAGCGGCGGCAGCATTACACTTCGTCGTGGAAAATAATTTCCTGGAAGTACCAGGCCAGTCGAAAGACCAGGTATCTGGTATTGGTTTAACTAATGTGCGGTCCCGGTTGGAGCTGCTCTACCCCGGGCGGTACCGGCTGCATATCCGGCAGGAAGGGAATATCTTTATTGTCCATTTACAACTACCACTGGAATGATCAGATGTATTGCGATCGATGATGAAAAACTGGCGCTTGACCTGCTGGAAGATAACATACGGCAGATACCTTTCCTGCAGTTAGCCGGGCGTTGCTGGAATGCGATGGAAGCGGCAGCGTTGTTACAGCAGCAGGAGGTAGACCTGCTTTTCCTGGATATACAAATGCCCGGCATCAGTGGATTACAGTTCTTGCAGACATTGTTACATCCGCCGATGGTGATATTGGTCACTGCCTATGAGCAATACGCGTTGGAGAGCTATCAGCTGAATGTGATCGACTATTTACTGAAACCGGTAGCGATGGAGCGGTTCCTGAAGGCATGTAATAAAGCGCAGGCATTACAACAGTTCTACCGGCCTGCACCGGATATGCCGGTATATCCGCCTTATTTTTTCGTAAATGTGGAGTATAGTCTTGTCAAGGTAACGTTGTCGGATATACTATATATAGAAGGGTTGAAAGATTATATCAAGATACATGTCGCCAGTACCCATGTGCCGGTGGTGACGCGTATGAGCCTTAAAGCTATGGAAGAGCGGCTGCCGTCTGCTGATTTTGCCCGGGTACATAAATCTTATATCGTAGCCTTACACCGGGTGACGGCGTTAAAAAGAGATATCCTGCTGATCGGCAACCGGGAAGTGCCGGTAGGGGATGCGTATAAAGATGTTATTTACCAGCAATTGCAACATCCCGGTAGCTGAGGGATAATATTGCCGGCAGCGCAGTCGGCAGAATGCGGTCTTTCTTCTCCTTTGCAGTACTGTTGGTCGCATTTACCCGAGGGTAGTAGTACAGGCGACTAGTTTTGCCTGAAAATATATTACCATGAAAGCCATTCTTTTTTTCCTGTTGTTATGTGGTGTCCGTTGTATGCTGGCTCACGGTCAGCAGAGCGGGCCGGTAAGTCTGGAGGCAGCCGTACAGCAGCTGGACAAGGCATCAGCCGTTAAGGATTATGAGGTGCTGGCTGGCGTATTCGGGCAGCTTACGCAGGCACATCCTGCGGATTGGCTCCCCTGGTATTATGCGGCCTATTGTAATACCCGCATTGCTTATTTGTATAGGGAGACGCCGGAGCGGATTACGTCCTATGCAGAGCGGGCGATGGTGCTGGTGGATAAAGCGAAGGCTTTGTTGACGGCTGGTACGTCGTCCAGGGCGCTGTCGGAGGTATTATGTATCAGCAGCTGGGCGCAGCGGGCAATGATACTTGTGAGCCCTATTAAGAATGGCCGCAGGTACAGCGGTTTGTCAGCGGAAGATGCGGCAAAGGCCAAACAGCTGGCGCCGGATAATCCGCGTGCCTGGTATATGGAGGCTTTGGGTAAGTACTACACGCCGGTGCTGTTTGGCGGCGATAAGGACAAGGCCCGGCAGCTGTGCCGGGAAGCGTTGCGGTTATTGGAAGCGTCATCAGGCAACCGGCGAGCCCCTCATTGGGGCCGGGCAGATGTGATGCGGTTATTGCAGGCTTCCTGAGGGATGCCGGCTATAACAATTCCTCTTCTTTGATGAGATTGTGTTTGAGGGCAAAGACGACTACACCGGCAGTATTGCGAACATTCATTTTTTCCAGTATCCTGGTACGATGGCCTTCTACAGTACGTTTGCTGAGGTATATCATCTGTCCGATCTGTTGTGCTGTATACTGCAGGCAGATCAGGCGGATGATTTCCTTTTCCCGCTCGGTAAAGGTGATGGGTTCTTTTTCGCGGACGGGGCTGAATTTACTTTTTACGATCATGGAGGCCAGTTTGGCAGAGGTATGTTTACAGTAGAAGATATTGTCTTCATTCACCTGCATGATGGCATCGATGATCTCCTGTTTGTCTGCGTTTTTGAGCAGATAACCTTTGGCGCCGGCTTCTAGCATTTCGACGATCAGATCCTCTTCGTCGAACATGGAAAGAGCGATGATCTTCAGATCAGGATGTTGTTGCAGTAGGTGCCGGGTAGCGGCGATGCCATCCAGTTGAGGCATGCGGATGTCTGTCAGCACGATGTCGGCGTCGACTTCCTGGAGTAGGTTGATGAGTTCATGTCCGTCGCCGGCCTGTCCTACCAGGGTGATATCTTTTTGTTTGGATAACATCAGTACCAGGCCATCCCTGAAAATTTCGTGATCGTCTGCTATCACTAGGCGGATATCCTGATTCATTGGTATAAATTAAATAGCGGGTCCTAACATCCTTCTTTGCTTATGTGGTCTCGGAGATAGCCCTGTTCCCTTTCAAATTTAGTCGGAAAATTAATGCTGACCGTTGCCGGTCATGGGTCTGTTACGGTTTACTAAAGCCTATACACCAGCTCACTTAGGTGCGTTGCGGCTAATATACGATTTATCCTACAGGTATTTTTATAAAATACTGGGTGCCTTGTCCGGGGTGGGAGTGAATAGAAAAGGTGCCATGCATAATATCGGCGCGTATCTCCAGGCTTTTTATGCCGAGCCCGGTGGTGGTATTTTTGGTCTTTTTTACATCGAATCCGCGGCCATTTTCTTTTGCCAGCAGCAGCAGGGAAGACTGTTCGCGGGTGAGTACGATCTGTAGTTCCCGGGCCTGGGCGTGTTTGATGGTATTATGTACGATCTCCTGGATGATCCGGAAGATATGAATGGCTTTTTCGGGGGGGACGTCCAGCTGAGGAAAGGCCTGGAAATCGATAAGGGGTCCCTGCGTACGGCTGACATTGCGGATGAATTCCCGTACTGCTTCCGGCAGTCCTTTCCGCTCGAGGGTATTGGGAAGTAGGTTGTAAGATATCTGGCGCAGGCTCTGGATGATCTCGTCGATATACCTGCCTGACTTCTGGATGATCTCCTGGTCGCCGGCGTCTTCCACTTCTATGCTGTTGATGTTGAGCTTTACGGTGGACAATAGGGGCCCGAGTGCGTCATGGAGATCGGCGGCAATGCGTTTGCGTTCATTTTCCAGGATGGTAATTTTCGCTGAAATACGGGCTCTTTGCAGTTTGATATAACGCCGGTGATAGAGAATGATAGATACGACGAAAAACACGATAATGATCGCGATCAGCAAAGAAATAAAAATGGTAGTGTAGAATATTTTATCGCCCATGCTTCCGGGGTAAATGATCTGATAGGGAAAGATACGATATTATAGATTGCAGCTTACAGGTAGAAGCGATTTTTCCGGTCTGTAAGCTGCAGGGAGATAATGAATGCCTGTTTATTTAAAATGTTTATTGAAATAATATTCGTTTTTCAACGGAATATGGTACACGGCGATTGCATATACCATATTAATGAATGCGTTCATGAACGCGAATAAATAGATGATCCTGTTGGCAATATCGCTGTTATCCTGTCCTACAAAATAGGCCGCCTCATATATGATCTGGTAGATGAAGAAGATGATAAATCCAATACAGATCAGGAAGGTGGCGCTTTTTAGCAGATTACTGCTGTCTTGTGCAATCATATAGTTGATCTGGTTGATACTGAGTAATATGACGGCGAAAGAATAAAATACGCGAAAGAAAGGGCTGAAGCTCATGATCTGTTGAAGCAGTATATTCTCCACCAACCAAACCACTATAAAGGTAGCTCCGAGTACGCCGAATAGCAGCCGTTTTTCCTTGAGCATACTCCACCGGTAGAACAGGTATGCAATGAGCAGGCTTTCGACCAGCCCATGCATATTCAGTACCAATGCATTGCTGGTATGCAGGACACGGATAAAGAGAAAGCTGAGACATTCCGTGATAAACGATACCAACAATAGGAGTATGAAAGGCAGAAAGGAGCGGATCACCCTATCATAACGTATTAATGCGATGGATAAGGGGATCAGAACAGTCTGGCTGCTTAAAAAGTTAAATAAGGCACTCATTAGAATATGGATTAAATGTGCTTAAAGTGGTCCGCTGAAGGAGCAGGTGCTTGGACAGCGTTGGCCGGATTCTACGGCTTCTCCTTCTATCTCCCCTCTGGCAGCAGCACCTGCACTATCGGCATCGTTCATGGCTACTGTTTTAATGGTTTTGGGCAGCAGGGTAGTAATGATGTCATTGCCATTAGCATCTACAGGGACCAGTACAAAACGGATAAGGCCGCTGTTGTCTTTACCATGGTAGATACGGATACCTGCCGCATTGGGCACATTCAGCAGCAATGCGATCGCGTCTCTGTTGAACATTTCTGCATTAGCCAGGTTAAAACTACTGGTAAGATAAGCAGTATCCAACAATTTGGAGACAAGTGTTTTGCGTGCTGTCCGGAAGTTGGCGGTCATGGTGCTTGCCAGGGAGATCGGGATTACATGCAGGCGGGCTTTAGCAGTGTCGAATGCGATAGGTACTGCGCCAATCCTGGCATTGTCGCCTCCACCGTAGCCCGCTACATAAGGCGAATCAGGTGTGAGGTCCCGCTTGTCTTTGGGCTTGTTCTGACACGATAGCAGCAGGGTTCCACAGGCTAACAGTATGCCGGTCGTCGTGGTCAGGAGGGAATGATTGCTTGTTAAGCGTTTCATAATCGGGGGTTTAAATGGTTTGTTAATGTAAAATAGCCGATGAATAAAAAAGGTAATAAGGTATTGTTGCTTAAAAAGGACAGGTATAAATACCTGAAGTAGGTGAAGGGTGACGGTTAACAGATAGGCAATGCCTGAGTATGCTGCAGTATTTTTGTTGTTATCAGATGCGCCAAATTAGACAATTTAGCCGGTAGATAAAAGCAGTTTGCGTAAAAGAATTGTTACGGCAGATATAAGCCTGCAGCCGTTTTTCAGTAGAAAGGCACAGCGTTTTGGTAGCTAGAAGACGGTGAGCTATTGGGAGAGCATACGGAGAGAGTATAGCCGGTAACGATAGGACAGAAAATAGTAGGCCTTCCTGTCTTTTGCGGACAGGAAGATGTGTTACCTATGTGTGGCGGTGTTACAGATTTGTGCATTCAAGCGAGTCGACATTGCAAACGCAATGCAACTGCTGGCATTTCCTGGTACCTACCGGATTGTCGCAGGTATAGCTTTCGCAGGCAGGAATGCGGTAGTGGCTGCCGCCACCTTTGATGGTTTTGAGTGCAGCGCGCTCGAGCGGGTGAACACTGCATAATAGTGCTTTCATGATGATTGATATTTAGCGGTCAAAAAAAAATGCTCATAGACATACGGGGGATCGCTTATACAAGCGGTAACATTACAGGTCAATCAATATTAGTGCTTGTTACTGCTATGTTCAGGCAGTGTGTACGGGAGGTATGAGGAGGATACAGGCTTGGGGATGCAGATAAATTACAGGGCGCCCGCCAATACACGCAGGCCTTTTTCAAATGCTTTTTCGTTGAGGGAAGCGTATCCCAGCCGGATGCCGGTAGGGCCTTGATATGCCGGGCTGAAATATTTCTCCGGTGAGACGATACTGACGCCGGCCTGCTGTGTGTGGGCGATCAGGTGGCTGGGAGTGATATGGGGTGGCAGTGGCAGCCAGAGACCCATGCCACCTTCGGGGAGTGCATAGTCTGCGAACCCTGGCAGGAGGGAGCGGATGCTCTCCCCGGCGGCTGTGCGGCGCTGTCGATATACGTTGACTGCTTTGCGGGTGTGTTTGCGGATCTCGCCGGAGAGCAGCAGGTTGGCAAGTGCTTGCTCCATCACCGGGTCGCCCTGGCGGTCGATGACACCTCTGTAAGCCAGCACAGACTGCATAAAGGAGGCCGGCCCACTGAGGAAGCCGATCCTGACAGCCGGTGCGACCAGCTTACTGAGTGTGCCGATATAGATGACATGCCCCGACTGGTCCATGCTGGCCAGTGGTAACATGCTCTGCGCTCCGAAGTGGTATTCATGATCATAGTCATCCTCTATGATCATAAAATTATATTGTTCGCTGAGGGCCAGCAGTTGCATGCGGCGGTCCATCTTCATGGTGGCCGTGGTGGGGTATTGATGGTGCGGGGTGACGTACAGTGCTTTTAATTTCTTCTTCTTACACAAGCGGGCGATGGCTGCTACATCGATACCGCCTTCGTCTACCGGTATGGTTTGCAGGCGGGCGCCGGCCAGCGAAAATGCATGCCAGGCCGGTTTATATCCGGGGTGCTCTACTGCTACTTCGTCACCCGGATGAAGCAATACCCGGGCTGCCAGGTAGAGCGCCATCTGGCTGCCTCGCGTGATACAAATATTATCGGCTGCTACAGCCAGACCACGATCCTGGCTTAGCAGGTGAAGGATGGCCTGTACCAGTTTTTCATCTCCTCTTTCGTCATGATATCCCAGTAACTGCCAGCGGGTCTTCTGCTGGAAGATGCGTTTGTACTCCCGGCTTAACGCCAGCAAAGGCGCTAGTTTGACATCGGGAAGGCCGTCGTCGAAGATGACCTGGAAGCCTTTTTTTTTCGGTTCATTAGGTTTGGGGAATTCAAAATGGTTGAAGCCGACGGCGGTATGGTGATGCCGCACGGGCGGTTGTATCCTGCTGGCCAGGCTGGGGGGCAGCGTTTCACTGACACAGGTGCTGCTCTTATAACGGGCATTAATCCACCCATGTGCATGTAGCTCTTCGTAAGCCAGCACGATCGTGTTACGGTTCACAGACAACTGGGTGGCCAGTGCGCGGGTGCTGGGCAGCACATCACCGCGATGCAAACGTCCCCGCCTGATCTCATCAATGATATGTTCTGCAATCTGCAGATAGATTGCTTTGCCAGTAGTGAAAGTCAACTGTAAACGCGCATCCCAGGAAGATTTCATATGTAAGACGATCTGGCCTGCCACAGGCAGCCGGTAAAAAAAGGTATATAACTGGACTATCAGTAATATAAAAAACTGGCTCATCCAGATGGTCCAAAGATACCACAATTTTGTTGTGTCAACACCATCCACTTTCAACATAAAACCAAAATGATATGGAAAAGACACTTGAAAAAAAAGCAACCGCAGCAGACAATTTCACTTCCGGGGACTTTCACAAGACCTACGCTACCTTGAAAACGCATATTCCTGCCAAGCTGGTACATCGCGATGTAGAGCAGGCTGGTGAGCACGATACGTTTTCGAAAGAGCGTAAGCACCCCGTATTTTTTGTAGACCTGCCCACTAAAAATGTGAGTATGACTATAGGAGGATTGTTGCCATCGCAGCTGACCAACAAGCACCGGCATACTTACGAAACGGTATTGTATGTATTGGAAGGTACTGGCTGGACGGAGATAGAGGGGGAGCGTATTACCTGGAAGGCGGGCGATGCGGTGTATATACCCAGCTGGGCATGGCATCGTCATCAGAACCTGGACGACCAGGCGCCGGCCCGGTATATCGCCTGCGAGAATGCGCCACAGCTGCAGAACCTGGGATTGGCATTGCGGGAAGAAGAAGGGCGTGACTTCTAAGCGGCAGCAGGGATCACCAGGAGTATATATAGGCTGGCGACCGGCCGGCATCGTTATAACGCTATTAAATATTTTTCATGAACCAAGTACCATTTGAAGGTGTGATCGCTTATCCGATCACACCCTTTGACGAACAGGAAAAAATTGATTTCCCCTTATTCCGGACGCTGGTAGAACGGCTGGTGGTTACCGGCGCGCAAGGTATTGCACCATTGGGCAGCACTGGTGTATTCTCTTATCTGAATGATGAAGAGAAAGAGCAGGTAGTGGCAGCAACGATCTCGCAGGTAGCCGGGCGGGTGCCGGTGCTGGCGGGGGTATCCAACCTGACAACGGAGCGTACCATTCACCATGCGCAGTTCGCCGAACGTGCGGGTGCGGCGGCGGTGATGATCATACCCGTTTCTTACTGGAAGCTGTCGGATGACGAGATATTCTGCCACTATGAACGGGTGGCATCGGCCATTAACATCCCGATCATGGCGTACAACAACCCGGGTACCAGTGGGGTAGATATGTCGCCGGCGCTGTTGAAACGTTTGTTGCAGATACCGAATGTGACGATGATCAAGGAGAGCTCCGGTGATGTGCAGCGAATGCATTACCTGCGTAAAGAGCTGGGAGAAGAGGTGGCATTCTACAACGGGTCCAACCCGTTGGCGCTGGCGGCCTTTACGGCTGGCGCCAGGGGCTGGTGTACCGCGGCGTCTAACCTGATCCCGGAGCTGAACCAGGGTTTATACCAGGCGATGCAGCAACGCGATCTGGCAAAAGCGCATGACCTGTTCTATAAGCAGTTCCAGTTGTTACAGTTTATCAGTGCTAAAGGGTTACCGCGTACGATCAAGGCAGGTTTGCAGCTACAGGGTATTGCCGCCGGCAAACTGCGTAGCCCGCTGCAGCCATTGGAAACGGTGGATATGGATTACCTGGGATCTTTGCTGAAGGCTTGTGCTGCCTAAAGGCGTTTGCCGGTGTATGGAGGGAAAGGATCGTTCCGGGATGGGGCGATCTTTTCCTGATGCAGGGATGGTCCATATTGTAATATTTTAGTATGCATGCAAGTGCTTATCGGACAGTGGGTTGTAAAATGTTTCTATAAGCGTTGTATAGCCGTTGTATAAGCAATGTATATCCGTTCTATAGTCGTTCTATATCCATTGTATACTCATTGTATAAGTGTGTATAGGCTTAGCTTATACAAAGGATATACGAATGTTATAGGAATGATACAGGAATGTTATAGGCAGGATATAAGAAAGTGGCGGACAGGAAAAGTTTATATATTTATACCTCATTACCAAATGGGGGAGTATTTGAAGCATTTATCTGATCCGGCGTTACTCGTACTGTTACAGGAAGGGGATCCGTCAGCTTTCAGGGAGATCTATGACCGATACTGGGAAGTACTGTACCGGCAGGCATCGAAGAAGCTGGGCGACCGGGAAGACATCCGGGATATCGTCCAGGAGATATTCCTGTCTTTATGGAGGGGGCGGCAGGTGTTGCAGGTACAGGAGAGCTTACTACAATATCTCTATACAGCATTACGCTATAAGATCATCGATCATTACCGGCAGCGGGAGGTCAGGGTCCGTTATTACGAGGCGGTCTTTGTGACGGCAGACGATAGTATTGTGCCGGAAGCGCTTGGTTACCAGGAACTGAATAACCTGGTAGAAGCGGAGATCAGTGCCATGCCCCCCAAAATGAAAGAAGTATTCCTGTTAAGCCGTGATGAAGAACTGAATGCGGTGCAGATTGCCGCACGACTTTCTCTTTCCCACCAGACGGTACGTAACCAGATCAGTACCGCCCTGAAGCGCCTGCGTGCGCGACTGTCTGCCTACACTGCGCGTTAACGTCATCTGAATATTGATCCAGTTCTGTTTGTCCATGTACTGACTCCATTTGTCCATGTTTGCAGAAGGGATAGTTGCTGACCTTTGACCTGTCAATAACCACAAAAAAATTAAGATTATGCAACGAATTACAGCACTCGATCCTGCCAGTACTACTGGAAAAACCAAAACATTATTCGACACTATCCAGGGCAAATTGGGTATGGTACCTAATATGATGCGCACGATGGGCAACTCACCTGCGGTGTTGAGCAGTTATCTTTCTTTCAGCAATGCCTTGGGAGAAGGGCAGCTCGGACCTGAACTGGGAGAACTGATCGCTTTGACGGTAGCGAATGCGAACCGCTGTGAATATTGTAATGCCGCGCATAGCGTGATCGGAGAGAAATTGGCACATATTCAGGCAGCGGCCATTGCCAATGCGAGAGCCGGCCGGTCTGATGAGCCTAAAATACAGGCGGCACTGGACTTCGCCCTGGCGCTGGTAGAGAAGAGAGGGTTCGTAAGCGAAGCGGATGTGCAGGCACTGAAAGCGGCGGGCTATGATGATGCGGGTATAGCGGAGATCATAGGACATGTATCATTGAATATATTCACCAATTATTTTAACAATGCGCTGAAGGTATCGCTTGATTTCCCGGCAGTGGAATTGAATGCTGCGATTGCAGTGTAAAAAAGTTTAGCGGTGGGGGAGGGGCGGTGGTTCTTTCCTCCCCTATTTTATTCACTAAAAATTATCTTACTTGACAGCACAGTGCGACAATACTATGATCAATCCGGCGACCGGTATACTGGCATTCAGGGTGATGGATGTGGAGGACGGGTATTATTTCCGGGAATTACAGCAACAACATTGTTATACTATGTTGCTGGTGACAGCGGGGAGTGGGCAGTTGAATGTTGATTTTTCGGAGTATATGTTTGAGGCAAATACCCTGTTATGTTTTTCGGTATATCAGCCTTTTCTGATCCGGGAGCGGGAGTGTATTAAGGGCGTGCTGATACAGTTCCATCCTGATTTTTTCTGTATACATAAGCATCAGGAGGAGGTGTCTTGTAATGGTATACTTTTTAACGATGTTTATGGGTCGCCGATGGTCAATATAGACACGGCAGGCTTGCAGGCATTGCTGGGGTTGGTCGCGCAGTTTAAGACGGAGATGCAGCGGCCGGCGTTAGGGCAATATGAGCTGTTGGTATCTTATCTGAAGGTCTTTCTGATCATGGCGTCGCGGATGAAACTGGCTGTTTGTCCGGATATAGTGTCTGACGGCGGGCCGGCGCCCTTCCTGTTGAAGCATCTGAAAGAGGCCATTGAGGAGCATTATCGTACCAGGCATAGTCCGGCGGACTATGGTGCTTTACTGAATATATCTCCCAAGGCGTTGAACAAGCTGGCTAAAAGTCATTTTAACCGTACGTTGCGGGATCTGATTGCAGAACGGATCATTATTGAAGCGAAACGGGAGCTTTACTTGACATCGAAGCCGGTGAAGGCTATAGCCTATGAGCTGGGTTTTACGGATGAGTTTTATTTCAGCCGGTTCTTTAAGAGTAATGCCTCGGTGTCGCCACAGCTTTACCGTACGACGGTGGGCATGGCCAAAGGGGAGGTATAATACCTGGTATAATAAGAGTATATTGGTTGTATAGCGGCATCACCTGGTGTCGCTAATTTTTTTTAATTATATCTAGTACACTTATTATTGTTGTACGACAATCTATTTATCAGCACATATGAAAGCATTTAACCAGCCGGATATTCCGCCAGCGATACGTGAGTTGTTGGGAAGGAATATCAAATCGGCACCATATACGGCAGGAGAGCGGCAGCTGTTGCACGACTGGTATGAAAGTCTGGCAATAGACGGAGACGCCCCGTTAAGCGGGGAGGGAGTGGTATTATGGGCCGGCATCCGGGAAGCGATGGATGCTGGTGAGGCTGTCAGGCCGTTGGTAGTGCGTATGCCTTTGTGGCGTCGTATCTGGCGGCCGGTAGCGGCGGCGGTGGTAGTGCTGGCAGGGGGATGGTGGGGTTGGCAGTATTATGCCGGCAAGCCGGTATATAACGGGCAGCTGGCCACCTCAGCGGGTAACACCCGGCAGCTGACATTACCGGATGGCACAAAAGTATGGCTGAATGCAGGCAGTGAGCTGCATTACCGTAAAGACTGGCAGCCGGGTACGACCAGGGAGATCGCATTGAACGGGGAAGCGTTTTTTGAAGTAGCGCAACTGTCACAATCCCCTTTTATCATACATACAAAAGTAGTGGACATACAGGTACTGGGCACCAGCTTCAACCTGAAAGCTTATGCTGACGATGCAACCGTAGAGACCACCTTGCTGAGCGGAAAGGTAGCGGTCGTTATGAAGGAGCAGCAGGATCGCCGGATGGAGCTGCATCCACATGAAAAACTGGTCGTCGTGAACCGGGCGGCCGGGCATCAGCTGGATGTATTGCCGGAACAGGCTGAGCTGGCCACGACCGGGTATATGCTGGCAACACCGTCACAGCATCCCGGAGACAGTACCTATGCCGAGTTGTCCTGGAAGGATGGCAAGCTGGTATTTTCCAATGAAACCTTTGAGCAGATCGCCTTACAACTGGAACGCTGGTATGGCATAACGATCATCTTCGATGATGCCACGTTAAAAACATTCAGATTTACCGGTAGTTTCCGGGGAGAGTCTTTGCCACGAATAATGGAAGCATTACAATATTCCAATCCGTTCCGCTACGAAATACAGGAAGGAACAATGCGCATTTACAAATAACAACAGTGAACAATTTCCAACAAAAAACATCAAACATTCCATGACATTACAGTAAACCACGAGCAACCAAAATGAAAAGGGAAATGCGGACACATTTCCCTCTTGCCAAAGTTCAATTTTTTGATCATGCAGTACCCGACCGTCGAAAGTAAGGGTGACTGCCGCTATTTTATTGACCTTTAACGCCACTAAAGTATGAAAAAAAACAAACTTTCCGGGGGCCGGCCCAGTGCGCCCGGGATGCGTGTACTTGTATTCCTCCGATTTATGAAGCTAACCACGATACTATTGCTGGGAGCTTGTCTACAGGTGTCAGCCAACGCTTATTCCCAGCAGGGGAAGATCACGATCAACACAAAACGGATGCAACTTGCCCAAGTGTTATCGCTGATCGAAAAACAAGGTAATGTACGGTTCGTGTACAGCAACGATGTATTGCCTAATCAGCAGTTTGTTGCCGTGACTGTAAAAGACGAAACTGTCGAAAGGGTGCTGAGTGAGATATTGCGTAATACTTCGCTCACCTTCCGGCAGCTGGACAAAGAGCTGATCGTGATCGCTCCCGGCGCTACCGTGATACAGAACATCCCGGTAAAAGGAAAGGTGACCGATAGTAAAGGCGATGCGCTGATAGGTGTGAGCGTGCAGATAGCGGGTACCTCCCGTGGTACTATTACCGGAGCAGACGGTAGTTACCAGATAGAGGCGCCTGGCAGCGCTACGCTGGTATTCAGCTATATCGGTTACCTGCAGCAGCAGATCGCGGTGAACGATCGTACCCGTATCGACCTGGTATTGCAGGAAGATACCAAAGGGCTGAGTGAAGTGGTGGTAGTAGGATATGGTGCTCAGAAGAAAGTGAACCTGACGGGTTCTGTTGCTACAGTAAGTGCGCAGCAACTGACCGCCCGTCCGGTGACGAACGTACAGAATGCATTGCAGGGGCTGGTACCCGGCCTGACGGTATTGAGCCGCCCCGGTGATGTAGGCCGGGATGCGGGTACCATCACCGTGCGTGGACGTACCAACCTGTCCAGCCCTGGCCCTATGGTGATCATTGATGGGATACCATCTTCGAACAGGGACCTGGCCGCGCTGAACCCCAACGATATCGAGAACATGTCTGTGCTGAAAGATGCGGCCTCCTCTGCTATCTACGGTTCGCGTGCCGCAAACGGGGTGATACTTATCACCACCAAAAAAGGGACAGCAGGCAAGATGAGTGTAGACCTTAATGCCAGCTATGGTATTCAGTCGCCTACCCGTATCCCTAAATACCTTGGTTCCGGAGACTATGCCAGGTTGTATAATGAAGCGTTGACCAACGCTGGTAAGTCGCCGATCTATAAGCCGGAGCAGATCGCCAGATTTGAGAATGGCAGCGACCCGGACCTGTATCCCAATACCGACTGGTACGGACAGACCCTGAAGAAAAATCCCACCTATAAAGACGTACAATTAGGCGTAAGCGGTAGTTCGAAGAACAGCATGTACTACCTGAGCTTCGGCTATATGAACCAGGAGTCGCTGGTGCCCTACAAAGGTTCCAACCGGTATACCGTACGTTTAAATACTTCTTCGCAGGTATTACCGATCCTGAACATCGGTGCTAACGTATCTATGGTAAAACAGGATATCGACAATAATGGCGGCGACCTAAGCTGGACAGAGCTGAACCGTTCGCTGCCGACAGCAGTAGCGCGGCATAGCGATGGCAGCTGGGGTACGGTGAATGGCGGTGTGACCGATGGGACTACGGCCAAGAACAATGTGCTGCGTATACTCGATGAAGCTGGTCGCCGTAAAGACCGGGACTTTACTTTCATGGGCGGACTGAATGGAACGCTGACACCGCTGAAAGGATTAACCATCAAAGGGCTGGCATCGCTGAAGATGGACTACCGCACAGCCAACCGTTTCTGGAGTACGATGCCGCCGCTGACAGACTTTATCACCAAACAACCGCTGGCATCCACACAGAATAAGATCAACGAGATGCAGGAGAAGTGGATACGTCAGCAGGAGGTATTGTTGCAAGCCTATGCAGAATATGAGAAGAGTCTCAACCGGCATCATACGCGTGTGATGGTGGGTGCTTCGCAGGAAAGCAATATATACCGTGACCAACTGACCGGCAGGAGGAATTTCCCGGTGAACAACCTGGGTACGGTAGGTGCGGGCAGTTCCAATCCCGCAGACTTCAGTACCGAAGATAAACTGACCGATCTTACAGCAGCCAGGAAGCCTAACGGTACTTACAGTGAGTCCTGGGCGATGCGTTCTTTCTTCGGCAGGATCAACTATAACTATGATGAAAAATATTTGTTAGAAGCCAACTTACGCCTGGACCTTTCTTCCCGTTTTGACCCTGATTACCGCAAAGCCTGGTTCCCTTCCGTATCTGCCGGATGGCGCTTGTCTGAAGAACAGTTCATGAAAGATATCAAATGGATTGACAATCTGAAGCTGCGTACTTCCTGGGGGGTACTGGGGAACCAGAACGAAGTGGTACCCGGTAACTACTACACCTTCCTGACCACTAACCTGGGGTATGGATTTGACGGTGTTGCCGCTGATGGTATCTGGCAGGTAAGAGGGGTGAACCGCCAGACCTCCTGGGAGAAGGTATATATGACCAATGTAGGGG
This sequence comes from Chitinophaga pendula, assembly GCF_020386615.1. Taxonomy (NCBI): domain Bacteria; kingdom Pseudomonadati; phylum Bacteroidota; class Chitinophagia; order Chitinophagales; family Chitinophagaceae; genus Chitinophaga; species Chitinophaga pendula. The sequence continues at coordinate 1,290,910 of NZ_CP077769.1, forward strand.
TGGATGCGACCCTTTGGGAGGGTAAGCTCTCTGTGACAGCGGATTATTTCATAAAGAGGACAGAAGGTATCCTGCTGGCTAAAAACTTCCCTGCTACTTACGGCATAGAGAAGGTGGCTTTTGTGAATGCCGGTTCTACGCGCAACCGGGGCGTAGAGATCATGTTGTCGCATAGCAACAGGATCGGAAAGGATTTCACTTATGACATTTCGGTGAACGTATCCAAGATCAAAAATACCATCCTCAGCCTGGGCGACGACCGGCAGCGTATCAACAGCTACTGGATAGAGAAGGTAGGCGAGTCGGTAGGTTCCTTTTTCGGATATGAAGCGATCGGACTGTTCCGCGATGAGAATGACGTGAAGCAGCACGCTACACAAAGTGTGGCTACCCGTGCCGGCGATATCAAATATAAAGACCAGAATGGCGACGGCAAGATCGACGCCAACGACCGGGTTGTGATGGGTAATGATGTGCCGTGGCTAAACTATGGTATCAACCTGGGTATGGTTTATAAGGGGATAGACTTGAATGTGATCACCTACGGCGTATCTGATGTGAAGGTATACCTGGTGAATGAGGCCTCCTTTTCGTTTTTCAACGGCGCTGGTGTAAAACCTTATCACCTGAACCGCTGGACCAAAGATAATCCGGACCCCAATGCCCAGTATCCCCGTTTGCTGACCAGCGCTGATGGTTCACATAACTACCAGAACATCTCTTCCTTCTGGTTGTATAACGGTGCTTATTTCCGTATACGATCCATTACGGCCGGTTATACTTTGCCTGCCAATTGGACTAAACGGGTGGGGATGAAATCGGCACGTATCTATATCGCTGCCAACAACCCTTTTACGTTCATGGCGGACAAGCGGCTGACCGATTATGATCCGGAGATGGCATCCGGCCGGGGTGGTTATCCTGGTGTGAAGACATGGGCAGCAGGTGTGAATATTAAATTCTAAACAAGGCAAAACAGACGAGTATGAAAAAAGTGACTTTTATAATAGGTACGATCATCGTTTTGTCCGGACTGTGGAGTAGTTGTGGGAAGGATTTCCTGGAGCGGGTGCCGGAGAATGAAATACCGGAAGTGAATTTCTGGAAAAATGACAACGATGCCTACCTGGCATTGAACGGTATATATAATTCGCTGGGGAAAGAAGTGATCTACGATGATGGGGCGACGGACAATGCCCATGCGCAATATCAGTGGGAGAGCAATGCGACCTTTATTTCGCAGGGCACCGTTACTACGGATGTGAATGAAGGGTGGGATTATAACGCGATCCGCCGGGCCAACTATTTCCTGGAGAATGTAGATAAGGTGAACATGAATGATGCGTTGAAGGCACGTTATAAAGCGGAAGCGCGTTTCCTCCGGGCTTACTATTACTGCAACCTGGTCAACAAGATCGGAGATGTTCCGTTGGTGACCAAAGTGTTGACGGCGGAGGGCTCCTATGTGCCTCGTGATCCACGTGCGACGGTGCTGAATTTCATCCTGACGGAATTGGACGAATGTGCGAAGGTGTTACCCGAGCGTTATGCCGGTGGCGGTACTGACAACGGGACGCATACAGAACGGGGCAGGGCGACCAAAGGCGCGGCACTGGCCCTCAAAGCACGCATGCACCTGTATAACGGGCAGTGGCAACAGGCGGTGGATGCCGCGAGTGCAGTAATGGCGATACCTGGGTATGACCTGTTTACCGTTAGCAGCGAGAGTGGCCGTGACACGCAGGATAATTATGCTGCCTGGGTCAACTTTACAGATGCCGCAGAGCAACGCCGTTTCCGTTTGGGATTACGCAGCTATGAGAAACTATTTATTGCAGCTAACAATAACAACAAGGAAGTGATCTTTGACCGGCAACTGATCAAACAGCGGGACGACAAGAGTACCACGACCTTCCTGTTGTCTGCCGATATGGGAGGCTGGAGCTCTGTGACACCTACGCAGGAGCTGGTCAATGCCTATGAAAGTTTTAAGACAGGACTGCCGGTAGTACCGCCGTCACCTGCTGAACGAGCCAAACGATATGCTGCGCGGGAGACGGATCCTTTATTCTATGAAGAATACAAGAACAGGGACCCCCGGTTTTATGCCAGCATATTATTTGACAAAAGTCCCTGGAGCAACCTGGAAGCCAACTATGTATTTAAATGGATCAAAGGTGGTAGTAACCGCTCCCGGACAGGTTACAATTTCCGTAAGCTGGTAGATCCGGATGCCTGGAATGAGCGTATTAATAGTTACGCCAATACGATGCTGCTCCGGTTTGCAGAAGTGTTGTTGACTTATGCGGAAGCTAAGAATGAACTGAGCGGACCGGATGCTACGGTGTATGATGCGATCGATCGTATCCGGGTGCGCGCCGGCATGCCGGTATTGGACCGTGCGCAATACGGTACACAGGACCGCCTTCGTACTGCGATCCGCCGGGAGCGCAGGATAGAACTGGCCGTAGAAGGCCAGCGCTATATGGATATACGTCGCTGGAAGATCGCTCCCGACGTGATGAAGACCATCATGGACTTGGAGAATACACCCGCGCAGGACCGCGTATGGAATGATAAGCTCTATCTTATGCCGGTGCCTCAAAAGGAAAGGGACCTGAATCCACAGTTGACACAGAACTCCGGTTACTAACCATTATTATAGAGAACAGGAACAATGAAAACAAGGGCGTCCGGAAAGGGCGCCCTTTGTGTGAATAGGTAGGAGGTTTTTGACCAGCGCTTCCCGGAATGTCAGGTTAAATTGTATATTGGGAAATATGGTCCATCAGTTTGAGTATATTTTGTTGTTTGTAGCCGGGCTGCTGATCATCAGCATTATGTCCGGACGGTTCTTTTCCCGCTTTGGTTTTTCTTCTTTATTGATCACCCTTTGTATCGGCCTGCTGTTTGGTAACGGCGGCAAATATGATTTCGACTATAATAATCCCGGCGTGACCCTGCGTATCAGTGAGATCGCGCTTTGTTTTATCCTTTTTTCCGGTGGGCTGGGTACGCACTGGTCCAGGAGCCGTCGTATACTGCTGCCCGGATTGCTGATGTCTGTGGGAGGCACCTTGTTGACAGCCCTCACTTTAGGTACCGGCATACATTTCCTGCTGGGATGGCCCTGGTTATTGTCGGTGCTGATGGGGGCGATCGTATCTTCTACAGATGCGGCAGCGGTATTTTCTATCCTGGAGAGTACCGGCCTGAAGCTGAAGAATGGATTGAGTGACACGTTGGAATTTGAATCCGGTACGAATGATCCCATGGCTTATTTCCTGACCTTCTCGCTGACGACGATGCTGACGATGCCTGAACAATCCTGGAAGGAAATGTTATGGAACTTCCTGGTGAATATGAGTATCGGTGCTTTTACGGGTTACCTGGCAGGAAGGGGCGCCACCTGGATGATGTTGCGGGCACAGCTGAAGAGAGGGGAGAGTGCGGTGGTATATATTGGATTGGTGCTGCTGTTGTATGCCCTGAATGTGATAGCCGGTGGCAGTGCGCTGCTGGCCATGTATATAGCCGGTATCGTGATCGGTAACACGCCTGATCTGAACCGGGAGGAAAGTGAGAATTTTTTCACCAGCTTTAACTGGCTGATGGAAACGATCCTGTTCCTGGTGCTGGGGTTCCAGCTTTATCTGCAGGACCTGAAGTTTGCCATATGGGATGGCCTGATCATTTCCGGCATGCTGATGTTCGTGGCGCGTCCGTTGGGGGTCATGATCGGGTTGCTGCCGGCGGCGCAATATAAACTACGGGAGAAAGTATTTCTTTCCTGGGTGGGATTGCGGGGAGCGACGCCTATTGTGTTTGCCCTGATACCGGTAGTGCACCAGGTGCAGCAGTCGGTACAGCTGTTCAATATCTCCTTTGTGATCGTGCTGACCTCTATATTATTACAAGGTAATACGGTAGGGCAGGTGGCTGGTTGGTTGAAGGTAAAGGAAGCTGAAGGATAACGGGATAATGGCAGTGCCTCAAAAAAATACATTGAAATATTTGGATGTATTGATTTAAGATGTACCTTTGTGTCATGGATGCATTAACAGTAGCAAAAGCCACTAATGCGATAGCAGATAAACACCGCCTGGCTATCGTCATGCACATCGCCTGTAAGGGGATGATGCAATGTGGAGATGTCTGCACGTTAACGAAGCTCTCTCAGCCGGCCAATTCGCACCATGTTAAGATATTGGTGGATAGCGGCGTGTTAATATCAAACAAATCTGGTCGTAATGTAGAGCTTTCTATCAATAAGGAAATGATGAAGCAGCTGTCTATGTTCTTCCTGGAGCTGAGTTGATTTTTTTTGCCCTAATATATCGAATTATTTAAATTAATAGAAGTAAAGTAGTTGCTAGATGCATTATGCTGTTGCTTACCTATACTCAAATATATCCAAGTATTTAAATTTATAGAAATAAAAACAACAATAAAATGAGTAAGTTGATTAATAAAATAGCTGTGATCACCGGCGGTACTACCGGCATTGGATTTGCCACCGCGCAGGAGTTTATCGCACAAGGTGCGAAAGTAGTGATCACCGGCAGGAGCCAGGAAGGCGTAGATAAAGCATTGGCTGCATTGGGTGCGGATGCAAAGGGGTTGGTAGCAGACCAGGCTAGCCTGGCTGATGCGGACAAGCTCGCTGCCTTTGTATCGAAGGAGCATGGCAAGGTGGATAATCTGTTTATCAATGCAGGGGTAGGTTCCTTCATTCCTTTTTCGGAGGCGGATGAAGCGCACTTTGACGGTATCATGGATGTGAACTTCAAGGGGGCTTATTTTACGACACAGAAGCTGCTGCCGTTGTTGCGGGATGATGGCACGATCATCTTTCTGTCGAGCGTCAATGCGATCAGTTCTATGCCGGGCGCCAGCGTATATTCTGCGAGTAAGGCAGCGTTGAATTCCCTGTCACGTACATTATCGAGGGAGTTGGCGGGACGTGGTATCCGGGTGAATGCGATCAACCCTGGACCTATTGTTACACCTATACTGCATAAAGCGGGGCTGACACCTGACGAAGTAGACGCTTTCCAACGTACGCTCAGGGAGCAGGTACCGTTGGGGCGTATGGGTGAGTCAGAGGAAGTGGCTAAGCTGGTATCGTTCCTGGCATCGGACGATGCGCGATTTATCACCGGAGGGGATTACAATATTGATGGTGGTATCATTACGCATCCGATTTTACATCAGTCATAAACCAACATATATCCATCCTGTTGCAGGGTAAGGATCAGGGGAGGCTGTCGCACGCAGATCGTGCCGGCAGGCTCCCCGTTCTTTTTTTACTCACCAGGAGGGATGGATACGGTACTGAAGCGGGAGATACTTTTTTTGACTGGTTTGAGGCTGCTGAGATAGGTGTAGATGGCTTTGAGATCTGCGCTATCCATCTGGCTGTAGCTGGACCAGGGCATGATGGTATTGTAGTCTCCCTGCCGGATGTATTCTAATTTGCCGGGCTGGTACATTTTAAACCGTTGTACAAATATGGCTTCGCTCCAGCGGCCGATGCCTGTTTCGTCGTCGGGGGTGATATTGGAGGAGCGGAGGGTGCCGGAAGGTACGGAGAATTGGAAGCCACCTGCCAGTGCTTCGCCGGTGACATATCCTTTTTCCTGGCGGGTATGGCAGAAGGTGCAGCCTGCAGCATTGGTGAGATAGCGGCCATAGTTCAGCTGATCGCAGGTGTCTGGTTTTGTTGCCGGCTGGTTTTTTTCGGGGAGGAGGTTGATGAGTACATTGGTAGGAAAATCTGTTCTGGAGCGGGGGATGTATGTTTTGATAGGTTTCAGTGTGCGGAGGTAGGCGATGATTGCGTAGATATCTTCTTTGTCCATTTTACCATACTCTTTATAAGGCATGAGGGGGAATAGGGCGGTACCATCGCGGCTGACGCCTGTGGTGATGGCGCGGAATATCTCTCCATCAGTCCAGGTGCCCAGTGCGTAAGGGGTGATATTGCGTGCGAAGAACTGTCCGGGGAATCCTTCTTCTCTGCCGAATCCTTGTCCGCCGCTGCCTTCGGTGCCCGGTACGGGAGGGGCGGAGAAGCGGCTGAAGTCGCGGGTGGAGTGGCAGTCCATACAGGCGGTGACGTGATTTGCGAGGTATTGTCCTCTTTTTACTCTTTCTGGTGTGATGTGTATTCGGAGCCTGGGGGCGGGGCCTACATCGGGGAGCAGCCATTTGATATAAGCCAGTGAGCTTGTGACGAGGAGTAGTAAAACCAGGATGGCGGAGCCTGTGACTTGCAGAACTTTCTTCGTTGTTGACATTTTTGTTGGTTAAAATTTATGGTATGCATATGCTGCATGGATATGGTATCTCCGGGGCAAACGATGCCGCAGGACAGTGATGTCCCGGATGTGAAAATGGTTCGTAATGAGAGGAGGATGAGGGATTAAACTTATTAATCAGCTAAAGGCATAGGCTATCTCACATGACTATAAATAAGTTGGCTAGCGCAAGAGGCTGAGAATAAGACGTAGTTCATCTAGTAATGACCGTGATTTGGAAATAACCGGCTAAGTAAGGCATATGGTATAAATGGTGTTAGTGTACTCGTGTCCGTCGCAAATATACATGGGGAATTGACAAGTAGGGAGTTAAATTACAAGAATGCGTAAAAGTACTGGACCAGCGGGCGGCTGATCCAGTACTTTCACGCATAGCACTATACGTAGATGTGTTTATTCGGAGCGAAGGCTTTTGACCGGGTTGTGGAGGGCGGCGCTGATGGATTGATAGCTGACGGTGAGTAGGGTGAGCATCAAAGCGCCGAAGGCGGTGGCAGCGAATATCCACCAGCTGATAGCGGTCTGGTAATAGTAATGCTGGAGCCATTCGTGCATGAGATACCAGGAGACGGGCAGTGCGATGAACAGGGCAATGATGGTCAGCAGTACGAATTCTTTTGACAGCAGTCGCCAGAGGCTGAATACGGAGGCGCCTAATACTTTACGGACGCCGATCTCCTTGATGCGTTGTTCTGCCATGAAGCTGGCCATACCGAACAATCCCAGGCAGCTGATGAAGATAGCCAGCAGGGAGGAGATAGCGGCTAATTTGCCTACTTTTTTCTCACCATCGAACTTGCGTGCATACTCCTGGTCTATGAACATGGGGGAGTAAGGCATATCCGGTGCATATCTTTTACAGGCTGTTTTCAGTTTTTCGAGCGCGGCTTGTTTGTCGACACCCGGTGCCAGGCGTAGGTTGAGGAAGTTGGCGCTTCTGGCACGCATGTAGAAGATGGTTTGTTTTACTGGTTCGTAGGGCGATTGCATCAGCATATCGTGTATAACACCGATGATATGGTAATTGCGTTCATTCCAGCGAACGATCTCTCCTACGGGGTTGGACAGGTTCATGTACCTGGCGGCGGTTTCGTTGATGATCATTGCCAGAGAGTCGGTACCATAGGCCCTGGAGAAATCCCTGCCTTCTTTGATCTTCCAGTCCATTGTCTTGCCGAATTCGTAGGATACGCCTACGTTGGCGAAGTCGTCGTTCATGCCCGGGGGTTTGCCTTTCCATTGCAGGTCGCTGGAATTGCTGTATATCTCCGTAATGGGGCTGCCGGAGGTAGCGAGTTCTTTGATAACACCCGCCTGTGTGAGCTCGTTGCGTAATGCATCGAAATGATCATTCAGTTCTTCTGTATACAGTGGGATACTGACAAGTCCGTCGCGGTTGTAATTGGTAGGACGGTTCTGGGCGTATTGTATCTGCCGGAATACGATGATGGTGCCGATGATCAGGATGACAGAGATAGCAAATTGTGCTACTACCAATGTTTTCCGGGGAATGGCGGCGAAACGTCCGGCACGGAAGGTACCTTTCAGGACTTTAACGGGGCGGAAGGAGGACAAATAAAAAGCAGGGTAGCTACCGGCGATCAGGCCAGTCAGCAAGGTGAAGCCCAGGCAGATGCCCCAGTATATGGGATTGCTCCAGGGGACGACCAGTTTTTTGCCAGCGATCTCGTTAAATGTGGGCAGGGACAGTTGTACCAGTATTTGTGCCAGCAGCAGGGCGATCACGGAGATGAAAACGGATTCGGAGAAGAACTGCATGATCAGCTGGTTGTGTTGGGAGCCGATTGCTTTGCGGATGCCTACTTCCCGGGCGCGTTTTTCGGAGCGTGCGGTGCTGAGGTTCATGAAGTTGATGCAAGCCAGCAGTAATACGAAGACGCCGATGATACCAAACAGTCGTACATAGGTGACCCAGCCACCGGTATTAACGGCATTTTTAAATTCTCCATAGAGATGCCAGCGATCCATGGGGTGCAGCATCAGGAGGGGATGGAAGGCTTTAATACCCGCATCTACTCTTTTCAGTTTAGCTTCTCTTATCAGCGCGGATACTTTGGTCATATCGGCGTTATCGGCCACTTGTACAAAGAGCTGGAAGGAGTTGTTACCCCATTGGGTTTTACTCGCTCTTACATCTTCGGAGATCAGTTCAACGAGTTTCCAGCTGGCTATCATCTGGGTGGCGGCGAAGGAGCTATTGTCCGGTATCTTTTTATATACGCCACCGATCTTTACGTCGGCTCTGTTTTCGAAGCGAACGATCTTATCGATGGGATCTTCGTCACCGAAGATGGCTTTGGCAACTGTTTCATCGATCAATATGGTATGCGGATCTTCGAGGGCGGCCCGTTTCCCTTTCAACATGGGCAGGGAAAGCATATCTGCGCCATCGGGATCCATGTAGAGGCCACCGAAGGTGACTACTTTATCGCCATATTTAACGGCGATAGGATTATTCCAGGTGGTAAGTACGACATGTTTGAAGTGGTTACCGTAGTTATTCTTCAGCTCATCCCGTAGCGGAACGGGGATAGCCGGGTACGTGTATACGTTACCGCTGAATGTCTGGTGTTGCATTACCTGGGCGATGCGGTCGTGATTTTCGAAGCTCTTGTTGAAGGTGATCTCATCCCATACCCAGAGACCGATCAACAAGGTAACGGCCATGCCGACGGAGAGGCCGGTGATGTTGATCGTGGAAAACACCTTGTATTTGGTGAGGTTCCGGAAGGCGATCTTTAGATAGTTGCGTATCATAGCTACTTATTGCAAAAGTGGTTGATAATAAACTGTGTTCGCCTGTGTACTAATACGGTGCCATGGAAAATGGTATTGATTGTTAGTTAAATATACATATTGTTTTGCTTATAATGTCCGCTTTTGGTATAACCTACGTTCGGTTTCGTACAGGATAAGTACGCTGTGCGGAAAAAATTTGTCCGTTTTGAAAAGAATAGTACATTTGTATTAACCAGGTGGTTAAATCATATAGTTAAAATGAAGACAGCGAAGAACAGTACGGAGGAGCAGATCATTGAGGCGGCCCGGAAGATATTTACCAGGAAGGGATTAGCGGGAGCGCGTATGCAGGATATAGCGGATGAGGCAGGGATTAACAAGGCGATGCTGCATTATTATTACCGTAGTAAGGATGCGTTGTTTGAGCTGGTGTTCCGGGAGGCGTTGGACAAGATGATCGGGCGGATGAATGTGATCCTGGAAGGGCCCTTGTCTTTTAGGGAGATGATCAGTGCATTGGTGGAGAACTACATACAGCAGATCGGTGAGAATCCTTATTTGCCGGTATTTGTGATGAATGAGTTGCATCAGCAGCCGATGGAGTTTCTGCAACAATTGCAGCAGCGCCGTAATTTCCCTAATGTGGCGCGTTTCCTGCAGACGGTGCAACGGGCCAGTGAAGCCGGCGAGATCCGTTCTGTCAACCCGATACAGCTGATGCTGAGTATTATATCGATGTGTATATTTCCCTTTATGGCAAGGCCGATGGCGCAGTTGGTGGCGGGGTTAAGCGATCAGCAGTTTGACCGGCTGATGGAGGAGCGGAAGCGGGAAGTGGTGGATTTTATCCTGGCCGGGTTGAGGCCCTGACCGGGTGAAGGCATGCAAGTAGGTTATAAGTAATTGATATACAGTTTTTTGTGATGCTAATATGTTTTGGCATATTGATAATCATGTGGTTGTATACTTGTTGCATATAGGTTGTATAAGCATTGTATAGTGATTGTATATGCAACTATATGCGTTGCCTATACAATGACTATACGAATGGTATAGGATAACTACAGGAGAGCTATAGAAGAGGTGGCGGAAGAGGTGCTAGGAAGGCAGCAGGAACGGTTGTGTTCCTTTTTTTTAGTCCCGGAATTAACCAAATAGTTAAATCATATAGTTAAGATGAAAAATTTCATTTGGCTTTACCTGTTATTGCTGGCCTGGCAGGTGCATGGGCAGGACAGCGCGGTTTTGTCGCTGGCGGAGGTGCAGCAGCGGGCGCGTGAGCATTATCCGTTGTTGCCGCAAAAGCAGGTCTGGGAGCAGATATTGCGGCTACAGTTACAGCATACTAACAGTGCCTATCGTCCGCAGGCGGAGTTGAACGGGCAGGCTACTTACCAGTCGGAGGTGACACAGGTGCCTATCCAGGTACCCGGTATCAACATTCCGGCTATTGCCAAGGACCAGTATAAGGCGACGATCGACATCCGGCAATTGTTGTACGACGGCGGGATGGCCCGTGATCAGCGGGCATTGCAGACGGTACAGCAGCAAGCGGAGCAGCAGCAAGTGGAAGTGGAGTTGTACAAGGTAAAGCAGCAGGTAACGCAATCGTATTTCAATGCATTGCTGGCGGAGGCTTATATCAGTACGGCGTTGTCGGCACAGGAAGATATCCGGCAGCGGATTGAAAAGCTGGAGGCAGGGGTGCAGAACGGTACGGTGTTGCCTTCCAATGTAGACCTGTTGAAGGCGGAGCAGCTGAAGGCCCGGCAGCAGGAGATCAGTGCCCGGGCTTCCCGGCAGGCGGCGCTGGACATTATGGGGTTGCTGACGGACCAAGCGTTGGCGGGAGCGGTGAAACTGGTGATGCCGGCGTCAGTGTCCACACTGGAGAAAAAGGGTATGGAAGTGATCCAACGGCCTGAGCTGCAACTGTACCAGCTGCGGGCGGGGATACTGGACCGGCAGCTGCAACTGAGTACGAACAAGCAGCGGCCCCGTATCAGCGCATTTGTACAAGGAGGTTATGGACGGCCGGGATTGAATATGCTGGAGAACCAGTTCCGCGGGTATTATATGGGCGGTGTCCGGTTGAACTGGACGTTGTGGAACTGGCATTATGACCGGACGGAGCGGCAGATATTACGTTTACAGCAACAGAACATTTGGCACCAGGAAGAGACTTTTACGCTGAACACCCGCCTGCAGCTGACGCAGCAGGCGGCTGAGATCGGACAGTTGCAGGAGACGCTGGTGATGGACAAAGACATCATTGCCCTGCGCAGCCGGGTGAAAATGGCGGCAGCGGCGCAGCTGGACAACGGCGTGATCACCGTACATGACTATCTCACCGACCTGAATGCGGAGATACAGGCGGGCATCACACAGCGTACACACGAGATACAGCTGGCGCTGGCACATATCAACTATCAACTTACCAAAGGCAATTAATGTATGACAATGTATACTAACAAGCACAAGCCGGTAATACTAACGGCAACGGGCCTATTGATAGGTCTATTATTCAGTGCCTGTAATAATAACGGCGCTCACGCAGACGCCTATGGCAACTTCGAAGCAGTGGAGGTGATCGTAGGAGCGGAGGGCACGGGCAAGCTGAAGCAGTTTGCTGTAGAGGAAGGCAAGCAGCTGGCTGCCGGCGAAGAGGTAGGTCGGATTGATGCTACACAGCTGTCGCTGAAAAAGGAACAGTTGCGTGCTAACATACAGGCAGTACTCAGTAAACGTCCGGATGCGGAGCCACAGCTGCAGGTGATCCGGGAGCAGATTGTGACGCAGCGGCGGGAGCAGCAGCGTATCAGCAACCTGGTGAAGCTGAGTGCGGCGACGACCAAACAGCTGGATGATATCAACGCGCAGATCGTATTGCTGGAGAAACAGTATGCCTCTTTGCAGTCTCAGCTGCGTACACAGCTGATGGGATTGAGTGCGGAGACACATCCTTTGCAGGCGCAGATCGCCCAGCTGGATGATCAGCTGCAACAGTCGCGGGTGGTGAATCCGGTGAATGGTACGGTACTGACCCGGTATGCGGAGCAGGGGGAGATCGTGAGTTACGGGAAGGCGCTGTACAAGATTGCCGACTTGTCGTCGCTATTGCTGCGGGCCTACATAGGAGAAGAGCAGTTGGGCAGTGTGAAGATCGGGCAAACGGTGACGGTACGGACCGATCTGCCGGAAGGTAAATACAAGGAGTGGCCCGGTACGGTTACCTGGATATCTGCGGAAGCGGAGTTTACCCCGAAGGTGATACAGACGAAAGAGGAGCGTACCAACCTGGTATATGCGATGAAGGTAAAAGTAAAAAACGACGGCAGCCTGAAACTAGGTATGCCCGGCGAAGTGATACTGCAAAAAAAGTAGCTTATGGCATCACCGATCATAGTGCAAGGCATACATAAAACTTTCGGAGCGGTGAAGGCGCTGCATGATATTTCTTTCGAGGTGGGCAGCGGTGAACTGTTCGGATTGATAGGCCCTGACGGGGCTGGTAAATCTACGCTGTTCCGTATTCTCACCACCCTATTAATAGCCGATGAAGGAAAGGCCCAGGTAGCGGGATATGAGGTGGTGAAGGATTATAAGGCGATCCGGCGGCAGGTGGGGTATATGCCCGGTCGTTTCTCGTTGTACCAGGATCTGACGGTAGAAGAAAACCTGCAGTTCTTTGCCGCTATCTTCAACACCTCCATAGCGGAGAACTATGCGCTGGTACGTGACATTTATGAGCAGATCGCGCCCTTTAAGGACCGGCCTGCGGGGAAATTGTCCGGTGGTATGAAACAGAAGCTGGCTTTGTGTTGTGCGCTGATACATAAACCTGCGGTATTATTCCTGGATGAGCCTACGACAGGTGTAGACCCGGTATCGCGTAAAGAGTTCTGGGAAATGTTGCAGCGGCTGAAAGAGAAAGGTATCCCCATGCTGGTGTCTACTCCCTATATGGATGAGGCGGTGCTGTGTGACCGGATTGCCTTGATGCAGAAAGGCGTATTGCTGGGTATTGATACCCCGGAAAATATTATCCGGCAGTTTGACAAACCGATCTGGGCGGTGCGTGCGGACAATATGTATCAGCTGATACAGGATATCCGGCAGTTTGACCAGACGGCCAGCTGTTATGCTTTCGGGGAGTACCTGCATGTGACTTTGCAGGGCGGTGAGCAGGACCTGCCTCCTTTACGGCAGTACCTGCATGGGCGGCATCATGAAGGCCTGGTGCTCTCGGCGATCAGTGCCGGTATAGAAGATTGTTTTATATCACTCATGGAGGCGACTGTAGGATAAGGCAGTGGCGACAACAACAGGTGTATGAAGGTAATAGAGACAAAAGCGCTCACCCGTAAGTTCGGCGATTTTATTGCGACGAATGCTATCACGTTCGAGGTGGAGCAGGGGGAGATATTCGGGTTCCTGGGAGCTAATGGCGCCGGCAAAACGACCGCGATGCGTATGTTGTGCGGTCTGCTGCGTCCTTCTTCCGGGGAGGCGAAGGTAGCGGGATATGATGTGTATACGCAGACGGAGCGGATCAAACGGAACATTGGCTACATGAGTCAGAAGTTCTCGCTGTACGAGGACCTGACGGTGAAGGAGAACATCCGTTTCTATGGTGGTATTTACGGGCTCCGTAATACCGCCATCCGGGAAAAGACGGCTTCTTTGCTGGGCAAGCTGCAGCTGGAAAAAGAGGCTGATCAGCTGGTGAGTGCGTTGCCATTGGGCTGGAAGCAGAAGTTATCATTTTCCATCGCGATACTGCATGATCCATCCATTGTATTCCTGGATGAGCCTACGGGAGGGGTAGATCCTATTACCCGGCGGCAGTTCTGGGACCTGATCTATGAGGCGGCGCATCAGGGCGTGACGGTATTTGTAACGACCCATTATATGGATGAAGCGGAATATTGCGACCGGGTCTCTATCATGGTAGACGGCCGCATACAGGCGCTGGACACCCCGCGGCGGCTGAAAGAACATTACCAGGCAGACAGTATGAATGAGGTGTTCCTGCAACTGGCGAGGGGAAAATAGGCAGTGCCGATCTATACTTTTAAACAAGCGTCATGTATCAGTTTTTTGTATTTGCCCGTAAGGAGTGCTATCATATTTTCCGCGACCGGCGTACGCTGCTCATTCTTTTCGGGATGCCGGTAGTGCAGATCATTCTGTTTGGTTTTGCGATCACCAACGAGATCAAACACGCCAAGATCGCGGTGCTGGACCAGGCGAACGATCATTACAGTCAGCAGCTGACGGCGCGGCTCCAGGCTTCCGGTTACTTTGACGTGGTGCAGCGACTACGTGGGCAGCAGGCGATCACACCTGCGTTCCGGGAGGGAGACATCAAAATGACGGTCGTGATACCACCTGGTTTTACACAGGATTTTTTCCATAAGAAGGAGGCCCAGGTGCAGTTGCTGGCAGACGCGAGCGATCCTAATACCGCGACTACGCTGGTCAACTATGCGACGGTGATCATCACTGGGTATCAGCAGGAGCTGAGTGGACAGCAAGCATTGCCGCTCACGATCCATACGTTGGTACGGATGGCGTACAATCCTTCGCTGAAGAGCGTATTTCTGTTCGTACCCGGTGTGATGACACTGATCCTGTTGCTGGTATCGGCTATGATGACCAGTATCACCATTGCCAGAGAGAAGGAGTTAGGTACCATGGAGATATTACTGGTATCGCCCTTGCCGCCGGCATTGATCATCGTGGGGAAGGTGGTGCCCTACATCCTGTTGTCTTTTATCAATGCGCTGGTGATATTGGGATTGGGGGTGACGATGTTTGGCATGCCGGTGAAAGGCAGCCTGGTATTGTTGCTGTTGGAATGTGTATTGTTTGTACTTACTTCTTTGTCGCTGGGTATCCTGATATCTACGGTTACGGCTACCCAGCAGGCAGCTATGATGGCATCTATGATGGGGCTGCTGATGCCTACGGTGATGCTTTCCGGCTTTGTATTTCCCATAGAGAGCATGCCGAAGCCTTTACAGATCATTTCAAATGTGATGCCGGCCCGTTGGTTTATTTCCATACTGAAGGATATTATGCTGAAAGGATCGGGGCTGAAGGACATCTGGGTACAGACGGTGATCCTGTTTGGGATGACGTTGTTCTTTATCGGGCTGAGTATCCGCAAATTTAAAATCCGGTTGAGCTAATGCGTACTATACGATTCATTTTACAGAAGGAGTTCCTGCAGATATTCCGTAACAAGGCGATGTTACGTATCATATTGATCGTACCTATTGTGCAGTTGCTGGTGTTATCGAATGCGGCAAACTATGAGGTCCGCAATATGGCGCTGGACGTGGTGGACCATGACCAGTCGTCCTGGTCCCGGCAGCTGGTACAAAAGCTGCTGGCATCCGGTTATTTCCATCTGCACCGGCAGACGTTCGACGCGGGGGAGGCTTATGCTGATCTGCGGCAGGACAAGGCGGATGTGGTCTTCAATATTGCGGCGGGGTTCGAGCGTAAGCTGGTGCGGGAGGATGAAGTGAGTATACAGTTGCTGGTGAATGCGATCAACGGCAGCAAGGCCGGACTGGCGAACGGCTATGCCAGCAGTATCATTAATGATTTTAACCGCAGGATACGGCTGGAATGGCTGGCGCTGGACAAGCGGCAGGGGCCTCCCGTGATGGCCGTTGCAGCCTCCAACTGGTTCAATGTACGGCTAGATTACAAGGCCTTTATGGTACCTGGCATATTGGTGGTGCTGGTGACGATGATCGGGGCTTTTTTGTCCGGGATGAATATTGTAAAGGAAAAGGAGATTGGTACGATAGAGCAGTTAAATGTGACACCTATACGCAAGCATCACTTTATACTCGGTAAGCTGCTGCCTTTCTGGATCATTGCGCTTTTTGAGCTGGCGGTGGGGCTGATCATCGGTAAGCTGGTCTTTCACCTGCATATTGCCGGGAGTATGCTGTTGATATTTGCTTTTGCAGCGATCTATATGTGGGTGATGCTGGGGATGGGGCTGTTTATCTCTACGATCACGGACACGCAGCAGCAGGCGATGTTCATTGCCTGGTTCTTTATCATCATTTTTATGCTGATGAGCGGGCTGTTTACGCCTATAGAGAGTATGCCTGCCTGGGCACAGGCGATCACCAAGGCGAACCCTATTGCTTATTTCGTAAAGGTGATACGGATGGTGATGTTGAAGGGGAGTGGCTGGCGGGATATCCAGTACTACTGTTATATCATGGTGTTGCTGGCGGTGGTGATGAACGGAATTGCCATTCTGAATTATCGTAAGACAAGCGGATAAATGCTGTAGGAGCCAGGAGGCAGTTACTGCCTCTTAGTTACTAACAGTGTAACAGTTGTAGGTAAAAGTAGGCCGGGGTATTCTTGCCCCGGCCCTTTTTATGCGTTGCGGGGATCAGTTGTTGCGTTGTGCCAGTTTGCCGGCCAGTTTCCCCAATGTCTTAAGGGCGTCATCTACCTGTTTACTCCAGGGATGTCCATAGGATACCCGCAGGCAGTTGTTATAGCGGTCCTGCAAGGAGAACAGTCTGCCTGGTGCGAAGGCGATCTTATGTTTGAGTGCCATTTCCAGCAGCTCATAGGTATTGACATGTTGTGGTAGTGCGAGCCAGAGTACGAAGCCACCCTGTGGGCGGTTGACGCGGGTATCTTCCGGGAAGTATTCGCCGATCGCCTGTACATAGCGCAGGTATTGTGTGTGCAGGGCGGTGCGTAGCTGGCGGAGGTGGTGTTCGTAGCGGCCATTCTCCAGGAAGTGACCGATGGCAGCATGAGGCAGGGAAGAGCAGGAGATGGCATGTACGATCTTCTGCCGCATTACTTTGTCTTTATACCGGCCGGGGATGGTCCAGCCTACGCGATAGCCCGGTGCCAGTGATTTGGAGAAGGAGTTGCAGAGCAGTACATAGCCCTGTTTGTCGAATGTCTTACACAAGGCAGGGCGTTGTTTGCCGAAATACATATCACCATATATATCGTCTTCTATCAGTGGTATTTCATGTTTTTCGAGTATGCGTACCAGTTCTTGTTTGTTACGATCCGGCATGCAGGCGCCCAGTGGATTATTGAAATTGGTGACGAAGAGGCAAGCTTTGATTTTGTGGCGGGGGATGGCGGTATCCAGATATTGGAGGTCGACGCCGGTAACGGGATGGGTGGGTACTTCGAGTACTTTGAGGCCCAGGCTTTCTGCCAGCTGGAGGGTGCCGTAATAGGCAGGGCTTTCCAGGGCGATGGTATCGCCGGGGCGGGTAGTAGCGCCCAGGCATAAGGTGAGGGCGTCGGAGCAGCCGTTGGTGGTGACTATATCGTCTTCCGTGACGGTACCACCCCAGAGCATGGAGATGCGGGCGATCTGCCGGCGGAGGAGGAGGTTGCCCTGTACCGGATCATAACCGACGCCGTTTGCCGGCATGCTGCGCATGGCCTGGATAACAGCCTTGCTGATCTTGGCCGACGGCAGCATAGCGACGGGAGGTACTGCCATGGCTAAGTTGAGTACGTCGGGGGCAGTGATCTGCTGGATCACCTTATTCATCATTTCATCGACGGTAACCTCTGTGGCTTTTTTGACCGGTTCGCAGGCGATGGGTATCGGTGGCGGCAGGCGGCGTGTGCAGAATTTGACATAGTAGCCGGACTTGGGCCTCGATTCTATCAGCCCTTTGCCTTCGAGGTGATAGTATGCCTGGAAGGCGGTGCTGAGGCTGACGCCCTGTTCTTTGCTAACGGTGCGTACGGAAGGGAGCTTGTCCCCGAATTTCAGCACCTCTTTATCTATCATTTGTGCGATCTGGTCAGCTATCTGCAGATATAAATGATCGGCGGTCTTTAGCATGCGGTCTGTTTGAACTGATATGGTCAAAATTACGAAAGTAGGAACTGTTTTTTATCAAAAAAATCCGCAGCTGCAGGGAGGTGGGGAATGCAAAAGGGTAAAGCGAGCGCTTTACCCTTTTGCATTATACCTAGATGAAGTAGTGGGCAATATGGTGTTATCTGGTGGTATAGCCCCCGTTTGCGAAGATGGTTTGTCCGGTGATCCACCAACCATCTGTCACTAAAAATTCCACCAGGGGGGCGATGTCCCTGATATTGGTAAGGCCTCCCAGTGCTGCTGCAGACTTGTGGTAGGCGACGGCATCGTCGGTTTCCTGGCCATAGAAGAATGGGGTATCCATGGGGCCGGGGGCTACGGCGGTCACGGAGATATGGCGGCCGCCAAACTCTTTGGAAGCTGCCCTGGTAAAATGTTCTACCGGTGCTTTTAAGCCTCCGTAAGTGGAATACAGACCGGTATAGGCTGCGAGCAGCGAGGTGACGATGGTGCAGATCCTGCCATGGTCGTTGAGCTTTTTGCCTGCTTCCTGGATGAAGAAGTAGGCTACTTTGGCGTTGATATCGCTCATGCTGTCGTATTCTGCTTCGGTAGTGTCCAGGAAAGGTTTCTTCAGCACTTTGCCTACGGTATTAATGGCGATGTCGATGCCTCCGAATGTTGCTATGCCTGCATCAAAGAGGGCACTTATATTTTTCACGTCCGTGAGGTCGCTTTGTACGAGGACAGCATCGGCGCCGGCCTGTTGTACAGCGGCCAATGTTTTTTCTGCGTCGGATTGCGTGCTTTTGCTATTGTAGTGGATGACTAATTTAGCACCTTTAGCAGCGAAGTTGCGGCTGAGTAAGCCACCGAGATTTTTCGCGCCCCCGGCTATGAGTATTACTTTTCCTTTTACATCGTTACTTGTCATAATGGTGTTCGTTTTAATTATGACAAAGGTCTGTTAGGCAGGCAGGGTGATTATGGTGAACTTTTCGGAAATTTTACCCCACGGTTTTGTTGCGGATCGCAGCTCTGAATTGACCAGGAGTGGTGCCGGTCCACTTTTTAAAGAACTTGGAGAAATTAGAAGGGTCGTAGGTAAGTGTGAGTGCGATGTGGGCAATGGAGAGTTGGGGGTCGGTCAGCAAGGCTTTTGCTTTGTCAATGATCTTTGCATCATAAAAATAGCAGGGATGGTGTCCTTTTTCTTTTTGAACGGTATCGGTCAGGTGTTTGTGGGAAACGGCGAGTTCGCGGGCTATTTGATTCAATTCCATAAATTCCGGTGTATGGCCGTTCAGCACAGCTTCGATATGTTGATCCAAGAAATCAAGATACTGTTGGGTGATCTCTGTACTTCTTTTTTTCAAGGTGTGTTCACTGTTTGACATCGGTACAAAACTTAGGATGACACCTAAAGGTCGGTTTTTATATATAAACGCTGCGGTGAACTTTTCGGGAGTTAGATAATTATGGCGATTATAGGCTGCTGTTTACGGCTTTTACTAATTTTTTTATAAAAAGGACATTTTTTAGCGAGGGCAGCATTATGTTGCTGTAAATGCCGGATGGCAGGTGAATACGGCAGGGGCGTGGGTTTATACATCATGGGTGTGGAAAAAAGCATGGAGGTGGGAGGGCTTGCCTGCTCTATGATTTCAGCTAAGGGTGGATTTTTTGCGGCAAGAATATCGGAATTAAAAAAATGATTTCCTTATCTTCAGCGAGTTATAACATTGTTTTAATCCAAAAAACCCAAAACCATGAACTCTCAAAATGAAAAAGGCATGTTTGCCAAACTTTCCGATCTGACTACATTCTCAGAAAATGAACTGCTGAGAGGTTGCTGTACTCAGGGCTGTTGCGGTGTAAGCCAAAACGAGATCCTGGGTTAAGCCCATTATGAAAAGAGGTGACTCCGTAACCGGGGTCGCCTCTTTTTCTGCTTATGGAATCATAAGACCATTATCTGACATTACTGAACGAATATACCTGTAATTCCATGTCCAACACTATCTGGTGGCCATTTGAGCTGGCCCCTGAACTAGACGCTTCCTTTCGTACTTATAAAGAGGAGATGGCACATCGGCATGTGTCGCTGAACAAGCAACGGATTGGTCAGCTGGCCGGTCAGCTGGCGGATATCATGGCATCACACGTACCTGATATCATTGAGCGGGATGGCCTGCCTTATTTGTGTCATATCATCAACGGATGGGGGAATGCTACCTACCGGCAACGGGAGATGATCAGTGAGATGCTTCCCTTTGTGCATTATGACGGAGGAGGGAATCCTTTCATTCTTCAATGCGAGCCGGAAGGGGACTTCCATCCCTGGCAGGCATTCGCGTATGCGGTGATGGCAGGCGTAGATGCGGATGCGCCTATCGGGCAATCGGATATTACGTTACGGCAGTTGGGTCGTCATACCCGGCAATTAAATATTGGAAAAGAGCAAGGGCATGAGTTGGGGCATTTATTATATGCATTGTCCCAGCTGGAGCCTTCGAAAGATATACCCCCTTTCCTTATCGGTGGAGAACCGCATGATCTGAAAGCGGTGATGGATATGGCTATAGATGCGCATTATTACGGATCATTCGATGTATGTCGTAAGGTGCATCTGACGGAAGGTATCTGTGCGATCAGTCACCGGGTGGAAGGTTTTGCGGAGTATCGCCCGGTAGCGGAGCAGTTTCTGCATGGGCAACTGGACATCCTGTTCCTGTTGTGTATGACGCTGGAGGAGTCGCAGGCGTCGTTAAAGAACGGTATTTTGCTGGAAGATAATCCCCGGCTGAAAGAGTTGCGGGATGTACTGAAGATATCCAACTTCCTGGAGAACCATGCTTTCTATGTAGGACACCTGGTGGAGCTGGCGACGCTGGCAGCGCAATGTGGTTTTACGCCCGGAGTGGCGCATGTGAATGCGATGTTCCATGCGGTGAACCTGTTGAACGAGATCATACCTGACTACCTGCCCTATATTTATTTCGAGGATTGTTTTCTGCATTTCGGTCATTATCGCAGGGGGATAACCCTGTTGCAGGAGCTGGATGTGACCTTGCCAGCCGGTACGCCGGCAACGCTGGACCTGGCGGCATATACTGTTAACCTGGACGAACGTACGCCGTGGCGTACAGCGCCGGCCAAGATCACGGAGCTGAGTGAAGTACACCGCAATGTATTCCGGTTGGCGAAGCCGGTACAGCAGGAGCGGGACCGTTTCCTGACGGTATTACATCACTATGCGAAAGTGGCGGACAGAGAGCTGGAGGCAAGAGGCGGATTCAAACATTTCCGTCGCATAGGCCCGCCTAGCTGGCCGCGTTCTTTTCATTACGAATTCCTGGACTATGGCGATAAAATCGGTATAGAAGTGCATATAGAAAGTGATGCGGTGCAGCCGATGAATGATGTGGTGCAGGCTGTTACGCCCAAGGTACAGTCATTGTTCCCGGACAGGACGGTACAATGGGATGACAACTGGTATAAGAACCGGGGACGATTGCAGATACTTTTTGAAGAAGAATACCCGGAGGAAGCGTTATCTGGTGCGATGCAGTCTTTGATTGCCGCTACCTATGCCGACTTCCATCCGGTAGCCAGCAATATTCGTATTATTTCCTAAAAGCAGTGATGATGAGAGATGTGGGGTTACTGGCCTTCCAGGAAAGTATGTGGCCCAGTCTGGAACGGACGCGGGCTTTTTACCAGGAGACGATCGCTGCCCGTTTTCAGACCCGCGATCTAGGGGATGTGCAGGCAGGGATCAAAGGCCCCTTGCCTGATGCGATTGTCAATTTTATGGGAGCAGCAGGATGGACGTTACCTGAATTACCCGGTTGTCCATTGATATTTGGCATGCATGGAGGAGCGATCCTGGACCAGGCGTTCCTGCGACAACATCTGGGACGCTTGCGTACTACGGACGTGCTGTTGGTGAACTGCCAGTCGGATAGCGACATACTGCAAGGTATGTTTGAAGGCGAGGGACCTGTATGCAGCCAGCTGCCATTGCCGGTAGACGGGCAGTATTTCCGTCCGCTGGATAATGCGGAAGTCCGTGCTCAACTGCCACTGGCGGACGTGGATTATGTAGTGGGATATGTATGCCGCCTGTTGCCGCAGAAGAACCTACACCGTTACCTGCTGATGCTGCGTGCCTTGAAAGCGGCATTACCCGGCAAACGTATCAAGGGGATCATCATCGGCAAATACTGGGTGGACTATCCAGTGCTTAACTATGTTACAGAAACCTATCCCGGTTATATACAACAACAGATACAGCAATACGGATTACAACAGGACCTGTTGTATTTCCCCGGCAATCTGAGCAATGAAGAGCTGGGGCTTTGTTACAATGCGATGGATGTGCTGATACATCCGACTAATTCTATCGATGAGAATTTCGGTTATGCTCCCGTAGAGGCGATGGCCTGTGGTACACCGGTCATTGGTGCTGCTTACGGAGGGGTGAAAGATACGGTGATCAGGGGGGAGACCGGTTACCTGATGCCTACCTGGATGACGCCTGCAGGTATCCGTATGGATAGCTGGGGAGGTTATCAGGCTGCGTTGCGTTTATTGCAGGATGAGGCGTTGCGCCGGCAGATGTCGGCGGCGGCCTTGAAGCGGGCGGAATATTTCAGCCGGGAGAACTGCAGCCGGATATTGGCAGATACGATCGAAGCGGCCATTATCCGATACCAGCAATCACCCGGCAGGCCGGTACAGCTGCGTCCCGAAGCGCCGGTGCCGGCGAAGACGGCTTACCTGCCTGCCATCGAGCAGTCCTGGGAGCATTATATAGCGCCGGTACAGCATTATGTAAGTATAGCCGTGCCGAAGGTCACACTGGAAGACCAGGTATACCTGGCCGCACCTTTACATGGCGAAGGCGCTGCTACTGTAGTACTGGATGATCCTGCGTGGCCTGCCCGTTACGAGCTTAACACACAGGAGCGAGCTGTCGTCACCTATTGCGATGGCACCGTAAGCGTAAAGGAACTCCTGGCACAAAGCGGGGCTGACCTGCCCTGTATACAACACCTGGTGGATATAGGACTACTATGTTACACCGCTATGAATAACTAAAACCAGATCAATCGTTATGCAGTCCGTGTTATTCTCAATTATCATCCCCTGGAGCAACCGGCCCAGCCTGTTGCAGACCTTACAAGACAACAGGGCTGCATTCCTTTCCTATCCCACAGAGATCATCATCGTAAATGGCGGCGGCGACGAGGCGATGTTGACAGACATTGTCCGGCAGGCAGACCTGGATATACAGGTCCTTTCTCTCTCCGCGATGAAGGTCTTCAACAAGTGTTACTGTCTGAATGTAGGCGCACACCATGCAAAAGGGCAGTACCTGTTCTTTTTGGATGCGGATATCATCTTTACCGAAGCATTGTTGACAGAGGTGCTTACCTATCTGCCGGCAGATCATTTTGTGACGGTAGAGAAAGTGAAAGAGTCAGCTGCCAAACCTGGTGGTCCATCCAGCTACCTGTCGGAGCTGGCCTATTATATCGAGATCGCCGATATTACTCAGCGGCGTGTGAAGATAGAGACCAGCCGTATATTCATCAATGAAAAGAGCCGCAGCGCTCCCGGACTGATATTTATGAAGCGGGCAGATTTCGAAACGGTGAACGGGATGAATGCTGCACTGGAAGGATGGGGATGGGAAGACAACGACCTGCTGGCCAGATTACAGCTCGTACTGGCATTGCAATGGAAACGTTGTGGCAGCGCGATACACCTGACGCATGGCGACGATGTACGTGTACTGCCGGCAGGCAGCCGGCAAGTCAGCGAGCAAAGGAACTTCGGTATCTGCCTGGATAACTACAGCCAGGGCAACTACCTGGGTACCTACAAGCAGGACATTGAAAGTTACCTGGGAACACCGGTAGCTCCCTGAACGAAGGTGAGCCGCTGACCGATAGCTGAAAAACAAACCATTGACCCGGAAAAGCAGCATGCTATATGATACCCCCTCGTGCAAATGACATTACAGTACGTACGCAAGTAGACTTATCCAATTCTACGGGAAAACCCCTGTACCTGATCCTGATTGCGACCAAACCTTGTTATATTAAACTGGCCAGTCTGATACTGGCCTTGGAAGAGAAGCAGGTGCCTTACCTGGCTATAGACACCGGTCAGCATTTCGAAAAAGACCTGGTGAATGCCCGTGAAGAGCTGCGGTATGAGCAGCTGGTATCCATATATCTACATGTGAGGGGCGGTATGATGGAGCGGACCGGCGACCTGGCGGAAAAAGTCAACTGGCTGGGTACGTTACTGCGTAATATGGGACTGCGTATGCCTGCCATCCCGGTAGTATCCGGAGATACGTATACGGCGGGTATGTTCCCATTACTCTGGTATCTGAAGACGAGCATCCGGAGCATACATGTGGAGGCGGGATTAAGATCCTATTCGCCTTTCCACCACTTGGATGCGGGGGCTGCTTACCGGGATTATATTGACTTGCAGCGGCATAGTTGCGAGTGGAGATCTGTACGGGATGATCCTTTCCCTGAAGGCATCGATACCAGGCTTGCGACCCTGTGTTCACAACTGTACCTGGCGCCGGTAGCTTTTAACGAGCAGCGGTTGCTGGAGGAAGGAGTACCTGGCAGTGACATTAAGATTGTAGGATCGCTGAGTGCAGATGCGGTGGCCCTGATCCGCCGGGAGCATATACAGCAGTCTATATTTGAGATCTATCCTTTTCTATCCGAAGGGAAATGGTTGCGGGTAGACCTGCACCGGCGGGAGAACATGGACGGCCGTACGTTGCTGGTCTTGTTCGAAGCCATGCAGCAGTTGGGAGACAGCGGTCTGCAGATCGTACTGGTACTCTCCAATGCATTGAGCAAAGCGATACAGGTATACGGACTGCAACCGCAGCTGGATGCATTACAACGTAAAGGTAATATACGGATAACGCCGCTATGGCCACTGTATCACCATGTGATGGAGTTCCTCGCCTCAGCGCATTGTCTTGGTGTATATACTGACAGTGGTGGATTGCAGGAGGAGACCCAGATCATGGACATCCCCTGTATCACCTGCCGGTTCAGTACAGACCGGCCGGAGACGATCCTGCAGGTGCATAATAACCTGCTGGTGCCGCCTGTCAGTGCTACTTTTATCTATGAGTCACTCGTGCATATCTTTTCCAACCAGGATACTTTATTCAGTAATCACGAAAAACAACTATACCAGGTAGCGGTAGGTGACCGTATTGCCGGTATATTGCAGACATATGTGCCGATAGCCAGCCGTGTGGGGCAGGATATATTTGAAGCGGTAAGTGTATAATGGCTATCACAATTAAAAAATGAGATGATATGTTGCTGAACTATCTGTTAACGGCGAAGCGGAATTTATTACGTCATAAGCGAATATTTTTTCTGAACCTGTTCGGGCTATCGATCGGTATTGCTACCTGCATACTGATCTTTTTGCTGGTCAGGCATGAGCTCAGTTATGATAGTCAGCATCACCAGGGGAGTCGTATCTACCGGGTGGTACAGCAGCAGCAATTTGCCGGTGCGGCACAACAGGTGGCTACTACCAGCGGGATGTTAGGGCCTGCGATGGAGCAGGAATTTCCGGAGGTGGAAGAAAGCGTACGGTTGTTGCTGCGAAGGAATATATTGGTAGGTAACGGCATGGATCATTATCCACGGGAGACGATCGCGATGGCTGACTCTACTTTTTTCAAGGTATTTGATGTGGATTTTATCGCCGGTAACCCTGCTACTGCCATTACCCGTCCGCAAAGTATGGTGCTGACGGAGTCTGCCGCCAGGCGTTATTTCGGAAAAAAGGAAGCATTAGGACAATACATAACGATCGCTAACCGTAAAGACTATATGGTCACCGGCATTATCAGGGACTTGCCCGAAAATGCGCATTTTCATTTTGACGGGCTTACTTCGCTGGAGGTGAGCGGCTGGATGAAGAACTGGTATATCAGCGGGCTGTGGACCTATGTGCTGATCAAAGCAAATAGTGATGCAGCGAAACTGGATGATAAATTACCACTGATCATCAGTAAGTACCGGGACCCCAAAGATGTATCACAGGTACAACTACACTTACAGCCTTTGCAGGACATCCACCTGCATTCCAATATGGCCCAGGAGATCGAGGCTAATGGTGATATTTCCATTGTATGGATCTTCTCTTTTACGGCATTGGTGATCTTGTCGCTGGCCGGTGTCAACTATGTGACGTTGGTGACGGCGCAGCATCATGCAAGATTGAAAGAGATTGGTATCCGTAAGGCCATTGGTGCACATCGCGGGCAGTTGATCTCCCAGTTCATGACGGAATCTTATGTAGTGGTGTTCCTCTCTTTTATAATGGCGTTGCTCTTATCCTGGCTGTGTTTGCCATTGTTCAACCGGGTTACGCAGCAGGCTTTTCACTGGACGATGTTGTTCCTGCCAGGCAACCTGTTGAGTTACCTGTTGGGCATATTGATCTTTGGCGCATTGGCGGGAGGTTATCCTGCTTTGTACCTGTCCCGTTTTACGCCTACGGCGGCGTTGCGTGCCAAGGTGGCAACAAGGGGGCGTTCAGGTTTTACTTTCCGCATGGGAGCGGTGATCTTCCAGTTCACCGTGTCGATCATCCTGATCATTTCCTCCCTGGTAGCATCGCAACAACTGTCTTATATCAGCGATAAATCGCTGGGTTATAATAAAGCGCATTTGCTGAATGTGGTGATCCGTGATCCGAAATGGTTCGGTAATACAGACCCGATCAAACAGGCATTCCTGAAGCAGCCGGGCGTAGTAAAGGTGGCGGCTACGCTCAACCCCCTGGGAGATGAGCTGGATGCCTCGGATGTAAAGCTACCGGCTACCTCAAAGGAAGAGACGCGGTTGCTGGCGGTGTCTATGGTAGACTATGATTACCTGCAGACGCTGGAGCTGCCGATAGTGGCCGGCCGTGGTTTCTCTGCGGATTATGCTACTGACACCACGCATGCTTTCATCATCAATGAGACGGCTGCCCGAAAGTTTGGCTGGAAGAAGGCAGAAGAAGCGATCGGCAAAGAGCTGGAGTACCTGGGAGGCGACCGGGTGAAGGAGCCGGTGATAGGCGTTGTGAAGGACTTCCATATGGCGTCGCTGCACCAGGAGATACAACCTTTGTTGCTGTTGTGCTGGCCGAGCCGGTTGTCATCATTGGTTGTACGTATCAAGGGCGGTGACAGGGAGCAGACGCTGGCAGGATTACGTAGTGCCTGGCAACAGTTTGGTTCTCCTTACCCATTAGAAATAAGTTTTGTTTCAGATTCACTGGATGCATTGTATCAGCAGGACAAGCAGGCGAGGAGTGTGATCAACCTGTTTATGGCGATGGCGATCGTGATAGCGGGCTTGGGATTGTTTGGGCTGTCAGCGCTGACGGCGCAGCAACGTACTAAAGAAATGGCCATACGCCGTACGCTGGGTGCTTCAGCTACGCATGTGGTATTACTGTTGTATAAAAGTTTTGTTCCCCTGGTACTGGTTGCCAACGTGATTGCCTGGCCGGTGGCCTGGTGGTTGACCCGGCGTTGGCTGGAAGATTTCTCCTACCGTACCTCCCTTAATTACCTCAATTTTCTCTATTCCGGAGTAGCTGCTTTGATCGTCGCTGTCGTAACGGTGAGTTATCATGCGTTGCGAACTGCCCGCCAACAGCCGGTGACCAGCCTGCGAAAGGAATAGTGCTATCAACGCGAAACATATGATTATCTGTGGTATTAAACTGACACATGACGGTGCCGTTGCACTGATAGATAATGGCCGGCTGGTATTTTGTTATGAGCTGGAGAAGCTGAATAACAGGAAGCGGCATGCCCTATTGGACAACTTTAACCTGGTAACAGCCATCCTCGAAAAGAACGGTTATACGGCGGAGATGGTAGACCGATATGTGATCGATGGCTGGGATGATTATGGGGAGTTTGAAGCGGAAGAGCCCTTGCCATATGGTTGGATCGTGTATGCAGGGGATCAGCCGGTGAAGTTTATACTTTCCAGGTATGGTCACCAGGTGACAGCTACGGAGGATGTGCTGGCGCCTACTGTCTTCACACAGGAGACGTTATCGCTTACTTATCACTCTTATCTGCATGTGGCAGGGCATATCGCCAGCACCTATTGTACCAGCCCATTTGCTGCTGCGCGGCAGGATGCCTATTGCCTGGTATGGGATGGCGGTATGTATCCGCAGCTGTTCTTTTATAATGCCGGTGCGGACCGTATGACTAACCTGGGAGCGGTAGCTGCGCTGAACGGTAATGTATATTCCTTGTTTGCACAGCAGTTCTCTCCATTTAAGGAGCAGGCCAGGAATGCTTACGATCTCTCCATTGCCGGTAAAGTGATGGCGTATGTGGGATTGGGTAGTGTGCATTGGGACCTGCTGGAAGGGTTCCGGCAGTTGTTCCGGGCCGAGAAGCGTGCCTGGAGCAGTGTGGAGCTGGTACAGGCCCTGATGGCGGTAATGGCAGATTTTCCGGAGATGGAGGGCGCCGATGCGATCGCTACGTTTGACCGTTTCCTGGAGCTGGAGCTGTTAGAAGGATTGCGTGTGTTGGTAACACAACAGGGGCAGGCGGCAGCGCCGCTTTGTTATGCCGGCGGTTGTGCCCTGAATATAAAATGGAACAGTGCGATCCGGTCTTCGGGGTTATTTACAGGTGTGTGGATCCCACCGTTCCCCAATGATGCTGGTAATGCGATCGGGGTAGCCTGTTGTGAGATGATGCATGCTACTTCACACCGTGTACTGCAGTGGGACGTATATAGCGGTCCTGGTGTGCGGGATGTACCGGTAGAGGCCAGTGGCTGGTCGCAACGTGCGTGTAGTATAGCCGACCTGGCGACGCTCTTGTATGAGAGTGGCGAGCCGGTGGTGATGCTGAACGGACGTGCGGAATTGGGACCCAGATCGTTGGGTAATCGCAGTATACTGGCAGATGCCCGGAGCATGGCGATGAAACAACTACTGAATGATATCAAACAGCGGGAAGATTACCGGCCGGTGGCGCCGGTATGCCTGGAAGAACGGGCACCGGAGCTGTTTATTCCAGGCAGCCCTGACCCGTTGATGTTGTACGATCACCAGGTGAGGGAGGAGTGGCTGGACCGGATACCGGCGGTATGTCATGTGGATGGGAGTGCCCGTTTACAAACCATCAACCGGGCGGAGAATGCCGTGTTGTATGAATTACTGACTGCTTATGAGCAGTTGTCGGGAGTGCCGTTGTTGTGTAATACCAGTGCCAACTATAAGGGCGCCGGATTTTTCCCTGATGTGGATAGTGTGATCAAGTGGGGAAAGGTAAATTATGTATGGAGCCGCAACACGCTTTATTTCAGGGTGGCGGCTGTATCGGCATTACCATCGGAGGAGGTGCACCAGTCGTTGTTGCCATCATAGTCAGGTAGTAGTATCGGTATAACCGATAGCAGCCGTCGCTTGCCAGGTAGGTGTTATCCTGTTGGGCGACGGCTTGTTGTTTGGTGTAAAAAGAGAGGGGAATCCGGGGCTGTAAATAAATTTGTGCAACCCGATAATTGCATTAGTTTTGTGCAACTAAAAAGTTGCTTATTATGGATGAGCTATTTAAAGGTATTGCTGATCCTGTCAGGAGGGAGATGCTGGAATTGTTGCGGAGGCAGCCATTGAATGTAAACCAGATCAATGAGCATTTTGAAGGTATCAGCCGGCAGGCGGTCTCAAAGCACCTGGGGGTATTGGAGGCGTGTGGGTTAGTAAAGATCTACCAGGCTGGGCGGGAGCGCTATGGTTATCTGAACAGGGGGGCGTTTTTCCAGCTGAGGGATTGGTTGCAGGAGTATCTGCAGCTGGATCGTCAATCAGTCAAAAATGACCATGGGGTGTTCCTGGAGCGTAAGATATATCAACCAGGCATGGAGTTGACTTACCCGGTGATGTTGCAGGCGATGTTGAGTAAGGACCGGTCTTTCGATACGATCTTTTACAATGCGGTGAAGACGACGGGAATATTCTGCAAGCCCTCTTGTGGGGCGAATCCCAAGCCTGACAATGTGATTTTTTATTCCACAAGGGAGGATGCGATCAAAAACGGGTATAGGGCCTGTAAGCGTTGTAAGCCCTGAGGGGTTGCTGCTGACACACTACTAAAAAAAAGAACGATGAAGATACAGTTGCCGGTGACGGATCATTCGAATTTTTCATATACTGCCTGTTTGGGATTCCTGGGACGATCGGACCGGGAGTGTCTGCACCAGGTAGTGGATGGGCGGATATACAAGATGATGGTGTATGAAGGGCAACCTGTGTTGTTGTGTATTACGGAGGACAGGGAACAGCAGTCGCTGGTGGCGGAGGTATTGTATACCGGTGAGGGGGCCGTATCTGCAGAGGCTGTGCGTGGTTATGTGACGCAATGGTTGCACCTGGATGCTGATCTGCGGTCATTTTATGCCTTTGCGGCTGTTGATCCGGTGTTAGGGCCGTTGGTGGCACGTTATAAGGGATTGCGGCTGATAGGGATACCGGATCTGTTTGAGGCGCTGACGTGGACGATCACGGGGCAGCAGATCAGTTTGCCATTTGCCTATACATTGCGTAAGCGCTTTGTGACGGCTTTTGGTTATGCGTTGGAACATGGGGGAGCGACACACTACGTGTATCCTGTACCGGAAGTGGTTACAGCGGTACCTGCGGAGTGGATGACGGATATGCAATATTCCCGTGGGAAGGCGGCTTATATCCATGTGATTGCTGCGGCGATGGCTAGCGGACAGCTGGATGGGCAGCGGTTGAAGGAGATGGGGTATAGCGATGCGTTGCAGTATCTGCGATCTTTTAAAGGGATCGGTAACTGGTCGGCGAATTATGTGTTGATGAAGTATGCGCGGTTTCCGGAGGCATTGCCTTTGGAGGATGCGGGTTTGCACAATGCGTTGCGGAGGCAGCTGGCTTTGCCGGCGAAGCCAACGCTGAAGGAGGTATCTGCCTTAACGGCTCATTGGGGAGAACATGCGGCGTATGCGACGTTCTATTTATGGTATTCGTT
Source organism: Chitinophaga pendula (assembly GCF_020386615.1). NCBI lineage: Bacteria > Pseudomonadati > Bacteroidota > Chitinophagia > Chitinophagales > Chitinophagaceae > Chitinophaga > Chitinophaga pendula. The sequence goes on from NZ_CP077769.1 coordinate 1,321,940, forward strand.
CCTGGAGCCAGGCAAGTTGCCGTTGGGCTATCCGGATGCTGAATGATAACAAGGACAGCCGGCAACTCGTGTGCCGGCTGTCGGGCCCGCGCTGCTGCAGCGAGGGATTATTTAGGATAGATCTTTGCTATAAACTGTTTGTCCAGTGTGGACAGTTGAGTATTGTTGCCAACGGAAAAGCCATTGGTCGTGAAAGCCGCAGGCACCGGATAGTGCATGATGGAAGCCGGATCGTACTGGGAGTACTGTGTACCGGAGGTGCCATACTTAAAGAATACGTTGTAATCTACTTGTGATCTGCTCCAGTAGTTAGGAGGTCCGGCGTAGTAGTTATATACTGCCTCTTTGTTCCACGGGATGTTAGCTACCGGGCTGGATTGTTCGTGTATGAGACCGATAGCATGACCGAATTCGTGTACGGTAGTACGACGGAATTCTGTATCGGAGGTGTTTGCGTTAAACCAGCCGAAGTTCATGGTAGGAGCGGAGGCGCTGATACCAACGGCATCTTTGCCGATGTATGACCAGGAGCCACCATCGCCGTTGAACTGGAAGCCTATTCTGATCTCAGCTGGTTGATTGGCCGCTACAAAGCTGAAGCGGATGTTCGCGTAGCTCTCCCATTGACGTGCGAACTGGATGACCTTATTCTGCACGAAGGAAGTGCCATTGAGGAATTTAACGGTGATGGTCTTACCATTGGGCCAGAACTTAGCGGTGAGGCCAGCGGCTTCAGTTTGAGGACCACCAGGTTGTTGCAGGTCTTTGTCGACGCATACATGTGGGACATCTTTTTCTTGAGAGGTATCGTCCGCAACGAGTGCGTCATTGGATTTCTGACAGCTGGCCAAGGCCGCGAGTGCCAGACCGAACAGCAGTACTTTGGATTTCATGGAAATTGATTTTGGTTTAGATAAAAATGATAAGGAGCATAAGCTATCCTTTTCGCATACAGGTTGTGCAAGCGATGTACCGCAGCGGGAGCAGCAGGCGGGCGGTAGTATATGATAAAAGGGTATCAGTCCGTCATTGACTGAACAGATAGACAGTGGTCATTGTTCATGGCATGTGTTTAGATTTCTTTTTTCAGTTTTTCAATGTTAGGTGCTGATGGCTCTTCGACTTGTTCTGATGTTGAAATGGTGCGCGCGCGGATAGTAATAATGATGTTAACGGAAAATATGATTTGCTCTGACATGAAGATATAACAATATCTGAAGTTTACAAAATATACCGGAATTATGTACTAATCATTATGTATTGTGTATAAAATACGTACTCTATGGAAACAGCTACTATATATATGTCTACACCGGTGGGGGTGTTGAAGATCCGTGGTACTGCTGCTTATATCGATGCCTTACATTTTATGGATGAGGCGGATGGATTGGACTGCGAAGAGGCGCCACCGTTATTGCTACAATGTAGGCAGCAGTTGCAGGAATATTTCGATGGGGAGCGACAGGTATTTGATCTGCCGGTGGTGCAACCAGGTAGTGAATTTCAGCAGCGGGTATGGCAGGAGCTGTTACATATTCCATATGGGGTTACGATCTCTTATTTACAGCAGGCCAAGCGGTTGGGAGATCCTAAAAGCATACGGGCGGTGGGTACTACGAATGGTAAGAACCAGCTGGCTATTGTGGTGCCTTGTCACCGGGTGATCGGTAGTGATGGGGCGCTTACCGGTTATGCCGGTGGTGTATGGCGTAAGCGCTGGTTGCTGGATCATGAGCGGCGGGTACGTTATGGAGATCTTCGTTTGTTCTGACGGGTTTTTGTTGTGCTGTTACTGTCTTGTGCTGTTATGCTGTTATGGTGCATTGTGGGGTTAGTTCTGCTGTTGTCCATTATTGTGTTAAGCTGTTACACTCCTATACTATCTTACCACTATGGTGTTACACTGTTATGCGCCCCCTATCTGATCTGGTCGATATTTGCGAAACTGCATCTGTTTTTAATTCCGGAAAAGTATCAATTTTGGGTCTTCATTGAGGCATTCCAAAACCTATATAAGTATGAACGACCGCATTCATCAGGATTTACAGGAGACATCCCAGCTATTGGCAGCTGCCAAAGACTTCAGCGAACAATTTTTAGCTACTATTGAAGCGATACCTGTGGGCCGAGGTATGCAGGGGTTTGAGCGGTTGTCATTGCCTGAGCAGGCTCATGGGGCGTCGTATGCGATGCACCGGTTTGAGACCCTGTATGCTCCTTATGTGAATAGCAGTGCGGGGCCCCGTTACTGGGGCTTTGTGACGGGAGGTACTACACCAGCTGCTTTGATGGGGGATTGGCTGACGGCGGCGATGGATCTTAATGCAGCGGATAGGACGGCGGTATCTTTTCATATGGAGGAAGAGGCGTTGCATATGTTGCGACAGTTGTTTGGTTTGCCGGAGGGGTACCTGGGATGTTTTGTGTCTGGCGCTACGATGTCGAACTTCAGCGGGTTGGCGACGGGCAGGCAGTGGTTGGGGATGCAGCGTGGCATTAATATAGGGGAGGAGGGATTGCATGCGTTGGGGGTGATCAAGGTGGTGTCGGCGACGCCGCATTCCAGCGTGGTGAAGTCGATGTCAATGATGGGATTGGGGCGTAATGCGCTGGTGCGCATCCCTACTTTGCCTGGCAGGGAAGCGATTGATGTATTGCAGCTGGAGCAATACCTGGCCGCTCATCCGGAAGAGCCGGTGATCGTATCTGCCAGTGCGGGTACGGTGAATACGGTAGACTTTGACGACATAGCTGCCATTGTGAAACTGAAGGAGCGATATGTTTTCTGGTTGCATGTGGACGCTGCTTTTGGCGGGTTTGCGGCACTCAGCGATACGCATCGTCATTTGGTGGCGGGATGGGAGCAGGCGGACAGTATTACTATTGACGCGCATAAATGGTTGAATGTACCATATGATTCGGCGATGCTATTTACGCGGCATCCGGAGATGCAGCTGGAGGTATTCAAAAATGCCGGGGCAGCTTACCTGGGTGATCCTGCAAAACAATTTAACTATACGAATTATGGGCCTGAGAATTCGCGGCGTTTCCGGGCTTTGCCGGCCTGGTTCTCTTTACAGGCCTATGGCAGGGAAGGTTATCGTGAGCTGGTGACGCGCAACATCCGTCATGCGCAGCTGCTGGGGCAGCATGTTGCATCGGATGATCGATTCCGGTTGCTGGCACCGGTGCATATGTGTGTGGTCTGCTTTACGCTCCATGTGGCGGAAGAGGAGCTGGGAGCGGCAGTGGCGGCCTACTTACAAGCGTTACAGGACGGTGGTGTGGTATATATGACGGCCACCTATTATGCCGGTGTACCGGCTATAAGGGCCGCGTTGGTAAACTGGCGGACTACGGATGAAGATGTGGCGATCGTGTGGGAGGAGATGCAGCAGCAGGTGGAGATGCTGCCGGCGCGTGTGTAAAGGGCGTAGAGGCGTTAACGGTGAATTGACAATAATTATCACATACATGTTTGTATTAAGGGAACTGACCACACTGGAAGAGATGAAGGCCAATTACTGGCTGTTACAATTATTAAATGCGCCATTGCAGGAAGCCGATTATGAGACGATGCTGGCTGACATGATCCCTAAGGGGTATGGGCAGGTAGCGGTGTATGAAGGGGAGCGTTGTGTAGGGATATCGGGATTCTGGATAGGGACGAAAATATACTGTGGCAAGTATATCGAGATGGATAATGTGGTAGTAGATCCTACGTATCGTTCCGGTGGGATCGGGAAGTTGTTATGCCGCTGGATAGAAGAGAAAGCGGTGGCTACGAACTGTAAGACCGTGATGTTGGATGCGTATGTGCAGAACCGGGATGCGCATCGTTTTTATTTCCGGGAGGGATTTATCATTCTGGGATTCCATATGCAGAAGGTGTTGTAAATACGGCATACAGGAGGTGTTAAAGTAGTGTGCAGACGGTGTTGTGAACGTGGTGTTATTTATCAGAACAGTATCATGAAGCAGTCTAAACATACGCAGGCATATATTGCGCTGGCGTTGGTGAGTATATTCTGGGGTACGACGTACCTGGCTACCAAGATAGGGGTAAGGCATATGCACGGGATGATGCTGGCGGGTATCCGGCAATCGGTGGCAGGGATTATTTTGACCAGTTTTTTCCTGTTGAGAGGTTATAAGTTGCCCGAGCGCGGTATGTTGTCGCGGTTGTTTATTATTGGGGTGATGATGTTATGTGGCAGTAATGGCTTGCTGACATGGGCGATGCATTATATTCCCAGTGGCTTGGGGGCGATCATTGCGGCGACGGTACCTATCTGGATGACTATCTTCAGTTATTTCCTGTTGAGCAGGAACCGGTTCTCGTTGTTGTTGATTGTGGGGATGATGATTGGTTTGCTGGGAGTGGGCGGTATCTTTTACGATTACCTGGGGAGTCTGCTGAACCCGGATTTCCGGTTTGGTATCCTGCTGGCGTTCATTGGGTGTTTGTGTTGGGCATTCGGATCTGTGTTGACGGCTAAATGGGCATTGGACATTAACTTTTTGTACGGTGCGGGATTCCAGATGGTATTCAGCGGGATCGTGATGATCAGTATTGCTACGGCGATGGGATATCAGCCGCATGTGGCGGACTTTACGATAGAGTTGTGGGGGAGCCTGATATACCTGATTTTTATCGGTTCTATACTCAGTTACTCCTCTTATGTGTTTGCATTGAATACGTTGCCGCCATCGCTGGCATCGGTGTATGCTTATATCAATCCTATTGTGGCGGTGTTATTGGGCTGGTTGATATTAAAGGAGCGCTTGAACTGGGTGACAGGTATTTCCTGTCTGGTCACCTTGTTGGGAGTGTACTTGGTGAACTATGCATTTAACAAACATAAAAAGGCGATATGAATGAAATGACGGAAAGGGTAGCGAATGAGTTGTCGAGGATTATACAACAGGTAGTTGCTTATTTGCAGCCGTTGCCGGGTGTGGCGGCTGCGGTGCGGCCGGGGCCTGGTAAGTGGAGTAAGCAGGAGATAGTGGGTCACCTGGTTGATTCGGCTTTAAACAACTTGCCCCGGTTTGTGCGGGCGCAGGCGGTCACGTCTTTTTATGCGCCGGTATACGACCAGGATAGCTGGGTACGGTTGCAAGGGTATCAGCAGGCGGAGTGGCCGGCATTGCTGGGGTTATGGGCGGGGTTGAACGGGCAGATCGCGCATATGGTACGGTTGATACCTGCGGCTGCCCTGGCGCATGTTTGTCATATCGGCGACCGGGAGCCGGTGACGCTGGGATCGCTGCTGGAAGATTATGTGGCACATCTGCGGCATCATATGCGACAGTTGGGGATCGAGGATCAAGTTTTTTAGATAGAAGTATAAAGCAAGTTGCCCAACCGGTTTTTACCGGTAAGGGCATCTGGCTGGGGGGCTGACCGGTAGGTTGGCCCTTTTTGTTGTATAAGCTATTGATAACCAGTTCATTGAAATGCTAAAACATATTAGCATATTGATAATCAGCTGGTTGCATACTTGTTGCATATAGGTTGTATAAGCGTTGTATAGTCATTCTATATGCAACTATATGCTTTGCTTATACAATGACTATACGAATGCTATAGGAATGATACAGGAATGTTATAGAAAGGGCGTTGTGCGGAGGAGGCTTATTCGTATTTTGTGGAAGCAAATCGAAACATAACAAGGTTCATATGGAAGTTATTACAGCGACGACGGAGCATGCCAAAGCGGTAGCGGTATTATTTGATGCTTACCGCGTATATTATGACCAGGCGCCTGATCTGCCGGGTGCGGAGACATTTATCGGGGAGCGGCTGGGCCGGAAGGAGAGTGTGATCTTTGTGGCGATGGAGGAGGGGGAGGTATTGGGTTTTGTTCAGTTGTACCCCATATTTACGTCGGTGGGGATGGGGAAGGCGTGGTTGCTGAATGACCTGTATGTGTTGCCGGACCGCCGTAGTAGTGGTATTGGGAGGGCGTTGCTGACTGCGGCGCGCGGGTTGGCGGAGGATACTGGCGCTAAATGGGTGATGTTGCAGACTTATGTGACGAATACGGGGGCACAGGCTTTGTATGAGCGGAGCGGGTATGTGAAGGACGAGACCTCTTTTTATTATTATCTATCTGTGTGAGCATAAATCAATGACAGGATGAATATGACCGAGAATCCCTGGCAGATATTGTCGGGGCAAGCTATTTATGACAATAAATGGATCAGTTTGACCGAGCACCAGGTGATCAACCCTGCTGGCGGCAGGGGTATTTACGGGGTGGTACATTTCAAGCATGTGGCGGTAGGCGTAGTGGTGGTGGATGAGGCACGTAACATTTACCTGGTGGGGCAGTACCGGTTCCCGTTGGAGCAGTACAGCTGGGAGATCCCTGCTGGCGGGGCACCGTTGGGGGAGGATACGCTGGATGCCGGTAAGCGGGAGTTGCTGGAAGAGACGGGATTGGTGGCGCAGCGTTGGGAGCCTATTCTGCAGATGCATTTATCGAATTCTATCAGTGACGAGGTGGCGATCATTTACCTGGCGCGGGAGTTGGAGCAGCATTCGCCGCAGCCGGAGGATACGGAGCAGCTGGTGATCAAAAAGGTGCCATTTGAGGAGGCTTATCGGCAGGTGCAGGCGGGGATGATCACGGATAGTATGTCGGTAGCGGGGATCTTGCAGTTGCGGTTGATGCAGTTGGAGGGTCGATGGTAGTGGAAGGAAGAGTAGGTAGTGAGGAGGCGGTCTTTTGTCGGCATTGAATTATTACCGTTCTTTGCAGCAATGGAACAACGTAAGTTTAAATCTTTTCAGCGTGGCGGTACCGGCGGGGCAAGGCGTCCGGCTGCACCGAAGCCGAAGGCATCTTCGCTTATTATTGGTCGTCAACCGATCCTGGAAGCGCTGAATGCGGGTAAGGCAATAGAGCGAATTTTTATGCTGCGCACGGCCAGCGGGGATATTATCCCACAGATCCGGCAGGTGGCTATGGAGAAGCAGGTGCCGATCAACCTGGTACCGGTAGAGAAGCTGAATAGTTTATCGAATGCGAATCACCAGGGATGTATTGCGTTGGTGGGACAGGTAAATTACCTGGATTTGCAGGATGTGATCTCGCATGTAACGGAGCAGGGGCAGGTGCCATTGTTCCTGATATTGGATGGTATTACGGATGTACGTAATATAGGTGCGATCGCCCGAAGTGCGGTATGTTGTGGTGCGCAGGCGATCATTATACCGGATAAGGGTATAGCGGCATTGAATGAGGAGGCGATGAAATCATCTGCCGGTGCGTTGGAGAAGGTGATGGTGTGCCGGGTGAACAGTTTGCTGAAGGCGGTGGATACTTTACACCTGAACGGTATATCGGTATATGCCAGTGAGATGGAAGCGGGGCAGCAGGTGTATGAATGCAACTGGAAGGAGCCTGCGGCTATCATTATGGGGTCGGAGGACAAGGGGGTATATCCGGCTTTGCTGAAGGCATCGGATGTACAGTTTGCCATTCCTTTGCAGAACAACTTTGAATCATTTAACGTATCCGTAGCTGCAGGCATCATTCTATATGAGGCGATGAAGCAAAGGTTATGATCAATAGCTGAAACAATAATAATCCCATGGAAACGAAAGCAGCCATCAAACTGGTAGAATGTCCGAGAGATGCGATACAGGGGTGGTCTACCCCTATAGGTACGGCGGAGAAGACGGCGTATCTGAATGCGTTATTGCGGGTAGGATTTGATACATTGGATTTTGGCAGTTTTGTCTCGCCGAAGGCGATTCCTCAGATGGCGGATACGGCGAAGCTGATTCCGGACCTGGAGCTGGACGGTGTGGATACGAAGTTGCTGGCTATAGTAGCGAATCTACGGGGAGCGGAGGAAGCGCTTGTTTTTGACGAGATCAGTTACCTGGGTTTCCCGTTTTCGGTATCGGAGACGTTCCAGTTGCGTAATACGAACAAAACGATTGCGGAGTCGCTGGAGCAGGTGGATAGTATGCAGGAGTTGTGTATTAAGAACCGGCGGCAGCTGGTGGTATATATTTCCATGGGGTTTGGTAATCCTTACGAGGACCCTTACAGTCCGGATATTGTGATGCAGTGGGTGGATAAGCTGGCGGGGATGGATATTCCGGTGATTTCGCTGGCGGATACGGTAGGGGTGGCGGAGCCTGGTATTATATCGGCATTGTTTTCTGCGTTGGTACCTGCTTATCCGCAGGTGAGTTTTGGGGCGCATTTTCATTCGGCGCCGCATAACTGGGAGGAGAAGATTGCTGCGGCTTATGCGCATGGATGTCGCCGGTTTGACAGTGCGATGAAGGGGATAGGTGGGTGTCCGATGGCAAAGGATGAGCTGGTAGGTAATATTGCTACGGAGCATTTACTTGATTTCTGCCGGCAGCGTGGTGAGTTGCCGGTGTTGGATGAGGCGGCATTGCTGGAAGCGCAGCGGATCGCCGATCGTCTTTTTGCACATTGAGTGTGTGTATTTTCTATTTCTATTTAAGGATATGCAGTTTCGTTTGACCTTTCCTGTTACGCCGCCGGATGCGGCTATACGTTATGAAGACCCTTTGTTGCTGATGGGCTCCTGCTTTACGGAGGAGATAGGCCGCTTGTTGCAGGCGCATCAGTTTAATACCCAGCTTAATCCTCACGGTATTTTATATAACCCGGTCAGTATTACCCAGGCGTTGCATGCTTACCTGGATGGTAAGGTGTATACGGAGGCTGACCTGTTTGAGCAGGACGGTCTGTGGCATAGCTGGGATCATCACAGCCGTTTTTCTTCGCCGGACGCTGCGCAGGCGCTGGCTTCGATCAATGCGGCACAGGCGGCCGCCTGCGAGCGTATAGACCAGCTGGAGTGGGTGGTGATCACGCTGGGGTCGGCATTTGCCTATCAGCTGCGGGATAATGGTAAGTTGGTCGGCAACTGTCATAAGGTGCCTGCCGGTGCTTTTTACAAGAAGCTGCTGACGCCGGACGAGGTGATCTCTGCGTTGGATAATGCGATACACCGGTTGTGGTTCCGCAACAGGCGGGTGAAGATACTTTTTACCATTAGTCCGGTGCGTTATGTGCGGGATGGGGTGGTAGAGAACAATATGAGTAAGGCGGTGCTGATACAGGCGGTGCATCATATGGTGAATAAGTTCGATCATTTATATTATTTCCCGGCATACGAGCTGGTACTGGATGATCTGCGGGACTATCGGTTTTTTAAGGACGACCTGGTACATCCGAATGATACGGCTATCCAGTATGTATGGGAGCAGTTCACGCGTCATTTCCTTACACCGGAGAGCCAGGAGTTGCTGGGGCGTATTGCGGAGATCAACCGGGCGAGGCAGCACCGTCCTTTCCATGCGGAGAGTGCGGCGCACCGTAAGTTCCTGCAACGATATGCTGTGACGGCCAAGGCATTGCAGCAGCAGTATCCCTATCTGTCTTTAGCGGAAGACATCCGATATTTTGAGCAAGGCAGCTGAGATCCTTCAGACGGCCTGTTTTTCCTCTTTTATATATAGCATACCGATCGCGAAGCAAAGTACGGCGATGGCGATGGGGTAGATAAGTCCTGCGAGGTGGTTGCCGGTGCGGGTAACCAGTATGGTGGATATGGTGGGCAGTAGTCCGCCGAATACGCCATTGCCTATATGATAGGGCAGGGACATGGAGGTATACCGGATACGAGTGGGGAATAGTTCTACCAGGAATGCGGCGATGGGGCCGTATACCATGGTGACAAAGATGACCTGTATGAATACCAGTGCGATGAGCCAGGCGATGTGGGAGTTGCTGAGGAGTATTTCCTTTTTGAGATCTTCTTTGGCGGAGGGGTCTTCGTGTTTGATGACTTGTTCTCTGAGGAGGGTGCCATCGTCGTAGGTGTGTATGCGGGTGGTTTTGGTGATGGTTTTGCCTTCTTTGTCGCGGGACAGTTGGTTTTCGATGCGGAACTGTTGTTTGAGTTCCTGTTTGCGATCGAGTTGTACGGTGGCATCCATGGCCTGGTAGATGGGGTAGTAGGCGAGGGCGGCGATGAGCATGCCGGTCATGAGTATTTTTTTGCGGCCTATTTTATCGGACAGTTTGCCGAACAGGATGAAGAAGGGGGTAGCGAGTACGAGTGCGACGGCGATGATGATATTTGACTGAACGAATTCGAGTTGCATGGTTTTCTGGAGGAAGGAGAGGGCATAGAACTGGCCGGTGTACCATACTACGCCCTGGCCCATGGCGGCGCCGAAGAGGGCGATGAGTACGAGGCGGAGGTTTTCTTTTTTGCCGAAGCTTTCTTTGATAGGGTTTTTAGATGTTTGTCCGCTGGCTTTGAGTTGGGTAAAGAGGGGGATTCGTGCAGGCGGGTACGTATGTAGTAGGACATGATGACGAGGATGACGGAAATCCAGAAGGGGACGCGCCAGCCCCAGCTATCGAATGTTTCTGGGGACATGACGGTGCGGGTGGTGAGTATGACGCCGAGGGAGACGAACAGGCCTAGTGTGGCGGTGGTTTGGATGAAGCTGGTGTAGTATCCCCGTTGATGGGCGGGGGCATGTTCGGCAACGTAGGTGGCGGCGCCGCCGTATTCGCCGCCCAGGGCGAGGCCTTGCAGGAGGCGGAGGGCGAGTACGAGGATGGGAGCCAGGATGCCGATGGATTTATAGGAGGGGACGAGGCCGATGGCAAAGGTGGCTCCACCCATGAGGAGGAGGGTGAGGAGGAAGGTATATTTACGGCCGGTCATGTCGCCCAGTCTGCCGAAGACGATGGCGCCGAACGGGCGGACGATAAAACCTACCGCAAAGGTGGCGAGGGTGGCGATGTATGCCAGCTCGGGATTGCTGGGAGGGAAGAATTTTTCTGATATAATGGCGGAGAGGCTGCCAAAAATATAGAAGTCATACCATTCGATGAGGGTGCCTGCGGAGGAGGCGAGGATCACCTGCCAGATATTTTTTACGGCGTTACTACTATTCATAGGGAGTATTATGAGATGTGGGACAAAAGCTATAAAAAAAAGTTGGTTATTTATCTATCCGTAGGGGTATATCTGTTAAAAAGCGTCCTATTTCATGGGGCAGTGAATCCGATGAAATCCTTTATCTTTAATAGATAGTGGAATAGTGGTGGACCTTTGTTTACCGGAGTATAATATCCCGCTGTGCAAATATGCCAGCAAGTTTAAGGACAGTAACTATGCGAATAGGAAAGGGAGTAATCTGTTTGTTGATCGGCATTTTCAGTTTTCATCATCTGTTGATGGCGCAGCAGGACCGTCGTCCGAAGGTAGGTCTTACGCTAAGTGGCGGAGGGGCGAAGGGATTGTCGCATATAGGTATCTTACAGGCGATCGACAGTGCGGGGTTGAAGATCGATTATGTGACAGGGACGAGTATGGGGAGTATTGTGGGGGCGTTGTATGCGATCGGGTATTCGGGGAAGGATATAGAGCGGGAGGCGAGGCGATTGGACTGGAACAGTTTGTTTTCCAATCAGCCAGCGTTGACGGACATATCCTATGAAGAAAAGAGTGAGTATAACAGTTATATTATAGAGATCCCATTTGAGTATGGCAAACCCAAGCTGACTTCGGGGGTTATATCTGGGGAGCGGTTGTGGCTGGAGCTGGCCAGGCTGGCATGGCCGGTACGGGATGTAAAAGATTTTTCCAAATTCAATATTCCTTTTAAATGTATTGCGACGGATGTGGCGACAGGGGATGTTGTGACGTTGGATAAGGGGGAGATCGTGGCTAGTATGCGGGCCAGTATGGCGATACCGTCGGTATTTACGGCGGTCAAGATAGGAGAAAAGAAGCTGGTAGACGGTGGGGTGGTGCGTAATTTTCCGGTGGTGACGGCGAAGGAGATGGGAGCGGATATTGTGATCGGTTCGAATGTGAGTGGTGGGCTTCGTAAGGCGGACCAGCTGGTGACGCCGTTAGATATATTGTATCAGCTGGGATTTTACAAAGATGCGGTAGACTTCAAGGATGCGCGTAAGGCGACTGATATCTATATTGCGCATGATGACCTGGAGCGGTTTTCTGCTGCCAGTTTTGGCAGTGTGGATTCTTTGCTGGAGCTGGGTAAGAAGAAAGGGCGGGAGATGTACCCGGTATTCAAACACCTGGCGGATTCGCTGAAGGCGTTGTATACCTCGTCGGAGCCGGTACCACGTAAGGTACCTTTTACGCCGGATGTGGAGATATCTTCCATTCATGTTTCGGGGCTGGTGCATTCTGACGAGCGGTTCTTCCGGGGCAGGTTACGGTTGCAGGCGGGGGGATGTTACAGCTCGGGGCAGATACAGGAAGGTATTCTGAATGTATATGGTACGCGATTTTACAACCTGATCACTTATGAGCTGGTGCCGGAGGGAGATGGTAAGAGTCGTATGGATATTACGGTGATAGAGAATCCGCTCAGTTATGTGAAGATAGCGTTGAACTATAACACTTTCACCAATGCGAGTGCGATCATCAATATTACGCAGCGGAACTTTATCGTACCGAATTCGCGGTCGTTTGTCACGATTGCTATCAGTGAGAACCCGCGGTTGCGTGCGCAGTATTTCAAGTACCTGGGACGGAAGCGGAACTTTGGCTTTGGTATCGGTGCTTATTATGAAAATAACGGGCAGGCGATCTATGACAGTGTGTTTCAGGCCAGGGAGCAATACCGGACCAAGTACCTGAATGTGGACATGCATATGCAGTTTACTTTTAACAGTACGATGGCGATGGGATTGGGTTCGCGCTGGGAGTATATCAATCTGAAGCCGCGATTGTCGCCGGATAAGGAATTGAACGGGAACATTACGCAGTTCAACTCTTATGTGTTTTATGGGGTGAATTCGCTGGATCGTAAGGTCTATCCTCGTCATGGTATGGACCTGGATTTTGAGGCGGGATGGGTATACCAGCAGCATCCTTCTTTCCGGTTTAAGGAGGAGGGGGTGTCTGTGCCTGCGGAGGAGCGGGGTTTTAAGTTCAATGAGTACCAGCGGGCGTTGCTGCGATTGCAGTATCATATCCCGATGGGGCGGAGGGGGGCTTTTCAGTTGCAGGGGGGCGGTGGTGTCAATTTCAACTATAACCAGCAATACACCAATGATTTCCTGTTGGGAGGTATACGTAGGGTGGCCCGTAATCAGCTACCGCTGATCGGTATATACGAGGGGGAGGTGATCACATCGAGTGCGGCGACTATCCAATTGAGTTACCAGTATGAGGTGTTGAAGAATATTTTCGCGATACCCCGTGCCGGTGCGGCATTGTATGACTTTACTGGCAGTGTGCGATCTGCATACAATTACCTGAGTGGTTATGGAATGACGGTGGGGTTCTCCAGTCGTTTGGGCCCGATCGAGGCTACGATGATGTATAGTGATCAGACGGGGCGCTTGAAGGGCCAGGTGAACATTGGCTTTAATTTTTAGTGCATCCTGTCGCCTCTTACTTCCATTTGTTTGAGTATATCGGCTTCTATTTTGAGCCATTCCTGCCAGCGTTCGCGCACCTGGTCTTCGGGGAGGTATTCGTTGGCGAGGTCGATGAATAGGCGGTAGTGGCCGGCTTCTGATATCATGAATTTGCGATAGAATTCCTGCAGATATGGATCTTCGAGGCCTTCGCTGAGGAGGCGGAAGCGTTCGCAGCTACGTGCTTCTATGAGGGCGAAGATGAGCAGTTTGTCCAGGAGCTGTTCTTTATCGGGGTCACCACCTTTGCGTTGGCGTAGCATCAGTTCGTTGACGTACAGGTCTTTTCTTTGTTTGCCTAATTTCATTCCTCTCTTTTTCATTTCGGCCAGTACTTGCCGGAAATGTCCCCATTCTTCTGTAACGATAGGTGCGAGTTCTGCTACGAGTCTTTCTTTTTCCGGATACCGTTGTATCAGGGAGATGCAGGAGGTAGCGGCTTTTTGTTCGCAGAAGGCGTGATCGGTCAGGATATCTTCGAGGGATATGGCTGCCAGGTTGACCCAGCGTGGATCGGAAGGAAGTTTAAGACCGAGGATGGATACTTTCATTCAGCTATGATCTAAGATGTACGATGGTACAAATTTATGCAGAAGATAGTAGCTTTGGCAAATGCAATCAGCAAATTTTCTACAGTTGAGACTGGATGGCCGTCGTGAGCAGGAGGCTTTCCGTACGTTGCGTCTGCCGGTGGTGGGTATGGTGGACTTTTGTTCTAATGATTACCTGGGTATGGCGCGTAGTGCGGCGATGCAGGAGGCGGTGCACGGTTTGTTGCAGGAGCGTCCGCATCTGCAGGGGAGTACGGGGTCGCGGTTACTGGCGGGCAACTATGGCTGGATAGAGGAGGCGGAGGTGATGCTGGCGGCTTTTCATGCCGCGCCTGCGGGGTTACTGTATAATTCGGGGTATGATGCCAACCTGGGATTATTTTCTGCGGTGCCGCAGAAAGGGGATACTATTTTGTATGACCAGCTGATACACGCTTCGATACGGGATGGTATGCGGTTGTCGTATGCGCAATCTTTTTCTTTTCAGCATAATGACCCTGCTGATCTGCGTAAGAAGCTGGGGCGTGCTACTGGTCATGTATTTGTGGCGGTGGAATCTGTTTATTCTATGGATGGGGATAAGGCGCCATTGGCAGAGATAGCGGCGGTGTGCGGGGAGATGGGTGCTCATCTGATTGTGGATGAGGCGCATGCAACAGGTATCTGCGGGGTGCGGGGAGAAGGGCTGGTACAGCAACTGGGATTGCAGGAGCAATGTTTTGCGCGGGTGTATACTTTTGGCAAGGCCGTGGGATGTCACGGTGCGGTAGTGTTGGGGAGTGCGACATTGCGGGATTACCTGATCAATTTTTCCAGGTCCTTTATTTATACGACGGCGTTGCCGCCAGTGGCGATAGCGGCTATTATGGCCAGCTATAGTTTGTTTCCATATATGCAGGAAGCGAGGGAGCGGTTGGATCAGCTGATAGTGCAGTTCAAGACAGGTACGGCGGCGTTGCAGACGTTGAATACGGATACGCCTATACAGATTGTGTTGAGTCCTGGCAACAGTCATACCCGTCAGTTGGCGGCGCGATTGCAGGCGGCGGGACTGGATGTGAGAGCTATCTTGCATCCGACGGTGCCTAAGGGGCAGGAGCGTTTGCGTATTGTATTGCATAGTTATAATACGGAGGCGGAGTTGTCCCAGTTGATCGGGCAATTACAGGCAAGTGTTTAACGGGTAGTGCTCGCCGGTCAGCTATTTTAGTTATATTAGCTATCTAGCTAACGATACTATGAAATATATCTATTTTGGTATTTGCACAGCGATTACGCTGACATTGATTGTTGCCCTGGATCACAAGATAGGCGCTCTTCCACCGCTTGGCCGCTTGTTGAGTCCACAGCATGGATTCTGGCAGAATGCAGAACCTATTGGATCGGAAGACAATGCAGCGCTTTCCTTACCTGGATTAAAGGGCAAAGGGGAAGTATGGCTGGATGACCGCATGGTACCTCATATCTTCGCTGACAATGAAAACGACGCATACTTTATACAAGGCTACCTGCATGCGAAAGACAGGTTATGGCAGATGGAGCTGCAGATACTGGCAGCTGGTGGCCGATTGTCGGAAATACTGGGACCTAAGTTTGTAGAATATGACCGTACGCAGCGCCGTATGGGGATGGGATATGCTGCGGAGCAGGCTGCCGGGGAGATGGAGAAAGACCCTATTACGCGGGAAGTGATCAAGGCCTATACGGCTGGTATTAACGCCTATGTACATACGCTGAGCTATGCTAACCTGCCATTGGAATATAAATTGCTGGATTATCGTCCGGAGGAGTGGAATGCGGTGAAGACGGGATTGTTGCTGAAGATGATGTCGTATGATCTGTCGGGTAGTGCGAATGACCTTGAGTATACCAACGCGCGTCGTTATTTTTCCAAGAAAGATTTTGACCTTTTATATCCTGATTTTACGGATACGTTAGATCCTATTATTCCTAAGGGTACATCATATGCCGCTGCTTCCCGTAAGGCAGTTGCGCCACCTGATACAGTGTTACGTCAGTCGGAAGTGATGATGAAGTTTCGTGAAGACAAACCCGATCCGGACAATGGTAGTAATAACTGGGCGGTAGGCGGCAGCAAGACGCGTAGTGGTGCGCCTATCCTTTGCAGTGACCCACACCTGGGGTTAAGTCTGCCGTCTTTATGGTACGAGGTGCAGATCATTACACCCAAGATGAATGTGTATGGGGTATCTATTCCTGGTGCGCCGGGAGTGATCATCGGTTTTAACGATGCTATCGCCTGGGGAGCTACCAATGGGATGGAAGATGTGAAGGACTATTACCGGATGGAATTCCGGGATGGGCAGAAGAAGCAGTATTTGTTCAACGGGCAATACAGGGATGCAGTACAGCGTGTGGAGACGATCAAGGTACGGGGAGGTAATACGGTACGGGATACTGTTGCTTATACGGTGTGGGGGCCTGTGATGTTTGACAATACGTTTCCGGATAAGACGACGAAAGCCTCTTACCTGGCGATGAGATGGAAGGCACATGATCCTTCCAATGAGTTGATCACTTTTTACAAGTTGAATCACGCCCGTAATTATGATGATTACCTGGCGGCATTGCAGCATTATACCTGTCCGGCGCAGAACTTTGTATTTGCGTCGAAGTCCGGCGATATAGGTATCTGGCATAACGGACAATACCCGTTGCGTTGGAAAGACCAGGGCAAGTGGATCATGCCGGGCAGCGACAGCACCTATGCCTGGCAGGGATATATACCGCAGGCGGAGAATCCACACAGTAAAAATCCGGCGAGAGGTTTTGAAAGTTCTGCCAACCAGCATCCTACTGACAGTACTTATCCATATAGATTGTTTGGTGACTATGATCTTTATCGTGGTAAACGTATCAATGATCAGCTGATGGCGATGAGCCAGATCACGCCACAGGATATGATGGCTTTGCAGACAGATAACATGAACCTATTTGCACAGACGGCGATGCCATTGATAAGAAGGCAACTGGATACAACCGGGCTAAAAGAGGTAGAGAAAAAATACTGGCAGGTGTTGTCTCAATGGGATCTGCACAATGCGCCGGATAGTAAGGGAGCTACCTTGTTCTCCGAATTCTGGCTGGATCTGGAGCAGGGTATTTGGAAAGATGATATGACGACTGCCGACAGTGCGACGCTGAAATATCCGCAGTCGAAGACTACCTTGCTCTGGTTGTTACGTGATCCTGGGATGCATTTTGTAGATAATAAAGAGACGCCGGAAAAGGAGACGTTGGCGCAGCTGATGCATGCCAGCTTTGCTAAGATCGCCGTGAAGGCGGACAGTCTGGATAAGGCCGGTGTGTTGGCATGGGGTAAGTTCCGTGGTACGGATATCCGTCATCTGACACGATCATTGCCGGCGTTCAGCCGTATGCATCTTAACACGGGCGGTGGAGCGCAGATCGTCAATGCTACGAAGCAGACACACGGTCCTTCCTGGCGTATGGTGGTAGAGATGGGAGAGAAAGTAACGGCTTATGGTATCTATCCCGGAGGGCAAAGCGGTAATCCTGGTAGCCCTTATTATGATAATGCTGTGAGTGATTGGGTAGGAGGGAACTATTACCTGTTGCACATTTTTGATCGCGATCATAAAGATGACGCGGGAATAAAGTATAAGATGATGTTTACACCAGAGACTGCCAAGTAGTTGACTGGTACTGTATTTGATATCCTGTTTGCTGACTGTTTGCAGAAAGCAAACAGGATATTTTTTAAAAAAGATTGAAAAACAATCAAATAATATTTGGCTGGAAATAAATAATTTCTATCTTTGCACTCCCAACGAAAAAGAAAGGGTGTAAAAAACGAAACGATTCCGTAGCTCAGTTGGTAGAGCAATACACTTTTAATGTATGGGTCCTGGGTTCGAGTCCCAGCGGGATCACCTCATGGGACAAGTCTAAAATTGATAGACTTGTCCCATTTTCTTTTTCCGTTAAAGCCTTGTCCATGCTGTATATTAGCTGAACGGCAAAATTTACTCTCGGAGTTCGATATGCGTCACCCGTAAATTCTAGTTTTTCGGGATATATCGAACTTATGATTTTTCGCTGCGTATCAATTCCTCCAGTTTCATACAAAATATCAAGTTGTGAAAGGTTTCTCATGCCTGTTTCGAGAATTCCTTCAATGTTATAGTCCTTCTTGGGAATCTCAGAGAGACGATCTTCTAGCTTTGTAATTGCTTTTTCGTATTCTTCTTTGCTTTGTCTATAGTCCTGGTCAGTGATTTTTTGCTGAAATAGACATTTCCGGGCCTCTCTTATCAAGTCGGTATAAGCATCGATTTGAGCAAGGAGGCTATTATGTTCATCATTGGTACTTTTGGCATGAGCTTTAAAGTAGTATTCAAGGGCCGGTTTAAAAATACTTGTGAAGGGTGATTGTGGCACAAACTTGCGAAGTTCATTTGAAAAAAGCTGGTTTGCTTTTTCAGCAGGAAATCGACATCCACATGATGTTATACAGTGGTAGTAATGATAATACCGGTATTTCCCTTTCGATGCACTGCCAGTCAATACCCTACCACAACGCGGGCAGATGAGAAAACCGCGTAGTGGCAGTTTGGTGTCTACCACTAGCTTTGTACGTTGTTTTTTACGTCGTCCATCAAGAATTTCCTGTACTTGATAAAAGAGGGTTGAAGAGATGATGGCTTCGTGTTTCCCTTGAACAAATATGCTTTCCTCATCCCGATACTTGGGAACATGAATTTTGCCGCAATAAACAGGATTACGGATTGCAACCCAAAAATTATTCTTACTACACTTCAAGCCCCTTTTACGGGCCATATTGAGGATCTGTTCTGTATTGAATCTACAGGCTGCTATTTCTTCAAAAACCCATTTCATAATATCGGCCTCTGGTGTGAACGGGCATATATATTTAACCTTTCCTGATTCGTCAGTTTTATTTTGAAACCCAATCGGGGCTGTTCCCATCCATCGACCTTCTTTTCTAGCGCGTCGCATTCCATAGAACACATTCAAGGCGCGGCGATCATTTTCCGCTTCGGGAACGGCTAAATATACCGCTAACATGATTTTACTTTCCGGTACGGTCATGTCCAGCGGTTGTTCAATCGCTTGTGGCTCCAAACCAAGTTTGCGTATGATACTAATCATATTATATGCATCCCCGGCATTTCTGCTAAATCTGTCCCATTTCGTAAAAAGAAGAAGGTTGACCTGGTGCTTTTTCTTTCGCCAGTCAATTAACAGTTTATTCCATTGTGGTCGGTTAAAGGTTTTTGCACTGTGATCCTCGAATATAACTTGCCTAATTTGAATAAAGTTACGATCACAATATTTACGCAAAACCTCCTCTTGATTTCGTTGTGAGAAGCCTTTATCTCGCTGGTCATCCGTGCTAACTCTAATATATAAATCTGCTATTTGCATAAAAAAATAGTTCTGAATACCTTTTCATAAGAGTAGAAAAGGGCTGTAAAATGATGGAAATTATTTGTCATTCCGTATTATAAAAAGGAGTGATCAACCCGGTTATCGTGCCGTATGCGGCCCTATATATATTAGTGTTCTTCCTGGCTTAATATTTCAGTGATTGTAATCTCGGCGAACTTGTAGATAATTTCTAGGATCGCAACTGCTTCTTCAAAGGATACTGTAATACCCTGCTCCTTTAATAGTTTCATTGCCGTCTCTGGCTTCATTTTCTGTTCCATAACACACACGTTTTCAAAATTCACAAATCCAAGTGCTATGTGGGTTAATACAAATTTACAAAACGATAGTGTTTCCATTTATACTTCGGAGATGCACGTATAAGCACAATGAAAGTGGGAGCAAAGGCAAGATGTATCAATGTGCTACAATTTTTATAAATTTCGAAGATTTTAAAAAAACAGTATTGTATGTTTAAAGAATTGCAAGCACTATAAGGAAGTAAATGGCCAATTTCCGCGAAATTAAATTACTTTTTATGTCCTTTACGATACTGTAATCAAATAGGATTTTTATACCTGGGGGATCAGCAAGACGGATTTTCATCACCTTTGCCAGCCATAAATTATAGAGGTGTTCATATAGACTAAATAAGCACCCTATTTGATAAATGTATATGTGCATATGTATTATTTGAAATAGATTCTTGTGCTTGATTACATTAAGACTGACTATATCTTCAGAAAGATACTCAATACGGGATTCCAAATATTTCAGTCGAAACTTTAGCCTTGTAATGGACATATTTGCAAATATCCAGTTTGGTACTAATTGTGGGAGTATGAACATTGTTTTATCATTGTGATAGAAAATTAAATCATTCGGAAAAAAGCAAATGAAATAAAGCTATTGACTTTTACCAGCTTGATATTGATTTTTACAAATAGTGAGAGAGTATTTACAATTTGCATTTATTGCCTATCAATGTCAATGAAATGGAAACGGATATATCGACAGCTCTATAATCGTTTACGGCGAATCATTTTTTTATGATCAGCCCCTCTTGGGAAGGGTCATTTAAAACTGATTGTAATACTGACTCTATAATATCTTGTACGTCCTGCTTAATAATTTCGAAGTTGTCCATTATGTCCTTGCGGGTGACTTCTTTAACCAATGGAATAGGCAAATAGGAATTCTTTTCAATTCGAAGCTGTTCGTTGTTGACTTTGATATGGGCGTGGAACCTCTTTAATTCAATTGGTTGCTCTGGGGTATCAGCGGTTATACCGACGAATTCCCCTGAAGAAAGGTTTGAGATAGTACTTACCGGTACGGCCATTTCCAACTGCTTACTGTGCGAGATTGAGGTGTCACCGCTATTTATTGAGATACTTTCTCGATCCTGCATGGTTTTTCCTAAGCGTTCCGATACCTGTTTGGCAAGTTCTCCGCTTGTCTGCCCAATCATGATGTTCCCACAGATATTGAGTACCACATCGGCCCATTCTTTACCATACGATAATCGCATCTGATGTTCCGACTGCATTGCGAGAATAGTAGAAATTAGATGGCTCCTGGCACTGGCTATTTGTGTGGAAAGTTCCAGGAATGTTAAGGTTGGAAATTCGTCTAATACAACGGCTGATTTTACTTTTCCTGGTTGATTCATTGCCTTACTGATACGGGTCATGAAAAGGCTAAGAAGCGGCCCAAAAACCTGTTGCTTTTGAGGATTGTTAGCGAGGCACAGGATCTTGGGAGAATCTGGGTTATTGATGTCGAGAGTGAAGTGATTACCACTAAGCAGATAATAAATTGTCGGAGAGGAAAGACGCGCTAACCCAATCTTTGCAGCATCCACCTGTCCTTCAAGTTGCTCCATCGTATTTTCTATGAATGCTGAAACGAATGGTGAGATGTAGGCAGAGATTTCAGACTCCGTTTGTAATACGGTAAAAAGTTTGTCCATCTTTACCTGCATTAGTTCTATGACATGAGGCAGCGTGCAATACCTTCCGTCTTCGTATTTTCTTAAGAACCAAATGATGGAAATTGTAAAGTTGATGGCACTTTCTACGAAAAAATCGCCCTGTTTTTTTAACCACGAGGGGTTGGTGCCGAGCATTAAAATTCGCGCAGCTTCTACTGCATCGGAAATATCGTGCATCATTTCCGGATACAGAGGATTGCACCGGTGACTATGGGATAAATCGTCAAAATTTATGACATAGAATGATGGTTTGTTCTTATAGCTGTTTCGATTCTTTAAAAAGTGATTGTATGCGATGATGCTTAAATCAGGGAACTTAAAATCATACAGCACCATTGTATGATTTTTAGCCAGCAGTTGCCGAATGGCGGGTTCTATGAGGTATCTGGATTTCCCGGCTCCTGGGGATGCAACACAAAGCAGGCCACGAGCGGGAGAAACAAAAGAGAGATTTGAATCACGGCGTTGGTTTTTATAATAGTAATATGCAGGAAGGTTTATAGAAAACTCATTTTCTAGTATTTTTTCCTGCTGCGGAAAGGTTTCATTCACCTTATTGAAAATGTCACTGCCTAATCTTTTTTTTATAGACCTGCCTATAATACTCCCGCCTGTAATGAGAAAGATGAAGGAAACGGCATTGAGAAGAATGTACGCAGTTGCAGCAGCAAGTGGGGGTAACCCATCTATTAATAGAAGTAAGCCGCTCAAAAAGTAAATTATTAGGCCGGAGAATAGAAGTGCAGCGCCTGCGCGTGCGTCTGATTTTTCATCCTTTCTTCCACGCACTCCGAGAAGGGAAATGAGAAGAAAGACCAACGAAATAATTTTGGATTTAAAGTACCCGGTGAGTAGTCCGGTTTTGAAAATGTTTTTTAAGATCTGGTCGGATATATTACTCGTCCATCCCATTAATTTGAAAGCATAGTAGCAATTATAATAACAGTGGATCAGCAGTATTACAATTGCAATCATTCTTGTGAGGTCTATAATCTTTTTCAGCCCCATTTCGTTTTCACCAGTCCTCATTGTCATAACACACAGTTTGAAATGAATAGAATTATTACAGTTCGAGTTTTAATGGAATAATCTTTTACGTTTCTTTTTCTTTCTTTCGTCAAATTCCGCTAATGGAGAGGTTTCTTTTTCGACCTCGAAAGCCAGATCAATAGCTCCTTTGAGGGAATCTGGAAGTGCCGTTTCTTTGTTTGTTGGAGTATTGTTTTTGGGCGTAATCTGAGGCGTGATCTGACGGATGAAAGGTGATTGCTTGATGCGTTCCTGCAACTGGTTGGCGCTATACTGTTTTCCTAAATCAGAGCCGTTGAAAACAGACTGTGTCTTGTGGTCAACATAGGTAAGTCCGTAGATGATGCCCTGGGCATTTTGACGTATTACTAGAGCGATGTGATCTTTCTGTAGATGGTTTTGTAACTCGGACAAAGTGATACGCCCTTTTGTGGCAAGAACATAGTCTACGGAATTTCGTACACGCTGCATATGTGGACGCCGGGCGACCTGATTTTTCTGGAAATTTTTCTCTAAAGATTTTAAGGTGGGTTTGTTATAGATGTGACTTGCGGGAATCGGTACACCGACCTTTTCGCCCTTTTCATTGAGTACACGATATACCAAGCCACCAGCTTTGTAAATACGGGATTCTTTGCTGCCCTGGTCTGCGGTGATATTGTATTGCCGAAGAACAGCATTCAACTCAGGTAAGGAAGTGTATTTATACTTTGGCAGTACTACATCAAGCACATTTGAGATAGCCCGTTTTGTACCGGATGCAGCACTTTTCCCATAAAGAAGTTTTTCAGCATTAACAGGTTTTATACTATAAACTTGTTGCCTTTGTTTGGAATCTGCACGTATTAGATTGAAGTCGTTTTCTATCTGCTTTCGAGCCTTTTCGGATTGATTTTTTCCGATATTATGCAATGCTATTCTTTTCCCGTTTCTCTTGATATTTGTGGTTACGATATGGATATGCGGATGACTTGCATCTTCATGTTTATAAACGAGGTAGGGCTGCTCACCAAACCCAATTTTCTGCATATAAGATTCGGCGATCCGCTGAAGAGTATTATCATCGAGTTTTTCAGATGGATCGAAGTTGAGGGATATATGAACACTATTGACTTTTGTACGTTCATTCATTGCTGCTAAACGTTGCAGCGTTCCTAATTTGTCATTGATATTTAACTGATCTGTATCCTTAGCAAAATTTTTGGAATGGATAAGTGTAGCGGCAGACTGTCGTACCTTGTTTTCATTGTAATGCAACGCATTCCGTAAAGACTTGCTGGCATTTATTCTTGCAACCATTTTTCACTGATTTGGGAGATTTTTTCTTTTATCTCATTGACTTTTTCGTGCAGGGCTTTGCGACCTGCTTCATTGAGTGATAGCCAGCCAGCCAGATCGGATTTGTCGTTTAGCATGTGAAGCCTTTTTACGACCTGGTTGTAATTATTGGCGATGGCATTGAGTTCATCTTTTAGCAGGATTAGGACTGTCATTAAGTCATCGAGTGACTGGTTTCTGTGATACATTTTGATAGGCTTGTCCAGTAGAATTTTGCGGATATGTTCACTAAATTTTTGGCTGGACGAGCTGGTGAACTGCTTAAATAGCTTTTGGTGTTCTTCCGGTGTAAGCCGGACGTGGAGATGCTTGTCACGATTGATCTTTTGTCTTTTCATTTGGAGAATTTTAAATGGTTTAAAATCGTTTTTTGCCGCCTGTGGCGGTTTCCGGCCCCGACTTCGGAGGTGGCCGGCCAGATTCGGTTGTAGGCTTGTGCCACAACCGTACATCTGGCCGATCATAGCGTAGCACTTGATCTCAGATTTTTACATTGTGAAAAAATCGTTTCCAGTACTGGATGCGATACTGGTATATGCTGGTATGGTGAGCCAATCGTTTTCAATGATGGATACGCCAATAGCGTATTATGGGGATGGCCCGAAGCCCTGCATGGTAGGGAGGTGAAGCTGCCTGTGGATATTAAGGGCTTCGGTGTTGGCGTTGGTGTTGTTGCTTTTGGTGTCCGCCTATATTGAGTATCCAATCGTTGAGGTCTTGGTAGGGGAAGTATAGTTTTCGTTCGTCACTGAATTTTTGGCAGTCGGTTGTTAATGCCAGCTTAGTATATTTATCTCCTGATTTATCATTGTCCAGGTACAGAAGAACGCGATCATGCGCTGACATTCTGGGTATATTTCTATCGAAGAAAGAGAGTGAGTTTAGGATTAGGTAGTTGGTCGTATTCTTCGGTTCATCCTTGTGCATTGCACGATGAGTGAGGAAGTTGAAGAAGCCTTCAAATACGCCTAATTGCTTAGCTTTATTGTCGATAAATGTAGACATTTTAGGGGCGCTGCTGGCCTTGATATACTTGTTGCGCAGCTCATATCCGCCAGCGTCATTTTTGAACCCTAACGCGAAGTAATTTTTCCCTTTGAGTTGGTAATTTATTTCCTTCAGATAACGTTCAGCGATATCAATCGGGATTCCTCGTTGACGTACATAATGAATCAGTGGGATAGATGTGATAGGTTTAACTTGAATGATCCTTATTTCACCGTCGACAGGTGATGCTAAGTGTGGCACGGTTGGCCTGGCCGTCAGTGTGTTTGCATCCAGTTTTTGCAAGAATTCTTTAACAGTACATTGATGGTATTGGATGCCAAAATCAATGATATTGCCACTGTTGCCACTTCCCCAGTCTTTCCATTTATTGATTGTTCTATTTATCTTGAAAGAGGGTGTCCTTTCGTCTGGTCGTAGCGGGGATAAATACCAGTAATGAGGCTCGGAAATTTTTGTCGGCTGATGACCCAATCTGGCTAGGTAGTCAACCATATCTATGTTTTTTGCTTGCTCAATAGTCATAACTCACATTTTTCAATACACAAAGCAATTTTCAATACAAAAGTAAATATGTCTCACATCTGAAGTCATACTAGTGCAAAGAAGGAAGTAGGTAAATGTGTCGATTGGTGATCGCTGATAATAATTTTACAGTGAAAGAATATTGTTAATAAAAAACAAGTGAGTATGTTAAGTGCAAAAGATATAGCTGTGATTTTTGAGACATTACTCGCCTCTCCTGGAATGGGCGATACGGTAAAAGTCAGCCTGGTACAACCCAGGAGATTAATTTTGCTATTGGCGAAAGTAATTGAGGTAGGCTTAACGAGCCGTGAAGATGTTTTGCTTGCGAGCATGGACGTGACAACCGTTGAATCTATAAAAGGGTTGGCGGAAGAGCTGTTAAAGAAAGCGGGTTTGACAGAATTAAATGAAAAAATTTCTTTGTTAACGCAGAAATGAGGGGAAGCATGGAAACTAATGTGCTAACATGGAGTAAAGCTTTGCAAATGGGATTGCATATACAAGACTACCCTTATACAACTACGCTTGTACCTACGGGCATAGTGGTAGCTCGCCTGGATTTTAAGATTTGGGCTAAGAAGATTATGGGATAAACGGATATTTCTCGCAACGCGGAGGTTTAAGGTTTCAAGTGACTGTATTTCTTAATAAACAGTTTAACAACTATCAACTGAATAGCGAGGCTATAGATTTTGCATCATGCCCGGTTAATAGCTTATATGAATTGAACATAGGGGTGCGCAGGGAACGGCCATACCTGGAAGGTCTCCAATGTTTGGAGGTATAGCTTCCATCTTTTCGACTGGGTTAACAGAAAAGCCGTTATTCATTCAGATGTTGCTGATTGGAAAACGGCTTTTTTACCTAAAGAATTGGTCAGAAATATTGTGCTATAATGTTCTTATTACTCCCATCCACTTTTGAAAACTTCAAACAATTCTCGTTCTGCATCAGGTATTTCTTCGTGGATCGAATGGGTATGACCAATATATAATTGAAATTTGATTTTCCCTTCAATCTTCCTTTCTATGAAGAAGAAAACACTTAGATAGATATGAAAGGCGATAATATCTTTCCTATCTACAAAATCGTCGATAAAGTACTGTCGTTGGTGGGCTGTAAGGGCCTCCTGGAAGGGTAACCGTTTTGCCGAATGCTGGAATGCTTTAAAGGCATTTTTACAGAATACATCGTATCCTTTACTTTTTTTATCGATGGGCATATGAAAATTTTTTGAAGATGAAAAAATGGGTGCGTGCTTGGGGATGGCTGATTTGGTTTCTGGTATGCCTTTCTTGTGTAAGAAAAGCATACCAGATAATAAGTACTAAGAAAGAAGCGTGTAAGCGGCAATAATCTTCTTACTCATTGCCTCCGCTTCTGTTATACGGTGTTGATTTAAGTCTGGATGCCATTGTCGGATAAGTTGGCGGAAGGCAGCTTTAACTTCGGCGGCGGATGCTCCGGTTTTAATACCGAGTATTTCATATGGGGTTTGTGCAACCTCTTTGATTATTAATGTAGCATCGTCTTTGCTCATCCGTTGTTTAAAGGTTTCCCGCCATTGATCAGGACTACCGAAACCGCTGTCTGTATTGTACGTTTTATAACCATCGAGAAAGCTTTTCTTTGCCATTGTTTATTGATTTATGAGGTTTACTTCAAATGGTTTACAGTGACCAGGAAGCCCAAGGGCAATAAGATGTTTGCAGTTCCGATGTACCCGCCATCCAGGGCAACTACAGCCCCAATACCTACTTTTTTTGTTCTGTGAGATAGTATAAAGCCGGTTGGATGATTCACTTTTTAAATTAAAACGATTCTCCCATTGTGAGTTGTCGGGAAGCGCCATATGAGGCCGCACATATATTGTAGGTTTCATTTGTGTTATATTTAGTTGTTAGATGAGAAAATGAGATCGCAAGCGAGTTTGAACTTTACGCTGGTTTTTTCCTGTTTGGGGTATTGTTCTAAGCAGTGAACGGTATATAGTGCCAGCATACCATCAAAAAGCTGATCGGAAAATAATTTGGATGATTGCGTTAGTTTCTTGTCGTAGTAGATGATTATCCGCTTAGCTTCGGTGGCATAGGAAATCCAATCGTATGGGCCAATGATGGGATTTTCTTTCCATTGTTTACAAAAGTCAACCGGATCGGAGGTTATGATGTCACATAGATATTTTGTGAACTCCAAATAGCCCGGTATTTCTTCGGGCAAAAGTTCTGAGAGTAGCTTTGCTTTTTGTACGTTGTTCATTTTGAAAAGTGAGGTCATGTTAGAAAATTTGAGGTGAAAGAATGAGCGCGAAGATTGTTCCGCGCTGTTATTATTTTAAGTACCCTTGTTGTTGGATATTGGCTAACCATTGGTTAGCGCATAAAGTATGATCGACTTGTAGGGCTGGCCAATACCGGGTGATGACGTTGTTTTCAATGATTATGCTATCTTGATTGATACCCGTATTGTCCTGGCGGAACATTTGGGGGATGATAACCAGTCTCTTTATTTCCTTTGACGCTGTCCTTCCATCTATGACTATAAATCTCATTTCGGGGTCCCGTTGTATTACGGTGGCCTCTTGGTGATAGTGGCATAAGCTGATAAGTTTAGCCTCGCCGGATTCAGTAGTGATCATGGTGTCTAATAACTCGACGGTAAGCGGCATAAATTGTTTTGCTTCGATCTTGATATATTCCATGTTACCAAGGCGTTTAAGTATTTCGCTGAATATTTTAGTTGCTGCTTGATTTAGCTTTCTCATGGTGATTCATTTTTCTTTGTAGTTAAAGGAGGGGGCAAACGGAGTGGGAATTCCACTCCGTTAATTTTTATTACTCATCAAGTGCTTTTCTGTTTTTTCCGTATACGGTTTGAGAGCCATATTTTGCCCGGATTTTTTCGAGTGGAGCGCCGTTACTACGTACTTTAAATGCTTCATTGCGATAGAACCAAGCAATCTTTTTTTTGGCGAAGGTGTATCCTGCGTCTCGAAGTACCTTGTGTACCGGCTTTGTGTCACCGGTGACCCATATCCAATTGCCAACCAATTCAATGATAATACCTGGTAGGTGAATGATTTTTTCAATCTGGCTGCGGTATTCTTCGGATAGTTTTAATTCTTGATTTATTTGTTCTTCTGTCATTCCCGAACCCTTGGCAATGAAGGCACAAGCAAAAGCATATTCTTTATTTATCTCCTGCATGGTGGCGGTATCTCCGCCCATATCGGGGTGGTGCTCTTTTGCCAGTTCTCGGTAAAGTGTTTTTACTTCGTCTAATGATTTACAATTATTAAAGTATTTCATGGCTGATTTCTTTAGAAGTTAAAAAGCGTAAAGTTTTTGGATGCCATTGGCTTGCTGTGCCGTGTACTATGTTTTGCATGTAAATACCCAACGGCGATATCATCATTTTTCAGAATTACCCATGCGGACAGTAGGGCTTTTGAACGGTTCGTATGTCGGCGGCGTTGGATCTCCCAGGACATGCGCATTAATCTGCTTAGTGTTGTCGTATTCATGTGTGAAATGTTTAGAGGGAAAGAAAATTCCGGGTGGCTATTTCCGGCGATGTGTCTAGGGGTTTTGTAATAATGCAGTAAGTTTTTGCTTAACGGCATTGGCTGTCTCTCCCTCCCACGTTTGGGCATGCGAAAGAAAAATGAGTACAATACTACGGGCGCTTAATTCGAAAAAATGATCGTCGATACTGTTGAGTGTTTCCATCGCTGCCAGGTATGGTTTGGCGGTATAAATAACATCCTGCCAATCTTCGCGGATAAGTTTTGCGATTTCTGATAAATTGTTTGGAATTTGCATAGCGAAAAATTTTTTAGTTAATGATGACGGCTTGTTTTGTAGGCCGCTTTCTTTTTTTTCGCACGCAAAGCGTTTTAGTGTTTTAGGGGGGCAATCGAACTGCCTGCCAGAAAAAAATACTACCCGAGGCCCGTAATAATAAAAACTAACGAGGGTGGAGATTTTTTTCCAGGGCTGTTCTATTGCCCCCCTAAAACAGTACATCCATTGAAAACTCTATGAAGTCGGTATGGGTATCGTGTATAAATGGAAACTGATATAGGTAGTAAACTGCTTTATTAGGCAGGTAGTTATATTATGGAAAAAGGGAGTAGAGACCAAAATGTACAAGAGTGCGACGCAACGGAGGTGTAATAGGATGATGTAAGGTGATGCACTTAAAAACCAATAACAACACGCTGAAATTATTTGTCAATGTAAATAGTTATAAATTATTTATTTGTAAGGTTATTATTTAATGATATGCTTGATAAATATGTGAAGGATTGTTCTGAGGGTATGGATATTTAAATGATCAGAGTTTAGTAAATTTATACAGGTGTCATATACACACAAAAAACCTTATTCTTCAATAACCATTTAAACCTCGAAATTTGCCAACATTTCACTTGTAGGGAATATCATTTATCATTTAAACCTTCTCTGTATGTTTATTTTATCCGAACAAACGAACGGAATAGTTAGCTTTATGCCAAACAATCACCAGGGTTTTCCCCAACCTTATATCCCTGGAAGTGAAGCTTTCCAATCACATAATGCCTTTGGAGCTTTTTATTACCAAGAAGCCCGACAAAAGCAGTATACCATCTGGCGAAGCACCTATCAGCCTTATTCAGACCTGTCATTGCGGGTAAAGAGAAATAGGAGATGGCTTGGCTTTAGGTTAATGTTAAAAAAACATATTGCACATATAATACTGGGTAGACCTATCGGGATTATGCAAGGGCAGTTGCACTTCGCATATTCTCCTAAAACAGATGTTGTACTTCAACTGAAAGGAAATGAAATTTATGAGGTGGTTGATATGGAGTTATCCCCTACTTTGTTTAAGCAAATAGCGTGCAAGGGGCGTGCTGTTGAAGCATTTGCAGCTATGATAGGTGCTGATAGACCGGTATGGATTTCGGAGCTGCCGGTATGGGGTAGTTATGCCATATTGGAGGGGATGGAGTTTTTGCTGCAAGACCCTACAAAAGAGAATATAGCATTGGAAATTGTCCAACAGGTGGTTAATGTCCATTTGAAAAATAGGAGCCATGAAAAGAAAGTTACACATGACCAGGTGGAAAATTTGTACTTCGTCAGAGAGATGATCCAAAAAAGATTCCCTGAGTCGATGACCTTACGCCAATGGGCAAAACACACCGGTATGAATACCACATATTTTAAATATAAATTCAGACAGGTGTTTGGCATAACCCCTTATCGATATTTAACCTATGAACGTATTAGGGCCGCAAAAAAAATAATGTTGTCAGATCCTCAGTTATCGCTTGCTGATGTGGCCAGGTTATGCGGTTTTCGGACTTACAATAATCTACGAAGGGCATTTTATCCAGTGGAGAAGGCAAAGCTGTCGGCGTGGCGGGATAGGAATTATGCTTTTGGAGATGTTCTGAAACACCGAATGTGTCAATAAGGCAATTTTTTTGATACATAGGAATTTGCATTACTGCCTATAGATAAAAGTACCTTTACGTTTTTGTAAATATTCAGCAGCTTGAAAAAAAGTAGCAGCGGAATAGCGGTACATGGATAAGATGCCTTTTGGATGACCGATCGGGGATTATTTATGTTTAGTCATCTATCCAATAAGCAGGAATGGCCGGTTACTGCGGGAGGGCAGAATTCCATGAGAACGTCTATCTCCGCCGAATTTTTAAAAAAAATGGTTGACTTTGTCTTGTTTTGGTTGACTTTTACTATATTGTGTATAAAATTAAATGATATGAATACTGGTTCTCCAGAGACTTACAGTTCCAGGCATCACGGGATGAACATTCAAAAAATTAGGGTCTATATGAATGTTAAACAGCAAACCCTTGCCCATGAACTAGGTATATCGCAGCAAGGAATTTCAAACTTGGAAAAGCAACCCAATATTGATGACGATATGTTAGGGAAAGTGGCGGATGTATTGGGTGTGTCCCTAGAAATGATCAAGCAATTTGACGAAAAGAACGTAATTAATAATATTAATAATGTTCGGGATTGTAACTTTTCGGATAACTCTATCAACTCCGTGGCAGGTACATTTAATCCGGTGGAAAAGATCGTAGAGCTGTATGAAAGACTGCTTGCGAGCGAAAAAGAAAAAGTAGAACTTTTAAAATATAAAGACGATAACAATAAATTAGCTTGATATGGATAAAGCATTATTTTCTACCAATACTGTTCACATTGGCCGTAAAATTGAAAGAGTACGCAGGCTGAGAGGATTGTCACAAACTGAGCTTGGAGAACTACTTGGAATGTCAAAGCAGGCTGTTTCAAAGGCGGAGCAGACTGAAAAAATGGATGATGAGAAAATAAGAAAGTTTGCTGAAGCGTTGCAGGTTACTGAGGAGGGATTGAAAAGTTTTCACGAAGAACGTGTATTGTATAATACGATTAACTTTTATGACGCTAGCGGAGTATCTGCTTCTGGTATTTGCTCTAATAATATCGAAAACCTGAATACGTTCGATATTAATCAGGCAATTTCACTGTATGAGCGGCTGATAGCAGGAGAGAAGATGAAAGCAGAGAAGTCTAAAAATAAGAAATCGACTGATCAATGATTGTCACCTCTATGGCAACAGTTACAGGTTATATAGGACGAAGAATTGGTGATATCCGTCGGTTACGAGGTATTAGTGAAGAGGACTTCGCTAATTCTTTACACATATCCGTTCAAGATATAGGTATAATTGAACAAGCTAAAGAAATTGATCTTGGCAGAATCAAGGACATTGCCGTAGCTTTAGGGGTGACAGCCGAAGGCTTGTTAGGTTTTAACGATGAGAGAATACAAATAAATACGGTTAATTTCTACGAAGACTGTGGTGTAAATGTAAATACTGTAGCAAACAATTTTCAAAATACAGAGAACAGCTATTACGAAGAGATTCATCAATCACTTCGGCAAATCCTTCAGAAACTGGAAACCCTGGTCAGCAAAAAATAAATAATTTTTTGTATATTTAATCATTAGCTCCCCGAAATATCTGTATTATGCCCTTTACCGTATTTTACTCCTGGCAGACGAAAACTGCCGACGATTATAATTATATTTTTATTAAAAAATGTCTTGAACTAGCCGTAAAAGAAGCTAAGAGAAAACTCAAGATTGAAGATGATTTACAAAAATTTATTATAGATCGTGATACAGATAAACTTACAGGAATACCCAATATCCCCACTTCAATAGAGGATAAGATAAAGTTCTGTGATATTTTTTTAGCGGATTTAACTTTTACAGAACCCGTGATTGTTGTACAGCCCCCACCTAAACAATCTTTACTAGATCGTATTTTAAGAAAGCCCAAACCATCCCCAGTGATACGAGAAAAAAATGAAGGGAATCCTGCTAGCAATGTATTATGGGAAACAGGGTTTGCAGCAGGAAACGGCCTGACGGCAGAAAGAATTATAACTGTCTTAAATGAAGCATATGGGCCTCCTTCGAAACTTCCATTTGATTTGGTTCAACGGCGGTTTCCCTTGAGATATACTTATGATGCCAACACTACTGCTGAAAAGAAAAATGAAGTACAAAGGAAACTTGTTGATGAGTTAAGAGAGATCATCACATTAATTTATAAGACGGAGCATGAACGTCAAAAAGATCGATTCCGTCCTTTTGAAACTTGGAGAACCTGGGAGGAGTCACTTAAAAATTCATTTAAATTTGAAACTACAGATTATATAAAAGGGGTGTTTGCCTCGCTTCGTGGTGAGATGAAAAACCCGAGAACGGTATTTCGTTTTTGTGGCTTACCTGGGATTGGGAAAACCCGCTTACTATTTGAATGTTTTAAAGAGCAGATAGTTGATCAAATTGGTGATCTAACCGGTAAGATACTGTATGTGGACACAAAGGAGCAAGACGATAAACAATATGCTGGTACGGTTAAAAGATTATTACATGAGAATGAAGATAAAATTATAATCGTCGATAATTGTACCCAAAACCAACATGAAGACTTAGCTAAGTTAGTCACTCATCCTAACAGCCGACTTAAGTTAATTACAGTAAGTAGTAATCCAGAAGAACGATCTCAGGATTTTGATGATGAAAATAAAACTAGATTGATTGTTCTGGAAAGTACAGAAAATAAAGGGACGGTGAGATTAATTTTAGATAGAAACTTTCCTGATTTGGAGAATACTGAAAAGGAAGTAGTTGTTGACTTTTCAAGTGGACTTCCTCTCGTTGCTAGGTTGATGTTAGACAATGAGAATAGAGGTAAATTTCAGCCTGGTAGCTTAAAATCTGCTCATATTGTACAAAGGCTACTAGGACAAAAATATGAAGACCCGGAGGTAAGAGCTGTTATAACAGCCTGTTCTTTGTTTAATGCTATTGGATTTTATGATGACCTAGAAGAACAAGCTGATATCATTGCTCTCCAGGAAGACCTTTGTGACTTCGATTTTAGAAATGTGAATCCTGAAGATGTGGAAGAACTGAAGAAAATGAGGTTCAAGGAAATTTGCCTTTCGCTTAGTAAGCAACAGTTACTTGAACGAAAAGGTAGGACTTATGTATTGCGCCCCTCTCCATTGGCAGTCCGTTTGGCAGAGGGTTGGTGGCGAAACTGTACCCTGTCAAAATTCCAACGGATTTTGCCTCATTTAACTAAGGGTAACTTGATTGAAAGTTTTTGTTTGCAGTTTAGGTACTTAAAACATGTTGATCATGCTCAAATAATCGTTAAGAATTTATGTGATTGTTTTTTTAAGTATGCGGAAGTATTAAATACTACAGTGGGTTCACGTCTCTTCCGCTCTTTCGTTTATGTGAATCCTGTCGCTTGTGCGGAAGCATTATATACTGCGTTTGCAAATTGTTCAATTGATGAATTGGTTCAAATAAAGGAAGGTAGAAGGAATTTGGTTTGGGCATTGGAGAACCTATGCTTTCGACCAGAAACATTCCGCGCAGGTGTGCGAGTGTTGGCAGCATTTGCAACGGGAGAAAATGAAAATCTTGCCAATAATGCCACCAATCAGTTTCTTCAGTTATTTCATATTCACTTACCAGGTACAGCAGTTGATTTGCGCGAACGTTTTACTATTATTCAATACTGTCTTCGAAGAGATGCGGCCCATGAAAGATTAGCTTTTAAAGCTATTAGTAGCGCAATGAAAGTTGATCAATTTCATCGGATGGGAGGTGCTGAAGACCAGGGAGATGCTAAAACGCTTCAGGATTATCAGCCATCAAGAGACGAAATAAAAGACTATTGGTGGAATTGCATTAATGTATTGATTCAATACGTACAAAAAGGAGAAGAATTTGAGGCTATTGCCGCAGATATTCTTATAGAGCATTTTTATGCTTTTTGCACTGTCGGAGTAGGAGAATTAATCTTACCAGCGATCGAATTAGTTATTTCCAACGAGGTTATAGATCGGATGGAGATACGTAAGAAAATTAATTTTATTATTCACTCTGAAAGAGTATTTCAAGGTGAAGTTCTTAAAAAGTTAAAAAATATATTGGATAATGATTTGCAACCTGATGGATTTGCCGATCAACTTGAAATGTTGGTAAGGCAGCCGGGTTACGAAGAATATTATCCTGATAAAATACAGGATGAGAGGGGGATTGCATTAAATGGTAAAATTGACTTGCTGAGTAAGTATTTTCTCAGTATTCCCAATGAATGGAGTGAAAACATTCCGCATTTAATTACTGGGAATATACTGGAGGGATACAATTTTGGTATGGCGTTAGCAAAAAATGGATCAGGTGAGCAATTGAATAAATTGTTAGAAGATATTCGACAGCAAATGAGAAATGCCGATACTACTACGCTAAATTATTCAGTGTTTATTGGCATCATTGCCAACCTGCGGACTCAGGAACAATTCAATGAGCAATTCCAACTATTGATAAGCGACGATCATCTAAAGGAGATAATTTTTTCAATAGCAAGAAATAAAGAGCTGGATTTTGCTGATTTTAAGCTGTTAATTGGACTGACGGAGGATAAATATTTTTCCACTAAATTATTTGCTGTTTTTTATTATGGATGGGGGCTACGGCATCTGTCATCAGAGCAAGTAAAGGATTTATTGACGAGGCTTAATCAAATTGATGACATAGGAAAAGTGATCTCGCTCATGATTCTTATTACTTGGAGCCATGATAAACAAGATGTGTGGGATATTTATTCTTCTTTTATTAAAGAATTAATTGTTGAAAACTCCTCCCTATTTTTTCAGCATTTAAACCATTCGATGGATGTTGCTTATTATGGATCTGCTGTCGTCAAACTTTTAAAAGGAACCGAGGACCAACAATTGGCGAAGTTTACGATGGGCCTAATTGTGGAACAGATTTCCAAATCGGAAAACTATTATTTAATCGATAATACCATTTATAAGTTTTTAGATGTGCTCCAGGATGAGTATTTTCCTATTTTATGGGAAACACTCATTGGTATATTTCAGGATGTCAATCGTTTTGGCCTTGCAGTCTGGCATTTAAAGGACTTAGTGGGCTCCCATCATGATGCCTTACGAACTTCAGAAGGATTACTTTTTAAAGGTAATCCGGCAAAATTTGAACAGATTTTTGAATGGTGTAAAGATAATCAGGAGGCTGCTGCGGTGCTGTGGATTGCAGAATTACTCCCTGTCTTTAATAACGGAAGAGATCATGAAATTGACTGGCATCCATATGCGAAGGATTTTATTGATACCTTTGGTATGAACTTTAAGGTTCTTAGTAGTATTGATGCAAAGATCGGAACCTATTCATGGACAGGGCCCATTGCAGATAAATTGGAATCGGATAAACTGCTATATGAAAAGTTGTTGAATCACCCTATTCCTACGGTAAGGGAGTGGGCGCAGGTCAGTATCGACTATCTTGAAAAACAAATACAATATGAGAAAGATAAAGAAATTGATGGTATAATATGAGTAGAAGCCTAATAACTAAGTATGTGCTAAAGTGGGTATTGTCGCTAAGATAGCCGATGAGGTAATGCACGAATTATTCAGCGACCTTATTATTGTTTACACACTATACTGTTCCCTCATACTTACCAATAATCTTTCATATAGTTCTACAATCTTAATGATATAAATTACTGGGCAGGAATTATCCTGCCTTTGTATTTTAAAGATGTAATTATTAAATACGTACGGTGGCATTTGAAGAAACCAGACGGGAATCTTTAATACAATGGCAATGTGCTTTAAGGTACAGATAGCTATTTTCTCGCTGCTTTCCAGGTAAGACACTTTTTGTTGATTCCAGTCCTCACCGAGCAGATGGGCTATATCACGCTGCTTAAACCCCATAATTAACCTTAGTTTTCTAAGATTTTCCCCTTCATGTATTGTTAAGTTTTTCATACGCGAATAAAACATTACAAGTTTAAATTGTTTTTTGATTCTGTAAAAGTCATTGTGGTCCTGGTAAAATACATACCTAAAAATTCCTACTTCATTTTGAGAACACCGTTTTTTGCTTAAAAATCCGATCATGGTTAACAATAGCAGTCTTCCCAATGTTGTAAGTAGTTTTGTATCAGTACCTTTTTTAAATGATAATACCATATCTACCGCCCAACTTCTAAATCATTGCACGCAGCCGCAGTTAGTCAGTGAGTTTAAGCCACCATCGATCAAATTTGTTGATTATCGCAACCTCCAGCTAGTACTTAAAAGCATTTTTTTTACGGGCGTGTATGTATTAAAATTTACGGTACACGATAGGGAGTTAATTATTTCCTGTAGTTGTAGGGCTACCTTAAAAGGGGTTTGCATCCATATCTGCAAAACTGTGGAGGCGATTACGACGGCTAACGGGAATGATTATTTCGCACAATTGTTACCTAATGGGTTATTTGACCTCGCTTTTAAATACCAGGCTGATTTTGAAAAGAAAGAGGGGGCTAAAGGAATTGCTATTGTAAAAAAGAAAGAAGTATTGAGTCTGTATCCTTTCGATCCTGTTACTTCCCCTACGCCATTACAGGCAATATTAGCCCTGAGGCTCCCACCTGTAAAGAAGCGCGTAGAAAAGCAGGCCGCTTTAGGCTTCGTGATTATGCTGCCCTATGCTGGTAGACAACCACCCTTTATTATCCCGGCTTCAGGGTTAATGAACAAAACCAATGAGCGAATACTTTCCTGGCTAAAGTTTATGCCGGAGTTGGATAAAAGGATTGAAAGGTCCATTAACAGCAATCAGCTAGAAATAGTAAAAATGGGTGTGCAGATAATGGTACAATCAGATGAGATTGCAGCCGACAACCAGCAGGACAGTAGCTTTAATTGGAGTATTAAGATGCTATATGTTTTCAACAATTGGAAAAAGATTTTTCCCCTGATTCAAAATGAAGTATTTGTTTATATATACTCTTATAGGGGCGTTAGAGCGGTTAAGAGCAAGCCATCTAAAGGCAATGCCACCAAAGTGGCTATTTCGTTAGACAAGCCTATTGTGTTTTTTAAATTGTCCTATATAAAACAGAGATACCAGCTTTCGCTAGGTATCAAAGTGAAAGAGAGAATTCTTAGTCGTTTCAATATACATTACCCTTTTTTTTTATTAAGCGAGGGTACGCTCTACCTGTTTGATTCATATCAGGATGCTGCCATAGTACAATGGATAAATAAAGCAGGACATATTTCTTTTTATAAAGAACATGAACAAGCGTTTAATGCAGCAATACTAAAGCCGCTGTCGGAAAAGTATAAGATAGTGTAGTGATCAGCTCTAATTATTTTAATCAATCAACAAGTGTTGATACAATTTTTTAAACATGGAAAGTACCAATTATTTTGAAGGAATGGGCGACGCTGGTGAGGGGAGGAGAGAAGAGCAGGGCAAACCAGGCAGACGGAAAAGGACTAAAATGGGCCAACCTAGTAAACCTGGGAATTGGAAGTCTTTGGGTATTCGGCAAAAGAACGATCCACTAATAGATAGCCTCCCATTATCTAATGCCTCCTTTCTGAAGTCAGAACGGCCATTCACTGCGGATGCAACGCAAAAAAATGAGCGGAAACAAGCAGTGGTAGCGAAGCAGAAGGTTAAAAAAAAGAATGCCAATGTTGATCGCAGTAATTCGCCTGCTGGTACGATAGTTTCCGTTGCGACCGAATATGAGAAGGAGATAAAAAAATATCTGAATCAATTTAAGGTTGCAAACGATTCGGTGAATATACCGAAAGGTGACTCACCCAATATCATTGATGTTTTACATAAGCTATCGGAGCATATCGTAATTAGATTTAGAGACAAAGTAATTTTGGAATGTAACTGGTCGTTACCTACCTATTACAGGAAGCTACATCCGGGAACTAAATTTTCAAATGCCGAGAAAGAAATGATCGCCACCATTGCAGAGGAACAGTTAGTGGATCTCAATCAAAATGCAGTTTCGCTTATTCACCTCTGTAGGCCAGGCCACCCTATCTCTCTTTTTTTGCCTGAATACAATGCCCAGGTGCGAAAATACAGGGCACAATACCATAAGGTACAACCAGGCGTCTCGGTAGCGAATGCTCCAAATGTATTATATTCTATTCATAAGGCTTTTGAAGGCATGGCATGTAAACAAAAAAACGACGTAATGGAGCAATGCCAGTGGAGTAATAACACCTACTATAGGAAGCAGCAGCCTTACAATGTTTTTTCCAATGCTGTAATAGAAATGGTAGGCACTATAATCGAAGTAAATCTCCAGGATTTCAATTTAAAGATAGCGGAACTGGTGGGGATGTGCTTGGCAGCATCTAAGAAGCCACTGTAATAATGATTGATCTACTTTAAAAATATAAAAGATGAATACGCCACATAACGAGCAAAAAAGAAGTTTTGCTGAAATGGGTAAGATAATTAATCCTTTGATAAATAATTCAACTGTTCCTGCAAAACCTGGTAATTGGAAATTACTCGGAATAAGGGCAATCCCGGATAAGTCGATAAATGGGTCCCCCTGCACTGGTATACAGGAGCATAACGATAAAGCAGGCGGGGAGGTCGTAGGCGATAGTATTGCAATGGATCATCCTGTATTCTCCTATACACACAGAAAGCTGATGAGTAGCCCTAAGAAGGAACGACCCCAAAAGAAGCGATATAAAAATGACCCGAAAAGCAGAAATAAGAACTTGATAAGTGAATTGCAAAACACCGTTGAGTTTATGTTATTAAATATTAGGTGTGAGGTAATTGAGCAATTTAAATGGAAAGTCCCCAAATATCATCAAATGCAGTCTACCCCGTCTATTTTAACAAAGGCGCAGAATGAGGCTATATATTTGGTAGTGCAAAGTAATTTAAAAAAAATGAATGTAAGAATGGCAGCTATTTTAAAAGCTACAAAGATTCGTATAAGTAAGGAACGACTGTAATAGTTTCATCTTTTTTTAAATCGTTAAATATAGAAGATAATGCCATCCTTGAATATATTAGATAATCACTTTGATTTGGTTCAGAGTGTAAAGAAAGAAATCGTTGCTATTATAAAAGAGTCGGTTACACCTGAACGGATTTATCTGATAGGTGCTTCATTATATAATAAACAGACAGAATCGATTTTTGATAATTTATCAGCTAGTCCCGTATATCTGGCAGATTATTATCTACTTGTTGTTGTTAAAGATGGTTTAGGAAGGAGAATGAGTGACTGGGAGGATATGCTGGAAGCTCGTTGTGCATCGATTTGTCAGGTGACGATCATCGTTGTGGTGTTAGCTAAATTTCTGCGGATGTATAGTGAAGGAAATTTGCTTGTTACCTTGGCTCATCAAGCAAATGAAATTTTTTATGACAGTGGTAATATCCACCTTCACGATCTAAATACTGAGAATAAACATCCTTTGCCAGTGTTGCAGAAGGATATTAGTAAATCGGTTCATCGCGCAAAGGAGTTTCTGGCTGCTGCTGATATGTACATCTCTCGGAAGGAGCCCGAGTTGGCGACACTCATGATACATCAGTGTTTGGAGCAAATATTTAGAGTGTTGATATTAAGAGGATTCGGCATTGCTAACGAAACACATAATATTGATAAAATGTTTAGATGCGTAGTGTTGCTTGATCATCAGTGGTCGAGTATTTTTCCTATAGGGGAGGGAGATAGTAAGAAGTTATTAGGTTATTTACAGCACTCCTATTATGGGGCAAGGTATAGACATAAATTTAATCTAACGATAGAGATTGCAACTAAGTTAAAAGGAAAGGCCCAACTGGCTTTAGATTTATTGCTTAAGACGATAAAGGTTGAAGAATTAGAGAATAACGAAAGTTAATTATTTACCTTTTAATAACTGATATGGAAGAAGCCATTTCTAAGTTAAAACGGCACTCGCTCTGCCTCCAATTATCTGGTACTAGAGAGGTGAAACTGGAACTCATTTTTGACTATTTTGATCTTAAAGAATTGAAATTGCACCTGGATTATTGGAAATATGCATGTTTAGTAAATGAAATTGATCTATATGCCTCCGCTGAGGAGCGAAGCTCCTTAATGGCATTTTGTAAGGATATCGAAAAACTTATGGAAGGTTTTTATATACTCAGTAGACATGAGGATAAAAGAATAGAAGTGATGACATTGAGATATATAAAAAAGTGGAGAGAAAAAAACCGATGCGATAGTTTATCTAAGGCGGAGCAACAAAAACCAGGGCATGTTTTAAAGTGGTTTGCTGAAAAATATAGGTATGAATATGCACTAGCTGAGATTATGGACATGTTAGATGCGGTAATTAATTTAAGACAATACGATAGCTATTACAGACATTCTACTGTATTTTTTTTTATGGCAATAAATGCCTTTGTAAGTATGGTATATGAGTAACCTCTCTGTATATAAAGCCATAAGAGAGTGGCAATCTTTTCTGCGTGGCCCCATTTCAACAATCCTTCCGAAATATATTCGATGGATGGCATTATGCCTCGGTCCTCAAGCATTTGCAAAAAATGCTCATCTTCTTTTGGCCTTTTCATCATTTGAATAACACTTTTGGTGAAACAATAATCTATCTTGGTATGCTCGCGCATTAATTTAAAGGTAGCATGGGGGGAGATATCCACTTTAAATAGCCTGGCAAGTTCGCTCCCAAGCTCATCGCATAATTCCAAAAATCTTGTTGCGCTTGTTATTGTTACGTTGCTGGTGGTACAGATGCTATAATCGGCAACTATCATTACGAATTCAATAAATTCCTCCCTGCTCCCTTTCCAATATATTATGTTGTCGGGGATATCGTTGTTATTTGTTTGCATGTGCGGGTTATTTAGGATGTAGTAGTAGCTGTATACAAAAACTATGCTTGTAGCAACTTGTATGGGAGATGTATTGTTTTAGTTGTTTACGGAGTTAGTTTGTCTGAAGATTCTGGCTATATGCGAAATTAGTAAAATTGGTGTCAGCTAAGTAGCGGTGAAAAAATTGCCGATTTGACATTTTTTATTTCCTTTTTGCTGTAGGTACATAGGATCTTTTGCATAGCATTTGCGGGAATAGGGTAGTAATCTTACGTTTATTAAACTATTCCCTATGCAGAAGCAGCGATATTCGATGTATGTATCGCTCCATAGCGAAATGGTAGTTGAGCTAGAACGGTTGGAAAAAGAAGAACGGAGTATTATTGAGTATGCACGTCGTGGAATAGATACGGTAAAGTTAGCTTTGGAGCGTTTAAGGAAACATGTTATTGGCAATGGGTTTACCGATGAAGATAGTGAAATAGCTTTTTTTAAGGAAGTGAAGCCGTCGTTTATGAGTAAACTAATTTTCTTTCGGAAGGTGTATGATCTGGAGGTGAAAAGGCCGGTCCTGGTAGATAAGATTAATGCAGAGAAGTATTTTAAGCGGGAGGTCAAAAAGGTGCAAAAGCATTATAAGCGACATGCCGACCTATATTCTTATTATAAATCCGGCCAAACTATATTGGATAAAGTTTATTTCCTGAGACGAACCGGGGATATGCTATTTGCTGTAGATTCTTATATGATTGTAGATGCCTCCTTTCAGACGCTACACGATAGTACTATCTCCGAATTTATCGCGTACGAGAGCTATTGTGAATATCTTTATAGGCAATTGTCTATGCTTGGAACCGGTCAGCCAACGTTAGGGTTTCTGCAAAATCAGTCGGTTAAGGGATTACGTTGGACTGGTTCAAAAACCGCTCTCACAGAACTGATTTACGCATTGTATAGCGCGGGTGTTCTAAATGACGGAAATGCTGATGTCAAAGATATTGCCGCCGATTTATCTCAGGCTTTTAATATTGATTTAGGCAACTTTTATAGAACGTTTCAGGAAATACGTTTGAGAAAAAAGGATCGTGTCTCCTTTTTAAATCAACTAATTGATCGGCTGGAAAATAGAATGGATTATTGGGATGAAAACCCTAAACAGTAACAGTACTTGTGGCACACTATTAAAAAATCCCACTTCTGACCAAAGTGGGATTTTTTTCTGTCAACGACAGATGGGGATATCTATATACAAGATATCTATTGCCGCATTTTTCCTGTCGCTACATACTTTCCTTCGTTTAAAAAAGTTGTGGATCGATGTAGCCGTGCGTATGCTCTCTATACATGAACATCCGCCTGCACACCTGTTTTAAGTGCTACGTTGTACTTCTTAAAAAATATTTTTCCTACTTCGGATCATAGTGTGAAAAACACGCTTGGAAGTGCGTCATATTTGTGTTGTAAACAAAACAAAGCAATTATGATTTCGTGGACTACTTATCTTTCTTGGCTTTGCTTGGCGCTGGTGATCTACTACGTGGTTGTAGTACTCTTCTTTCGTACAAAAGCAGGAGAATTATTGAAACGTAAAAAGAAAGTTGTAGAAAAGAAAGCGGTTGATAACGTTCTATTTAGAGGTGGGGGAAATGCGGAAGGGCAAAATGCGGCATCTATGGCACCGATTCATTCGCTGGTGGATGAGTTGCAGGCATTGGTTAGCCAGGCAGCAAAAGAGCAATTGCAAAAGGAGGTGCTGACCGATCGCCTGAGAAGGTTACTAAGTAAATATCCTGGAACCAAGGGTAGTATCTATCAAAATGGGCTTGCAAACTTAATCGAATTAATCGTTGAGGATAAGTGCAGCATGAAATTTAGTGCAGATGAATTGAGTGCTTTGTGGGAGTAGATGCTGCATAAGAAACACCCGACAGTACCGGTGAGCAGGAAAACCAAGTGCGTAGGGATCGGTACGGGGTGTTTCTTTTTAAGAAATTGTGGTGGTGGTGTATATGGCCCTGCTGTTACCTGAAAGTGTTGAATGGATTGTGCTATCGGCTCAGGTAACGTGCAGGGCCTTTTTGTATCCGTACATTTTTTAATAATAATAAAAACGAGGTGCGTATGAAAATGAAGATGTTGATTAGTCGCTTAACACGGCGACCGCTACAAGCCGCTGTCCTGACAGTGGTTTTATTATTTCTTACCGTCTATGTATATGCGCAGGATGGTGTAAAAGGTATCCAGGAAGCAAATGATAGGGTTCGCTCCTACTTTGATGTTGGTTGCGATTTGATGTACGCCGTTGGCGCTATCCTCGGTCTTATAGGGGCGGTACGTGTCTACCAAAAATGGTCAAATGGGCAACCAGATACGGGATCTGTTGCCGCTGCGTGGTTTGGTAGTTGTGTTTTTTTGGTTGTCGTGGCAACTGTGCTACGTTCTTTTTTTGGCTTATAAGCGGATTAGTATGGCAAATAGTGTTTATAAAATCAACAAAGGCGTGAACAATGCAATAGAGTTTAAAGGTTTGAAGGCTCAGTATATATGGTACTTGGGGGGAGGGTTGGTGATTGCTTTATTACTATTTGCCATACTTTATCTAGTTGGTGTTAATTCATACCTCTGCATAATACTAATCGGCGCATTGACCTTCTTCCTGTTTATGAAAGTTTACAAGTTAAGTAATAAATATGGCGAACATGGGATGATGAAAAAGATTGCCAGTAGAGGTATTCCAAAGGTAGTGAAGTGCAATGACCGGCACATCTTTAAGGGATACACCGGTAGTAATTGATAGATGTAGGTTTACATCATTTAAAGAATTGTGATGATGGAAAAGTGGTTAAAGAATATATTCCCGATTGCAGATATAGAACATAACTGCATTTTAAGCAAGCAAGGCGACATTACAATTGCATATCGGGTTGAGCTGCCGGAAATATTTACGGGTCACGCGGACGATTTTGAAGGTTGGCATCAGGGGTTAATAAAG
Organism: Chitinophaga pendula; assembly: GCF_020386615.1. Taxonomy (NCBI): domain Bacteria; kingdom Pseudomonadati; phylum Bacteroidota; class Chitinophagia; order Chitinophagales; family Chitinophagaceae; genus Chitinophaga; species Chitinophaga pendula. Next base: position 1,366,556 of record NZ_CP077769.1, read on the forward strand.
GCCATTAAATTGCTGCCTAAGAATACGGTTTTCCATAAGCAGGATTGGTTTGTAAAGAAGAGGTACACGGCGGAAGTGCTGGAGTCGGATAGCTTTCTAAAAAAGAGAAGTCAGGCCTATTTTAATAATAGGCCATTCCTGGATCATATATGTTACATTATGCTGACGAAAAGAGCAGCAGCTAGAAAAGTGGCTACCTCTTTATTGTCCAATCTTATCAGGCCCAATATTGTACCAGAGCAAACTTTAAGCGAAACGGCATTACATGAATTTGAAGATGTGGCAGGGCAGTTTCGTAAAGTATTGTCTGATGTTGGGATTTTTCTGCAACGGTTAAATAACGATGAATTGATCAGCCAGGATCGACGGGCTGGTTTGGTTGAAAAATACCTTTTCCTTCTGGAGAAGGAAGATGAATTGATGATACAGGATATTGAGTTGCGTGATCATCTAAAAGTGGGTAATAAACACTGCCAATTGTTTACTTTGTCTGGTAATGATAGCTTGCCATCTGCCTGTGGCGCTCGGATTAACTTCGATAAATATAGTACTGACCGAACAAAGTTTTCAATTGGATTTGCCACGCACTTAGGTTTATTGCTGCCCTGTAACCATATTTACAATCAATTTATTATCGTTGATGATGCACAGCAAACTTTAAAGAAGTTTGAGAGTAAACGACTGCGTTTGCAATCACTTGCTGCATATAGCCGGGAGAATGCAATTAGTCGGGAGGCGGTAAATCAATTTCTGAATGAGGCTATTGCACAACAAAGGCTTCCCGTGAAAGCACATTTCAATGTCCTGGCCTGGTCAGAATCAGCAGATGAAGTCAAAGATATTCGTAACCTGGTTACTTCGGCATTGGCGCAGATGGATGCTGTTGCTAAACAGGAAACTATTGGCGCGGCCCAAATATTTTGGAGTGGTATTCCTGGTAACGCCGCCGCTTTTCCGCAAAATGACACCTTCGATACATTCGCCGAGCAGGCTTGTTGTTTTTTAAATCTCGAAAGTAACTACCAGTCAGACCCTCCCCAGGAGGGTATTCGTTTCTGTGACCGTTTGACGGGTAAGCCTGTATTCGTCGATCCATACACGGCGCCACGCATGAAGGGGATCAGCTCAAATATGGGTACGCTCGTGTGTGGTACGTCGGGCGGTGGTAAGAGTATGACCGTTAACCATATGCTTAATTCCATGTATGAGCAAGGCGCGCACTGTGTGATCTTGGATATTGGTGGAAGCTATCGTGGACTGTGCGATCTCTTGGGTGGTTATTACTTTACTTACACGGAACAAAACCCCATTCGCTTTAATCCGTTCTACCTTCCTGATGGTCAACTATTGGATACTGAAAAGAAAGAAGCCCTGAAATCACTACTGGTGGCTCTATGGAAACAGGAAAGCGAATCTTTTAACCGTTCGGAGTATGTTGCTTTGTCTAATGCCCTCACCGGCTATTATAAGTTTCTTGGTGAGAATACTGGTGTGTTTCCTTCTTTCAATACCTTCTATACATATCTACAGGACTACTTCGTTCATGAATTAAAACTGCACCGCCTAAAAGATCGAGACTTTGATATAGATAACTTCTTGTATGTACTGCGCCCATTTTTTCGTGGTGGTGAGTTTGACTATTTACTGAACGCAGAAGGTAAGCAGGATCTGCTAAACCAAAGGTTTACGGTAATAGAAATGGACAACATTAAGGATCATCCCGTTCTCTTTAGTGTCGTAGTATTGATCTGTATGGAATTGTTCATTTCCAAGGTGCGTAAGCTAGCAGGAGTAAGAAAAGTTTTCGTGATCGATGAGGCATGGAAGGCCATAGCAAAACCTTCTATGGCGGAGTTTACGAAATATGGATTCAAAACGTTCCGCAAGTTTAATGGAGTGCCGATCGTGATTACGCAAGAATTGGACGATTTAATTTCAAGTCCCATTATTAAAGATGCAATCATAGCCAATGCGGATGTGAAGATTCTGATGGATATGCGGAAGTTCATGAACAAGTTCGATCACTTGCAGTCAGCACTGGGGTTATCGGAGAAGTCGAAGTCCATTCTGTTAAGTGTAAATAAAGACAATCGTGAAATTTTTATGGAAATCGGTGGGCAGGTTGCTAAAGTATATAAGAATGATCTATGCCCCCATGAATATTTCGCTTTCACCACCGAAGGCAAAGAACGTGTAAAGGTTTTGGAATACGCACAAAAGTTTGGAAGTATGGAGAAGGCTATTGAACAAATGGTTTTGGACAACAAAAGAAAATAACAATAAAAATAGAGGGTATGAATAAGATGTTTGTGGGGTTGGCGCTTTGCTTTTGTTTAGTGATCGCACCGACACAAAAAAGTCACGCGATCATTTGGGAGGTTGTGAGGCAAGCGTTGATTGCCGCGATTAAAGCGGCAGACCTTGCGGTTCAGCGTTTGCAAAATAAGACGATTTGGTTACAGAACGCTCAGAAGCAAGTTGAAAATGTGCTTACTAAACTGAAGTTGGATGAAATTTCGGATTGGACAAAAAAGCATAAGGAACAATACGAAGAATATTTTAATGAGCTGAATAAGGTAAAGCAGGCGATTAGCAGCTATAAGCGTGTGAAAGAGGTTATAGGTAAACAGATAGCAATTGTTGACGAATATAAGGCTGCCTTTACTTTGTTCAAGAACGATAAACATTTTACACCGCAGGAAATAGATTATATGGCAAGGGTTTATAGCGGAATAGTTGATGAGAGTTTGAAGAATATTGACAATCTTTTTCTTGTTATCAATTCTTTCAGTACAAAGATGACAGACGGTAAAAGAATAGAGATATTGAATAGAGTTGCTGATGAAATTGATATTAACCTGAACGATTTGCGGTCTTTCAATAATCAGAATAAGAAGCTGGTTTTGCAACGTGCGAAAGACCAGAAAGACGTTGCGCAGATTAAGTCAATGTATGGAATAAAATAATGTGCTATGAGACTGATTGTTTGTTTAGGTGTGCTGTTGTGCTTTTCTTTCGCTGCTTTTTCTCAGAATAACCAGATCAAGTTGTATGTGCAGCAGATCGCAGCCAATAAGGTATACATTGAGTTGCTACATAAGGGCTACAATACAGCACGTAAAGGTCTGAATTTTATCGGTGGTATTAAGAATGGTCACTTTAAGCTAGACAAGGATTTTTTTCTTTCGTTAGAATCCATTAACCCTAAGATTCGCAATTATTCCAGGATTGCTGAGATAGTTAGAATGGGCATAGATGTATCCAACGACTTCAAGGATGTTGTCGGGAACGTCAGAGGAAGTAATTTGTTTGCTGCCGCAGAATTGCGATATGTTGATGGGGTTAAAATGCGGATGCTGGATAAATGCGTCAGACTACTTGATGATCTTATTCCCCTGGTGACGGCAGGAAAGATGGAGTTGAGTGATGATGAGCGTATAAAGCGAATTGACGGAGTTTATATTGATATGGAAGATTGTTATCTGTTTACTCGGAATTTCTGTTCATCAACTAAGGTGCAAGTTTTGCAGCGGCAGAAGGAGTTACATGATGTGCAAGTCATGAAGAAAGTAAATAACTAAAGTTGTGCATATGAAAAGTGGTGTATTGTGTTGTTGGTTGTTCTCCTGCGGATTACTTGTAGTTCTCCTTTTGGCTCCGTACAGAGTAGATGCACAAGCGAAGGAGATCGCGCAATTGGCTTTAAACGTCGAAAAGTTGAGCCAGTTTAAGCAAATTTTGTCAGATTTAAAAAAGGGATATGAAATTCTATCTGGTGGCTATAATACCATAAAGAACATTAGTCAGGGGAATTTTCAACTGCATAAACTGTTCTTGGATGGATTGCTGGAGGTGAACCCTGCCATAAAAAAATATAGCCGTATTGCAGATATTATTGATGAACAAGTGGCCATTGTAAAGGAGTATAAGAAGGCATTTCAGTACGCTAAGTCTTCAGGTAGTTTCACTGTGTCGGAAATCGATTATATGGGGAGGGTATATAGCCGCCTGTTTAATGCTTCGCTGCAAAATTTGGACGATTTGATTACTGTTATAACATCCAGTAGTCTGCGCATGTCAGATGAAGAGAGGTTGAATGCCATAGATAGAATATACATGGAAATACAGGATAAGCTGGTTTTTCTTAGGCAGTTCAATAATTCCAATTCGGTCTTGGCATTGCAGCGCATGAAGGAACAGAGGGAGGTTGATAGAATGACGGCAATTGAAGGATTGAGATAGGACACATTTTTTTGAATTTTACAAAGCGTGACGTATGAATAAGTGTATAAAATCCTTAATGGCGTGTGCATTGCTGTTTAGCGTTCCTTGTTTGGCTTATGCCCAATCAGGTGGAGTAGCCGATGAGGTAAAGAGTTTGCATCTGGTTTTGGAAGGACTATATAAGAAGTTGATGCCATTGTGTGGCCAGTTAATTGGTGTGGGGAGGGGGATAGCTGGGTTTGCGGCTTTGTGGTACATTTCCGTGCGTGTTTGGGGGCACTTGTCTAGGGCGGAATCAATTGATTTTTACCCTCTTTTTAGACCGTTCTTAATTGGATTTGCTATTCTTATCTTTCCCTCGGTACTCGGAATTATTGATGGAGTTATGAAACCTACTGTTTCCGGTACAGCAAAAATGGTGGATGGTGCTGAAGAAACTGTTGCTGCATTATTAAAGCAGAAGGAAGCGGCAATTAAAAAAACTGATGTTTGGCAGATGTACGTGGGAGAATTAGGTATCGGTGACAGGGAAAGATGGTATAAGTACAGTCATGACGGACAATCAAGTGACGATGAAGGTTTTTTTGCCCGTATTGGAACCGATATGAGGTTTGCTTTTGCGAAAGCTAGTTATGACTTTCGTAATTCGATAAAGGAGGTTATAGCTGAGATATTACAGTTGTTGTTTGCTGCCGTTTCACTGTGTATTAACACAATGAGAACATTTAACTTGGTTATACTCGCAATTTTGGGGCCTTTAGCTTTTGGGTTGTCTGTTTTCGATGGCTTTCAACATACCCTGAAACATTGGTTGGCCCGATATATCAATGTTTATTTGTGGCTTCCTATCGCACAAATATTTGGGGCGGTTATGGCTACCATTCAGGTCGAAATGCTGAAAATAGATCTTTCGCAGATTGGTTCTACAGGTGATACTTTTTTTACTCGGACAGATTTGGGGTATATGGTGTTTCTGATCATCGGTATATACGGGTACACTACTATTCCAAGTATTGCAAATCATGTGATGTTTGTAGGGGGCGATGCTCTAACCGGTAAAATGACCCAAGCGTTAGGAGGGGCTGCTGGTGCTGCTACTGGTGCCGCCGGTGCTGCACTTGGTATGGCAGGTGCTGCTGCTGGCGCTGCTGCGGATGGTTTTGGGCATATCATGTTTGCAGATAACAATAGTGTGGAAGCGGGTCTCCGAAACTTATATAATGCTCCTGACCAAATTAAGGAGGGGTATGACGCAGGCAGTACGGGGAAGGGAATTGCTGCTGATGCAGGGCGAGCTTACGGAAATTTGGCTAATAAGCTGAAGGGGGACGATAGCTGATTCGATAATCGATATGTTGTTGCTGCTATGAATTGAAACAATGTGTTGATTGAAAAGTGAAAGTGTATGTTTAAAAAAATGAAAAGTATTCAGGGTGCGTTTGCGCATGTGCGGTTGTTCACTTTGGTGATCGTGGTATTATCGTTTTGCCTGGTTGCATTTACCGTTTATAAATCGATGTTGTTGGCGGCTAAAACACAAGGAAGGATTTATGTTTTGGCAAACGGAAAGGCTATAGAAGCATTTGCCAGTGAGAAGAAAGAGAATATTCCAGTAGAGATTCGTGATCATGTAAAGATGTTTCATTTTTATCTTTTTACCCTGGACCCGGATGAGACGGTAATTAAAAAGAACATCGGAAAGGCATTGTATATGGCAGATGCTTCAGCAAAGCGGCTTTACGAGAATTTAAAGGAGAGTGGATACTACAACAACATTATTTCCGGCAATATTTCGCAAAAAATAGAAGTCGATAGTGTAGCTATAAATATAGATCAATACCCGTATTATTTCAAATGCTATGCTCACCAACGATTGGTCCGCGCAACCAGTATATTAACTCGTAGCCTCATTACTGAAGGATATGTTAGGAACGTCAGTCGGAGTGATAACAACCCACATGGATTTCTGGTTGAGAGATGGAGTACTTTGGAGAACAAAGATTTGAATACAGTAGAACGTTAAATCTTTTTTATGTGGAGAATTTTCAAACGTAGTACCCGGCGGTTTTCTGTAGTAGATGCAATTTTTGAACGTAGTTCTCGTAAGGTTGAAAAGGTGCAGAGAAAATACGCAGATTTTCTAAATGCTAAGGTTAAAAACTGGTCGCCATTTAGTATAAAAGTGCTACTAGTGATCTTTGTTCTTTGTTACGTCTCAGTAACGACTATTGTTTTAATAAATGCAGGAAGCACTATGGGTACTGTCACAGTTAATCCTACGCACCAAACTGCGCCTCGGCTGGTTTTTGAGAATGAAGTTAAGCCCGTGTATTTGACTGACAGGATTAAATGGTTTCGACATTACCTCGATAGCCTAAAAGCGGATAAAGTGGGAAGGAATACATATGATAGTATCCTAGCTGTAAGGCCGGGGTTGATCGATAGCCTTACACAGTTGGAGAGGTTGAATAAATAATTAAAAATTGGTGTATATGAAAGAAAATGAAGAAGGCGTAGCTGATGTGAAGCTACGGAAGCAAGAACAATTTTTTATGGTACTACCTGTCCTCTTTGTTCCTTTTTTGACGATTTTGCTGTCATCCTTTGGTATTGTCAGCGGAAATGCCAAGAAGCTGATTACGGAAGTACCTGCACATGGCATAAATACTGACTTACCAAATGCCAAAAAATCGGCTGACAGCAGTTGGAATAAGTTGATGTACTATGAAAACGCTGATCGGGATTCTGCAAAGATGCGTTCCCTGAAGGAAAAAGACCCTTATTATAAAGCGCCTTCAGTCTATGAGAATATTTTCAACGCAGATACCTCCGGGGGGAAGTTCGGTATCAATGGAATGAAGCAGAATGATCATTACTCGCGTGATGAGAATGAAGAAAAGGTTTATCGGAAGATTGCTGCCATTACCGGGGAATTGAACCGTAACCAAACAAAGGAGTACCCGGTCCAGGTGCCGGTAGTAGGATCACGGGATAAAGTGGATTTACAGGGTGTGGATCGATTGGAGGCGATGATGAAGGAAATGACCGATGATAAACCAGATAAACAGATGGAGCAAATTTCGACCGTGCTTGAAAAGATTTTGGACATTCAGCATCCTGATCGAGTAAGGGATCGGATACAGGAAATGTCTGAGACGAATAGGAGCCAGGTTTTTTCTGTTAGGACTTCAGGTAACGAAGATGTTCTGTCAATTATGGAACCAGATAAAGAGAGTGGACGCTCCTTTCTGGATTCACTGAGAATGGCGCGGTATGGAAGTATAAATCATTTCTATTCGCTGGAAGATCAACAGCCAGAAGTTAAGCAGAATACAATACGTGCAGTAATTGCGGAAAGTAAGGAAGTTACTGACGGGGCAAAAGTGAAAATGCGATTGCTGGAAGACATCTATGTTGCTGGTGTTCTCGTGCCGCGAAACGCTTATGTATGGGGAAAAGGGCGATTAGGAGAGGGACGGTTTGCTATCACCGTAAGTTCTATACAATCCGGTAACAATATTTTGCCGGTTAACCTGACCGTATTTGACATTGATGGAATAGCAGGAGTTGACGTTAACGCGAGTACGGAGACAGAGATTGTAAAGCATAGTACTGACCAGGCCATTCAGAGCCTTAGTATTGGCTCTTTGGACCCTTCTATTGGTGCGCAGGCAGCCAGTGCCGGTATCCAGGCCGCGAAGTCGTTAGTCGGTCGTAAGCTGAAGGTCGTTAAGGTTAATATCCGTTCTGGATACGATGTTCTGCTGGTTGATAACAATATTAAAAATCGATAGTAAAAAAAGAGTATGAAAAGGTTTTGTGTTACAGTTATTATGTGGTGTATTCTTTTTACCGCTGCTTTTGGTCAGACTGTCAACGGGGATACCGAATTGACAGTACGAAAAATTGACCCTTATTTTCTGTGGGTAAGTCTCAATCAAACAAGCAATTTAATTTTTCCTTACGCGATTAAAAGCGTGGATCGTGGAAGTGGCGCTGTGATGGTTCAAAAAGCAAAAGGAGCCGAGAATGTTTTGCAAGTTAAGGCTGCGGTAGCCGATTTCTTGCAAACGAATTTGTCGGTAATTACAGAAGACGGCAGGCTGTATTCCTTCTTATTGAGATATGCTATAGAGCCTTCCGTGTTAAATCTTCGCTTCTATAAACTTGGGGAAGAGAATCAGAATGTTTTGATAAAGGGGATGGAACATAATAAAGAGTTTTACGATTTGGCGTGTTCGGAGGTAAAAGATAACCGGGGATTTCTGCGTAAGCATATAACAGAACAAATGGTTGTTCTATCGCTTCAAAGTATTTATATGCGTGGAAATACGATGTTTTTTAAACTAAGTATCCGCAATAACTCATCTATCATTTACTCGCCGGATTACATAAAGTTCATAGTGAAGGATCGTAAGAAGGCGAGAAAAACGGCTATCCAGGAGAAGGTATTGTCCCCTGTCTATTCTACAAACCAAGATGCTGTGAACGGTGATAGTTCAGGAAGTATTGTTCTGGCTTTTCCTTCTTTTACTATACCCAAAAATCAAAATCTGATAATTCAGGTTGGTGAAAGGAGTGGTGGAAGAACGCTGTTGCTGAAGATTAAGTACAAAGTTCTGCTGAAGGCCCGCAATTTGAGTTTTTGAGGGTTGATTGAAATAGCTTTTCTGATGGTTCAATCTGGTTTTATAGAAAAGAGAGATGCTGATTTAGAAAGACGGTTAGAATTTGTGAAGAATCAGTTAGTCAATATTGGAACAGAAGGTGGATTCACTGAGGATTGGGTGGATAAATTGAAAGCGCAGGAACCTTTAATTTAACATGCGTACATTAAAGATTATCCTGATGACCGTTGAAAAAACTAATCGGAATAAAATAATTGGTAGAAAGCCAATTTTCGACATGGGTATTTCACCAGTAAAAAAAAAATTTATGGAGGGAAGTGATGTTAATATAACGCAAAAGCATTTTATGCTTATCGGTATGAAGGAGGCTTTCGATGCTGATCTGGTAAATAAGATGAACAATGGGCCTGCGGTTATTGAACATTCTTACAAAAAAGAGTATGAGGACGGCAAGAGTGATACAATTTTTCATTTGCGAAAGTCGGCGGCAAGTGGTGATTATTTCCTCAATAAATACACCATGTCTGCACAGAAAGAAGGTAGTGCTGATATTCGTACTCAGACCTTTTATTTGAATTATAAAAAAGACAACAATATTGGTGAGAAAGCGAAGGAAAACTTTACCTATAAGATGGCTTACAACTTCTTACAGGGGCGACCCGTTCATCATGCAAAAACTGACGCCTGGGAACGAATCAAGCCGAAGGAAAAGCTAGAGAATGGCAATTATGCGAGCGAACGGTTTGATAAATCCTATGGGTATAATTTGGGAAAGGTCATTGATGAGTATTCGGTTGTGTATAAAAATGCCTTAAAGGAATCACTGGAAAGGGGAAATCTACAAAAGGAAAAGTTCTTGAACAGAGATGGTCAGCATGAAGAATTGTATGTGACGCCAGGTATCCGAGCCGGTAGTTTGATTCTTTTTGGCTTGGATAAAAAGCTAATTCCATTGGACCAGCAGATAGCAAAAGGGTTTATTAGCGAGGATTTAGGCCAGAAATTAAAGCAACTACAGCAAGAACAGTTGCAACGCACACCAGTTGGCAATAAACAGACCAACATGCTAGCCGAGAAGCCACAGGAGAGTGTAACGCAAACGGAGAAAATAGCCGAACGGCAGAAAAATGGGGAAAGCCTCCAAAATGAGAAAAAGCAAAAACACGGAATGGGATGATGACATTGGAAAATTATGTTTCCGACTTTTTGGATATGGTTTATGAAGATCCGAAGCTTGGCCCAAAACATATAAGCCTAATGCTTGCAATTTTATATTTCTTTTATCGCCAGGACTGTAAAAATCCAGTGAAGGTTTTTTCAAGTCAATTGCGAGAACAAGCTAAGATAAGATCACAGAGAATCTATTATTACTGTATGAAGGATTTAAAGGAGTGGGGCTATATAAAAATGAAGCCGTCATATATACGTCACGAGGCAAGTGAAGTGACGTTACGGCCTATCGGAAAAAAGGGATGAAGGGAGCGAGAATAAGTCGCTCCCTTTTATTTACAAACTACTAATGAGAATCGTTAACAAATATTATAAATAATGTATTTAATATTGTATACATAAGAATAGATAAACAATTAGTTATAACGTGTGTAATATGAAATTTAATGTTAATAGTATTTTAATGCTAAATAAATTAGTATAGATTTGCTAAAAATATTAACTGTCATGAGGGGGACTAATGCGCACGTGTGTGTATATAATAGCGCGATGCTTAAAATATCAAAAATAACTATTCCTGTATCTGCTGGTTTCCCATCTCCGGCTCAAGACTATCGGGAGGAGGAAATAAATTTAGCCAAACTATTATGTTTAGATTCTCCCTCGGTTTATCTCGCAAAGGTTGAGGGGGATAGTATGGAAGATGCGAATTGTCCAAATGGAACGATGCTGGTAATCGATCGCAGTATTGTACCCCGAAGCAGAGATATAATTGTCGGTATATTAAATGGAGGTTTTATTGTGAAGAGATTAATAAATACACCCAACGGTATTCTGCTTTATGCGGAACATAAGACGTACCCGCCATATGCTTTAAAGGAAGATGATGAATTTGAGATTTGGGGAGTGGTGGTAAAGATGATACTTGATCCTAAATGATCAATTTATGATAGCTCTAGTAGATTGCAACAATTTTTATGCTTCGTGCGAGAAATTGTTTCAACCACAACTCAAAGGACGGCCAGTAGTTGTTTTAAGTAATAATGATGGTTGTGTAATCGCACGAAGTGACGAGGCGAAACTATTGGGAATTGAAATGGGAGCTCCAGTATTTTTGATGGAAGAAATGTTGGAGGCAAATAATGTTGCCATTTTTAGTAGCAATTACACATTGTATGGCAGCTTGTCGGATCGGGTTATGCGTGCGTTGGGAAAATTCACTCCTGAGATTGAGATTTATTCAATTGATGAAGCATTTCTTATGTTGGATAACTCGGATGTTGATTATTTTGATTTTGGAATTCAGATAAGGGAATACATTAGAAAAAATGTCGGAATCCCTGTTAGTGTCGGCATTGCTCCTAGTAAAACCTTGGCAAAAATGGCAAATCGTTTTGCAAAAAAAACAAAGAAAGGGATAGGTTGCCATGTGGTAAATACACCGGAATCAATCGACGAAATACTTCGCGCCACAGAAGTTCATGAAATTTGGGGAATCGGAAAAAGATATACCGCGTTACTACTCAAAAATGGATTGAAAACAGCCTATGATGTGTCAAAAGCTTCAGAGAATTGGATTTTAAGAGAATTAACGGTTGTGGGACACCGGATGTGGAAAGAATTGAACGGTATTCCTGCTTTTGAGATGGAATATATTATACCGAATAAAAAGAATATTTGTGTTTCAAGAAGTTTTGGCCAACTATTAAGCAATCAAAAGGATGTTGGTGAGGCGCTCTCAAATTATGTAGCCATCGCTGCGCGAAAATTAAGGTCTCAACGTAGTTGTGCCAAAGAATTGGCTGTTTTCCTTCAGACCAATAATTTTAGATCGAACGATCCTCAATATTTTAGAAGCATTAATATGGAGTTGCCTGTGGCTACGAATAATACAACTCAGCTACTGAAGGCTGCCGGGAATGCCCTTTCACGAATATGGCGTGACGGATACAAGTTTAAGAAAGTCGGTGTAACATTGCTAGATTTGAAACCCGACGATCAAGTTCAATATTCATTATTTGATAATCCACATTTTGAAAAGGATAATCGTGTAATGAAGACAATGGATGAGATTAATAGAATATTTGGCGGAAAGGATGTTTTAAAAATCGCTTCACAAGGGTATGGAAGTAAATGGAAATTACGTCAATTAAAACTATCTCCATGTTACACAACACGTATAAGTGATATTTTAACTATTAAAATTTGAGCTATGCATAATCCGCTCGCTAAATTATCCATTAAATTACTTGACGCGATTTTACAGGATAGGTACTTATTTTTTGTTCGACAGGCGTATACTCGTGCAATTGATCCTATGGATCAAAGTATAAAGGGCGCATTTCTTTTCACTCACTACCGGGAGAGGAGAGATGCGGAAGCGCATTTGTCTGCCCTTTATAATGATTCTTATAGCAAGCTCTATGATTGTACCCAAACTGAAGATAGATTGAACTTAAACAGAGCTGCACAGCAACCACTAGGATATTTAATATATGCAGCAATACTGAATGCAAAAAAATGGGAGCCGCCATTATCTTTAACACCTAAGATTAAATCGTATATTAGAAAAAATACTAGCTGGGAGCTTGACAGGGGAGAGACGTTAAAAATTGAGTTAGCTTTACAATTCGGAGAACTATATCTCAAATTTAGGCACGGTCAAAACGAAGAAATGAAAATTGCTTTATACGAGATTGAAAGGATATACATTGGTTTCTGATTGTGATAATGAACGATAGATAGGTTGTATTAACATTAAATTTTTTTTATGTGTTATGATCTTTCTTTTTCATGTTCTATTGATAGCATAATTGAACACTTGCCAGAAATTAAACAGGACGCAGGTCTTTTTTTAGAATTTGAGCCAGCATATCATAGAGTTGCGCAAAGCTATCCCCGCTGGCCGATTATCATCAATTCTTCTGGTAATTTATCACTACGACGTTTTGAATGGGGGATCATTGCTCCATATATGAAGACACAAGAAGATGTGAAGAAAAGTAGGAAATGGATGGTGAATGCGAGATCAGAAAAGATATTTGACCCAAAGGCATATTGGAACAGGATTCGTAATAATCGTTGTTTAGTGGCAACGTCGGGATTTTTCGAGCATAGAGAGATACCTAACAGGAAAAACAAGGTGCCATATTTCATTCGTGAAAAAGGACGTGACGTATTTTTTATCGCCGGTCTTTACCAATATTCTCATTTCCCCAATATTAGTACGGGCGAGCTACCAGGTACTTTTACAGTAATAACTAGGGAGGCTAATAACGTAATGAGGCAAATCCATAATGGTGGTGAGAATGCTGGAAGAATGCCATTGTTGCTGCCCGTGGAATTGGAACGGCATTGGCTAGATCCTTCCCTTTCCGATAATGATATCAAAGAAATACTTTCCTATTCTATACCATCTGGGCAATTGGAATATTGGCCAGTAAACTCCGTAAGAAAAGCAAAGGAGGATAACGTGTCGGTGATAACACCGTTTTCATACGAAGGATTGCCTGAAATAATTGCTTGAATTGTCGGGAGAAAAAGAGATTTTTTTTGAATGAAAGCATAATATAATTCCACCTGACTATAGAAGGAATATTGAATTTGCAATAATTATAATGAAAGGGGCTCTGCCAAATTAAATTGGAGAGCCCCTTTTCGGCTATTGTTTGAAACTAAAATGAAGTTAAAGATTTAAGCAGGAGAGACTGTTAATCATTATTTGTTAATTACGGATTAACAAATAGGAATTAATGAAATTATTCTTCATGTGAGAGGAGGGCCAAGTTCTATGTTCGGTCTATTTTTTCATAATCATAAATATAGAATGATTTCGTATTAAGATGTCCTACACAAATTCCAAATATTTCTTTGCCAATAAGATTTTCGTATATAATGTCGTCTTCATTCATCCAATCAAAATCTGCGTTAACAAAAAAGGTATAATATTGGTATTTGGGTCTACCAATGAAAATATTAAATGCACATATAGATTCGTGTGTTGTCCTTAAAACAGTTCTTTCGAATATTCTATCGATCATTTCCTCACTAAATAGTATCTTATTAAGCCTTGTCTCCTTTGCACCAATTAACTCTTGCCAAACATCAATTTCAATATCGGGATAGAAAGGGATAACAGTTATACTATCTATCGAAATATTATCTTCAGAGGTGATTTTTAAATATGCGTTGCTAAATACGTATAGGTAAGAATTTGTTTCAAAATAGGAGTTGTCATTTTCATAAAATATGGGATTATCTGCTTTAGCATATTTATAAAACGTTCCTAAATGATTTTTTGCAAGTTCTAGACTCACGCCTGGCTTCAGATATCGTAAAATATCAGTCGTTATTACTTTGCTGTCTTTAAATGGTTGGACGATTCGTCGTTGTTGTTCATCTTTTTTGTTTTTGTGATTGTTATGCATTACTTGGATCACATAAACAAAAAATCCCGAAACAATACCACCTACGATACCTCCAAATATATTTAACATTAAATCATTCATGTATATTTATAGTTGAATTTTATATAATATTTATAGAAATATCAGAATAACAGTATCCCTGATAATTTCAATCGCGATTCCAAGCTTCTCTGATATCTGCTGCGTCTTCTGACTTTGATTCTTCTGTTATTTTTCGTTTCGTACCGGGTTTAAACTCTAATTTAATGTAATTCATTCAGTTGAAATGGCGAATTTTTAACGCTTGACATAAAAGTTATATATTTATTGAAGATATTTAGACTTCTTTCTATAGATATTAAGTTATCTCGGCTAATTTTCGTAAATCAAAAATAAAGGAGTTCGAGTTTTGTACCATAGGGTTCACAAGCAACTTCTAAAACCTGCGCTAGTCGCAGGTTTTTCTTTTTTAGTTGAGCGTTTAGTCGAGTTCCTTTTGTATAACTCCGATTTCTTTCCCGTACTTTATACAGGTTAATCAGCTTTTACTAAGGTACAAAATAAACATACAGAGATTAACATGCCCCTACCGTTATTTGCGCAAATAATAAAGCATTAAACAGTTATCTATAAATGCCTATTTTTTCTTTGTATAATGCTTGTCAAATTCACTCAGGATATTAGGATTATAAAATTTCGCCACTTGGCTTTTATCGTTGTTGGGATATAATTTTCTACGGTGACAAAACTTCGGATTATTCTCTAGGGGCTTTCTAAATTTGTGGAATTTTTCGTTTAGTTTAAAATTCGAATAGCGTTGTTTCATCCTGCCTAATAAGTCTTCATACCTCCAAGGATATTTCTGACTAATATTTTCCTCTGTCAATATTATTTCCGCAACTTGATCGGGGTTTTCTGCATCTTCTTTCTTTGCTACAGTTTTAACTGTTAACATTGCTTCTGTTTCTGCCTTTACAAATTTTGTCTCTAACTTTAACAGGAGATTATAATCATTTTCTGATTTTGAAGGATATAGAGCTGATTTATCAGCAATGTATTTAATGATTTTTTTTGCGGAACCAGAAGTGTTTCTTGTAGAAAAGCTTTTTATTGTATCATGCTCATGGAAAAAAGACATTGGCATGAGGAAAAAATTGTATTTAGATAAGTCTCTCTTAAACCAATTCTTTATTGCTGTCAAATAGTTTTTAAGTGAGGCTGTTCCAAGTTCAAGAACTATTTTGGAGAGTGCGCTTTCCGAATTCTTGAAATGTATTGCATTATCTCTTATCTCTAACAATGAAATAATGTTTTCTTTCAGTGCAGGAGTTATTTTGTTGTGTGGATTTTTTTCAATTAGTTCAATGGCTCTAGTTATTTCTATTGTCATTGGATTCCCTGATCTGGTTTTCTTGGGAACAGTCTGTTTGGTGGACTTTATCCCATTCTTTAGTTGCTTTGGGAGCTTGACATATATCGATTTTACATCATTTTTATTGTCTTTAATAATCTTCGCTTTAAGTAGCAATTCCCAAGCGTTAATGATTAATATGGAAAATGTTTCCTCTCTATATCTGAAATCCGGTTTATTATAAATCTCGATTGCAGAAATGCAAGAAGCTATAGATTTCTCAAGAAGAATATTAGGTCTTGACATTGATTCAGTTTGTATAAGTAATATACTGTATTTTAATGAATTAGCATCTATTAGTAATAATTGGCAATGGATAGCCCTGAAATCATGTCACTCTTGGATTTTAATGAGTAATAACGATATTGTCTAATGTGTTTTGGCGCTTATTTCATTTTTTAGTGGGTATTTACCCGTTAAAATATATTGATTTGAATAGTTTTTCATATATTTGTGGGTAAATACCCTTGAAATGGATAATCTAAATATAAATGAATTGTTGAAGTCTGTCTTTAGTAATAAGGTAGAATTAGACATCAAAGAACAATTTGATAAGAAAATTGAGGAATACAATCTAAGTAAGACCAAAGCGCTCAAATTTCTTAACATAGATAAAGATGTATTTGAAGAAATAATTAATGGTTCTGCGAAACAGCCAAATCTTATCCATATAGTCAAACTTGCAGAATTTTTAGAGCGAGATATTAATGAATTTATTTCAGTTGTGCTGCGGAATCAAAGCCCGGAAAACATTGCATCTATAGAGTCTGCGAGAAAGGCAACTTTTGTTCTGAAGCATTTTGATATGAAGACGTTGGCAAAAGAAGGCTTTTTTCATTCAAATGATGATATAGACTCAATGGTTGGAAAGGTCTTAGACTTTTTCGGATTCAGCTCTATTGCAGAATATGAAGAACAATTGGAGGAACCCCTCTATAGCAGAGTGCGAAAGAGGCCCTTTTCTGATAAAATGAAAGATTTTTGGGTAAAGTCTGCCTATCAGACATTTCGCAATATTAGTAACCCAAATGAATATGATCGGGAGAGATTGAAAGATTTAATTCCTAAAATTAAGCCCTATACAGAGAATATTAAAGATGGTTTACTGATTGTCTGCAAGGCACTTTACAGCATTGGTGTAACCGTAATATTTCAGAATTATCTTTCTACGACCCAGGTTAGAGGAGCAACTTTTATTGTCAATGGAAAGCCCTGTATTGTTTTAACAGATTATCTTAAGAAATATCCAACCATATGGTTCACTTTACTGCATGAGCTCCATCATGTATTGTTCGACTTTCAGGAAATTGAAAGGAATAGTTTTCACCTTTCTGGTGATTCCGATCTTTTTTTGACTGAGGAAAAAGCTGATTCTTTCGCTAGGGAATATTTTATGCCCGAAGATAATTTTCATTATATAAAGAGGTTTATTAATAATCCATATATGGTCAGCCGCTTTGCGCGCGAAAACGAAATTGAGGTTTCTTTAGTCTACTCATTTTTTGTCTGGTATCAACAAGAGCTGTATGGTAAAAATTATCATGCTGCTTTTAAAGAGTTTTACCCAGATTATATTAATGCCGTTGAAAAGCTAAATCCATTAAAATGGAGTGATGTGAATATAAAGGCGGCAAGTGAGAAAATAAAAAGTGTATTGGAATTGAATTAGTGAATCAATTAAATAAAATAAAATGGAAAAAAACAAAAAGACAAAAGAAGAGCAGGAGCTTTCCGCCGCTGATATTGAAAGAATGGAAATACTCTTGAAATCGAAACAGAAAACTGGAAGACAGTTGACTATTAGCGCTGAAACGGGCGATCTGAAAGAGATAAATGAGCTACGCGAATTGATAGGCAGAGCATTCGAGAATCCTGATGAGAAGTACAATTTGTATTACAAAGGTATCAGAAAGCTTCTAATTGACCATTTACCTAAGGGTGAAGACTATAAGGAAATGAGGGAAATTATCTATGATGAGAAAAATATTTTCCTTAATCTAGGAAAAAGGAAATGTGATAACAACGGTATTAGGAAGTCAGATGGCAGAATGACTTATCAGCCGGTAATGAATGAAATTTTAGATATAGTTGTTAAATGGGTTGCTGATTCACAAAGCCCTTTTGATATATACAGAGAATTTTATGAACTCAATGAGCGTCACGGCTATGGTCACGAGGAATATGATACCTCCGTGAAGGCTGTTGCTCAAGCTATGCTAAATATTAGCAGAGGTAATTAAGGTTTAACCTGTCGTGTTCGTATCATAGTTCTACGATCATGTAAAGAAACGGCAAAATAATTTTGGATACTGGTTTCTCAATGCAGTATCTTTATATTAGTTGTTGTTTCCTTACTTAAAATTTTAGGATATGAGAAGTTTGAATATGAAGCAGTTGAAATCCTTTTTCACCTTTGATCTCCCCGTTGAATACAGTTACATTTATTCTCGTTTTCGTAAAACTCATGAAGGACAGCGCGATATTTACGCCAGTTGGCCGGCAGAGGCAACCCGCCGCCATATGATTAATGAGTATTGGAGTAATGCGCTTTGGCATTATTCGCTTTTGGTTGTTGTTGCCGCTGTTGCTGTCTGGTTTTACAATGGTCAATTGAATGGTATGTTTATGCTTGTCGGCGTGACGTTGGGAATAGCCGCATATCTGCCGTTGTATTTCATTCTTTATCGGCCCATATTTACCGGCGAGTTTCTGCCAAAGCTGGAAACGGTAATAGCGGCGTATGAAGGCCGTGAGCGTGCATGGCTGGAAAAGTGTAAACAAGACCAGTTAACAAACCGCGCTTTGGTACTTTTCTTCTACGCATTTGATAAAGCCAGTAAAGCCAATTTCCTAACCCCCAGTGATAAATGCGCAGACCTGTTGCACAAAATTTTCGGGTCAAGCCCTGATGGAATCAAAAAAGCACTTGACCTGATCTTTAAGAAGGATAAAAGGGCCAAATTGGAACATCGCCATCTTGTAGAAGTAAGCAAAAGTTTTGAAGAAGCCTATGCAATCTTAGAAGCAATGCAGTTTGAAGAAGGTATCCAAAGGCTAAAGCATTTGGAGCAGCAATTTCAAAGGCCCTAATATCATTCAGAACATACAGCCAAAACCTTCCTTTTTCCGCCAAACAAGTATACTTAACCTGTTTTCTTTTTCCTGAGCAACCATATTTGCCGTATAAATCGGTATAATATGGAAAGGAGAGAAAGCAATGTGCAGACGGCAGCGCCAATACTGTTCCCGATTGAGCCGGAACAGTTTTGGCAAATGCTGCGTGTATTGGTACGTGAAGAAGTTAGCCAACTGGAAAAACGGCCGGTACGTACCCCGGCATATGATACCCCCGGCCTCACCTATAAACCCCTCTACAAAATCGGTGAGGTCTGTCAACTATTTCAGGTTACTAAGCCTACTATTTACGATTGGATAAAACACGGCAAACTAAAGCCGTACAAAATCCGGTCGAGGGTCTATTTTCTTTAGAACGACATTCAGCAATTATTGCAGCCCGGAGGACAGCCGAAAGAATGACAAGCAGCGTAGCTACCTGTCGCGGAGATCAGGCGGGGCTGCTTCACGCAGGCCCCAGCCCGCGAAGATCGAACGGGCCGCCTACGGCATCCCGTTCCGGGAGATGGTACAGGCGGCGTTGCCACCTGTACGGGGAGATCGGGCGGGGCTGCTCTACGCAGGCCCCACCCGCGGAGATTGAACGGGCCGCCTCCGGCATCCCGTTCGCGGATTCGGAACGGGCTCCGCTCCGTTAGCGAGCGGTGTTTTTGCTGCGCAAAAACCGCTCGCCCCCTCGC
Source organism: Chitinophaga pendula (assembly GCF_020386615.1). NCBI lineage: Bacteria > Pseudomonadati > Bacteroidota > Chitinophagia > Chitinophagales > Chitinophagaceae > Chitinophaga > Chitinophaga pendula. The sequence continues at coordinate 1,386,210 of NZ_CP077769.1, forward strand.
TCCCGGTGGTCGCAAGGGGGAAGTGCGGAGAGCTTAGCGGAGATTGTACAGGCGGCGTTGCCACCTGTACGGGAAGATCGGGCAGGGCAGCAAAGCTGCCAGCCCTTGAAGATTTAAACGTAGCTGATATGGAACAGACACAGGAAAAGAAGAAAGGCAAAGGCGGCAGACCCACCAAAGCCGTGAGGAAGGAAATACGTACAGGCGTGAGGTTTACCAAAGCCGAGTATTTTATCGTTAAGGAGAAGGCCATTAAAGCCCGTATGCGTTACACTGGCTATATCCGTCAGATGGCTTTGTTTGGAGACGTTATAGCCCGTTTAAATGACGAAGAACGGGCATATATCAAACAGTTGATAGGAATGGCCAATAATATCAATCAGGTATCAAAACAGGCCCACAAAGAGGGGATGTTGAGCGCGATGCTACTTTTTGAAAGTTACCGTCAGCAGATTGATAACCTTTTAAACTGGTTAAAGCGTGATAAGTAAAGTAATAACCGGTAAATCCTTTTATGGCTGCTGTCGCTATATCTGCGCCGATGAACAGCGGGCGGAAATACTGGAAGCGGAAGGGGTGAGAGAATACAGCTACTGGTATATGGGGCATGACTTTGAAGTGAACCGGCAGCAGTTACCGGATAAACGAAAAGCTGTTTTTCATGGCATCCTTAGTTTTTATCCTGGTGAGCAGTTAACCAATGAATCGATGGCACAGATTGCGCGGGAGTATCTTGAAAAAATAGGCATCACAGACACCCAATATGTGATAACCAAACATACAGATACCAACCACCTGCACTTGCACATTGTCGCTAATTTGGTTAATAACAAAGGGCAGTCGATCAGCGATAGTTGGATAGGCTTGCGTGGGAAGAAGGCCGCGCAACAGCTTACACAGAAGTATCAGTTAATTCCTGCTATTGAAAAGAAAATAGCCCTTACCAACTTACAAGCCCTTAACAATGAAGAGCAGGCCCGTTATGAAATATTTCAGGCCATCGAATCAGCATTGCACCACTGTAAAATCTTGCCAGCACTGGAAAAGGAGCTGACGAAAAAAGGAATAGATATACAGTATAAGTACAAAGGAGATACGCAGCAACTACAGGGGATTAGTTTCAAAAAAGGCTTGTATGCCTTTAAGGGTAGCAGCATCGACCGGAAGTACTCTATAACAGGGCTACAGAAGGCAATGCAGCAGCAGATGGCACAGGAACAGAAACCGCAAAACAGGCGTGGATTGCGGTTGTAACAGTAAATCTATTTAAAAATGAATTAAACTATGTATTATGAATGAGTTGTTATTGCAGACGATTGTAGACAAGTTAAATAAAGTTGATGAAGGTATCCATCAAGTAAATAGCGGGGTGCCACAAGTACCAGACTATTCAGAACAACTAAAGCGTGTCTGTTCCACTTTGGAGCAGGTAAAAGCAGATATGGCAGCAATGCCGGAACGGTTAAAATTCCCGACAGGAGCGATTTATACACTATCGCAACATCTTGAAGTAAATAATGACCTGCTGAAACGTCCGCCCATACAGGAAATTAAACACCATCATCATGTAAATGGGGGAATGGTCGTTTGTGCCGGTCTGTTCCTCTTGCTTGTTCTATTTGGCGTATGGTTATTCAATACCCGCTCAATGCTACAGGACTACAGGACCGGGGATATAAAATACCGTTACGTATTGCTACAGGCTGGGAAGCCCTTACGCCCTTTCTTGTCTAAAACGGATAGCCTGTATCACATAAACCCGCAAGCCTTCCGGGATAGCGTTATAAAGTGGGAGGATGAAAGGGAACGCATAGCAGCTATGCTACGAAAAGCACGGGAAAAGGAGGAAGAAGCAGGCCAGTTAAGGAGTAAAGCAAGAAAAATCCGTTAACGCATATTTGTCCGGGGGAGGCGCTGCTGCCGCGCCATCCCCCGCGCCCCCTCCCGGCAGGGGTTTCAAACAATGGTGTGATTGTGTTTTGTCGCAATTGAGGCCGCTTGCCTTGATAGCCAGTTACAAAAAAGCCACCGCATTTTTATGCAGTGGCTTTCTATATTTTTACTTTGGGAGTATTTTATTTTCCGCCCTTCTTCTCATTCAACAGCTTCTCCATCATTTCCACTTTGTCGCGCTCCACCTGCAATAAACGCTCATACAGTTTTTTGTTTTCCTCAACCACCTCTACAAATTTATCCAAAGGGTTGAACGTACAATTGTAATTTGTACAACCAACAGTGCCGCTGTTGACACTACTATCATTAAAGGTATTGAAATAGTTATTGGCAGCTTCTTCACTAAAATTTTTTATGGCTTCGGCTGGCACTTTCAACACCTTTGCAACCTGATCAATGATTTCAGGTTCTACTTTCTCTTTCCCTTCAAGCAAGGAAATTTTCTTTTGCGTCCAATCGTCACCTAGATCAGCCGCCATTGCCTCTTGGGTTATGTTCAACATTTCCCGGAATCGCTTGATATTCCGGCCTTCATGGATGTTTTTGTTCATAGTAGTTATGCTCATGTAACAAATATAAGATTTTTCTACTGCTAAAATATGCCTTTAATCCGGATAATTTACCCGCTAAAATACTTGACTATCCCCATAAACTATGCTAATAACGAATTGATTATGATTTTATTACATCTGATCTTGCATCCAAGTTTAAATAACCTCCAAAATTTAAGCTATGGAAGAAATAGAAAAGCTTCATCTAAGCCCGCCATTTAATGAAGATGAGTGGCTTCGGCTGGTTTTCCTACTTAGCGACACGCAAAACTGGCTAAATGAATTGGTTAACGCTGCTATGTTCAGCGTACCAATGAAGGACAGGAAAAAGTTATTCCGCAGATCTTATTATATCACTGTAGGGGCGCTGGCTCATATTATGGAAAGGCATCATTATAAAATTCCCAGACACCCCAGTGTCAGTAAATTCACTATTCCGGTAGTGGAAATTTTGGCCTTGCTCCGGGATGCCAATACAGAGCCGGTTGAGCAGGTTACCGGGGCTACCTACCTTAAAAGGGTTATTGATACCGGGAAAACAATAGGCCACGACTTTAACCAGCTTCCTACCAGTCTTTTAACCGTTTTAACGGATAGCGGAGGGCGCATCCTTACAGCCTTTCCCGGTTGCATGAAGTCACAAACCAATATTTCAAACTTATAAATCCCCAGCTATGTATTTTACTACTCCCCGCGCGTGGGATAACCTTCCCCTGCGCTTAACAACAGAGGAAATCCGCGACCCGTACGAAGTCATACACGAATACTATTCTGCGCATGATATGCCACGGGCAAGGCAAATTTTGAATAAGTGGTTATGTTCAACCAGTAAGGAAAAGCCTAGCAAGCTATCGGCATCCGGGCTGCAATTCTTTTATGAAAGAACGGAATTACTAATTGAAGCCGCCTTTTTGGTTGAACAATTGGACAACAGCGGAAGGAAAGCGATCACCATACAAGGCGAAGATGAAGAAGAAATTGACCTGATGAACCCCCGGTTATTTTGTGCATGGATCAGGCAGAGTAAAGGGGAAGCCATAGCTTATCGTGAAGTATGGGAAAATTTCCCTAGAAGCCTTACCTATAAAGAGTTTTTAAACCCATATCAGGTGTTAGGGAAATTTTTTTCTTTTCTCACATTGGGGGAATGGCGAGAGTTACTCCGTGAATTGTTTTCTATGGGCGTATCTCGCAGAACGTTTCTTGATGAAACATTAGATTTTGATATGTTGGGCATAAAGAAACATCTTGAAAAACTGATCGAAGCGGGGCACCTGATTGATGTTAGGGAATATCGTCAATCATTTTATGATAAAGTAACTAGTGAAGCCAGCCAGAAAAAGGATGAAGCATGAGGACTATAGAGGGTTACAGACGAAAGGAGCGTTTGAAATTTCAAACGCTCCTTTTTTTAGCATCCATTGTTTGAAACCCTTGCCGGGAGGGGGCTAGGGGGATGGCGCGGCGGCAGCGCCTCCCCCGTAATGATTACCCGACATTTTGCAAGGCTGTAGCAGATATGCCTATATCGCCTCTTTTTTCCCATATTTCCCGGATCTTCCGGCTTGCTTCTTCAGGGGTGATCCTGATATACTTGTAAAAATCACGCAGGCTTTTATGGCCGCTGATCTTCATTATAAGCTCGACAGGAGTTCCCGCCAGAAATTCATTGGTGCAGAATGAGCGGCGGCAGGTGTGAGAGGTAATCCACGCATATTTGGGCTTTACCTGTACTATATCCTTATTACCTTTTTTGTGGGAGAACTTTATTAACTCACAAATGCCCGCCAGTTGGGCCACCTCTTTGATATGGCGGTTAAATTCAGGATTGCTTACAATGGGGATCTGGCGGTTAAAGCGCCTGATCAGTATTTCTTCTGCTGCATCTCTTAACGGTATAACAACCCAATGATCAGATTTTTCCTGTTTCTTATATAGTGACCCTTTCCGCACGTCCTCCGGTTGTATAGAGGAAAAATCGGAAAACCTTAAACCAGTCAGACAGCCGAGGACAAACAAATCCCGGTATTTAGCCAGGTGCGGTTGTTCGGAAAGGTCGATTTGATATATTTGGGCGATTTCCGCCCATGTCAGATACACGGCGTCCGCTTCTTCATCCAGTATTTTAAAGTCCGATAAATCAATCGGGGAGATGATTTTACGGCGCATCCTATCCCGCAGGAATATACGTAGCTGTTTGATGGTTTTGCCAACTGTAGAGGTTTTAAGCCCTTTAATCTGCTCTCTTTTGCCGTTAATTATTTCCGATTTACGGCGCTGTACATAGTCATAAGTGAGGTAGTTAACAAGGCTTTCATAGAGATTAAAATCAAAAGAATCAAATGTAATAGGAGCTTTCCTGTATTCCTGAAAGGCTGCCATATGATCTTTCATGTTTTTGTAGACGTTTAGCATACCCTTAGAAACCTTATCCCGCTTACATTTGATATAATCTTCAATCTGAAATATCAGCTCTAAATTTGTTTTGGGGTTAAGGGCCGCGGCCTGTTTGGCCTTTTCTTCCAACGTGGCTGTATCAAAGGCCGGGTGAAAGGTCTTCTTTGCAAAGGCAGATATATCCAGTACTTTCTTTTTCACCGCATGAGTAATAATATCGGTTGCTTTTCGTAGTAGGGCTGCCAGTTGGCCGTTTAGATCGTCAGCGGCCCCATATGTTGCGGGGAGATCGGCGGTAATACGGTGAAACTTCCGGTTCCAGCATTTGGGGGGAATGGCTATTTCTGTATTCAGGAGAATGGTTTTATCCCCGCAATACTGGATAAAAACGATACAGGTGCCATCTTTGCGCATTTTGCCCTTTGGGCAGATTAGTTTGATTGGTAACAGCATACTCAAAAATTTTAGTCGAGTTTTTAGTTGAGTTCAATGCTGTTAACCGATATAAAGGTAAGGCGGAAAAATTTCAATCGTTGTTATAGGATATTGAAAATCAGAACTTTATAATTAAGTTAGGTAAAGACCTGTAAACTTAAAATGGCTGAACGAAATCCCAGCGGGATCACAAAAAGGCTATCAATTTTGATAGTCTTTTTTTTGCTTCCTACAATCGGCTCACCTGCACCCATGACGCCGCAGGGAAATCTCCTTTATAAAAGTCTTTTCTTGAATCTTTGTATTTTTTCATTGTATCAATATCTGTTGTATAAAGGGTTTCTTTTACTACATTTTTGGAGATGCTCTAAATGCTTTTAAACAATCTCCCAACGCTTTGTAAACCTGAAGATACCATCCGGGCTTAAATCACTCGTTGGGATACCTGAAATGTAAATAGTATTTTCTACTTTGCCTACTTGAGCATAGCCTGCGTAATTAAACCGTTTAAAATGCCCGGTAGCTTTGTCTTTAAAATTTCATCTTTAATCATTTCATGGTATGCCTCACTTTGTAATAGAATGTTCCAGTAATGTCTTGGCTCAGCAGCCGGCAGCTATTATTATGGATACTGTATACGCTGCTGCTGAATCCACCGGATTGTTTGCCCCCAATGACATTAAAGTCCGGATCAGGTGTTATGATGACTATAAATTAGGCGATGAAAAGGATAGCTTCCTGCACATTTATGCAAGTATTATGGAAGGTAGAACGACTGCCCAGAAAGCAGCACTTTCCGACATCGTTATACAAAAGCTGGCGCCGCTATTGGCTGATATTTCATTTCTATCCATGAACGTATGGGAGTTTGAACAGGCTACTTACAGTAATAAATCATTGATCAATCCTCTTAATACAGACAGGAACAGACATTTTTGATAAGGATCCACGTATCAGATCCTTTCTCTTCTACATCGTCCTATACTTTATTGTGCGGAATATCATTTCCCCATATCTGGCGTGTGCCACCAGCTTTGTGAATGGACTAAAAATGAAACGATCTGCCTGGATTTTGATACAATTTGCTTACATGTAGATAAGTCGCTTACTTATTTTTACGAACCCACTATCCGTTTATTCATGCTGAATGAACGGGCATAGGGAGCGGGCGCTTTTGAGGAGCTTGTTAAGGTGTGACTGGCACCTGGTTGTTTTCAATATTCAAAGATCAATGAATAGTAATAGTCTTTCCCCAAAGCCGCATTATCCCATATTGGACGGGTTACGTGGTGTCGCGGCGATTATCGTTGTGACCTTTCACCTGACAGAGCCATTAGGGACCGGGCACCTGGATATCCTGGTCAATCATGGTTACCTGGCTGTTGACTTTTTCTTTCTGTTGTCCGGCTTTGTGATCGGTTATGCTTATGATGACCGCTGGGATAAAATGACGATAGGCACTTTCTTCAAGCGCCGCATCGAACGGCTTCAACCCATGGTGGTGTTAGGGATGACACTGGGAGCCATCGGTTTTTATTTTACAGATTCGACGATATGGCCTCTCATCCACACTGTGCCGCTGTGGAAAATGCTGCTGGTGCTGATTATCGGGTATACTATTTTACCTGTTCCCTTATCGCTGGACATAAGAGGGTGGGAGGAGATGCACCCGCTTAATAGTGTCGGTTGGTCATTATTCTTTGAATACATTGCCAATATACTATACGCCATCGGGGTTCGGAAGTGTTCAAAGACCGTATTGACTATTTTGGTGTTAATCGCTGCTGCGGCGCTTGCTCATTTGGCCATTACCAGTCCTAACGGAGATGTCAGCGGAGGTTGGACACTTAATGCGGAACAAGTACGCGTTGGTATCACCCGGACGATGTATCCTTTCTTTGCTGGTCTGCTGCTTTCACGTATAGCTAAACCCATCCGTATCAAACAAGCCTTTTTGTGGTGCAGCCTGTTGGTCGCCCTCGTCTTATATATGCCCCGTATAGGCGGTGTGGAGCATCTTTGGATGAATGGCCTATATGAATCGGTATGTATAATCGTGGTCTTCCCGCTGATTGTTTACCTGGGTGCCAGTGGCGTGGTAGTTACTAAGATGGAACAAAGGATATGCAAATTCTTAGGGGATATTTCTTATCCGCTTTACCTCGTACATTATCCGCTGGTATATTTTTACGTTGCCTGGATCAGTAACCACAAGGGAGTGACCTTCGCGGAGATCTGGCCTTATGCCCTATTGATCCTAACAGGTAGTGTTATGCTCGCGTATGCAAGTTTGAAGTGGTATGATGAGCCGGTTCGCAAATGGCTGAGTAAAAAGCTAGGATAAATAAGCAGGGAAGAAAGTCATCGCAGCAAGAGGGGGAAGCGGACGGAACTATTTTTTGGTGGAGTGGGCACGCGGGCGCGTGCCTTCTTATTTATACAAAAGGTGTAATAAAAAAATAATACATGACATCAGGCTGTCGGATAGGTCCCATTACTCGTAAGATTGCGATGGCTGGGCGGGTGGATTTTCCGAAAAGACCTGTGTATTAACCGATGATTAACGAAGGAAAGCACAAAAGCAGCATCTTTTTATATACAACTGTCATATCTTTGCGCCGCACTTTTTACTATTTATTGTGCCCCTCCCTGAGGGGAATATGTTTTGGGGGTTTTTGAAAATTTAAATTACTATGCAGGAAAAAGAGTTCCAGATTGGCGAAGAGGTTAAGATCAAACAAATAGCCAAATCTGCCGTTATCCATTCATTTGCCTATTACGGACCAGGAGGTTTGATATATACTGAAGAGAAGTCAAATTTTGTATTGTGCCAATGGGCGGAGTGGGCCGACCAGGGTATTTTTAAAAGTGGTGTGTTTCATCTTAACGAGATCAAAAAGGTCTCTCAGCAATAACTGTTACAGAGGGCATTGCCGACATAACCAGGGGACTGGCAATTATAGCACATGATACCATATCATTTATTGATTGCAAGAGGAGCATAGATTAACTCTACCTTAATGCTATTTGTTACTGTTCCCTGAAGGATATTTACGATTCTTTCTTATATATGCGGGTAAAAACATCCATTCTATCATCATAGCTTTTTACCTAATGAGAAATTCAGGTTACCGGAGAAACTGTTAACAGGTATCTTTTTTTCATTTTGAGGGGATAACCGAAGCATTTTTCCGGGGAGGTAATAATTTCTTAATGTGTTACAAGTATTTGATAATCAATTGTAGCTAGTGCGTGTGCGTCGAAAATACGTACAAATGGCAGTTGCCACAGCAGCAGGTCGTACCGTTGACACGGAAAGTACACCTTTGTTAGCGAGATGGCTGTGAAGTCACAGTTACTATCACTTATCAGATAAAAGAGCACATATGAAAAAAGCGGTATTAGGTGTTATACTGTTTATCCCTTTATTATCATTTGCACAGCTGGCAGATAGTGTACGCAGGGTAGTGCGGCTGCAGGGGACTGTTAATTTCCGGGATGCGGGCGGCTATCAGACTGCTGATGGCCGGCAGGTAACGTGGGATAGAGTATACCGTTCGGCGGATATCAGTCATCTGACGGATGAAGACCTGGAGATATTAAAGCAGCGGCATATTGCCAGTGTGATCGATTTCAGGGGCGTAAGAGAGTCGGCGGTGGCTCCGGACCGGCTGCCTGCGGGCGTACGTTACCTGTTATGCCCGGCGGGTAGCGACAGTTTACCTGATCCTGCGCAGATGGCGGCCTTGATAAAACAAGGGCAATTTATGGAGCAGTTCTATAGCAACATTAAGCCCTTAGGGGCGAGGTACCGGCCGCTGTTCCAGCAGCTATTGGCGATGCCGGAGCGGGAAGCGGTATTGTTCCATTGCACGGGCGGACGTGACCGCACCGGCATGGCCAATGCTTTGTTCCTATATGCACTGGGAGTGCCGCTTACTACTATTGAAGCGGATTTCACTGCCAGCAATACCTATTTACAACCGATGTATGGAAAAATGTTCAAGGGGATGTCGCAGGCTACCGGGTTAGATACCGATACGATCCGCCAGGCACTGGAACTAAGACCTGAATGGTTGCAGCGTATGTTTGCGGCTATCAAACTACAATACGGGAGCATCGAACGGTTCTTTGCACTTGAACTGGGAGTAGGTCCGGATGAAATAGCGCTATTACGGAAGAAATATACTCACTAGGATCGCCATTTACATACGATCGTAATAAAAAGGGATACCAAACGGTATCTCTTTTATTATGTACTTTGCAGTCTGATGTAGCAGACTATCTTTTCTATGTTTTAAACGGTTGACCTATATGACGAGTAAGCATGCCGAGTATGAGAAAATGCCTAAGCGCCTGAAAGGGCTTAATTTATCGGAGAAAGACCAGCATCATCTGAACAAATTGAAGTGGGTGGTTACAGAGAAAGTACATGGAGCTAACTTCAGCTTCGTATACGAAGACCGTCGCTTGTTATATGCCAAACGTAAAGAATATCTGAGCTGGCAGGATGATTTTTTCGGTTTCCAGGTGGTGGCAGCTCAGTTGGAAGATCGGTTGATCCGCCTGTTTGAGCAACTGCACCACGATATCCCTGGCCAGCGATATATCATATACGGAGAGCTTTTTGGAGGAGCTTACCCGCATCCGGATGTAGTCCCAGACCCGTATGTACAGGCTATTCAGACGGGTGTTTACTATAGCCCGGCTGTCCGTTTTTGTGCTTTCGATATTGCTGTGGAGTGGGCAGGGATAAAGCAGTATATTGATTACGATAAGGCGTTATCCTATTTTGAGCGCTTCGATATCTTTTATGCGAAGGTGCTATTTTCGGGAAAATGGAATGAAGCGTTACAGTTCGATACCAGAATTGATTCCATGATCCCCGGGCATTTCGGCCTGCCGGTACTTAACCCTAATCTCATCGAGGGTATTGTCGTGAAACCCCTGAGTCATTCGGGCTTGCCTGCTCCGGCAGTACGGCCAATTATCAAGATCAAGAACCCGGAGTTCGATGAGGAAAAGAAATTCCATGAAGCGGAGAAATGGTCCTTTATACCGGATGTTATTTCATTGTCGGAGGAGTTATCGTTCCTGGTAGAAGAAATGAGTAATTATATTACTGATAACCGGCTAAACAGTGTATTGTCGAAGATCGGGCGACTGGACGAGGCCAATGAAAAGCGGATGTCGGAGATAAAAGCCGAATTCCTGGAAGATGTATATGTAGACTTTAACCTTGATAATAATGATATCCTGGGTGAGTTGGAAGAGCGGAACCTGCAGTGGGTGAGAGACCGGATAGCGGCGCGTATTGAGGCGTTTATTACTAGTGGTAATGGTTAGTGAGTTAAATCACCAGGGTATTGTATTACTGAAATACTATTATTATTTTGTACGGCCGATCTCCTGAAGGAGCATTCGTGAAGTGGTGAAACATTGCCAGGTGCCACTTCATGAGCGTCAAAGGTGCTGTCATACTAATTATTCTACGTTTTATCTGGCAGATGTACACTTATAATTTGAAATCTATCAACCAGAATATGTTCTGATAAGAACCATCGAATAAACATACAAGCATAGAATGGATTGGATGGTTTTTTCAGGTGATCTGTTTTATGGAGGGCACTTCTAAATATGACTGTTGCATTAACAATTATTCCACGTTTCGTTCAGTAAGTGTCATCCTGTCACCTAATAATCAAGAAATAACAATCTGTTCAGCTACGCGTAACAGTCTGATAACAATCGATTGCTTGCTTTGCACACTTTTTCACATTAACTGATCAAAAGAGTTTCATGAACCAAATCTACTTGAAAAAGCGAAACCTCGCGCTGGTATTCGCTTTTTTGCCTTTATGCGACGCAATTCCCCTGGTTGCTCATGCAGGGGCCTTACCCATACCAACTGCTGGGTATGCGGTAATGCAGCAAAAGACAATTACAGGTACTGTACGGGATGCTATTAGTGGTGAACCTCTTATCGGCGCTACCGTGGGCGTCAAGGGAATTTTAAAGACCACCAGTACTGATGGAAAGGGAAACTTCTCCATTTCAGTTCCTGAAAATGTAACTACACTGGTAGTTAGTTTTGTGGGCTTTGTAACACAGGAAGTGCCGCTCGACGGCAAACCGTTGACCGTATTGCTCCGTGCTTCTTCTACAGACCTTTCCCAGGTAGTGGTAGTAGGTTACGGTACGCAGCGGAAAAAGGATGTTACCGGTGCTGTAAAGACGCTGAAGTCATCAGAGTTTAACAAGGGTATTGTGAATTCACCACAGGAGTTACTGCAAGGTAAAGTGTCTGGTGTGAATGTAACAGCTGTGAGTGGCGAGCCGGGAGGTACGCAAGGTATTACCGTTCGTGGTCCCGGAGGTATCCGTACCGGTAGTACACCGTTATTTGTAATTGATGGATTGCCATTAGACAATGCGAGCACCGGCGGTGGAGATCCACTGACGACCATCAATCCGCAGGACATCGAATCAATGGATGTACTGAAAGACGCTTCTGCTACTGCCATCTATGGTGCCCGTGGTGCCAACGGTGTAATACTGATCACTACTAAAAAAGGGAAGGCCGGCGCTTCTACACTGCAATTCTCCTCTAGTGTGGGTGTGTCAAAAGTTTCCAAAGAGCTGCCGGTATTATCTGCTGACGAATTCCGTAAGGAAGTGGTAAAAGTAGGCGGTACACTGGATGATAAGGGGGGGAATACCAACTGGCAGAAGGAAATATTCCGGACGGCCCTTACTCAGAACCATAATCTGGCACTGAGCGGTGGTTCCAATAAGCTGACTTACTATGCGTCTTTCGGCATGCAGAAGCAGCAAGGCATCATTAAGAATAACGAAATGAACCGTTATTCCGGTCGCTTCAACGCTACACAGAAATTCTGGGATAACGATCGTCTCGTAATAGATGTGAATCTGGGCATCAGCAATACCAAAAATCTTCGTCCGCCGGTTAGCTCTATTATTGGTAGTGCGTTGTCAAACAATCCTACGTATTCAGCATATGGACCGGATGGGAAATGGGCTTCTTACCAAGGTCTCACCAACCCATTGATGTATTTTGATAATGATTATGACCTGGGTAACATTACCCGTATTACCGGTAATATCTCTCCTTCCCTCCGCATCATCAAAGGGCTGGTATATAAGCTCAACTTTGGTATTGACAATTCTAACAGTAACAGGGATATCGTTTCCAAAGCTACAGCTGTACCACAGAGAGATGGCCGCCTGGAGACCTGGAACAACTATAATCGCAATACCCTCATTGAGAACTACCTGACTTATAACATTGAAAAAGGTGGACATAACGTGTCTGCGTTGGTAGGACATTCCTACCAGAAGTTGTTTATCCAGGGTAGAAATACCAGCATTAACAAATTTGCGGTGGGAACGATCGATCCGATCTATAATCCGGGAGTAGGACAGGAGTTAACGCTTTTAGGTAATATGCCAGGTGGTTTTGCGGAGATCAACGAATTACAATCTTTCTTTGGCAGGGTTACCTACCAGTATCGGGATAAATACCTGGCTACCGCCAACTTCAGGATGGATGGTTCTTCCAAATTCGGAAGTAATAATAAGTATGGGTACTTCCCATCTTTCTCACTTGGATGGCGCGTTTCAGAAGAGCCTTTCCTAAAAGGATCTACACTGCTTAGCAACCTGAAACTGCGTGCTGGTTGGGGACAAACCGGTAACCAGGAAATCCCAGCCAAGATCACACAACCGTTTTATACTTCTCAAATAGGCGGTGGTATTGGTTATCCGTTGTATCCCAGTGGCCCTGCTATCCCAGGTACGGTTTACAAACGCCTGGCCAACCCAGATATTCAGTGGGAGGTTTCCAAACAAGTGGATCTGGGTGTAGACTTTTCGTTGTTCAACGGTGCATTGTCTGGTACTGTAGATTATTTCCGGAAAGTGTCCAGCAATATGCTTTTGAATGTTGTAGCTGCTGACCCGGTATCTCCAACGTCTACTTATTGGACGAATGTCAAGAATATGAATATTGTTAATTATGGAATAGAGATCGACTTGGATTATCATAAAACATTCTCTTCGGGCCTTAGCTTTAATATAGGAGGTAACATTACTTTCCTAAATAACAAAGTGCAGAATTCTCCATTTAAAGTAATTCCATCCGGTTCAGCTACCGGTGCTGGGCTTACCTCTACTACAATTAATGGTTACGTGAATGGACAGCCTATTGGTACCTTTTTCCTCAAAGAATGGAAGGGATTTGACGCCAATGGAGTGAGTATTTATGGAGATACGAACAAGGATGGTATTGTAAGTGACGAGGATCGTATTGCTGCGGGTACTGCATTACCTAATAAGATGTATAGCTTTTTTGGTAGTGTTAATTATAAAGGATTTGATCTGACCGTTAATTTTAACGGTGTAGCAGGCAATAAAATATATGATAACACTACTAATGCGGCCTTCTCCAAATTGCAGCTGTTTAAAAGTCAGAACGTAACGCCAGAGGCGCTTCAATATCCGCAGGAGGCAACTAATAATCCGGCGCCGGTAAGCACCCGATATTTGAAGGATGGCGCCTTCTTACGTCTTAACAACTTAACGCTGGGGTACAATTTTAATACCCGTGCATTAGGTCTTAATAACTATATCAGCAACCTGCGTCTTTCTGTGACCGGTCAGAATCTTTTTGTGATCACCAAGTATAATGGGTATGATCCGGAGGTGAATACAGACAAACAGGTCGAAGGCGTGTATTCGTACGGTATTGACTACATGAGCTATCCTAAAGCCAGGTCTATCGTATTTGGTTTAAATGTTTCATTCTAAGCATTCAAGTAAACAACATGAAAAAGATTCAATTATATATACTGATCTTATTGGCAGGTGTGGCTGTTGCCGGTGGATGTACCAAACTGAAAGAGGACGTACTGGATGAAGTTCTCATTTCACGGCAATCAGAAAAGGAAGTAGCAGAAGGATTGATGGTAGGGGCTTATACCAACCTGCCTGATATTTGGTTACATACTAACTATTTTGCCCTGCAGGAAATATCTACGGATGAAGCCATTCTCCCATACCGCGGGGGCAAAGACTGGGGAGATAATGGTATTTATCTCTCTTTACATAAACATGAAACGACCAGTAGCGATCCTAACGTTCGTAATACCTGGAATAATATCATGCAGGGTGCCTCGCGTGCCTTTACTGCTATCGAGGTATTAAAGAACAACAAAGATGCAAATGCACCACTTTTCCTGGCAGAAGCAAGAGGGATGGTGGCTTACTACTCTATGTTGTCGTTAGACCTGTTCGGGATCGTTTTTGTAAAAGAGAACCCACAACAGGTATCCAAGATATTGCGTGGTGCTGCAGCGGTAGAACATATTAAATCAGAATTGCTGGCGATCGAACCTATAGTAACAGTTAATGCTGGCCCGGGTCGTATCACCAAAGGTGCTGTATGGGGTTTACTGGCACGTCTATACCTGAACGCAGCGGTTTATAATGACCGTTATGCCGCTACTTTCAATTTTAAGAAAGAAGATATGGATAAAGTGGTGGAATATTGCGATAAGATCATTTCCAGTGGTCAGTACAGCCTTTCTCCTGAATACTTTGCCATCTTTGATGATGCTAACCATACCAACAAAGAGTTGATCTTTGCAGTAGATCAACGCGCCAACCTGAATGGCCACAACCGTATGGCCTATTTCTCTCTCTCCGGCGACATGTTCCCATTGCCAGCTTATCCAGGTGCGAATGGTACGGATGGACCTGCCATCACCCCCGATTTTTACCGCACATGGGCCAATGCTACTGCACCGCTTGATCCTGCACAGGCTGATTCCCGGTTTTTCAAACAAAACCTGTCTATCTACACCAATCCGGGCGATTCCTGCGTAGAGGCATCCCGCTTCAACATTAATCGTGGTATCCTTCGTGGACAGCAATATGGCCTTGTGCGTAATAAGGATAATGTATTTTTGAAGTGTGATGGCGGAGAGATGAAGGTGCGTAAATTGTTTCATGATACGCGTAGCAGGCCTGAGCTACCAGTTAACTTTACCGAACAAGTGGATTTTACTGCAGCAGGCAGTGACTACAATACCGGCTACCGTGTGTCTAAGTATGAATTCAGTAAAACTTCTGTAAGCGGAAGGAACTTCGGCGAACATGACATCGTAATAGTTCGTTATGCAGACGCATTCCTGATGAGGGCAGAAGCAAAACTCAGAAGGGGAGAGGGGCCGGCAGCAGCACTCGCAGATGTAAATACTGTACGTACTTCCAGGACAGCCCGTAACACGGCCACTCCGCTGGCAACTATCGACCTCGATCTGCTGTTGCGTGAGCGTGGCTTTGAGTTCTACTGGGAAGCACAACGTCGTACTGATCTGATACGTTTCGGTAAGTATGAGTCTTCCTGGACAGAGAAGAATAATACTGACAAGAATAAACGCATCTTCCCAATCCCGCAAACGCAGATGGACGGGTCCAGCGTATTGATCGGTTATCTGACCCAGAATCCCGGTTACTAATCGATTTTAATAATACTTCGAACAGCGCTCAGTGGCCTGCAGGCTACTGAGCGCTATCTTTTTAAAGCGTTATGCCAGTGGGGACAAGCGTCTTTTTGCTTTGAGGAGCAGCAGAAATGATAGGATGGCAAGTACGGATTCTATCACTAGCCAATTCAATATAAAGGCGCTTGGTTTGCCCTCCGTAAGTATGCTATAGAGCCTTCCGGCAACAAAGCCGCTGCAATACAGGAAAACCAGCGTCAGGGCTTCTCTTTGCATTTTAAAAGCCCCATAAAGGAGAAAGATGGCGAATGCCAGGTTCACACCACCGTAGTAGGCTCTTATGGAATTCCTGGCACTTATGTTGTCCAGTTGCACGGAGACGAGGTCCATGATCGATTGTGGATTGAGAATTGCCTGTACAGCAATATTCAGGAACGCAATACCTGTCAGGCTTAAAAATACCTTTGTAATAGTTTGGATTTTCATCTTCAATATAAGTTTAATCTCTATTCAAAACTATCAATGGTATTTGTCGTAAATCTTGTTTTATAACAAGATTTTTTTAATTTTCATATTGTAAGAAAGTTCAACCAAAGGCTAAATTTCCTTCATTGCCAGGCATAAATATCCGTGAAAGAGGGGCTTTGAGACCTGTTTTGTCGCAAATCCACCCCATGAAAGTCCTGTTTGCACAGGAAGCAGAATGATTCCCGGGATTATCTTTGTGTCGTCAGTTTGAAAGTATTCACTGTCATTAACAACAATCAACTTTATAATAATAACTCTTGTCAAAAAAAACGCTATGAAAAAGAAAGTGCTATTTGTTATCAGTCTCTTATTCGGTTTAATGTTTATTAATGCCGGTCTCAACAAATTCTTAAACTACATGCCGGTGCCCAAGGATATGCCTGAGAGCATGATGAAGCTAATGGGGGCAATCAGTCAGATAACCTGGTTAATACCATTGGTTGGAATAGTGGAGATCGTAGGTGGTATTCTGTTTATCACGAACCGATACAGGGCATTAGGTGCAATCATTATATTTCCGGTAATGATAGGGATCCTTTTGATCAATATTAACTCAGCACCTTCCGGGTTACCCATAGCGTTGACTTTATTTGCAATCAATCTCTGGGTGATCTTTGAAAACCGCGAAAAGTATATGCCGCTTGTAAGATAAGATAGTACTTACGCATTCCTGATATAAAGAACGACTTGCTTTAAGCAGGTCGTTTTTTTTAGGAGAAGTAGCGGGATACTGGACCCTTTATACATGTGTAATAAACTCCTACGGAACTGGCCCTTATTTATTTTAAATTGTGAAAATTTATCTTTTTAATATATATTTATGTACGTATTACAAGGAAGTAGATTGTCAGTTCGATAAATATCCCTCAATATCCAGATAGGCTTTTATTATCCCATTATACAATTGTTAAAACCAAAACTCCGCCCGCTATGAAAACAAGAAATACGTTTGCCTATACTTTATTTACGTTATCCGTTATAGTTGTAGTTGCATATAATTGCGCAAGTAATAATCAGTCCAAAGCCCCCAAAACCAAAACTGATCAGGAGATAGCTTACACAGATAGTGCTTTTCTGAATCATCGGGATTCAATCCCTTCCAAGCAGCAGTATGATCATCCGTTATTCGTACTTAGCCATGATTATCCGAGAGAAGCAAAGACAGTAGTAGATCCTCCCTGGCAAAAAGCATTGAAAGGAAAACCTATCTCTGCCTTAAATGTGTTTGCTTATATGGACTCTCTGAAGAGTTATATCGCACCTGGAATATTACCATTTTTTAACAATAATACAAACTGGACTGCAGCTAAATACGGCTGGTTTCATGAACCCTGGCTGGGATTGGAGAGGGAGGCCATTCTAGGTACTTACCAGGGAAATCCTAATCCTGCCGGGATGTTTTCGACCTTACATGAAAACGAAGCGGGTTATGTGCTAGTGTTGTATGATTCGACGGCAGGATATACCGTCGGTCAGATATGGGGAGAAACAGGGCAGAAAGTGAATCTATTGAACGATGCTACTCAGTTTAAAGAAGGAAGCGTAGTTGTAAAACTGGCTTTTTCGAATATAAATTATCCGCAATGGTCGGTAATGAATGGCGCGCAAACCTTTAGTATATATGATACAGTACCTACCACAGCTGATCGCAAAACGGGCTACCAGATGCGTAAAGTTAGTTTCTTCCAGATGGATGTAGTGGTAAAAGACAGCAAAACAGCTCCTAAGACAGGCTGGGTATACTCTACCTTTGTATATGATAAGGATGCTAAAGGCACTTTTTGGCAGAAGATGGTCCCATTGGGGGCCATGTGGGGGAACGATCCGGACGTAAACAGCCCGACCGCGCCTCCCTATCCTCCATTAAAAGAGACCGTCATCAATAGTAAAGCACCTTACTATAGTAAGGAGACGCTGGGGTGGGGTGGAAGATTGAGTGGACCGAATGACGGTGCAGTAGTACAGGCTGCCTTTGATATGAAGACGGATTCAGTATACAAGAATCTGCCTATCTCTTCCTGTATGAGTTGTCATAGCCCCGCACAGGACCAATTTAAGTCTTTCCTGTTACCAGGAAAGTTTACTGCAAAAGGGCTAGTTGTCTATCCTCCTGGCGGCCCGGAATGGATGCGCTGGTTTAGGGACGATTATGGCAATGTGCCATTTGATTCCGGATAAGTAGCCATGGATTACGATATGGTAATGGCATTTAAGTCGGTACCCGCTTTTAATAAAGCCAAATCATCCGGACAGAATAAACTGGCGACAAGTAATGTGCAGGATTTCACGCAGTTTAGACATTTTAATCTGAAGAATCAGATCCGTCATTGATGGCTTTTAATTGAATAAAAATACGCTATATAAAAGCCCGTATGGCCATCAGGCTATACGGGCTTTGGCTTATAAAGAATGGCTAATATACCTTACGTATGTCCAGGGAAGCGTTAGGAACAATGTCTACGGAATGCCCTTCGAGATCGATATAACCATGTGTCTGACGATAGTGCTTCAGTATGATCATATAAGCCCGGCCGGAAGTAACCGGTAAATCTGTTCTGGCTATAACCTGCAGGGTATCTCCGCCATTAAACACCCTCAGCTTTAATATGCTGTCGGCAGGTAATCGGTAATTGATGATAGGTGATACCTTGCGATAGGGAATATTCTGCATCCCCTCCAATAAGTTATTGCCGATCCGCATATTGATTGAATCCGCATCGGGACAAAGTTGTATCAATTGTAAGCTGATGTAACCTTCAGCAGGAGCATTGTCATATTCTACCATTGACGAGTGAAATGTTCCCAGGCTGTCAGATATGAAATAGGTCGACATACGATCTTTGATAACGTTCAAAGGGAATGTCAGTAAACTATTGCTATTGGTACTGTTAAGATATACCTTACCGGTATAATGCCCCGGTGTATAGTGATCAAATACAGTCCATGGTACCTCATAACGCCAGTTGATGGCAGGAAAGTCAAGTCGACAACCACTAGCAGGGGAGAAAATAGGTGTACTGCTGCCTTTCAATAGTGGTGTTTGACTCAAATCTCCGGTAATTGGTAACACGATGCTACGTTGGTTGCCGGAAGAGGGAAGATAACTATTTAGCGTATAAGACGCATTATAAAGACTAAGTCCACCATATACCGTATCTGTTGTGTCATATTTTATTTTGCTACACGCGGTTATAATCAGTAGCACAAAGAATACCAGAATAGAGAAACGCATGACTATAAATTATTTTAAGGTTTTCTGATGGTATATATTTCTAACGGTAGCGGCATACCTGTGTTGATATTCTCGCTGGTACTAATGAAATACAGGTTATTCCTTCTATCAGTGCCAATAAAAGTGTTTTTTCCTGCCAGGCCTCTTCGGATAGGATCAAAGTTGACCCATTTGGCAGGTCCTGTTGTTTTATTCTGATTGGGAACATCTCCACTGGTTAATCCGATCTCTGTGCCTGCATAGGTATAAGCATTCTTCTTCGTGAAATTGATGCCTAGCATAGATCTGCCTGGATAACCGTATCCTCCTGGGAAAAAAATGGCATTACCATTAGATAGTACATAGAAATTCAAAAAGTTCGCTTGCTGTAGCGTGATATTAGGTTCGTGTCGCCCGGTAGCGCTACTGCTATCTACAGACGAAAAACTGAAATCATAGCCCGGTTTTCCCCTCGTATCACTTTCAAAGTCTTCGATCGAGATTACATTCAACTGCCCTTGTGTTGTATTCATCTCATACAGAGATTTCCCATCCGCACTAAACTGTTGACCAGTATAATAGAATATAGCGGGACCAGGTACAGGTATGTCCGGATTGGGTCTGGCCAGTGATTTCAGTACTCCGTTGCGGATGCGGACAAAATTGTTCGTACCACTGGAAATATTACCATCCTGATACCAATACATTGCCAGGAGGGAATCTCTTGCTGCATAGTATTCAGGTTTTTTAAACATGGGAAACCTGGGATCATCTGCCAAAGGGCTTTTAGGCGTTATCCTGGTTAGATAACTTAGATTAGTACCTATCAGGCTTCCGTCCGGTAATATGGCCATTTTTCCCAGCGTCAGTTTGACCGTACTCAAGTTCCCTTCCGCTGGTAAATAGTTGACCGACGGATTATATAAGGGTGTTTTCAGGTCCTTATCCCTTGGGTATTGCGCAGCGGTTTTCATATAGGTCGACCGGTTCAATACTGCTATCGCCCCCGAAATGGGATCCATTTTACAAAGTCGGGTAATATAATACAGTTTATTATCAGGAGAGTCTTCCGTTGTTGAAGCAGAAAAGTAGATCAGCGTTTCATCCAGGTCAATGGTAAAACCTACGATACCTTGTATTGTAAATGGGCTACCGTTGACTGGTGTGATACGAGCACCTTTAGGCAGGAACTTTTGTGTAACACTACGACTCATTTTGAATATACCCCCCTGCTGGTTATAGAACCATACATTGCCGGCATTGGTGACAGTACCATCTATCCATAATGGCGCACCGGCGTAACTATCGATGTCCGCCGGGAACCATTCACCTACTTTATCTACTATGAGGGTGGTATCTGTAGCTCCTGGTATGTCGGAGAACTGTTGGATCCGGATGCCTGGAGCGCTGATATCTATACCATTTACATTAATTATCACCGGCACATTGTTCCCCGTTTGAAGTCCCTTAGTAATTTTTACTTTCATGTAGTCAATATTCGTCCATAAGGTATCTTTTGTGCTGGTATTTCTTAACCGTAGGTGTTGTTGACCGAATACGGGTACGATGCTGTCTCCTATCTTTACAACACGTTTTCCGTTCGGACCGCCAAGTATCCCCGCGATAGTGAGGGTGTCGCCGGGAACAAAGGCTTTGTCGGTACCATTGTATCCATAAATTAGAAAGGATCCATCCTCCTTGTATAAAACGGCAGAAGTAATTACAGAATAAACAGATTGGAGAAAGTCATAGTTCTTCTCTACCTTTCGACAGGCAGTTATGCAGAAAATGGCGAAAAGTAATAGATATAATAACCGGTTCATGATATTTTGTTAAAAAGCGTAGGTGAATGAAAGTGCCATATATCGGCCAGTATTGAAGCGCCTGAAGATATTATCTCCTTTATAAAGTGGCCCGCTGACACCAGGATAAGCGCCAGGCATATAGCCGGTATTCTTTTCGGCAGTATACTTGTTGTCATAGTCCTGATCTTCTACTATTCGTACCGCCTGATCTAATAAATTTTGAATATTGAGTCTTACATTCATAGACTTAAACAGCCTTTGGCTGATAGAAAGGTCTAACTGGTGCCTGGGCAATTCCAATAAATTGGGACGGATAAAGGCTTGGGCAGTTGGATTACCATTAGGCCCGGTCTCCGCGTCACCATGACCTTCCTTAGTAGACACTTTGGATACTGCATTGATCGTTGGACCTGAAATATTATAAGTCAGTGAAAATTTTAACCCCCATCCGGGATTTTCATAAAAAAGTCCTGTGTTAAGAACATATGGGGCCTGCCCCTGTAGCTGCCTGTTTTTAAATGCACTATAGAAACCTTGTTGGGCACTGTCGCCTACTGGAGCTTTGGATGCCCGACTTCTGATCAATGCACCATTGAGCATAATGGATAGGTTACGAAAGACGTTACCCGGGATAAAGGACAGACTTTTACGTACTTCTGCCTCTATACCATAAACCACAGCTTTATCCGCATTCCAGTAACTAATATTAGTGGGCAGAAATGATACTGCTCCAGATTGGTCATCCCGTATTTGCTCAATAGGATGTGTCAGATATTTATAAAATACACCTGCGTTGATGATCTCTCCCGGATGTGCTTTGGGATACCATTCCCACCGCAGATCATAGTTGTCAATTCGTGCTGTAAGCAAATTGGGATTCCCACGTATTGTCAGATCATTAAGAAAGTCGTAATCGGAGAAAGGTGAAATTTCGCGGAACTCAGGGCGGTTCACTGTTTTTCCATATCCGGCTCTGAAAAGCATGGTCGAATCAGCGAAAGAATACGTCGCATTGACAGAGGGTAACCATACATTTAATGGCTTTTCCAACAACAATGGAATAAAGGCGCCGTTTTGTACGATAGCGACAGACAGGCGTTGCCGGTCATGTTCAACACGTAGTCCTCCAATAATGTTCAGGCGCTTGTTCAACAGCTGCCAATCACCCATAGCATAAAAAGCAAGGTTGCGCTCATCCGCAACATAACTATCTGTTGGTTGGCTATCATTGTAAATCGCAAGCCCCTTCCCGTTTGCAGGGAAGTAGCCGGCAGACCATACTCTGTTCATCTCTTCTTCCTTAAACTGTATCAGGTTAGGATCGCTCCATCCGTAGTTATCATGGATGCCGGGAGGCGCAAATTCGAATCCGGCAAGATTTACACCATCGAGTCCTGCTCGGTTTACTTGAAAGAACCTGCGCTCTACTTCCCTGTTCTTAAATAGACCATAAGCGCCTGCTTTGATCTTTAGAAGAGGAGTAATAGTGTAGGTATAATCAAGTGCTCCCTGATAGTTTTTTTCATTGTTGGTAATAAAACTGCGATTCATCATTCCTAAGAATACATCACGGTAAGAGGTCATATTACTGCCTGCAGCATTAAAAAATCCGTTCTGTCCAAAGAATCGGATATTACGCTGATCGGGGATAAGCTGTCTGTAATAATTGTATCCGAGGTTCCATGCTACATGGTGCCGGCGGTTTGTACCCACCTGGTGTATACCTCTCAGGTTCCCGGAATACAATGTTCGCTGTTCAAAATTTTCCAATATATCTTTGCTGCGTATCTGTTGGGCGCTATCCTGTTTTGGGAGCTGGTTATACTGTGAAATGGAGACGGATGTATTTTTATTCCCTTCATTGAGGAAGAAATTTTTTAACTCAATAGAATGATGTTCATTCAGCTTGAGTAACAAATTCTCCATAATATTCAACCGTCCCTTTTCCATAGACTGATCCGCATGTGTGATCCTGTTGGCATCTTGCGTCATACCAGCAAAACTCATAGAATAAAGATTGCCGGTCTGACGGTATACTTGCTGAATACGATTTTCACGGGTGTAATTAACCATTGTAAAGTTGTACAGGCGAGCATGAGCACTTACCCTAACGTTGTCGAAATAGTTAATGAACCCCTGGATATCAGGACTCATCATTTTTCGGCCGTTTTGAATGTCCGGAGAGAAGGCCTGCAGCATCTTTACTTGGGCGACAGGGGCTTTCCCATAGTTGGCTGCAAATCCTGGGAGTAGGCGCGAGGGAGCGGTTCGTGTACCGTCATCAAATCCTAACCAGTCCAGGTGTCCTCCCTGATAAGTATTCCCTTCTTTGAATGTAGTCCCCGTTCTTATACCTGTTTGTATACCGATATCAAAATGTCTGACAGGCTGGGCATTTTTTGTAAATATTTTTACTGAGCCTCCGGTGACATCTCCGTAAACATCTGGCGTAGGTGACTTAAAGATGAGAATGCGATCTATGATCGGAGTGGGTAACAAATCCAGTGCAAAGGCATGTGTATATAACTCCGTACTCGGAGCCAATGCACCATTCAAGTAGGTTTGATTATAGCGGGGATTCATTCCCCGTATTACGATAAAGCGATCATCTGCAACAGTAATACCTGGGATACGTTTTACAATTTCAGCTGCATTCCGATCTGCCATCTTATTGATCTGCTCGTTTGAAATACCAGATACCACCGCATTTGCACCACGTATTTCGCTAATGATCTCTCGGTCAGTAGAGAAGGTCACAGGCGATACTCTTCTGGATCCCGCTTTGATGATTACGGCATCAAGAGACTTACCTGCTGTCATTTTTATATCATAAGTATTACTCTTGCCTTCTTCAGCCATTGCAAGAATACTATTACGCAGATAGCCAATATAAGAGATCAGTAAGTTATACTTTCCTATAGGGAGATCCCTGAACTCATAATATCCCCTTGTATCAGTAACAGTACCCTTGACGGTGCCTTCCAACTGAACGGACGCACCTGGTAGCGGTTGGGAGGTTTCAAAATCGACGATGCGTCCCTTGATGGTGCCTCCTTTTGTTTCAGAATGCACCGGGAGCGTTTGCTTTTCAGCAATACTGAAAGAAATGGTGCCTCCAATTGGCAAATAATTGAGTTGATACCTGTTTTTTAATTCTTCCAGCGCCTGCTGAAGGGATAAATATTGCCAGCTGATATTCCCTACGGCAATCTTTCTTAATGTGGTTTTGGAATAGGTAAATGAAAAGTTGGTTTGTTTGTCGAGTACTTCCAATACATCAGCAATGTTGGTATGTGTAACGGATAAGGTGACCTTTTCGGAAAGGTTGTATGACTGAGCGATTCCCGCTGTTGAAATCAACATCAACCAACAAAAACATATGGTCAAGGCTTGTCTGAATAAGGCATGGCTCCGCCTTTTTTGGGATTGATCCCAAATCTTTTTACTTTTGATCTGCATTTTTTTGACTTTTTTCCCTGGAGCTGTTCCCGCAGCTCCTTTTTTATTTAATAAAGACAGTGTCCCCTTGTATAGTAAGTGTAAGATGATAGGTAAATGCTATCCCTTGCAGCATTTGCGTAGGTGTTTCCTTACTGAAAATCGCAGAAACCGGAATATCGGGCTTGTTCTTACGATGCCATACGACTTTCCAATTATATCGTTTCGCCAATCGGTTGATGGCAGATGTCAAAGGCACTTCGTTAAATACAGTATATCCTTTAGTCCATGTGCTTACGTCATCAGGAAGTGTACTTATCTTATAAGATTTATTTTTCACCGACCAGGTAGCTAGTTTCCCTGGCTGTAAAATGGTCTGGGATATATCTCCTGCTGTTGATAACTGCACCTTACCACTTAATAATGCCACCTTAATTTCCTGCTCTCCTGTATATGCTTCAACATTAAATTCAGTACCGAGCACAAGTGTACGGGTAGGGCCTGCCTGAACAACAAATGGTTTATCTGCGTAAGGCTTGATATTGAACAATGCCTCACCGGATAATTTGACCAGTCGTACCGTGTCATCTGTACTCGTTGCCCATTCCAACCTGGAAAGCCTGTTTAACCACACCGAGGAGCCATCAGGAAGTTGAATGTGTTTTAGTTGCCGGCTGTCAGTATTAACGATAGATATGGTTGTTGGCGCAGCTTTTTTGCTGGTCTGAAGGTGCGGCAATAGATAAACGACGGATAAGCCAATAATTACAGCTGCGGCAATCCAACGGATATACCTGCGTCGAATTATCGGTAGTCGTTTGGCAGTTGCATCCTTCGGTAATGAAGGCAGTTGGTTACGCAATCGCTGGAAGGCCGTTTCCGTAAGGTCCTTGTTTTGCACCTGTGGATCATGTGCAGTAAGATCCAGTTGATCATACCATTGTTGAATGATTTGCTGTTCCGCTGGTGTGCATTCTCCCGTTAGGTACCTGTGTAACAGTTCGTTGACAAATTGCTGTTCGCTCATACTACTTATATCTCGTATAAGACGGACGAAAGTACCCCTGTCGGTATATTACCAAATTGTTATCGAAAGTGGATGCTAAAAAATGGGTAGGTGGTGTGAAAGCATTTTGCGTAAGCGTACTTTGGCTTTCTGTAAATGATTTTTTACACTTTGAGGAGTTAGGGATAATTGTTGAGCGATGTCACCAATGGAAAGATGTACCTGATAACGCATGAGGTATACTTCTCTCATACGCTCGGGAAGATTATTGACGGCCGTTTCCCAGTCACTGCTAAGTTCACGGTAATGAATAATGGTATTTTCTTTGACAACTGCAGCTGATTGCGCAACAAGTTGCTGATATAAGGCTTTTTTTTGTACTTCTCTTGTTTGTGTGCTGCGGTACCAGTCGATAACTTTATATTTTACTACAGTATACAGCCATGCTGCAAATGACCCGGTAATAGATAAGTGCTTACGGTTTTCCCATAATTGGAAAAATATATTCTGAACGATATCAAGTGCCTCTTGCTCATTCCCACATTTGCGATGAGCGAGCGTAAATGTCTCCTTCCAGTAACGATGGAATAATTCCTCATACGCGCGATTATCATCGCTCTTAAGTAATATCAGTAATTCGTTGTCGGGAAGTTGATTCATGATATACGAAACACAAATGTAACATCCGGATATTAAGGAAAAGTTAATTCCCTTATTGGAAGTCATTTATCTGGTGATGCAACGAAAGCTATTGCGTTTTCAAAAGATGAGTTGGGTCATGACATGTTTCCGAATGTCTTAGCTAGTTTTTGACGCCTGCCATTGAATGAGTTTAAACAAACTTAACTGAGATGACATCGCATTTTTTTATCGAGGTATTGACTTTTTAAGAAATTAACTTCATATTTGTATCACCTTCAGTGCTAGACTTAGAGATATACCCAAAAGAACAAGCAAATGAGACAAATGAATGATTACCCGCGTAACCCGTTAATTTGTGAGTTCTACAAAAGCAAAGTAATATTGCTGTCGTAAGCAAATTTTTTTTGTTATATTAATCCCTATCACACTGAAACAAATAAACCGAAGCCAAAATTAATTCCTTGCCATAATTAAATTAATTGTTATTCGACTAAAAATTTAATCTATGACTTATGTTAATCACCATATCCAGCTATAGCGTATAGTTTAACAAGGATAGGGGGTGGAAAGAACTGTTCCTATTAATGTTTATGAGATATTTTACCAGATTTTACGGGGATAATATATAGTACAAATTGTAAAATCTGAAAGGTGAATTTTTTAGCACAAAATTATAAATTCCAAATCCAACAGTATTGGATAGCTATGCCATATAATTATTAGAACTATATATTTATCAGAATTAATAGAGCACTATTTATCAGAAAATCCTGTACAAAGGAGAGTATGGCTTTAAATTTAGAGTCGTTCAGGGCCGTTGCCCCTGATCAAAGATTCCAATAACGTT
The DNA here is from genome assembly GCF_020386615.1 of Chitinophaga pendula. NCBI lineage: Bacteria > Pseudomonadati > Bacteroidota > Chitinophagia > Chitinophagales > Chitinophagaceae > Chitinophaga > Chitinophaga pendula. The sequence goes on from NZ_CP077769.1 coordinate 1,413,546, forward strand.
GAGAAGTTTGTCATAGTGAGATTGCTTTTTTCTAAAATACTATCCGTTGAGGCTGTACTTTTTTGCAGCCCGTAGCGGTAGCTATGTTTTGAATCATCGTTATGTATAAAGCTGGTACATGAAGACACTATTGGGTTAACCCAACGTTGTTTCATACCCATCAGTGTTGACCATAATTACTGTCACCTAATAAAATTGCTGACTGAAGCTACAGCGGTCGCTATCTTTTGTTTATCCTATAATCGTTTAGAATATGGCGCGATTTTCCCCAGGGTGGTATGTTTTATATACCAGACCTTCCCACGAAAAAAAAGTTGCAGCGAACCTGAATGAATTGCAAATCCGTTGCTATCTCCCATTGATAAGATCGCTTCGGGCAATTGGCAACAAGTGCAAAATCATTGACACGCCCTTATTCCCCTCTTATCTCTTCATATATCTGGAAGAGATGCAGCAATATTATAGCGGACTAGATTTGGATGGTGTATTGAACTATGTGAAAATTGGAAGGGACATCGCCCGTGTACAGGACCAGGTGGTTGAAAATATTCGCCTGACTGTCGCCAGTGGCGAACAGCTGGAAGTATCCACAGAACAGTTTCTGCCGGGCGAGCAGCTCGTTATAAAGGAAGGTCCATTAGCTGGCCTTGCTTGCGAAGTAATCAATTACAATAGTAAAGATAAATACCTAGTAAGAGTAAGGTTAATGAACAGATGTATCCTTATATCTGCTGATGCCGCCAATCTATTGACCGATACTGTTATGTCATTACCAGCTTGCAGTTAAGAACTATCAACTTTTTAACCCTGACAGGATCAGGATAATATCCCCATACATTTATTAATAGTATAAATATCAGAATGAATACCGTCGTAAATGAAATAATGCCGGTGCGCATAGCCGGACTGGCAAAAGGATTGCAGATGTATGACGTCTCCTATGCTCAACGTCGTTTATGGTTGCAGGAACAGTTCGAAGATATGGGATATGTATATCATATGCCCTTTAGCTACAGGATGGAAAATATTGATGAGCATGTATTGGAAATGGCATTTATGGCATTGGTACACCGGCATGAATCATTCAGAACGACGATCGAACAGGTAGAAGGAGAGCCCAGACAATTTATTCATCCGGTAGAAGACTTTGCACCTTGGTTAGTATATGAAGATTTACGTACATGCATTGACGTTAAAGAAGTAGTAGAAAGAATTACAACGGAAATGGCCCAGGCGCCGTTTGACCTGGCACGTGGACCACTCGTAAGGGCAAAATTACTGAGGATCACAAATACTGAGTATCTCTTCCTGGTAACCCTGCATCATATTATATGTGATGGTTATTCTATGCAGCTGATGGAAGAAGAATTTAATACGTTTTATGAAATGATCTCGGCAACTGGGGATGTAAACATCCCCCCACTTCCGATGCAGTATAAGGACCATGCCGTAGGTCAAAAGAAACGGATAGAAAGCGGAGAATTGAATAAAAGCCGTACTTATTGGCTCGAACATCTCGCGGGTACACTTCCCTCTTTACAGTTATGTGCCGAAGTGACCAGACCTCTCAAAAGAAACTATGAGGGTTCCTCAGTGCATGTGCTGTTGCCGGAAGAACTCCGCTTAAACCTTTTTACATTCTGTCAGCAACGGAAAGCTTCCCTATTCATAGGCGTAATGAGCATTATCAAAATACTATTGTATCGCTATTCTGAACAAGAAGACCAGGTGCTTGGTATAGTAGTCGCCGGAAGAAACCAATTGGATCTGGAAAATCAGATAGGATTTTATGTAAACACACTCGCGTTACGCTCCCGCATACTTGCCAATAACAGCTTTGTAGAAATATTAGAGCAGGTAAAAGATATCGTCTTTAATGCCCAAACTCATCAGGAATATCCATTTGACCTGTTGGTGAACGAGCTGGGAGGTGTAAGGGACATGAGCAGGAATCCGGTATTTGATATAATGGTGAACTATATTGTACAGGAACCTATGACCCGGGATAGGATCATTGCAAATGATACCAAAGAAGGACACATTGATATACAGGAAGGAGGAATTAGCAAACAGGATATGAGTTTTGTGTTTACGGAATCTAAAGAAGGATTGACACTCGCCATAGAATATAACAGTACTATATATCCTGCCGCTTGGATGAATCGGTTCACCAGGCATTTTATTAACCTGGCAAATGCTTTGGTACAAGCACCAGATATGCCTGTGGCAGTAGTACCGTACCTGGAACTTACAGAGAAGCATCTTCTGATTGATGGACTGAACAACACATCGTATCCTTTTGACAAAGAAGCAACCATCATAGGTCTCTTTCAGCAACAGGTAAGGAAGAATCCCGATCGCATCGCTTTGCAGATGGGAGAAAAGACCTATACCTATAAGCAACTGGATGATATTACGGGGCGGCTGGCAACCTATCTTATCACAAAGGAAGAGGTGATACCAGGAGCTATTGTCGGCATTATGCAGGCACGATCACCTTGGATGATGATTAGCATTCTCGGGATATTAAAATGTGGCGCAGCCTATTTGCCGATTGATCCGGAGTACCCGGAGGATAGGATAAAATACATGCTGGAGAATGCGAAAATCGAAAGAGTACTTACGGATAAGCCAGCGCGTTGGCCAGCCAGTGCAACTGCCAGCCAGATAAGTATTAACACAGATCTGATAACCCTGCTGAATGAACTTGAACCGGCGCCGGCATCGCATCTGTCAAGTGCTGAGGACCTGGCTTACGTAATTTATACATCTGGCTCTACAGGTTTGCCAAAGGGAGTAATGATCACACATCGATCCGTGATTAACTTCAGTGAATGGCTGAAAGAGTTGATATATGCAGACGGACAGCCGCGGAACTGTATGCTCACAGCACCTATTAGCTTTGACGCTTCTGTGCAGCAACTATTCCCTCCTTTGATTTATGGAAGTAAACTGATAATTATCTCTGATGAAGAAAGGAAAGATCCTCATGCCTATGCACGCAGCATAGTCACACAGCAAGTAGCCGTACTGGACTGTACACCCGGATACCTGGAAGTAGTACTAGAGGCATTGGCAGCAATAAAGGGAGAACTGCCCGTCTTGACCACGCTGATTGGTGGAGAAGCGCTAAAGAAAGGATTGGTACAAAGATATTACACCGTATTCCCGAAAGGAAGCAGGTTGATCAATGTGTATGGACTTACTGAAACTACCGTAGATTCTACTTATGAGGTAGTACTGCCGGAAGAAGACGTGCCCTCTATCGGCAAACCTGTACATAATACAGGGATCCTGATCCTGGACAGTCGGCGCCAGTTGATGCCGTTGGGCGTGGCTGGTGAAATTGCAATCAGTGGAGATGGGGTTGCCAAAGGATATCTGTACGATGAACAAAGAACTGGGGAGAGATTTATAGCACATCCATACATAGACGGAGAGCGGTTGTTACTGACAGGAGACCAGGGATATAGGAGGGAAGATGGACGGGTCATGTTCATCGGTCGGAAGGATAATCAGATAAAATTACGAGGTTTCCGGATAGAATTGGGAGAGATCGAATTTAATATAGCCGCCCAGGAGGGAGTGGCCGAGTGTTGTGTGAAAGTTTGCAAAAACAAAATAATAGGTGACTTCCTGGTTGCTTATTATTCCGGCAATCTGATAAAGGAAAGTGAATTGAAAGCAAGATTGAAGGAAAAGCTGCCGGACTACATGATCCCCTCCCGGTTTGTATATATGGATAGGCTGCCATTGAATGCAAATGGTAAGGTGGATCGCCGGAAGCTGCCGGATGAGGATATGCCGGAAGAAATAATTCCCGAATCGTCGATATTGTTACCAGTATCCGATACAGAAATAGCATTAGCAGATATATGGAAAGAGGTGTTGGGTAAAAAACAGGTGGGTGTCGAGGATAACTTCCTGGAAATAGGAGGCCACTCGCTGAAAGCTATGCAGGTAATTACACGTGTTTATAAAGGGCTGGAAGTCGAGCTGATGCTCAAGGATATTTTTAGTTATCCAACCGTAGCGACATTGGCAGCTGAAATCGATAAACGAAAAGGAACACAAAAGGATAAAGCAATTACCAAAACTGCAGCAGCTGAGTATTATGATGTTTCCCTTACCCAACGCCGGTTATGGTTGGTAGACCAATTTGGTAAAACCGGGCATGTCTACAATGTTACAAGTGTATACGGGCTGGAAAATGTCGAAGTGGCTGCCTTGCAGCAGGCATTAGAATTCCTAGTAAACCGCCACGAAATACTTCGTACTACTATACAATTAATACAGGGACAACCTAAACAAAGGGTGCATAACTGGAGTGATTTTACAGATTGGTTAACGATCGTTGATCTGCGGCAGGAGAATCTTACAATTGATGAGTTAGGTGAAAAGATCAGGCAAAGATCTGCAATAGATCAGGACCTTTCCTCCGGTCCACTGCTGAGATGTACTTTGTTACGTACTACTAACCAGGGAGATTTACTAATCGTAGTCGTACATCACATCCTGATCGATGGTTGGTCTATGGACATATTTAAGCGAGAGTTATTGTCTTTCTATGAAGCCTTTAGTAAAGGAAAGGAACCGGTAATTCCACCACTATCATTCCAGTATAGGGATTTTGCCCGCTGGCAACAGGAAAAGATGAAAAGTAGGCAGCTGGATGCCGCCAGGGATTATTGGCTATCCCAGCTTACCGGCGAGTTGCCGGTATCAGAATTTCCGCAGGATAAGTTAAGAACAGGTATCAGGACATTTGATGGAGAGTCGCTGATTGCCATATTTCCTGCATACCTGAGAGAGAAACTAAGTGTTCTTTGCCGTAACAACGGAGCAACGTTGTTTATGGGGTTAGTAAGCATTCTGAAGGTGCTCCTTTATCGCTACACCGAACAGTCTGATATACTATTGGGTACGGTAGGAAACGGCCGGGATAAGCTGGAATTGGAAGATAAGATAGGGCTTTATGTTAACACACTTGTACTTAGAACAGCATTTCAGGCCGACACAGCTGGCTTCCTGGAGATTCTGGGGAAAGTAAAAGAGACTATATTAGGAGCTTTTCAATACCAGGATTACCCGTTCGATGCATTGGTGGAGGCACTTGGAAAAGAATGGGCCGCTGATAAAAATCCACTCTTCGATATTATTGTAGATATACAGACACACGAAGAAAATGATGTTCCATTTGAAGAAAATGAAGGAAATGAAGAATTAAGGATCATAAGATTCGGTAAGAACACCAGCAAATTTGATCTCAATTTTAGCTTTTATGAGAATAGCAAAGGGCTGGCACTCAGTATCATCTATAACTCAGCGTTATATAGCGAGGAGCGGATCACTGCGCTATTGCGTCATTATATAGAATTGACGACTCGGATCTTATCTGCTCCGGAAGAGCCAATAGGGAGCCTTCCCCTTATTGGAGAGGAAGAACAAAGCCGGTTGTCACAAGTGGCAAAGGGAAATTTACTGCCATATAATACTTATGAAGCTGTAAGTACCTGGTTTGAAATACAGACACAAGCAACACCTGGTAATATTGCGGTGTATGCAAACGGACATCATTATACATACGATCAGTTAAACAGGGCTGCGAATAAAATTGCCTGGTATTTAAAAGACAAATCAGTGAACGGTGAGCAGGAAATGGTTGTCGTTTGTATAGAACGGTCTTTTGAGTTTATTGCGGCAGTGCTGTCAGTCTTAAAAGCAGGAATGGTCTTCCTACCGGTGGACCCGGCTAATCCGGATAGCCGGATCAATGACATCCTGGTGCAATCCGGGGCCAGATGTATGCTCGTCAATGGTTGGAAAGGAACGCTGGCAGAAGGAGCAATTACATTGAATATAAGCGAGATATTGCAAAATACATCTACGAATGAGGAGAATTTGCCAGCAGCGAATCGTTTGAAAGAGGCTGCCTATGTGATATTCACCTCAGGCTCAAGTGGTCAGCCCAAAGGAGTAAAAGTAGCGCATCAGTCACTTATGAATTTATGTGCCTGGCATCAGCAGGAGTTCGGGATTATAGGTGAGAGTAGAGCGACGGTGTATGCTGGGACCGGCTTCGATGCCAGTATATGGGAAATATGGCCATACCTGTTGAAAGGCGCTGGTTTGTATGTACTACCACTTGAGGTGCAGCAACGCGAAGATCTGATGAGAGACTTCTTGCGGGAACATAAGATATCGCACATGTTCCTTCCCACCGCAGCATACGAACTCCTTGCAGATCAGCAGGTCTTCGGAGACGGACTTACCATATTTACAGGGGGTGAGCAGTTGAAAAAGGTTGGAAGCGGAAACTGGAAGCTCTATAATTGCTATGGACCTACAGAAGCAACGGTAGTAGCCTCATTTACGGAAGTGGAAGAGAAAGATGCGCCTATTCCCATAGGTAAACCCATCGCTAATACCCGTATCTATATACTGGATTCGCGTCAACAATTAATGCCCTATGGCTGTAAAGGAGAGATCTATATAGGTGGGGATGGTGTCGCGATCGGATACCTGAATGATCATATTCGCACACAGGAAAAATTTATTGCAGATCCCTGGTACCCCGGCCAAAAAATGTATAGGACAGGAGATTGGGGGTATTGGAATGGCGAAGGGCAATTGGTATTTGTCGGCAGACAGGACAATCAGGTGAAAATACGGGGTTTCAGGATTGAGCTGGAGGAGATAGAAAAGAATATGATGCAGGTCGAACAGGTTTCTCAGGCAGTGGTGGTAGCACATAAAGATGAAAATGGGAGCGCCTATTTAGCTGGTTGGTACACAGGTGAAATTAGTGAGGAGTCTATGAAGCATCTCCTGGCGCAGCGGTTACCTTATTATATGATACCTTTTTATCTGGAAAAGATAACAGCATTCGAACTGACTACAAGTGGAAAGATCGATCGGAAAAGCTTGCCCGTACCCGCCTTGATAACTAAAAGATTGGATCCGAATGACCTGCCCGCTACCAGAACCGAAAAGATTTTAACTGAGATATGGCAACGTATTTTTGGTAAAGGGATACAAGTAGGAGTAAACGACAACTTTTTTGAGCTGGGAGGACATTCTATCAAAGTAATGCAACTGATCAATGCAACTTACCAGGACTTAGATGCGGCTATCAGTTTCCGGGATGTCTTTACCTATCCCAATATTAGGTCGTTGGGCCATCTCATTGATGGAAGATTAAAAGAGAAAAACCGAGCGGATGTAAAACTATTAGTAAAATTGTCAGACGGTGATGCCGATCTGCCCTCTTTATTCTGCGTACCTGCCATCCTGGGATCGGCTACTGCTTATTTACCATTGGCAAATGCAATACAACATCAGGCGAATAGCTTCGGACTTTTCTATCCGGGTTTCTTTATGGAACAGGATTTTCCACAGAACTTACCTGGTATTGCACAGCTTCTCGCCTCGGAAATAATGAATATACAGGTAAAAGAAAAACCACTTTTCCTGCTTGGCTATTCAATAGGAGCTTGGATTAGCTTTGAGATGACCAAATTACTGGAAGCGAATGGATATACGGTGACCTTGATACTTATGGATAAAAATGTAGAGATTCCTGAAGAAGGCCGCGTCTATTTAAATAAATCGGATGTGATGCAGGAAGGATTCCTGTCGGAGTTGTCATGGCTGAATCAGACATTTACCGTAGAAGAAACCAGACATCTGGAAGCAATGTATAAACACAACTCAGATGTACACGCCAGTCATACTATTACAGGTATGGTGAATGCAGATATCTTCGCTATACAGGGAAATAATCCTTTGATCAAAACGAATATGTCAACGTGGAAAGAATACTCAAATGGACTGTTTTCTTCTTTCGATATTAATGCAATACATACAGAAATATTAAATACAGAACATCTTCCGATCTTAAGTAAGATCATGAAACGTATACTGATATCATAATGATAGAGCTATCTGAATAAACCGGTGCAGGGTCCGGTTTGACCTGGATGATATATCCTGGCAACCGATCCTGATCCAAAAAATCAACAATCTTATGCCACACCCAAAGATTAATCTTGCTATCCTGGACAATCAGACGTTATTCAGAAAGATGCTGAAAAATTACTTATTGGAGCATACCATGATCCGTATTGTGGCGCAGGCACCTGACTTACTCGACCTACGGGTGAAATTAAAGGATGCGGATGTTGATATCTTGCTGACAGATGTAAACCTCACCACTTTAGGAGGTATCGAATTGGTTAAGATGATCAGAAGAGAATTTCCTCAAGTACGTATACTTATACTATCTATGGTCGCTGATCTCGAGTTGATTAATGAAATGATGGAGGCTGGTATTCATGGCTATGTGACGAAAACAGAAGAGCCGGAAGAATTAATCAAAGCAATTATGACCGTTTCTGAAGGCCGGATCTATCGCAACAGGTTGTTTACAGAAGCTTTGTATTGGGGGAAACAACATCATCTCCGGAGCGGGATCAACGGATTGGATGTGCCATTGAGCGAACGGGAAAAGAGAGTGTTGCAATTGATATGGGAAGAAAAGAGTAATAAGGAAATTGGAGAACAATTATTCCTGGGTGTCAGGTCTATAGAGAAAATCAGGCAAGATCTGAAGGTTAAATTAAAAGTAGGTTCTACGGTAGGTATGTTAAAATACGCTATCAACAAAGGTATTGTAGCTGCCGGAAGAGACTCATTCATGATCCGATAGATTGTTATGAATGAATGGGGATAGCTTTCGTAAAAACCGCATTATAAATGCAGTTAGCACTATTCAGTATATCATTTTTTAAGGGTTAATTTGATTATTGTTAACGGTTATGTCAGTTTGTTAACAAAAGAGGATAGCTGTTCTGGACCAGCTATCACTGATATTAAAGACATATGTTTATCCCAGCTGCTATCATTCGCTCGCTGTAGCGGTAGCTATGCACAACTTTAGACACTTAATTTCTCGCTCTGAGAGAATCCCGATATTATTTTATGGCGAATATTATTAGATGCCTGTTCATCGTCATATTTCTTTTAAAGTCGATGTGCTCATGGGCGCAAGTACCTCAGTTGAGTGATTTCAACTCAGAACGACTTACGAAGGATATTCATAAACTGATGCGACAGGGAAAGATCCCCGGTTTGACCTTGGTATTGATCAAAGACAGCAATACGGTCACTAAGCATATGGGTGTTATTGACATAAATAGTCAGGTACCTGTATCAGGAGAGACGATTTTTCAGACAGATGCTGCCAGTGGCCCATTTGTAGGTTTTCTGGTTGATAAACTTGCGAATGCGGGTACCCTAGACCTGAAAAAGAAGATTTCAGATTATCTGCCTTGGTTTCAGATAACCTATAAAGAGCGTCGGGTAGATATAACACTTGAACAACTATTGTATCACACTAGTGGTATATCTCCCAAAGTATTACTGCCTGCACCCGAAATAGATCGTACGGTAACTCCGGAAGAGTTGATAAAGGATGCGGCAGGAGTGACGTTGGATAACCCTCCCGGAACTGTTTATAAACCGGCAAAGTTTAATTACGATTTGCTGATACTGGTCATCGAAAAGGTAACAGGGAAATCATACGCCACCAACCTGAGAGAAAAAATCTTTGCTGACTTAGCAATGAATAATACAACGGTCGGTGACCCCGGGAAAGGACAGGTAGCAGGAGAGCACAAAATAGGATTCTTTAGCCCCAGACCCTATCATGCTCCGGCATTCAATGGTGAAAATGTGGTGCCAGCATTATTTACTACAGCGGATGATCTCGGGAAATGGGTGTTGTTTCAGATGAGACACTACAGCAAGAGTCCTTTTGATGGAATAAAAGGTGTACAAGGAGGGACCGCTTACGCTAATACGAATAATAGCACCACAGGTGCGATGGGATGGGATATTACTTTGCAAGCTGATGGTGAAAAGAGATCCGCTAGTTATACCGGACCATCATCTGGTGCATACATCGCCTTCTCTCCTGGCCGGAAAAATGGTGTGATCGTACTCGCAAACTCAAATAGTAAATATACCGCAGCTGTCGGTGAGCGATACCTGAATTATCTTTCCGGAGGAAGTCTGGAAGGTGGAGTACATACGGAAGAGGACAGTGATGGCTTCTATTCCATGATCAGTATTGTTGTCGGACTTTTCGTTGCCGGTATATTATTCTTCATAGGTAGCATATTATATGACATAAAATGCGGCGCCAGGACCCTTAAAGGTAGGCCCATTCAGATACTGGGGAAATTATTGTTGGCACTTGTTATCATGGTTCCCTTTGTCTATGGCTTGTACTTACTGCCATCAGCGACAGCCAATGACTGGAACAAAATGATCATCTGGTCGCCTATTAGTTTTATTGCTACCGTATCCTTGATGGGAGCTTTACTGGGACTTAGTTACGTTGCATATGGTTTAAATGTCTGCTTTATTCAGAAGAGTAAATTTAAGCAGATATTACCTATGATCCTGGTGTTGAGTATGTTCTCCGGGGTGGCAAATATCATCGTGATCACCCTTATTTCCAATGCATTTACAGCAGGCGTTGAACTGAGCCATATGGTGTATTATTATGTATTGGCTATAGCAGTCTACCTATTGGGAAGGCGGTTTGTTCAGATCAGTCTCACGAAGTATTCGATGGAAGTGGTATATGAGCTCCGCACGCAATTGGTCAACAAGATATTTGCAACTTCCTACCAGAAGTTTGAAGCAATAGATCGTGGCCGGGTGTATACGTCTTTGAATAACGATATCTTTCAGATCAGTTCTACTGCTAACACTGTAGTGGTTTTCTTCGGTGGCATTTTTACGATAGTAGGAGGTTTTGTTTACCTCACACTACTGGCCTTCTGGTCTACTATACTGATCATTTCTGTATTCTCGATCATGGCTGTTATTTACTATTTCGTAACGGAGAGCACCACTAAATACTTTGAAAGGTCTCGTGATTCTGAGAACGTATTTATGAGATTCGTGAATGGGATGATAGATGGCTATAAAGAGATCAGTCTGCATCGGAATAAAAAGTTTGAGTATAAGAGCGACCTGGCAGCATCAGCGCAGAAATTCCGGGATAATATGACGATTGCCAATTTAAGATATGTAGATGTTTTCCTGGTTGGGGAATCGTTATTGGTAGTCCTGCTTGGTTTTGTAGTATTTGCCTTACCCTTTTTCTTTAAGGAAATACAGGTCGAGCAGATAACGGGCTTTGTAATCATCCTGCTATATGTAATCGCTCCAATCGAAAATGTACTGGGTGCTATCCCGGGGTTTATTCAACTAAAGATATCCAGAAAGAGAATAGCTCAATTCTTGTCTGAAATACCAGCAAATCTTAGTGAAGAAGAAGTGCCGGAGCAAGGACATTTGCCTCAAAAAGTAGAAACTATCCGGGCAGAAGGTATTATTTTCAGATACAAAAATAATGATGAACCCAATCCCTTTACGGTGGGACCTGTAAACCTGGAGATAAAGAGTGGAGAGATATTATTCATTATTGGTGGTAATGGAAGTGGAAAAACTACTTTATCCAAATTGTTGACTGGTTTATACGAAGCTGACGAGGGACATTTTTATATCAATGATAAACCGGTTTACTTTTTCCAGCTGAGCGAACATTTTTCCGCATCTTTCAGTCCCGCATTCCTATTTGAGAAGTTGTATAATATTAACGTAGAAGAGAAACGGGAAGAGATGAAGAAATATCTGAAGATACTTCACCTGGAAGATAAAGTGAAGATTGAGGGCAATAAGTATAGTACGATCAAACTTTCTGGTGGACAAGTGAAAAGATTAGCCCTTCTGCAATGTTACCTGGAAGATTATCCTATATACCTGTTTGACGAGTGGGCTGCGGACCAGGATCCCGAATATAGAAATTTCTTCTATAGAACACTATTGCCCGATATGAGAGCGAAAGGAAAGATTGTGATTGCCATTACACATGATGATCATTACTTCGACGTCGCCGATAAAGTGTTGAAGATGAAACAAGGCAAACTGGAAGTTTACAACAATAATAAAACAATGTTTCACCCCGTAGAAGACGTCCTGTAACGGGAAAATCCTTTCTGCTTATGCATACCAATGTTCTTGAGAAAGTAGGTAATACCCCTTTAGTCAATATTAAAATAGAGGGGTATAACAACCTGAATATCCTACTGAAATTAGAAGGTTATAACCCAACCGGAAGCGTTAAAGACAGAGCTGCTTCATACATCCTTAGTAAACTGCTACATACTGGTACGATTACCAGGAATACTACCATCATTGAATCTACGTCTGGCAACTTCGGAGTGGCTTTGTCTGCTTACTGCAGATACCATGGATTAAGATTCATTGCAGTGGTTGACCCCAATATCACCTCAATGAATGAAATGCTGATTGCAGCAAATGGGGCTGAAATGGTGAAAGTTACACAGCAGGATAAGTACGGCGGGTACCTGTTGACCCGGTTGGAAAAAGTGAATGAACTGGTAGAAGAAATAGGAGATGCCTATTGGATCAACCAATATGGAAACCCGTTGAATGCTGCCGCCTATTATCACTCGTTGGGCAAAGAAATGTGTTTTCAGACAGAAACTATAGACTATGTTTTTATGGGCGTTAGTTCTGGAGGAACTATCTCGGGTGTTTCCCGCAAGGTAAAGGAAAACTATCCGGATGCCAAAGTTGTTGCTGTTGATATTGAGGGATCGGTTATTTTCAATAATCCTCCCAGGAAGAGATACATACCCGGTATAGGGAGCAGTATGGTGCCACAGATACTGGAACATGCCAGGATTGACGAAGTGGTAATGGTAAGTGAAACTGCCACTATCGAAGCTTGTTACGAGTTGTTGAACAAACATACCTTGTTTGCTGGTGGCTCTTCGGGTTCCGTGCTTGCAGGGATTAAGAAATACTTCTCAGAAAAGGATCTCTATGGCCCCGTAAATATCATTGCCGTATTTCCTGACCGCGGTGAAAGATATTATGATACTATATATAACCCTGAATGGTGCCGTAAGGTTACTGAAGCACAACCTAAGCCGGATATAGTGGCCGAAAGTATTTAACTTCTATACCGGACAGCTTTGCCTAACAACTTTCTATCTACCTGTCATCGTCTATACCGCCAGTTGGTAAAATTTTATGGAAAATATTTATTTCTCGCTTAATCCCAGTCAAAGGGTTATTTATTTTGACCAGTTAATGGATATTAATAGTGTGCACTATAATATCGGTGGTTATCATGAATTTTCCGGTGATATTAATATATCCTATCTAAAAATGGCGATTAGGGCCGGAGTGCATGCGTTTGATGCACTTCAACTTTCATTTGAGCAAGGGGATGACGGAGAGGGAAGGTGTAAGTTAATGCCGGTAGGAGAGGTGACGATCACAGAGGTAGATCTATCCGGTGACGCGGATGCGTTGAATAAAGGATATGAATGGTTGAAAGAACGAATGAATGTTAGCTTTGATATTAGCCTGGGCGAGCTTTATGATTTTTCATTGATAAAGGTATCCGAGAAGAAATATTTCTTGCTAACTAAATTTCATCACCTGGTCTGTGACGGTATAGGGGTTGCTATTTTTAGCCAGTTTGTTTCAGATAGATATAATGCGCTGCTTAAGGGAGTCGCTCCGGCTCCTGTAACAACTACCTTTAGGTCTACAGTAGAAGCCTATGAGCTTTCTTTCGATGAATCACTCTACCAACAAGACAAGGTATATTGGCTGAAAGAGTTTGACAGGGAAAATAATGAATTCTTTGATGTTCGTTATCCACATGCGAAAGAAGCAAGTGAGAGTGTAGTTGTGCCTGTGGATAAATCCTTGCTAGGAAGATGTAACGAATTGATGAGCAACCATAAAGTGAACCTGGCCCAGCTTACTATGGCCGCATTGAATGTACTGTATTACCATGCCTATGGTTGGCAGAACATCACTTACGGCTTGACGTCCCATAACCGTAGGACCAGGCAGGAGAAAATAGCCTTCGGGACTTTTGCACAGATCTTTCCTTTCAGCTGCGCAGTAACAGATCCTTCTATAACAGTACATGAGCTATTCGATAAGATAAAGGCAAAACAACGCGCAGACTACAGGCATCTGAATTATCCGATCGCGCAGATTAACCGGGATCTCAAACTATTTACAAAGAACAGAAGTCAGGTGTTTGATATAGCGGTGAGCTATAACGTCCTGGATGTGGTGGCTTCTATGAAAGATATTCAAGCCGCATTTTACGATATCTCAACGGAAAGTGAGCCTAATCCATTACATTTTTGGTGGAGGGTATATAGCGGTAAGCAGGATCTTGAACTGAGAATTGATTATCGGCCCAAATATTTTAGTGGCGAGGATGTAAGATTATTGACTGAAAGACTTTTCTTCATTTTTGATCAATTTTGTTCAGATGTTGAAAAATCAATGGAGAATATAGATGTCATCCCTCCCACAGAACGGATAAAGTTGTTGAAAGGGTTCAATGATACTAAAAGGGATTATCCGGCAGATCAGACAGTGGTCAGCCTTTTTGCTAAACAGGCTAAGGAAACCCCGGATGCAGTGGCTTTACAGTTTCTGGATACATCTATTACCTACAGACTACTTGATGAGAGATCAAACAGTGTAGCACACTATCTGCGTAGTAAAGGTGTGAGGCAGGGAAGCTATGTACCCTTATTGATGGAAAGAGGTACTGATATGATAATTGCCATTTTGGGGGTGATGAAGGCTGGGGCTGCTTACGTCCCGATCGATATAACTTATCCTCAGAATCGTATCGATTACATGGTGCAAGACTTGAATGCGGTATTGACTATGCGGGGCCTAGATAATGAGCTGCTCAATACTTTCCCTGAAACTACATTGGAAGATCAGCCGGCACCAGCATCATTAGCTTATATTATTTATACTTCAGGGTCAACAGGTAATCCTAAGGGAGTAATGATAGAACACCGGGGTATGTTGAACCACCTGTATGCGAAGATTAATGACCTTGGGATAGACAAGGATAGCAAAGTAGCATATACCGCTTCTTATACTTTCGATATATCTGTTTGGCAGATGTTTTCGGCATTGTTATGTGGCGGTCGTACTTGTATTTATGCGCAGGATGCCATTTTAGAGCCGGCCCGGCTTCTGACTTTATTTAGTCAAGATGCAATAACAATAGCGGAAGTAGTACCCTCTTATTTGTCTGCCATAGTGGACGTGCCAGAGGTGCAGCTGTTGAATGACCTGAAATATCTGTTAATTACAGGAGAAGCATTGCATGCGTGGCTGGTGAACAAATGGTTTGAGGTGGATAAAAAAGGTATAACACTGGTGAATGCCTACGGTCCGACCGAAGCTTCTGATGATATCTGTCACTATTTCATCACAGGTCCGCTTGATACATCTCAGGTACCCATTGGTAGCCCCGTACAGAATACCAGGATCTATATTGTAAATGAGCATGGACAGTTATGTCCCATTGGTATTAATGGAGAACTATGCGTAGCCGGTATTGGCGTTGGTAGAGGCTATCTTAATCAAGACGAACTGACTGCATCCAAATTTGTAATAGATCCATTTGACAGTCAAGGACTACAGCGAATGTATAAAACAGGCGACCTGGCCAGATGGCTTCCGGATGGCAATATTGAGTTCATTGGCCGGATGGATGATCAGGTGAAGGTACGTGGATATAGAATTGAATTAGGTGAGATCGAACATGCTATATTAAATACTGCACTCGTTCGACAGGTAGTGGTACTTACCAAGGGAGACGTACATAAGCAGTTGGTGGGGTATGTGGTACCAGTTGCTGGTTATAGCAAGGAATTGTTATTCGGGTATTTAAGAGAGCAGCTAGCAGACTATATGTTGCCGGCTACGATAGTAGAGCTGGAAGAAATGCCTTTGACCACCAATGGAAAGATTAACAAAAAAGCATTGCCGGACCCGGAATGGAATGATAGTTTGCCTGACGAACAGATGGAACCACGGTCTGCATTGGAAGCGGTTATCATCAATGTCTGGCAGGAAATCTTAAAGGTACCCACCATCGGTATATATGATAACCTGTTTAAACTGGGAGCGGATTCCATAATGGTAATCCAGTTTGCCAGCCGCATGAACAGGAAAGGATACAGCATCAGTCCGCAATCAGTATTTAAACACCAACGGCCGGCTGATTTAGCAGACTATCTGAACAGTAATCAGCATGAACAAACCACCATAACAGCGGAGCAGGGCATCTTATCCGGTATTTCCGGATTATTGCCTATACAGCATTGGTATCTGCAAGAAAAGGTACCGTCAGCTGTTACTAACCACTACAATCAGGCTATTTTTATAAACATCCCCCCATCCGTATCGGTTGAAGATATGCATACAATAGGGCGCTTGCTGCTCATCCAGCACGATGCGCTCCGTTTCCGGTATAGCTATACTGGAAACAATTGGAAACAGGAGTATAGTCCTGTTGACGCGAAAAAAAATTTGCTGTCAGCTATAAACTTGCAAGATACTCCTGCTGGAGATGTAAGGAATGTTATTAAGGCTGCTGCCAATGAATGTCAGCAGCGCCTCGATATTACTACTGGAGAAGTATTCCGGATGATACTTTTTACTGGTATTCCTTCCTGTCAGCAACATTTATTATTAATGGTAGGTCATCACCTTGTTATAGATGGCGTCTCTTGGAGAATCATTGAGGAAGATATTGGTCTCTTGTTGCAACAACTAGAAAAAGGAGTATTACCGGAACAACAGCTATTGGGTACAAAATCTGCTTCCTATAAAGATTGGTACCAGGAATTGACTGCCTATGGTAAGTCCGAACAACTTTTGTCTCAAGTTGCTTACTGGGAAAACATTACGAATGGATATCTTCCTTTGGTAGATGTAAATAGCGAAGTAGTGGGTAAAGTAGCAGATGGTGTGGAACTGAGACAATCATTATCGGCAAGATACACACAACAACTATTACAAGAGGCAGGACAACGCTACAATACGGATGTCAATGACATACTGTTGTCAGCCTTGATGGTCACAATATTGAAATATAATGGAAGAAGGAAAGTCAACATCGGACTGGAGGGACATGGTCGTGAGCATTTAGTTGCATCCCTGGATATAAGTCGTACAGTGGGATGGTTCACCAATCTTTACCCTGTAATGCTCGAATTACCGGAAGGGGAAGCCGAACTCAATTTAGCGCGCATTATTACGGAGATAAAAGAACAATTACGTGCGGTGCCGGATAAAGGGATGGGATATGGTGTGTTAAGGTATATCAATAAAGAAGCAGCATTACAAACGGAGATACAGCCCTGGGATATAATATTTAACTATCTGGGATATTGGGAAGGAGTGTACGACAGCGATGCTTGGCCTGTAGGGGATATGGTTGGGTTGGAGCAAAGAATGGCAGCACCATTAATATTGAATAGCGCTACATCGGGAGGTCAGTTGATATTCAGTTTGAGTTATAATAGGTTACAATTCGAAGATCAGGCCATGGCGGCCTTTATGGCATCTTATCTTTCCGTACTGGAAGAGGTAATCGATCATTGTACAGCCGCTGCAGGTATCTATGGCACTCCTTCTGACTATGGTTTACAAGGAGTGGCAACGGTAGGGCAGCTGAATGATTTTATGGAGGAGGAAGTGACCCCGGGCTTAAGGAGATATGAAGCCATAGAAGGGTTATACAGGTTAACGGGCCTCCAGGAAGGGCTATTGTTTCATAGCTTATACAAGGATTCAGCCGATGCCGACTTGTACATTGAGAAGCAGGAACTGGAGCTGGAGAATGTAGACCCGGCAATATTTAGAAAGAGTTGGGAACATATTGTTGCGAACCATAGTATACTAAGGAGTTCTTTTTTTGCTGACCGGTTTAAAGTACCTGTACAATGTGTACAGAAAACTGTGACATTGAACTTTGAGTACGTGGAAAGTGAAGAGACGACGGCTACGATCCCTTTATTTGATCTTTCAGTAGCACCACTGCTATTTTTGCGGCTGGTGAAATTAACTGATCGGACATACAAACTATACTGGACGCACCATCATATATTACTGGATGGCTGGTCTATGCCACTGATTATAATGGAATTGCTGGCTACATACGAAAGCTTACTGAAAAGCGAAGTACGGGCTGTCGTAAGAACAGATAATTATGGCGACTATATAAAATACCTGGAAAGACTTGATAGAAGAAATGAAAGAGCATATTGGAATAAATATGTTGCCGGAATTGAAGGTCCTACCTTATTACCATTTATAGATAAAAAGGTATCCAGGAACAGAGGGGGTGAAAGCTATGGTAAAGTGGAGCTTAGAATAGAAGGGAAAGGTGCCCGGGACATAATATCCTACGCCAGAAATAATGGAATTACATTCAATACCATTCTTCAAGCTGTCTGGAGCCTGTTACTGCATAGGTATACAGCGAATAAGGATATTGTATTTGGTGTTACAGTAGCAGGTCGTCCTGCAGACCTTTCAGATGTGGAAAGTCGTGTAGGACTTTATATCAATACCCTGCCATTCAGAAGCCAGATAGATTGGGAAATAGGTGTAACTGATTGGCTGTTGCAACTGCAGTCTGCACACCAGGCTAGCCAGGAGTATCAATACACGCCATTAAGTGATATTCAATTAAGCAGTGGTGTAACCGATGATTGGTTCGATTCGCTGTTAGTATATGAGAATTATCCGATAGACTGGTCAGAAATAAAGGAGAAATGGCAGCTGAAAATTAAGGAAGTAAAAATAGAAGAACATACCAACTATCCCTTGACGATAGTAGCATATTCATCAGCAGGTGATATTCATCTGCAATTTAGCTACAACAGTCTTCTGTTAGAAGAAACAAGGGTAACGCAGATAAGTAATGATTTTGCATGGTTATTACATCGTATTACCGCTGAAGGTACATCATCGCTTAAAGCATTATTCGATGAGCAGTATGGTGTTAATAGCAATAATGTATTCACGGAAGAGCTTCAGCAGGCGGGAGATGAGCTGACAGTACAGTGGAGACTGCAACAGAGCTTTGACACCAATAAGGAAAAACCGGCATTACACTACAAAGACAAGTTGTATACCTATGCTGATATTGACCATAGAGTTACCAGTATTGTAGCTGCACTGGAAAAACTTCAGTTACCGCAAGGTAGTGCTGTTGGTATATCATTTGAAGATCGTAGCTGGGTGATCTGCGCTATGTTGGCCGTGTTGAGAATACGTGGTGTATTCGTAATGCTGGAACCGACATTGCCGGAAGGCAGATTGGCCGCTATGTTATCGCAGATAGATCTGAGCTGTGTATTGACAGATCAGGGAAACAGGCAGCTGTATGATGATAGCGTCAATTTCCTCAGTCCCGCCGATATTGACAGATATGCTGTACCAGGTATCCTACAGGAAAGAAACTATGATCCGTCAGATAATATCTACATATATTTCACTTCGGGAAGTACAGGTATTCCTAAGGGAGTGGTAGGTAAGAATAAAGGACTTTCTCATTTTATCAACTGGGAAATAACAACGTTTGGTATTGACAGTAGTTTCAGGATTAGCCAGTTCACGAACCCTGGATTCGATGTATTTATGAGGGATACCTTGGTGCCATTATGTGCAGGTGCCTGTATATATGTGCCTGAGGAAGAACATTTACTTACTGGTAAGAAAGTGATGCACTGGATTGCAGATAGCCAGATTAATCTGATTCATTGTGTTCCAACTTTCTTCAAATTCTTTAATAAGAATGTAGCAGAAACAGACTTAAAACATTTGAAGTACATACTGCTGGCGGGAGAAAAAACGATTCCGTTCGAACTGAAAGAATGGTATGAGACCGTAGGCAATGCTGTACAATTGGTTAATATTTACGGTCCTACGGAGACGACGTTGGCAAAAGGATATTTTCTAATTAATAACAAAGATATCGATAGAGGATTTATTCCTGTTAAAGCGATACCGGGAGCACAGTTTATGATCTTGGATGATCAGTTGAATAGTTGCCCGCAATACGTGGTCGGAGAAATCTATATCAGAACCCCATATCGCACTGCCGGTTACCTCAAAAATAAACGGGTAGATCCAAGCCTGTTTATAACAAATCCGTATGCAAACAGAGAAGATGATCTGATATATAGAACTGGTGACCAGGGCCGTTGGCATGGCGATGGAGAATTGGAGATAATGGGTAGGATAGATAACCAGATAAAAATCAGGGGAATACGAATAGATCTGGATGATATCAGACAAAACATATTATCATATCCGGTATTAAGAGAAGTAGTACTTATCAGTAAAAAGGATGAGGAAGGAGAGGTCCATATTTATGCTTTCTTCGTAAGCGATGATAAAGTTGAAGTCACAGTACTGCGAGCATATCTAGATAAGATCCTGCCCAGGAATATGATGCCTGCATACTTTATCCAGCTGGATGCAATACCATTGTTACCTAATGGTAAGACAGACAGAAGGGCATTAATGGAGTATCAGATACCCACTGTAGGCGATGTTCCGCTAGCGGTCATGACTCCTGCAGAGACAAAACTTGTGAACGTCTGGGCATCAATATTGAAAATAGATGTGGGTACTATAGATATTAATAAGAGTTTCTTTGAAGCAGGAGGTCATTCCTTAAAAGTGTTCCACCTGATAAATGAGATCCAGGAGAGCTTCAGCGTAAAGCTAAAATTGGGAGAAATATTTCAGAATGCTTCCGTAAAGAAACTTGCTGCACTCATCACTTCGTTGGGGGAGACCACTGTTGAGCATATAATTCGGATAGCTGACAGAGAATATTATCCAGCCTCACCGGCGCAGGAGCGAATGTATTATCAACACACGCTACATGAAAATAATACTGATTTTAATATCACATTGCCGTTCCTGATAGAAGAGAATATAGATTTGTCAATGTTGGAAAAGACCTTACAGCAACTGGTTGAAAGACATGAAGGGCTGAGGACCGGTTTCTTCCTGCAAGAAAACGGTGTGGTACAAAAAATATTTGAAGAGGTAACACTTGGCTTGGAGGTACTTTCCGAAAAAAATGTTAGCGAGGCATTGCGACAATTTGCCCGTCCCTTTGATCTGTCTGTTCCCCCATTAATTAGAAGTGGGTGGCTAAAGGACCAGGAAGGGAGGTCATTCTTGTTATTAGATGTTCACCATATTGTCGCAGATGGATCTTCCCTGGAGATATTAATGAAGGATCTGTATAAGCTTTATAACAAACAGTCAATAATCCAGTTACCGGTTCGATATGTTGATTATGCACATTGGGTAAAGAACAATGGAGATACGTTGGAAAAACAACGTCAATACTGGAAAAATAGTTTGTCTGGTGAACTACCTCAGCTTGAACTACCGGTATCTGGTAATATTTACGAAATAGAGCGATATGTATGTACTGAAAAGATACTCTCTGTTACTGGAGATATTTACAGTAAGATAAAAGCAAAAGCGGCAGCTTGTGAGGTTTCCGAGTTTATGCTGTTTTTATCCGCCTATTATATTATGTTATCCCGCATGTCTGGTAGTGAGGATATTATTATAGGCACAGATGTTATTGGCCGTACCCATCACGATCTGAAAGAGGTAGTTGGCACTTTTATAAATGTATTGCCGCTCAGAATACAGGTTACTGCAGATGAGCAGTATACAGATTTTCTGTTGGCGGTGAAAAGTTTAGTACTGAATGCTTACGAAAACCAGGATCTGCAATTCGATCAGATTGTCAATATGCTCGGTGAGCACGCTAGGAGATCAGCGAACCCGATTTTTGATGTACACTTCGCCTATACAGCGGCGGCGGAGGAAATTGATGTTGCCTCAAAAGCCGGCTTAAAATACCTGGTATTGGACAAGGAGCACATAAGCAGCCAGTATCCATTTAAATTGGAAGCATTTGCCTATCAGAAGAGGGTTGATATTTCTTTTGTATATGACAACAGATTGTTTGAAGAAGACACGATCGAGTTATTGAAAGAATATTTCTATAACATTCTTACGGCAATATTACATAATGAATCTATCCTTGTAGGAGACATAAATCTTGAAGTTCCTGCAATTTCTCTCTCAGATAAATAAAAACATATCATATGTGTGGCATATGCGGATTTATAAATTTTAAGGCACGGGCATCAGCAGAGGATAAAGAGATAGTGCGTAGAATGACGGACAAACTGATCCATAGAGGACCGGATGCGCAGGATACATTAATTTTCGATAATGTGGCACTGGGATTTTGCCGTTTAAGCATTATCGGTTTAGGGAATGGCATGCAGCCGATCAGTAATGAGGACGACTCTATTTTCCTGGTATGTAATGGAGAAATATTCAATTATATTGAACTGAGAGACACATTAAGAGCAAAGGGCCATATATTTAAAACAGAATCAGATGTAGAGACGATCATTCACTTATATGAAGACCATGGGATGGACTTTGTCAATATGCTGAATGGCCAGTTTGCTTTTGCATTGTACGACAAGCGCAAAAGTGAACTTTACTGCGTACGTGACCACATGGGGATTGTTCCTTTATACTATACTTTTGCCAACGATATTTTCGTATTCGGATCGGAGATTAAAGCAATTCTGGAACATCCTGCTGTGAGCCGGCAGGTTGATCTGGTAGCATTGGACCAGGTGTTTACCTTTCCCGGACTGATAAGTCCCAGGACCATGTTTAAAGATATACATAGCCTGGAAAATGGACATTATCTCAAAGTAGATCCCGAAGGCCGTATTAGTAAAAAGGAATACTGGGATTTGGATTTTCCGGCAGAAGGGCAAGTCGAAGAAAGGGACGAAAAATATTATGTTGACAAACTGGAGGAACTGTTCGAAAAGTCTATCAAATTAAGATTGAGATCAGATGTACCAACAGGTTTATATCTGAGCGGAGGGCTGGACTCGTCTATGATAACGATGAAAGTAGACCAACTGCAACCAGGAAAACATAAAGAGGCATTCTCCATTGATTTTGTTGAGTCAGATATATCAGAGACTTCTTATCAGGAACTCGTAGCTACCGCCAGCAATGCTAATCTTAACAAAAAGACATTCTATTTTAAAGATATCAGTGAGCGGTTAAAACAGGCAATTTACCACTGTGAGTGTCCTTTAAAGGAGACATACAATACAGCTTCCCTGGCCTTATCTTCTTCCAGCCGTGCAAAAGGAGTAAAAGTAATCCTCTCTGGGGAAGGGTCAGACGAATTATTTGCCGGCTATGTAGGTTACCGGTTCGATAAAATGCGGGCAATGGGCGGTTTCCAGTCTCCGCTTACTGATACCGAACGAGCATATAGAAACAGGGTGTGGGGAGATGATACCGTATTTTATGAGTCCGATTTTTCTGAAATAACAAATACAAAAAGGCAGCTATATTCAAAAAGTGTTAATGACAACTTTGACCAGGTTAACTGCCTGAATTTTCCCGTAATTAATAAAGCACGGTTAAAGGGCAGACACGTTATTAACAAACGTTCCTATCTTGATTATAAGCTAAGGTTAGTGGATCACCTGGTCGCTGATCATGGGGACAGGATGGCATTAGCACATTCTGTAGAGGTAAGATATCCTTTCCTGGATAAGGAGATTATAGAATTTTCCACGCAAGTGCCCCCTGATCTTAAACTGAAAGATTTTACGGAAAAATATATTGTGAAAACACTAGCAAGCAGATTCGTACCAAAGAAGGTAGTGGAAAGGGAGAAGTTTGGATTTGTTGCACCTGGTAGCTCCTATTTGTTGCAGAATAAAGTAGAATATATCCAGGACCTTCTGTCTTATAGCCAAATAGAACGGCAAGGTTACTTCAATCCTGATATGATTGAAAGCCTGAAAACGCGCTATAGTCAGAAAGGATTTAAGCTGAATCTACCTTTTGAAAGTGACCTGCTGATCACAGTCATTACATTCGGTATTTTCCTAGACCAATTTTTTGAGTAACCCCACATATGATACAACCATGACTTTCCAGCATAAGCTAAACGAGTGCCTGCAAGCTAATCCTCACAACATTGCTATCAGACAGGATGGCAGCGAGATTACCTATGCGGGGATAGTGTCGGTAACGCGAAGGATAACCAACTTTTTACTACGGGAATTGTCAGAAGAACTCATTCCTGTGGGCGTATTCTGCACAGATCGTATTGAGATTATCACTGCTGCTATCGGTATCTGTAATGCCCGTTGCATATTTGTGCCGTTGGATCCCAACTGGCCGGCAAAAAGATTGGAGAGAATATTCGATGATCTGAATCTGAGATATGTAATTACTGCTGATGAAAGCGGGTACTTGGATAACATTGGTGAGGAGGCAGAACTAACCCGCTTTGTATGGAAGGATATCGTAGCAACTGCATCTTCAGAAGATGCATACACTGTGGAATATCCAAAGTATGATCCTAATGATAGTTTGTACATTTATTTCACTTCTGGTACAACAGGGCTTCCCAAAGGAATAGTGGGTAAAAATGCTAGTCTGCTGCACTTTCTGGATTGGGAAATATCGGCATTTGGTATTGATAAACCGTTGAATTTTAGCCAGTTCATTAGCCCATATTTCGATGCTTTTTTGAGAGATGTCTTTGTTCCGCTATTTACAGGCGGGACTATCTGTATACCTACTTATGAAGGACAATTATTTCCGGCTGAGCAGTTGTCTGGATGGGTAAATAAATGCAATATCGGTTTCATTCATTGTGTGCCGAGTTTGTTTAGAACTATCAATACGGAAGAGCTAACAGCGGATGATTATTCCTCGCTGAAATATGTGTTACTGTCAGGAGAAAAAATCATACCAGGGGAATTGAAGAACTGGTATAAAGTATTC
Source organism: Chitinophaga pendula (assembly GCF_020386615.1). Lineage (NCBI taxonomy): Bacteria > Pseudomonadati > Bacteroidota > Chitinophagia > Chitinophagales > Chitinophagaceae > Chitinophaga > Chitinophaga pendula. The sequence continues at coordinate 1,438,392 of NZ_CP077769.1, forward strand.
GGATCTAGAATACAATTGGTTAACCTATATGGCGCTACAGAAACTACCATGATCCGGTCGTTTTACAGGATATTACCAGCTGATGCGGAAAAGGCGAAGATACCTGTAGGTAAACCTATATCAGATACAGATTTACTCATATTGACCAGTGATTTTAAGGTGTGTAGTACGCTCATGCCAGGAGACCTGTATGTCGTTTCTGCATATATGTCGAAGGGGTACTTAAATAATAGTGAACTTACTAATAGCCGGTTCTTTTCGGTAAATATTGCGGGGCGTGGAGAGACAGCAGTCTTTAAAACAGGAGACAAGGCAAGAAAACTGGCTGATGGTAATATAGATCTTATAGGCAGGGAAGACAGGCAAGTGAAATTAAGAGGTATTCGTGTCGAGCTGGATGCAGTGGAGTACCTATTATGCCAGTCACCTTTTATACAGAATGCGGTTGTTGTAAAAGAAGAGGCGGGAGATACAGAGTTTCTAAAGGCCTTTGTTGTTATTAAGGACAAAACGTTGTCCGGTGATATCTATTCCTTATTGAATAGCCATCTCTCAGAAGAGGTGCCCGATTATATGATACCTTCTGAATTGAGGGTAGTAGACGAATTTCCTTTGCTGGGTAACGGCAAGATCGATATTAAGGCGTTGCAAAATATCAAAAGTGTTTCCACGGTTGAGCCACCGGCTAATCATACGGAACAAAAGGTGCTGTTGATTTGGAAAGAGCTATTGGGAGATAAGGAATTGTCTGTGTTGGACGAATTCCTTCGGGTAGGAGGGAATTCTATTGCCATTATGAGCCTGATTGCGAAGATCAGTAAGGAGTTTGGTGTGAAGATAGCACTAAGTGACGTTTTTAAAAATATGACCGTCCGCAGGCAAGCAGATTTTATCCGAAGCGCAGCGAAGGATTCGGATATGCAAATATCAAAAGCGATAGAGAAGGAATACTATAACACATCCTCTTCCCAGGCGAGAATGTATTATAACCATAAACTGAACCCGGGAGATCGTGCCTACAATTTACCAATGGCCGTAGAGTTAATTGGTCTGTGTGAAGTTGATAGGCTGCAGCATGTAATCAGGGCACTCGTAAACAGGCATGAAAGTCTGAGAACGATATTCAGATTAGAGAGAGGGGTGTTGATGCAGCAGATAGCGGAAAATGTTGAAATAAATATAGAGGAATTAGCATTTGAAGATCAGGATGTTGATAATATAGTTGCCTCGTTTATCAGACCTTTTGATCTCGATGGACATCCATTATTCCGCTGTGCATTGGCTTGTGGAAAAGGTGGACGTAAAGTATTTGTGATCGATATTCATCATATTATCTGCGACGGCCTGTCACAAGTTATCCTAGAAATGGATTTCCTCCGGATTTACAACAGAGAAATTTTACCGGTATTAGATTATCAATATAAGGATTATGCAGCCTGGGAATTTAAATATCGCCAGTCTGAGAACTATAAAGAACTTCGCTCTTACTGGATAAATATGTTTAAGGACGAGGTGCCTCGTTTGCAATTACCTTCCTTGGGAAATACCACTGAAATGTTGCAGGAGGGTGGAGAGATAATGTTCGAGATTGAAAAGTCGGTTATAAATAAAATATCCGACAAGGTTTGTACTGGGAATACCACTTTGTCATCCATGTTACTCTCATTGTATTATATATATCTATATAAAATAACAGGAAAGAAAGATATAGTAATAGGAGTAGCTACTTCAGGCAGGATCCAGTATCAGGTGGAGAATGTAGTAGGAATGTTTGTCAAGACATTACCCATTCGTTTAGAAGTAAATGCTGATGTCAATTATAAAGAATGGTTGACAGATTTACATACTACGTTGGTAAGTGCATTCGACAGGCAGTTGTGTGACCTCACAGACGTTATCAGCGATCTGAATTCGACCGGCGGTATGCCAGTTATTAATTTGTTTGAAACAATGTTCACTTTCCAGAATTTTGAAAAGGAAGGTGTTTTTGCCCATAATGACTACTTTAGAGAATATCACATAGCGACCCCTGCTCCAAAATTCCCGCTGTCTTTAATTATTACAGAACAGGGTAACGTATTCTCGTTCCGCATAGAATATTCGTTTTCTTATTTCATGCCCGCAGATATGAAAGTGCTTGCTGGCATTTTTAAAGACCTCATATTTAAGGTGAGCAATGATACAAATGCCACCATATCGTCATTTATTACTGAAAGTGCCATAGGTACTTTGCTGGATGCAGAGGATATTTCATTCAACTTTTAATGGGGATGAATACTTCGAATGCTTATTGGACTGAAGCAACCCCTCATTTTCTATCCGGCCAATCCGACAATCACTAATCTTCAACTGTGAAGAATGTTAGACCTGACATCATTAAAAAATAATCAAAAGGTACTCGAAAGAGAATACTGGGAAAAGACGTTGAAGGGCATTAGGTTTGAAAATCCGTTAAAGGATTATACCATTACTACCGATATGGCTTATCAGGCCGTAATGGACAGCTACTGTATTGTATTCCCTGCTGAACTCCAGCAATCTTTGTCCAAGATAGCGTCTAACACAAAAGCTGCACATATACTTCTGTTGACCGCACTGGGAATACATATACAGAAATATACATCGACCCAGTCAGTTTGTGTGTTTACGCCAGTGTATAAAGATGCTTCGCAGCATGGTCAAGTGGAGAATGAAGTGATACCTGTTGTTGTAAGACCTTTCAAAGGATATAGTTTCCGTGATTTATTGGGACATGTAAAGCAAGAATTTATACAGGGTAGTAATTACAGCAGTTATCCTCTTCACTATATGCTGGGTATCGATCCAATAGTAATACAGCGTCAACCCGTAGTTGGCTGCTGTATGAAAGAATTGCATTGCATAACCCAGTTCGAACCTTTATTAGTTGATTTATTGTTTGTTTTCTCATTAGAAGATACCCCGACATTAACTGTTCAATATAATACTGACAAATTTACGGCAGGATATGTACAACGGCTTGGGGATGCTTTTTGTGCCTTAACTGGCTCCCTAATGCAGGAGGCGGCTGTAGATATCGCACAGCTGGATTTGTTTAAGAATGCCCCTGAAAGACAATTGTTGCAACAGTTTAATAACAATGTAGTGAGCTGGCCGGAAGATGCAACCGTTGTTGAATTGTTTGAAAAGCAAGTAGACAAGACACCGGATGATATTGCTTTGATATGTGGAGAATCGATATTGAGTTACCGGGAATTGGATCAGCGGAGTAACCAGTGGGCATATTACCTGACTGGACATGGAGTGGGAGCAGGGCAATTGGTACCGTTGTTTATGGACCGGAGCTTGGAAATGGTGATTGCTATCTTGGCGATATTTAAGCTACGGGCTGCTTATGTTCCAATAGATACGAACTTCCCGGAAGATAGGGTTCAATATATGTTGTCTGATACGGACGCTAAAGTTTTGATAACGCAGCTGCGATTTAAAAATATACTGAAGAATATAGTAGGGGTAGATATCCTGATGATGGATGAACAGGAGCAGTATTGGAGTGCATTAGGAAAAGATAGAATAACGGTAAAGCCAGCGACGAATGAACTGGTGTACATGATCTACACCTCGGGCTCTACGGGGAAGCCTAAAGGCGTTCTGATAGAGAATGCAGGTATGTTAAACCATCTGTATGCTAAGATTAACGACCTGGAACTGGACCATACAAGTCAGGTTGCTCAAACGGCATCATATACGTTCGATATCTCTGTATGGCAGATGTTTAGTGCATTACTAGTCGGAGGTAAGACCGTGATATATACGGACGATCTTATATTTTCTCCCCTGCAGCTGCTACGTACAATTGACCGCGATGAAGTTACTATTTGGGAATGCGTACCCTCTTATTTGGCGACAGTGTTGGCGCTGGATGCAAAACTGCCTGCATTTAGTTATCTCAGGAAAATTTTGGTAACAGGAGAAGCAGTAAGCCTAGGAATACTGGAGAGATGGTTTAGTGTTTATCCTGGCAAATGTGTAGTGAACGCATATGGGCCTACAGAGGCATCTGATGATATCTGTCATTACGCAATGGAACAGGTACCTGTTTATAACCATGTTCCGATAGGCAGGCCAGTGCAGAATATGAAAATATACGTGGTGGATGATAATGGGCAACTGAGTCCTATAGGTGTGAAGGGAGAGTTGTGTGTATCCGGAGTTGGTGTTGGAAGAGGATATTGGAAAGATCCGGTGAAAACCGATAGAAGTTTTGTTATTAACCCATTTGAAACGGATGAAGGGTACCGTATGTATAAAACGGGTGATTACGCTTACTGGCTACCAGATGGGAATATCGCATTTCTGGGACGTATAGATGAACAGGTTAAGATCCATGGTTATCGTATAGAGTTACAGGAGATTGAAAATGTATTGACACAACAACCGGGAGTAAGGCAGGGTGTTGTTATGGCTAGAGAAGATGAGAATGGCAATAAGCGGTTGGTTGGATATGTAGTACTGGAAGAAGGTGTAGACCGGGAGGATATATCCCGGGCATTGAGCCTTCAGTTGCCTGAATATATGCTGCCGAGGCACTGGGTAGAGTTGAGCGAATTGCCGGTAACTACCAATGGGAAGATCGATAAGAAAGCATTACCAGATGTAAGTATAGCGGCAGCTGTAATTTACAACGCACCCTCTGGCGAATCTGAGGAAAAAATGGTAGAGGTGTGGGCTGAAGTGCTTGGGGTGGGTAAACACCTGATTGGTGTAAATCGGAATTTTTTTGAACTCGGTGGGAATTCCCTGAAAATACTCCAGCTGATAACCATTCTCAATGAAGAATTCGGTTACAAGTTGGTGATCACGGATATATTTAGCAATCCTACTATTACTTCCCTGCTCAACTTCCTGGAGAATAATAATAACGAAACAGAAAGCTATAAAGAAGAAGTAGCAGAAGAACTGTCAGGGATGCAGGATTTATTTAATCAATTAGACTAGGTACAACAGATGAAAAATTATACAGGGCTTGAAATAGCTATCATCGGTATGGCCGGTCGATTCCCCGGTGCCAACGATATCGAGGGCTTTTGGGAGAATTTAAGAAATGGAGTAGAGTCTGTTGAGTTTTTGAGCAGAGAAGAACTGGTGAAAAATGGAGAAAATCCAGAATTGATTGACCATCCTGCTTATGTACCTGCCAGTGCTCATGTAAGAGGTAAAGAGTACTTTGACGCTGATTTCTTTGGATATCTGCCAGCCGAAGCGAGGTTAATGGACCCGCAGATGCGACTGTTCCATGAGATATGCTGGACGGCATTAGAGGATGCTGGATATAATCCCTATGAGTCCGGGAATAAGATTGGATTATTTTCGGGAGGAGCTTCAAATGCCAATTGGGAGGTTGGTGCAATATTAGCCAATAGAGAAGAAATGGTGGATGATTTTTCTGCATTCAATCTTCGCAATATTAACTTTTTAAGCTCCCATATATCTTATCTGTTAGATCTCTCAGGTCCTTCTATCACCTGTAATACTGCTTGTTCGACTTCATTGGTAGCCATACAGCGCGCCTGTATGAGTTTATTGCTCCGGGAATGTAATATGGCATTGGCTGGTGGGGTTTTTATCTCCACGCGGCCTCAGGTGGGTTATATACATCAGGATGGTATGATACATTCCGCAGATGGGCACTGCCGGGCTTTTGATGCAGCTGCCAGCGGTACTATTATTGGAGATGGTGCGGGCGTCGTAGTATTAAAGAAACTGGATGAAGCTATCAAAGATGGAGATCACATTTATGCTATAATTAAAGGGAGTGCTATTAATAACGATGGTAGCAGGAAGATCGGATATACAGCCCCCAGTGTTGATGGACAGTCAAAGGTAATCATGAAAGCTATTCAGATGGCTAAAGTGGACCCCTCGACCATTGGTTATGTTGAAGCGCATGGTACAGGTACCAAACTGGGTGACCCTGTAGAGATCGCTGGTCTGACAAGAGCCTTTAACACAGAAAAGAAACAATTCTGCGCAATCGGCTCTGTAAAATCTAATATCGGTCACCTGGATACGGCTGCCGGGGTAGCGGGTCTGATCAAGGCCGTGTTGTCACTGCAACATGGCCAGCTGGTGCCCAGTCTGCACTACCAGCAACCCAATCCGGAGATCGACTTTGCTAATAGTCCTTTTTATGTAAATACAACATTGCGTCCCTGGGAACGTAATGGTCATCCCCGTCGGGCAGGCGTCAGTTCCTTTGGTATAGGTGGCACAAATGTGCATGTGGTGTTGGAAGAAGCACCTGTCCGGGAGGCAGGTAGTGAGGGCCGTAGCCATCAGCTACTGCTGCTGTCCGGTAAAACGCCAGGGGCGCTGGAGCGTAATGCTGCCCGCGTGTCGGCGTACCTGCAACAGGATACCACCACCTCCTTAAATGATATTGCCTATACGCAACAGGTAGGACGTGAAGCCTTCCAGTATCGTCGGATGCTGGTCTGCCGAAATCGATCCGAAGCGTTGGCATTGTTGGATACCCCTGGCTGGCTGTCGGCAGGGAGTCATTATATTTCGGACAAACGCACAGTAGGTGTTGCCTTTCTGTTCCCTGGCCAGGGATCTCAATATAGCGGGATGTGCCAGGGGCTGTATGAAGAAGAGCCGCATTTCCGTAGTACAGTAGATGAGTGTTTGTCTATTGTCCAACGCCGTTGTGGCAAAGACCTGCGTCCGGTATTATTTGGTGCAGATACCCGTATAGATCAGACAGAATATACCCAACCCTGTCTGTTCATCATAGAATATAGCCTGGCTCGTTTGCTGATGAGCTGGGGCGTTCAGCCCTCTATGATGATCGGTCACAGTATCGGAGAATATGTGGCTGCTTGTGTGAGTGGTGTATTTAGCTTATCAGATGCATTGTACCTGGTAGTAAAACGGGGAGAGTGTATGCAGGCTGCACCTACAGGTAAGATGCTGAGTGTGTCATTGGATCGTGAAGGGTTGCTGGCATTGTGTGGAGTGGATATCTGCCTGGCGGCAGTCAATGGCCCTTCTTCGGGTGTATTGTCCGGCAGAGAGTCTTCGATAGCAGCATTAAAACTACAATTAGAATCATCGGGTCATGTTTGCCGGGAGTTACGTACCTCACATGGCTTCCATTCACACCTGATGGATGAGGTGTTACCCGCTTTCCGTGACTGTTTTTCGGGTATTACCTTCCATACACCCTCCCTGCCATTTATTTCAAATGTGACGGGTAAGGAAGCCTTGGCCGATGAGATCTGCCAGGCTGACTACTGGGTGAACCATTTACGTTCGACCGTAGACTTTTCAGGCGGTTTGTCCACGTTGCTATCCACCAGCAGTACGTCTGTTTTACTGGAAGTAGGTCCAGGCAAGGTGTTGAGTACTTTATGCAGTATGGCCGGACAGGAGGGCATTCCCCTGGTTCGTGGAGCACGTGATACGGGAGCTGATGGTCATTACCTGTTAACCGGTTTGGGTCAGTTATGGGAGCGAGGCGTAAGTATCAACTGGCGGGATTATTATGGTAATGAGCGTCGCTTGAAGGTGTCTTTACCAGGTTATAGTTTTGAGCAGGTGAAATATCCGGTACATGTGGATGCTTATCAGCTATTACAACAACAATCCAATAATAATATTACGGTTGCCGATCGTCGTTTATCCGATTGGTTCTATGTACCCGGATGGCGTCAGTCGGTGATGGGTACAGCTACTACGGCTACCCGCCAGATCCTGTTATTGAGTGATGCAGGTGGTTTTGGTGCCCGCTTATCCGCCCGGCTTCGTTCCCAAGGCCATGAGGTGGTAGAAGTCTACCAGGGAAGCGGTTTTTCCAGTCTTTCCGTAGATGTTTATGAGATAGATGGCGGCGTTGCAGGAGATTTTAGTCAGTTGGCATCGATACTATCTTCCGGTGGTTTTAAACCTACACAGCTACTACATTTATGGTCCATGGACCGTAAAAGTGCTGCCGATTATACCTCCTTGTGTTACAGTGTGTCTAACCTGGCAATCACCTGGCAGCATTGCAGCCAGGAGTTGGTGTTGCTGACGGAGGAAGGAGAGCTGATACGTGGGGATGAGTCAGGCGACGCATATAGCAGTTTAGGTCAGAGCCTGTTGAAAGTCATCGGTCAGGAGTATCCAGGACTTCATACCCAACAAATAGATATCAGTTATTCGGGAGTATCTGCAGAATGGCTGGAAGAATGTGTTTGCCGTGAGTTATCGGCCGTTCGCCGGGGCTCGGTGATCGGTTTGCGTCGGGGTCAACGCTGGCAACAGCATTACGATGCTTTGCGGCTGGATCGGGAAGGTAGTGTTTTCCGTGACGGAGGTGTTTACCTGATTACGGGAGGTTTGGGTCAGCTGGGTTATACGTTGTCTAAATACCTGCTGAGTCGTTATCAGGCTAAGTTGATCCTGGTAGGCCGCAATAATTTATTGGAAGGAGATAAACAGGTTCGTTATGAGGAGTTACGTCATTTAGGAGTGGTTCGTTATGTCGCCTGTGATATCTCCGATGCCGGTCAATTGAAGGCGGCATTGGTATTATCTGAGGAACAATTAGGTACTATCAATGGTGTTATTCATGCCGCAGGAGTGGTGGACGGTCGTTCCATAGGTTTATTACCGGAGTTGAGTACAGATGATTATATGCATCAGTTCCATCCCAAGATCGGTGGTGTTGATGCCTTGTGGCAGGTATTGGCTGATCGTGCACTGGACTTCTGTGTGCTGACCTCCTCGATATCGACGGTATTGGGCGGTTTAGGTTTTGGCGCGTATGCGACCGCCAATCGTTATATGGACCAGTTTGTACAACGGGAGACTGGGTCTGGCCGTTTACAACGCTGGCTAAGTGTCAGCCTGGATGGATTGGATTTCAATATAAAGACAAGCAATCAGGATATTGTAGCTGAGGAACTTTGTGAGGTGCTGGAAGTCGTATTACAACATAAACACTTATCGCATGTATTGATATCAAAAGCCCCACTGGAAGGTCGATTGGAGCGTTGGGTAACAGGAATAATAGATACTAGTGAACAGAAAGCAGTAATTGATAACCATCCTGTTTTTGAGCAAACGGAGTCTGGCGTGAGCGCACAGCTGCAGGCAATGTGGAAAGACTTCTTTGGCCAGGCTGATTTATCTGATACCTCGGACTTTTTCGAAATAGGAGGTGATTCCCTGAAGGCGCTGACGATGTTATCACGTATACACAAGACTTTTGGTGTAGATATGTCCATCCGTGATTTTTATGATCATCCGGTATTGTCGACACAGGGTCTTTTTATCCACAATCGTTTAGGGGACGCTGGTATTGACCAGATAACAGGGCGTAGTGCGGCGATCCCTTCAGCAGGTGGGTCTGGTTTATATGCTTTGTCAGCAGCACAGCGGCGGATGTATTTTTTACACGAATTTGATAAAGCGGCGCTGACCTATAATATGCCGCATGTGATCCGGTTGGAAGGCACGTTGGATGCAGAAAAACTACTTACTTGTTTTGAAAAGTTGATTACCCGTCACGAAGTATTACGGACGACTTTCGAAGTACGGGAAGGGGAGGTAAAACAGCGGGTCCACGAAACGATCGCAGGCTTTGAATGGACGATTTATGAGAGTGATGCAGCAGGAGTATCCTCCCTGGTAGATCAGTTTATTCGTCCATTTGACCTTGGGCGGGCACCATTGTTAAGAGCAGGGTTGATCCGTACGGAAAATGACGCACACATATTGCTGGTGGATATGCATCACGTAGTGACTGATGGGGTATCCACAGATATCCTGGTGAATGACTTAACGCATCTCTATAAGGGGGCGACATTACCGGCGTTACACCTACAATACAAAGACTATGCACAATGGCAACAAGGAGTAGAGGAGCAACAGCGAATAAAGGGACAAAGGGATTTCTGGATGCAACAATACCAGGAATTACCAGAATCCCTGGAGCTACCATTAGATTTTAGCCGTCCTCTGATCAAGAGCGATAGAGGTGCGAAATGGATGGATGAGCTGTCAGAGGAACAAACAAGCCAATTGAAGGATGTTGCGGAAAAAGAAAATGTGTCGATGTTCATGCTTCTATTGTCTATCTATCATGTCTTGCTGAGCAAGCTTAGTAATCAGGAAGATATTGTGATCGGTACACCGACGGCAGGTCGTCTGCATGCAGATCTAGAAGGCGTGATGGGTATGTTTGTCAATACATTGCCATTGCGTAACCAATCAAGCAAGACTAATACATTTCATACATTCTTACAACAAGTAAAGCAAAATGCATTAGCGTGTTTTGATAATCAGGAATACCAGTATGAAGATATTGTAGAGTCATTGGGAGTGGCGCGGGATCTGAGTCGAAATCCGTTATTTGATGTAATGTTCAGTTATGAAAATTTTGATGATGTTGCATTGGAATTAGAAGGGCTGAAGCTATTACCATTCAATAGAGAACACGAAATAGCGAAATTTGAACTTACACTGGTAGCGGGAGAGCGTGATGGCCGGTTAAGCATCAACTTTGAATATAGTACTGTATTGTTCCGCCCCAGAACGATAGAGCGCCTGGCTACTTATTTCAAACGTATAGTATCCGCAGTCGTTGCTGATACGAATGTATTGTTGAAAGATATAGTTATACTGGATGAGGTAGAACGTGACCGGCTGCTGACAGATTATAACGATACTACGATCGCCTATCCTTCTAATGAAACCTTTATAGATCTGTTTAGTGAACAGGTCCACCGTACGCCAAATGCGCTGGCACTGACCTGTGGCGCGGATAAAATGTCATATAAAGAACTGGATATTTTATCAGAGCAGCTGGCCGTATATCTGCAGTGCAGCTTGGGCATAGGTAGTGGGGATCGTGTGGCGGTGATACTGGACCGTGATCTGCTATTGTTGCCAGTGTTAGTAGGTATTCTTAAATCAGGCGCTGCTTATGTGCCGATAGATCCTGCATACCCTGCACAACGTGCGGCCCTGATCCTGGAAGATGCAGGCGTGAAGTTAGTATTGAATGCTGATGGACTTTCGGGAATATTGGATGCAGCTAAGTGCTATAGTGGCGCTTCGCGGCTAAGTTCTCCCAGAGGCACAGACCTGGCATATATGATCTATACGTCTGGATCTACCGGACAGCCTAAGGGAGTAATGATAGCCCATCATTCATTGGCAAACTATCTGAGGTGGGCGCGTAACCATTACATTCACAGTAATACAGAAACGGTATTTTCTTTACATAGTTCTATTTCCTTTGATCTGACGATCACCTCTTTATTTCTGCCATTGATCAGTGGAGGCCGCCTGAAGATCTTCGGAGGAGGTAATAACCCGGGAGTTATTGGAACAGTAATAGCTGATACAGAGGTGAATGTGGTGAAACTGACACCCTCTCACCTGAAGCTGATCCGCGATCTGCCGGTATCTGCACGGCCTATGAAATTTATCATAGGCGGGGAGTTACTGGAACGTACGGTAGCGGAGGATATTTATCAGCAATATGGGGGACAAGCCTCCTTGTATAATGAGTACGGCCCGACTGAGTCTACTGTGGGCTGTATGCTCTACCTGTATAATCCGTTGGAAGGCGGTTATGCAGTTCCTATAGGTAAGCCTATCTGGAATACGCGTCTTTATGTGCTTGATGAGGAATTACGTCCTGTGGCGTTGGGAGTCCGGGGAGAATTATATATAGGGGGTGCAGGTTTGGCAGTGGGTTATGCGAATAATCCCCTGTTGACTTCTCAGCGGTTTATTGATAGTCCCTTCGTAAAGGGGGATCGTTTATACCGTACTGGCGATCAGGTACGGATGTTGTCCTGGGATAAGATGGTATACCTGGGTCGTCTGGATGACCAGGTCAAACTTCGCGGTTACCGGATCGAGTTGGGAGAGATCAGCGGTCTGCTGAATAGCTATGAAGGTATCAGCGACAGTGTCGCCGTAGTGATGGGTACATCTGAAGACCAGTACCTGTGTGGCTACTATGTATCTTCAGCTACAATTGATCATGCTTCGCTGCGGTCCTATCTGCAGGAACAGTTACCTGTTTATATGGTTCCTGATCACCTGCAACGTATTGATCATATTCCGCTGACCCAGAATGGGAAGGTGGACTATAAGGCGTTGCCAGCTATTGAGATTGTGGCCGGCACAGACTATATCGCACCATCAGGAGAGATAGAGGAACAGCTAGTGAGTATCTGGTCCTCCATACTTCGTTTGGATGCGTCTGTAATTAGTGCTGGCCAAAGCTTTTTTGAATTAGGAGGAAACTCTTTACGTGCGATTTTACTGGTTAACCAGATCCGGAAAGAATTGGAAGTAGAAGTGAGTTTACAGCAACTATTCGGTACGCCGACGATCCACGGACTACACAAAGTGATCCATTCTTCCGGACGAGTTTCTTACCGCAGTATACCTGCGGCCAACGGGGACGGTCTATATGTACTTTCTTCTGCGCAGCGGCGGATGTATTTTTTACATGAATTTGATAAGGCTGCGTTGACCTACAACATGCCCCATATAATAAGGTTGAATGGTAAAGTATCGGTGGATCGTATAAAGGCAAGTTTTGAGGGTTTGTTATCCCGTCATGAGATACTCCGTACCAGCTTTGAGTTGGAGGATGGTGTATTGAAGCAGCGGGTGCACGATGCTACTATTGGTTTTGAGTGGAATGTTTATGAAAGTGATGAGGCAGGTGTGCCGGCATTGATTACAGCTTTCATCCGGCCTTTCGATCTAGGCACGGCTCCTTTATTGCGGATAGGTCTTATTGAAGTTGGAGCAGAAGCGTATATTTTACTGGTAGATATGCACCATGTGGTGACCGATGGAGTATCAACCGATATATTGGTGAATGACTTCACCCGTCTTTACCGTGGAGAAAGTTTACCGGCTTTACGCATCCAGTACAAGGATTATGCTGTATGGCAGCAGAGCGAATCAGAACAGCAACGAATATCATCGCAGCGTGATTTTTGGCTGGCTCAATATAGTGATCTGCCAGATCCCCTTGAATTACCACTTGACTTTAACCGTCCATTGATAAAGAATACGGATGGAGCTGTTTTTAAAGATAAATTATCAAAAGAAGTAACAATAGCATTAAAAGAACTAGCAGCAGAAGAAGGACTGTCCATGTTTATGCTATTATTGTCTGTATATCATATTTTATTAAATAAGTTAAGCAACCAGGAAGATATTGTTATAGGGACGCCTACTGCCGGTCGCCTGCACGCTGATTTGAAGGAAGTGATGGGGATGTTTGTGAATACATTACCGTTGCGGAATCGATCCGAACATACCAGCTCTTTCCGTTCCTTTTTGCAGCAGGTTAAAAAGAATACCCTCTCTAGTTTTGATAACCAGGAATACCAGTATGAGGATATATTGGAATCCCTGGGAGTAAACCGTGATACCAGCCGTAATCCTTTGTTTGATGTGATGCTCAGCTATGAGGATTTTGAAACAAATACATTGACTTTGGATGGTGTGGATCTAAATTACTATGATGATAAACGACCCATATCAAAGTTTGATCTGACCTTATTTTCCGGAGAGCATGAAGAACAGATTATTATAGATTTTGAATATAATACGACCCTGTTCCGTTCGGAAACAATAGATCGCCTGGCTACTTATTTCAAACGTATAGTATCCGCAGTCGTTGCTGATACGAATGTATTGTTGAAAGATATAGTTATACTGGATGAGGTAGAACGTGACCGGCTGCTGACAGATTATAACGATACTACGATCGCCTATCCTGCTAATGAAACCTTTATAGATCTGTTTAGTGAACAGGTCCACCGTACGCCAGATGCGCTGGCACTGACCTGTGGCGCGGATAAAATGTCATATAAAGAACTGGATATTTTATCAGAGCAGCTGGCCATATATCTGCAGTGCAGCTTGGGCATAGGTAGTGGGGATCGTGTGGCGGTGATACTGGACCGTGATCTGTTATTGTTGCCAGTGTTAGTAGGTATTCTTAAATCAGGCGCTGCTTATGTGCCGATAGATCCTGCATACCCTGCACAACGTGCGGCCCTGATCCTGGAAGATGCAGGCGTGAAGTTAGTATTGAATGCTGATGGACTTTCGGGAATATTGGATGCAGCTAAGTGCTATAGTGGCGCTTCGCGGCTAAGTTCTCCCAGAGGCACAGACCTGGCTTACGTGATCTATACGTCTGGATCTACCGGACAGCCTAAGGGAGTAATGATAGCCCATCATTCATTGGCAAACTATCTGAGGTGGGCGCGTAACCATTACATTCATAGTAATACAGAAACGGTATTTTCTTTACATAGCTCTATTTCCTTTGATCTGACGATCACCTCTTTATTTCTGCCATTGATCAGTGGAGGCCGCCTGAAGATCTTCGGAGGAGGTAATAACCCGGGAGTTATTGGAACAGTAATAGCTGATACAGAGGTGAATGTGGTGAAACTGACACCCTCTCACCTGAAGCTGATCCGCGATCTGCCGGTATCTGCACGGCCCATGAAATTTATCATAGGCGGGGAGTTACTGGAACGTACGGTAGCGGAGGATATTTATCAGCAATATGGGGGACAAGCCTCCTTGTATAATGAGTACGGCCCGACTGAGTCTACTGTGGGCTGTATGCTCTACCTGTATAATCCGTTGGAAGGCGGTTATGCAGTTCCTATAGGTAAGCCTATCTGGAATACGCGTCTTTATGTGCTTGATGAGGAATTACGTCCTGTGGCGTTGGGAGTCCGGGGAGAATTATATATAGGGGGTGCAGGTTTGGCAGTGGGTTATGCGAATAATCCCCTGTTGACTTCTCAGCGGTTTATTGATAGTCCCTTCGTGAAGGGAGATCGTTTATACCGTACTGGCGATCAGGTACGGATGTTGTCCTGGGATAAGATGGTATACCTGGGTCGTCTGGATGACCAGGTCAAACTTCGCGGTTACCGGATCGAGTTGGGAGAGATCAGCGGTTTACTGAATAGCTATGAAGGCATCAGCGACAGTGTCGCCGTAGTGATGGGCACATCTGAAGACCAGTACCTGTGTGGCTACTATGTATCTTCAGCTACAATTGATCATGCTTCGCTGCGGTCCTATCTGCAGGAACAGTTACCTGTTTATATGGTTCCTGATCACCTGCAACGTATTGATCATATTCCGCTGACCCAGAATGGGAAGGTGGACTATAAGGCGTTGCCAGCTATTGAGATTGTGGCCGGCACAGACTATATCGCACCATCAGGAGAGATAGAGGAACAGCTAGTGAGTATCTGGTCCTCCATACTTCGTTTGGATGCGTCTGTAATTAGTGCTGGCCAAAGCTTTTTTGAATTAGGAGGAAACTCTTTACGTGCGATTTTACTGGTTAACCAGATCCGGAAAGAATTGGAAGTAGAAGTGAGTTTACAGCAACTATTCGGTACGCCGACGATCCACGGACTACACAAAGTGATCCATTCTTCCGGACGAGTTTCTTACCGCAGTATACCTGCGGCCAACGGGGACGGTCTATATGTACTTTCTTCTGCACAGCGGCGGATGTATTTTTTACATGAATTTGATAAGGCTGCGTTGACCTACAACATGCCCCATATAATAAGGTTGAATGGTAAAATATCGGTGGATCGTATAAAGGCAAGTTTTGAGGGTTTGTTATCCCGTCATGAGATACTCCGTACCAGCTTTGAGTTGGAGGATGGTGTATTGAAGCAGCGGGTGCACGATGCTACTATTGGTTTTGAGTGGAATGTTTATGAAAGTGATGAGGCAGGTGTGCCGGCATTGATTACAGCTTTCATCCGGCCTTTCGATCTAGGCACGGCTCCTTTATTGCGGATAGGTCTTATTGAAGTTGGAGCAGAAGCGTATATTTTACTGGTAGATATGCACCATGTGGTGACCGATGGAGTATCAACCGATATATTGGTGAATGACTTCACCCGTCTTTACCGTGGAGAAAGTTTACCGGCTTTACGCATCCAGTACAAGGATTATGCTGTATGGCAGCAGAGCGAATCAGAACAGCAACGAATATCATCGCAGCGTGATTTTTGGCTGGCTCAATATAGTGATCTGCCAGATCCCCTTGAATTACCACTTGACTTTAACCGTCCATTGATAAAGAATACGGATGGAGCAAAAATAACGGACGAACTCTCTGTTGGTATTACAAATGAGCTACACGCATTGGCTACAGCCGAGGGCGTATCTATGTTTATGCTGTTATTATCGGTATATCATATTTTATTAAATAAGTTAAGCAACCAGGAAGATATTGTTATAGGAACGCCCGCCGTAGGACGTTTGCATGCAGATTTGGATGATGTGATGGGGATGTTTGTGAATACATTGCCGATCCGGAACCAGTCTGTAAATGAAAGTACTTTCCAGTCCTTTTTACAGCAAGTGAAAACGAATACAGTATCCTGCTTTGATAATCAGGAATACCAATATGAGGATATTGTGGAATCTTTAGGGGTAAGTCGTGATACCAGTCGGAACCCATTATTTGATGTAATGTTCAGCTACGAGAATTTTGATGATCTGAACCTGGAATTACCAGGCGTAACACTCAACAATTATTTTTCAGAACATAAGATATCAAAATTTGATCTCACGCTGGTAGCTGCAGAAAGCGATGGCAGACTTAATATCGCTTTTGAGTATAGTACAGCTTTATTTCAAAAGGAGAAAATCGCACAAGTAATAACCTACTTCAAACGTATTCTTGCTGCAATTGTAGCAGACAAGGAGATTCTGTTGAAGAATATAGACATCCTGGATGAATCAGAAAAGGCGCAATTGATACATGCGTATAATGATACTGTAGTATCTTATCCTGCAGATAGCAATACGGTTTCCTTATTTGAAATACAAGCCGATCTCACCCCGGACAAGACAGCACTTCTATTTGGAACAGAAGAATTAAGCTATCGCTTATTAGATCAGAGAAGTAACCAGCTGGCCCATTATCTTTCCGCTAAAGGAGTGGTGGCTGGACAGCTCGTGCCGATTTTCATGCATCGGAGTATAGAAATGGTGATAGCTATACTTGCAATATTAAAATTACGGGCTGCCTATGTCCCCATAGATATTAAAGCTCCCCAGGATAGAATTGCCTACATCTTATCTGATACAGAGGCGAAGGTACTTATAACACAATCCTCCTTGCAGCTGCTATTGGAGGATATCAATGTAACGTCACTGGTCTATGTTGATAAGGAGATTGACCAATGGAGTACCTGTATTGCAGATAGGTTTGAAATGAAGCCGGTGGCGGGTGATCTGGTCTATATGATCTATACCTCTGGTTCTACCGGATTGCCGAAGGGGGTGTTGATTGAAGATGGTGGTATGTTGAACCATCTTTACGCGAAAATAAATGACCTCAAACTGAATGGACATAGCATTATTGCGCAAACAGCCCCTTATACTTTTGATATTTCGGTGTGGCAAATATTATGTGCTTTGCTAGTAGGAGGAAAGACTGTTATCTATACTGATGAGTTGATCTTATCGCCCGCTACACTATTGCAACAAATGGAGACAGATGGTGTGACAATTTGGGAATGTGTCCCTTCCTATTTGACTTCAGTATTGTCTCCTGATATACAGCTGCCGGCATTGAAAGAATTGACTACTGTCATGGTAACAGGTGAGGCTGTGAGTAAAAATTTAATTGAAAAATGGTTTAATACCTATCCTGATAAGCAGGTGGTCAATGCTTATGGACCTACAGAAGCATCAGATGATATCTGTCATTATATCATGCATGAGACACCTGCCCATAATACTATTGCGGTTGGTAAACCTGTTCAGAATACAAGGATATATATAGTGGATAGCGCAGGGAATCTATGCCCCCCCGGAGTAAAGGGAGAACTATGTATATCTGGAATAGGTGTGGGAAGAGGATATTGGAAAGATGCCGTGAAGACGGCGAAAAGTTTTGTGGATAACCCATTCGAACCAGCATATGGATTTCGCATGTATAGAACAGGAGATCATGCTCGCTGGTTACCGGATGGAAATATTGAGTACCTGGGCCGTATAGATGAACAGGTGAAATTGAGGGGGCTTCGGATAGAGCTCGGAGAGATTACTGCGCAAATGAACGCCTATGAAGGTATTCGGGAAAGTGCAGTAGTCATGAAAGAGAGAAACGGTAATAAATATATAGTAGGCTACTACATAGCTGATCAACCAATTATCGTAGAAGATCTCAAATACTTCCTGGGTAGCAAGCTCCCGGATTATATGATCCCTTCCTATTTTATTCCGATAGCGGCCTTCCCATTAACTGTCAATGGTAAACTGAATAAGAAAGCCTTGCCTGATCCGGAGATTACAGAAGAGAACTACGTTCCTCCTTCCGGCGACATAGAGGAAAAGTTAGTGGATATATGGGCTACGATCCTACATCTGGATCGACAGGTGATCAGTGTAAGTAAAAACTTCTTTGATCTTGGAGGGAATTCGATTGGTATTATAAGTCTTCACTACAAGGTAAACAGTGTATTTGGTACCAGTATTAGTGTGGCTGATATGTTTGGGCTTACAACTATAACAGCCATACGGGATTTCCTGCTGAAAGGTGCGGGACAGACGACTGAAGAAACGAGGAGTGCTGTAAAACAAGCGATTACAAGCGCTGCTAAAAACTTGAAGTCCTTAAGCAGTTTGCGAAAAGTGAATTAAAACGTCATACATGAGTGAATATACTGGTTTTGAGATTGCGATCATAGGTATGGCCGGGAGGTTTCCCGGGGCCAACGATATAGAGGGCTTTTGGGAGAATCTAAAGGCAGGAAAGGAGTCGATCGAATTTTTTAGTCGTGAAGAAGTGCTGGAAGAAGGTGAAAAAGCATCAGTGGTAGATCATCCGTCTTACATAAAGGCCAATGCTTTTGTAAAAGGCAAGGAATATTTCGATGCAGCATTTTTTGGTTATATACCAACTGAGGCAGCGCTCATGGATCCGCAGGCCCGTTTATTTCATGAAGTTTGCTGGACAGCATTGGAAGATGCTGGTTGTAACCCATATACACCAGGAAATAGGATCGGTTTATTCGCGGGTGCTACTCCTAATGTCAATTGGGAGGCTTATACAACATTAGCCAATGAGACTGGAGAAGTGGATGCCTACACAGAATTTTTGCTAAGCAGTGTCCGTTTCCTTACGACCAGGATTGCTTATGCGTTTAATTTCAGTGGGGCCTCAATGGGAGTGGAAACAGCCTGCTCTACTTCGTTGGTGGCTGTTCATCAGGCCTGTCACAGCTTGTTATTGGGAGATTGTACGGTAGCATTGGCAGGAGGGGTTACAATCCGTAATGAGTCAAAAAAAGGCTATCTGTACCAGGAAGGTATGATACATTCCGCAGATGGGCACTGCCGGGCTTTTGATGCTGCCGCTACCGGTACGGTAGGAGGAGAGGGGGCAGGAGTAGTGGTACTCAAAAAGCTGGAGGACGCAATTAATGATGGAGATCACATTTATGCGGTGATCCGTGGTACGGGTATCAATAACGACGGTAATAGCAAAGTGGGATATACTGCGCCTTCTATCAATGGTCAGATGGAAGCCATTATGATGGCACATGAATGGGGTAGAATCGAGGCGGCCACCATTGGTTATGTTGAAGCACATGGTACAGGTACCAAACTGGGTGACCCTGTGGAGATCGCTGGTCTGACAAGGGCTTTTAATACAGAAAAGAAACAATTCTGCGCAATCGGCTCTGTAAAATCTAATATCGGTCACCTGGATACGGCTGCCGGGGTAGCAGGTCTGATCAAGGCCGTGTTGTCACTGCAACATGGCCAGCTGGTGCCCAGTCTGCACTACCAGCAACCCAATCCGGAGATCGACTTTGCTAACAGTCCTTTTTATGTAAATACAACATTGCGTCCCTGGGAACGTAATGGTCATCCCCGTCGGGCAGGTGTGAGTGCTTTTGGTATAGGTGGCACAAATGTGCATGTGGTGTTGGAAGAAGCACCTGGGCGCGACACCGGCAGTACCGGTCGCAGCCATCAGTTGCTGCTGCTGTCCGGTAAGACACCAGGGGCGCTGGAGCGTAATGCTGCCCGCTTGTCGGCGTACCTGCAACAGGATACCACCACCTCCTTAAATGATATTGCCTATACGCAACAGGTAGGACGTGAGTCTTTTTACTATCGTCGGATGCTGGTCTGCCGAAATCGATCCGAAGCGTTGGCATTGTTGAATACCCCTGGCTGGCTGTCGGCAGGGAGTCATTATATTTCGGACAAACGCACAGTAGGTGTTGCCTTTCTGTTCCCTGGCCAGGGATCTCAATATAGCGGGATGTGCCAGGGGCTGTATGAAGAAGAGCCGCATTTCCGTAGTACAGTAGATGAGTGTTTGTCTATTGTCCAACGCCGTTGTGGCAAAGACCTGCGTCCGGTATTATTTGGTGAAGATGCCCGTATGGATCAGACAGAATATACCCAACCCTGTCTGTTCATCATAGAATATAGCCTGGCTCGTTTGCTGATGAGCTGGGGCGTTCAGCCCTCTATGATGATCGGTCACAGTATCGGAGAATATGTGGCTGCTTGTGTGAGTGGTGTATTTAGCTTATCAGATGCATTGTACCTGGTAGTAAAACGGGGAGAGTGTATGCAGGCTGCACCTACAGGTAAGATGCTGAGTGTGTCATTGGATCGTGAAGGGTTGCTGGCATTGTGTGGAGTGGATATCTGCCTGGCGGCAGTCAATGGCCCTTCTTCGGGTGTATTGTCCGGCAGAGAGTCTTCGATAGCAGCATTAAAACTACAATTAGAATCATCGGGTCATGTTTGCCGGGAGTTACGTACCTCACATGGCTTCCATTCACACCTGATGGATGAGGTGTTACCCGCTTTCCGTGGCTGTTTTTCGGGTATTACCTTCCATACACCCTCCCTGCCATTTATTTCAAATGTGACGGGTAAGGAAGCCTTGGCCGATGAGATCTGCCAGGCTGACTACTGGGTGAACCATTTACGTTCGACCGTAGACTTTTCAGGCGGCTTGTCCACGTTGCTATCCACCAGCAGTACGTCTGTTTTACTGGAAGTAGGTCCAGGCAAGGTGTTGAGTACTTTATGCAGTATGGCCGGACAGGAGGGCATTCCCCTGGTTCGTGGAGCACGTGATACGGGAGCTGATGGTCATTACCTGTTAACCGGTTTGGGTCAGTTATGGGAGCGAGGCGTAAGTATCAACTGGCGGGATTATTATGGTAATGAGCGTCGCTTGAAGGTGCCTTTACCAGGTTATAGTTTTGAGCAGGTGAAATATCCGGTACATGTGGATGCTTATCAGCTATTACAACAACAGTTGGGATCAGGTACTTTGTCAGATAAGGGCCGTAAGCTATCCGATTGGTTCTATGTACCCGGATGGCGTCAGTCGGTGGTAGGTACAGCTGCTACGGCTACCCGCCAGATCCTGTTATTAAGTGATGCAGGTGGTTTTGGCGCCCGCTTATCTGCCCGGCTTCGTTTCCAAGGCCATGAGGTGGTAGAAGTCTACCAGGGAAGCGGTTTTTCCAGTCTTTCCGTAGATGTTTATGAGATAGATGGCGGCGTTGCAGGAGATTTTAGTCAGTTGGCATCGATACTATCTTCCGGTGGTTTTAAACCTACACAGCTACTACATTTATGGTCCATGGACCGTAAAAGTGCTGCCGATTATACCTCCTTGTGTTACAGTGTATCTAACCTGGCAATCACCTGGCAGCATTGCAGCCAGGAGTTGGTGTTGCTGACGGAGGAAGGAGAGCTGATACGTGGGGATGAGTCAGGCGACGCATATAGCAGTTTAGGTCAGAGCCTGTTGAAAGTCATCGGTCAGGAGTATCCAGGACTTCATACCCAACAAATAGATATCAGTTATTCGGGAGTATCTGTAGAATGGCTGGAAGAATGTGTTTGCCGTGAGTTATCGGCCGTTCGCCGGGGCTCGGTGATCGGTTTGCGTCGGGGTCAACGCTGGCAACAGCATTACGATGCTTTGCGGCTGGATCGGGAAGGTAGTGTTTTCCGTGACGGAGGTGTTTACCTGATTACGGGAGGTTTGGGTCAGCTGGGTTATACGTTGTCTAAATACCTGCTGAGTCGTTATCAGGCTAAGTTGATCCTGGTAGGCCGCAACAGAAAGTTGAGCGGTGACAAACAAACACGTTATGAAGAATTGTGCAGCTTAGGAGTGGTTCGTTATGTCGCCTGTGATATCTCCGATGCCGGTCAATTGAAGGCAGCATTGGTGTCGTCAGAGGAACAACTTGGTACCATCAATGGTGTTATTCATGCCGCAGGAGTAGTGGACGGTCGTTCCATAGGTTTATTACCGGAGTTGAGTACTGGTGACTATATGCATCAGTTCGGTCCCAAGATCAGCGGTCTTCATGCCTTGTGGCAGGTATTGGCTGATCGTGCACTGGACTTCTGTGTGCTGACCTCCTCGATATCGACGGTATTGGGCGGTTTAGGTTTTGGCGCGTATGCGACCGCCAATCGTTATATGGACCAGTTTGTACAACGGGAAGTAGGGTCTGGCCGTTTACAACGCTGGCTAAGTGTCAGCCTGGATGGATTGGATTTTGATGAAATTGGAAGTGCGGAGGAGATTACCCATACCGAAGTTTGTGAAGTGTTGGAAACGGCATTACAACATACCAGCTTATCGCATGTATTGATATCAAAAGCCCCACTGGAAGGTCGATTGGAGCGTTGGGTAACAGGAATAATAGATACTAGTGAACAGAAAGCAGTAATTGATAACCATCTTGTTTTTGAGCAAACGGAGTCTGGCGTGAGCGCACAGCTGCAGGCAATGTGGAAAGACTTCTTTGGCCAGGCTGATTTATCTGATACCTCGGACTTTTTCGAAATAGGAGGTGATTCCCTGAAGGCGCTGACGATGTTATCACGTATACACAAGACTTTTGGTGTAGATATGTCCATCCGTGATTTTTATGATCATCCGGTATTGTCGACACAGGGTCTTTTTATCCACAATCGTTTAGGGGACGCTGGTATTGACCAGATAACAGGGCGTAGTGCGGTGATCCCTTCAGCAGGTGGGGCGGGCTTATATGCCTTGTCGGCAGCACAGCGGCGGATGTATTTTTTACATGCCTTTGACAAAGCGGCGCTGACCTATAATATGCCGCATGTGATCCGGTTGGAAGGAATGTTGGATGCAGAACGGCTACGTACTTGTTTTGAACAGCTGATAGCGCGCCATGAAATACTGCGTACAAGTTTCGAGTTGCATGAAGGCGAAGTGAAACAGCGGGTCCATGAAACGATTGCAGGCTTTGAATGGACGATTTACGAGAGTGATGCAGCAGGAGTATCCTCCCTGGTAGATCAGTTTATCCGTCCATTTGACCTGGGACACGCACCTTTGTTGCGTGCAGGGCTGATCCGTATCGGAGAAGCAGCACATGTGTTGCTGGTAGATATGCACCACGTAGTAACTGATGGGGTATCTACAGATATCCTGGTCAATGACTTTAGTTCACTTTATCGCGGAGCTGAATTACCAGCACTGCACTTACAATATAAAGATTATGCACAATGGCAGCAGAGTGCGGCAGAGCAGATACGTATATCAGCTCAAAAGGCTTTTTGGATGAAACAATACCAGGATCTGCCAGACCCATTAGCGTTACCGGTAGACTTTAGTCGTCCCCTGATAAAAAGTACCGTTGGTGCGATTCTTAAAAATAAGCTGACTGGCGATACTGTAAATGGATTGAAACGTCTGGCTGAGCAGGAAAAAGTATCGATGTTCATGCTCTTATTGTCTATTTATCATGTCTTGCTGAGCAAGCTCAGTAGCCAGGAGGATATTGTAATCGGTACACCAACGGCAGGTCGTTTACATGCAGATCTGGAACGTGTGATGGGGATGTTTGTAAATACACTACCCTTACGTAATAGCTGTGCAGGAGAGGATACATTTCAATCCTTTTTACAACGTATAAAAGAAAATACATTATCCTGCTTTGATAATCAGGAATATCAATATGAGGATATCGTTGAGTCGCTTGGTGTAGCCCGTGATATGAGCCGTAATCCGTTGTTCGACGTAATGTTCAGCTATGAGAACTTTGAAGATGTTGATTCAGAGCTGGAAGGATTAAAGTTAACTGCATATGAGAAGAAACATGATGTGTCAAAGTTCGATATGACATTGATTGCAGCAGAAGAAGCAGATGGAATCAGTTTGAATATTGAATATAATACCATTTTATTCAAAGAGGACACCATCATTAGAATGGTAGCTTATTTGAAAAGAATCGCAGCGATTATTGTTAAAGATGCTGGTATTAGAATAAAGGATATTGAACTGCTTGATGAAACGGAAAGAGAAATCTTACTAGGGACATTTAATAGCACTGAAAGTGTATATCCTTCTGATAAAACTATTGTTGATCTTTTCAGGACACAGGTTACTAAAACTCCTGATGAACCAGCATTAATATTTGGGTCGGATACAATGTCCTACCGTGCACTAGATTTATTATCAACGCAGATAAGTATATACCTATGCAAAGATAGAAAGGTGAGCGCTGGAGATAAAGTAGCGATCATGTTGGAAAGGAGTATATACCTGATACCTGTTTTACTCGGTATTTTAAAGTCAGGTGCAGCTTATGTTCCGATTGATCCTTCTTATCCCGTGGGGAGAGTTGAGCATATCTTACAGGACGGTAATATACTGGTGATGATTGATAATGAGAATGTATATGGGATCGTACAACAAGCCTCTCTATACAATGAAAAGGAAATGTCATATGAAGGTCCTACAGGTAGTGATCTTGCCTATGTGATCTATACTTCCGGGTCCACTGGACAGCCCAAAGGAGTGATGATAGAGCATCGCTCCCTGGTCAATAGATTATGGTGGATGCAGCAACAATATCCGATAGGGCAAGGTGATGTGATATTACAGAAGACTCCGGTTGTGTTTGATGTGTCTCTGTGGGAGTTATTCTGGTGGTCTTTTACTGGGGCGAGTCTATATCTGCTTCCTCCAGGAGGAGAAAAAGACCCCGAAATGATAAAGTCCGCGATAACTGCTGCCGGAGTAACGACGCTTCACTTTGTACCATCAATGTTTGAGGCATTCCTTTTAAATACTACTGAAGATGAAGTAAAGACCCGATTAAAAACATTACGCCGGATATTTTGTAGTGGAGAAGCCCTGAAAGTAGAACAAGTGAATAAATTCAGAGCATTGTTTACCCTACAGAAGGGAACCGATCTAATTAACCTATATGGCCCTACTGAGGCTACTGTGGATGTCTCTTGGTATAATTGTGATTGGTCTATCGAACAATTACCTGCCAGTATTCCTATAGGCAAACCCATTGCCAATACAGCGTTATATATACTTGATAAATATGGTAGGCTGTCCCCGATTGGAGTAGCAGGAGAATTATATATAGGAGGAGTCGGAGTAGGAAGAGGGTATTTAAATAATGAGGCGTTAACCAGTGAAAGATTTATTTCAAATCCATTTAAGAGCGGGGATAGGATATACAGAACAGGAGATCTGGCGCGGTGGATGCCGGATGGTAATATAGAGTATCTGGGGCGATTGGATGATCAGATAAAGTTACGAGGACTTCGTATCGAACTAGGTGAAATTACCTATCAGTTAAGTGGTCACAAAGATATACAACAGAGCATAGCTGTCATCAAGGAACGAGCAGGGAGTAAATATATTGTTGGTTACTATACCAGTGAGATCCCAATAGCCGTGTCGACATTCAAGGAATATCTGAGTACAAGGCTGCCAGATTATATGATACCTTCTTATTTTATTAAGATAGACACGTTCCCGCTTACTACTAACGGAAAACTTAATAAAAAGGCATTACCAGATCCTGAAATACAAATAGAAAAGGACAGTTATGTTCCACCGGCTAATGAGCTACAGAAAAGTCTGGTGAAAATATGGGCCGCTGTATTAGCTATTGATGAGGAGAAAATTGGCATCGATACTAACTTTTTTGAATTAGGTGGACACTCTATGGATGTTATTAATGCATGTAATGAGATCAATACTGCTTTTAATACAAATCTATCCGTTGCTACCTTTTTTGAGTTCCCACTTGTCAGCAAAATGGCGAAGTACCTGTCAGGTAAGGTAAAAGAGGAGGAGCAGGAAAATATACAATATTTGGACAATGAAATGGACCAGATGCATCTGGTTTTAGGCGCAATAAACAGGTCTTAATAAATACAATTTCCTTATACATGGAGAAATATACCGGATTAGAAGTAGCAGTGATAGGTCTGTCAGGAAAGTTTCCCAAGGCAGATAATATTAAACAGTACTGGGACAACCTGGTGAATGGCAGGGACTGTGTAAGCGATTTTACCGAAGAAGAGATTATAGAAGAAGGTGAAGATATAGTGCTTGTAAAGGATCCCATGTATGTAAAGTCCAATGCCTGTTTGGAGAATAAGCAGTTCTTCGATGCGGCATTCTTTGGTTATCGCAGTCATGAAGCGGAGTTGATGGATCCGCAGGTCAGACTGTTTCACGAATGTTGCTGGGAAGCACTGGAAGATAGTGGTTATAGCACAGAACATACTAATCGGAAAATCGCACTTTATGCATCCGGATCTTCGGACCCTGATTGGGAGATCTATGCAATGTTACAGAATGAAGAAGGGTTGGTCGATGACTTTAGTGCATCACAACTGAGAGATGTAAGTTATCTCGCCAGCCGGGTTGCGTACAAACTTAATCTGCGTGGTCCTGCCGTATTTGTACATACAGCTTGTTCTTCGTCGTTGGCGGCCATTCATCAGGCATATAACAGTTTGTTGTTGGGAGAATGTGAGATGGCGATTGCGGGTGGTGTATCTGTAAATAATTATTCCAAAAGAGGATATCTATATCAACAAGGGATGATTTTCTCAAAGGACGGAAGATGCAGACCCTTTGACGTAAATGCCAGTGGTACAATTGCCGGTGAAGGTGTTGGCGTTGTGGTGTTAAAACGATTACAGGATGCAATAAAGGATAATGATCATATTTATGCGGTAATAAAGGGTTCTGCGATTAACAACGATGGGAATGATAAGGCAGGATTTACGGCTCCGGGGGTAAAAGGCCAGGTAGATGTGATAAAAAAAGCGCATAAGATGGCTGCTGTCGCCATATCCGGAATCGGTTACGTGGAAGCACATGGTACGGCTACTCAGCTGGGGGATGCCATTGAGATTGAAGCACTCAACCAGGCTTTCGAAGGTAGTAAACCACTTACCTGTGCGATAGGGTCAGTAAAATCAAATATTGGTCACCTGGATGCAGCTGCCGGGGTGGCGGGATTTATAAAAACAGTGCTCGCGCTGAAATATAAAAAACTGTTGCCGAGTTTGCATTATACCAATCCTAATCCCAGTATACCTTTTGAAAAGGGACCATTTTACGTCAATAACACCACGCAGGATTGGATGAGCTCGGGGAGCACCATTAAGGCTGGAATAAGTTCTTTCGGTATCGGAGGCACTAATGTCCATATGGTTTTGGAAGAATCGATAACAACACCAAGATCTACAGCGGGCCGAAAATCCCAGTTACTTACTTTTTCTGCAAAGACACCGGCTGTTCTTGAAAGGAATATAAGTTGCTTTACAACATATTTGAAGCATAACGAAGAGATAGCGCTAGCAGATGTATCATATACCCTGAACTTAGGTAGAAGTACCTTTCCGTACAGGATTTCCATTGCCAGCGATACGAGAGAAGATGCCATCCGGAAAATGTCTGAGGAACGCTTTCTGCAAGCAGTAGCTATTTCCGGAAACAGAGGCCTGAGGAATATCATCTTTATGTTTTCCGGACAGGGGACCCAGTATCCGGGGATGTTTAAGGACATCTATGACAGTGAAGTGATTTTTAGAGAAAAAGTGGACGAGTGTTTTCTCTTATCTCAGCAATATACTGCCAGAAATCTGCGTGCCGCCTTACTTTCGATGTATGCAGATGGAACCGAATTGGCTGACATTGATGATACCACGTACACACAGCCTTTACTGTTCATAGTAGAGTATGCTTATGCTCATATGTTGATGCAATGGGGTGTGGTACCAGATATGATGATCGGCCATAGTATCGGTGAGTATGTGGCCGCGTGTTTAAGTGGCGTATTATCTCTTGAGGATGCTTTGAAACTTGTAATTCGTCGTGGTGAATTGATGGGTAAAGTAAAGAAGGGTAAGATGCTAAGCATCGCTATTGATGAAGAAGGAGCTCGTAACCTGCTTGCAGGATATGAGGGTATTGAAATAGCAGTCATAAATAGCCAGGAAGGGATAGTGGTAGCCGGGAATGAGGGCGCTATCGAAGCTTTCTGTGGAACTTTGTCAGTAGCAGGTATTAAGAATAAGGTGATACCTACTTCACATGCCTTTCATTCCTATATGATGGAAGATATGTTGCCGGAATTCGAACAAACTGCCAATACAATAAAGATAAATCCTCCAAATATACCTTACGTTTCCAACCTGCATGGTGGATTCGTCACTTTTGATGAATTAAATAAAGGGACCTACTGGAGTAAACATGTCAGAAATACTGTACGCTTTTCAAAGGGGATTGATCTGTTGATTAAGCAGGGGCCGGCTATTTTCATCGAGATAGGCCCTGGAAAGGCATTATGTAATCATGTTAATTTAAATCCTTTATTAAGTGACGAATATACGGTGGTCAATATGATCAGAGCTTCTCAGGAAAGCATAAATGATCAATACTACCTGGTCGAGAAAATGGGTACACTTTGGGAGGCAGGAATTAATATAAAATGGAGCGAATATTACGGGAAGGAATCAAGGGCGAGACTTTCATTGCCGACGTATTCTTTTGAAAAAGTACCTTATTCAACTGTTGTTAATATAGACAGTCTATTACAGAAACGATATGGTAAAAGCAGACGAGAACCCGGTACGGGAGATGTGAACGCCTTTGCAAGTACGTGGAAGAAAACCGTTATACCGAAGATAGTAAAGGAAGAGTCCCTGAAAATATTGCTATTCAAGGGGAATGAACATTTCAGCGATTCTCTGGCGGCATACCTCCGTGATCTTGGGCATAATATCATAGCAGTTGTTGGTGGGCAAACATTTAAGGTGATCCATGAAGGCTTGTTAGAAGTAAATTATAATCATTTAACATTGTTATGGGATTATCTGGGATCGAATGGCTTTTCTCCGGATCATATTGTTTATAACACCGCTTTATATGAGCAGTTTTCATCACCAGATTATACATCCGCACTTTCCGGATTAGAGGACGGATATCTTAATCTATGCAGGTTGGCGCAGTCTATTGCGACAATGAAATCTGTTCATGATATATCTATCACGGTTTATAACAACTATGTAGCGAAGGTTTTTGATCAGGATGATGTGAATGCATTGAAATCTGCTATTCTCGGCTGTGTTAAGGTAATGCCTTTAGAATTAATGAATGTGACTTGTAAGCTTGTTGATATCCCATATCCTTTTACAAATGAACAGGCACGTAAATATTTGCCAGGGCTTGCCGGGGAGCTGTTTTACGAAAAAACTGTGCCACTGGTCGCGTACAGAGCAGGACAAAGGTGGAAACATGGTTTTGACAAACTGGAGGCCAGCAAACAAACAACTTCTGCAGTAAAGATTATTCGGGGAGGAACATATATAGTAACCGGCGGAGCTGGTGGTATTGGTTTTTCCATTGCTAAAGACCTTGCTCGTAAGGGGGGAGCTAACGTAATTATTATACATCGCTCTGACCTTTCTGCGGAAATGCTGGAAGAACTTACAGTTATACGTGCGGAAGGGCAAAAGGTGGACCTCTATCAAATGGATGTCTCCAAAGAGAGTGACGTAGCGCATTTTGCTAACGAAATTAGTGAGAAGTATGGTAGAATAAACGGTTTGATCTGGTCAGCGGGAGAAGTTGACAGAGGAGGGATCATTCAGAATAGGACAACTGATGATCTTATTCGGTATACGGATTCTAAAATTAAAGGAGTTCTGCTTTTTCAACGATTTATTGACTTCGCCTCATTCGACTTTATAGCGTTGTTCTCTTCTATTGGTAACGTGTTCTATCAGTCAAAATTTGGCCAGGTGGCATACAATGCTGCCAATGAATTTATGGAAGCACATGTTGCCAGCCTGCGGGAACAATTTGGCATCCATGCTTTTGCCATCAACTGGTGTGATTGGCTGGATGTTGGGATGACGGTAAAAACGATGCAACAGCAGGATACGGATATCCGGCAGATCAATGCGCAGATAACCGATGGAATTTATCCCTCCGAGGGTGTAAATATGTTTCATAGATGCCTGGAGGGTATTGGCCTTTCTACTACTATTTACCGCGGAGATCTTAATGAGGCAATCCGTGAACATCAGCATGAATTTGAGTCCTTCAGGGATGAAATGAACGGTGCTCCTGAAGAGAATAAAGAAGTGCATAAGATCCGGACTACAGAGGAAAAGGTAATGGATGTATTCCGTGAGTTTTTTGGTAGATCTTATATAAATGATGAAGATAATTTCTTTGAGCTTGGTGGGGATTCCCTGGAAGGGATGACGCTGATCGCCAGGATTAACAAAAAAATAGGAGTAAGGCTGGCTATTGGGGATCTGTATAAACACCCTGATGTTAAATCGCTGGTGCGGTATCTGGCTAGTCAAGAAGACAAACAGGGAGGTTCAGAAATACCTAAAGCCCCCAAAAAGGAATATTACCAGCTATCTTCCTCACAAAGGAGAATGTATTTCTTGCAGCAATTGAATCCGAATAGTACTGCCTATAATGGTGTGCAGATACTAATGCTGGATGGTTTGCCCGACAAGAACAAATTAAAGGATAGTATTAATAAAGTCATACAACGGCACGAGATACTGAGGACGAAATTTGAGCTGGTTAATGAGACAATGGTACAGAAAGTGGAGGAGGTAGTTAATTTCCTGTTGGAAGAGTATGAATCCGATGGTACTGATATTGATATCCTGATCCAACGTTTTGTACGGTCGTTTAATTTGAATCAGGCGCCTGTTTTTCGTGCTGGATTGATCCGGATCGATCAGCTAAGTCATTTGTTGTTGTTTGATCTGCATCACATAGTTACGGATGGCGTTTCCAATAATATTCTGGCAAGCGATTTTATGGACTTGTATAACGGGAAGGAACTAATGCCTTTACGTTTACAATACCGGGACTTCGCTGAATGGCAACAGAGCGAACCTGAGCAGCAGCGTATATATGCCCAGAAAGAGTTCTGGATGAATATGTTCAGCGAGTTACCAGCGCCATTAGACCTGCCACTGGATTTTAGCCGCCCCTTGTCTAAAGGCACGGAAGGTGCCAAACTGGTAGATGAATTATCAGATAAACATTCCCTTGCATTAAAGAAACTGGCGGAGAAAGAAGGGGTGTCTATGTTCATGCTTTTGCTGTCAATATACCATGTTTTGTTAGGCAAGCTGAGCGGGCAATCAGATATTGTAGTAGGCGTTTCTACAGCTGGAAGGCTGAATGCCGATCTCGAAGGTGTGATGGGAATGTTTGTCAATACATTACCGTTCCGGAATAGATCTGAGGAAGACCAGCCTTTCAGTAGCTTTTTACAAGACGTAAAGAACAACACTCTTTCCTGTTTTGATAACCAGGAGTACCAGTACGAAGATATTGTGGAATCTTTAGGTATTTCCAGGGACATGAGCCGCAATCCTTTGTTCGACGTTATGTTCAGTTATGAAAACTTTGAACGTGTCGAGATGGAATTGGAAGGGTTGAGGTTAAAACCCTATAATGAAGAGCATGAAATATCCAAGTTTGACCTTACGCTGATCGCCGGAGAAGATAGTGGGATTATTAGTATCCAATTAGAGTATAGCACTGCGCTTTTTATGCGGGAAAGCATAGAACAGATATGTCTATACTTCAAACGAATAGTAGGTGCCATTATAGAAAATTCAAATGTTTGCCTGAGGGATATTAGTATAATGGATCAGGAGGAATGCAATCGCTTATTGATCGATTTTAATAATACTGATAATGTCCATTCGCAAGACAGGACTATAATAGACTTGTTTGAAGAACAGGTATATCGTACTCCGAGTGAAACGGCTTTGCAGTTTGGTAAGGAGATGATTTCTTATAAGGACCTACATGTGATATCAGATCAATTGGCTGTGTATCTGCAAGCTGAATTCAATCTGGGAGGTGGTGATCTGGTGGGAGTAATTGCAGAGAGAAACATTGATCTGGTCATTGTCTTATTAGGGATATTAAAAGCTGGAGCAGCTTATATTCCTATAGACCCTGCCTATCCGGAAGCGCGTACATCCATGATCTTGCGTGATGCTGGAGTGAAACTGGTTTTGGATGACCAAAGGATTTCCATTGTAAGACAGGCAGCGGCAAGTTACAGTGGAGATAAGTTGTATTTACGCCCTGTGGGCACAGACCTGGCTTACGTGATCTATACGTCTGGATCTACCGGACAGCCTAAGGGAGTAATGATAGCCCATCATTCATTGGCAAACTATCTGAGGTGGGCGCGTAACCATTACATTCATAGTAATACAGAAACGGTATTTTCTTTACATAGCTCTATTTCCTTTGATCTGACGATCACCTCTTTATTTCTGCCATTGATCAGTGGAGGCCGCCTGAAGATCTTCGGAGGAGGTAATAACCCGGGAGTTATTGGAACAGTAATAGCTGATACAGAGGTGAATGTGGTGAAACTGACACCCTCTCACCTGAAGCTGATCCGCGATCTGCCGGTATCTGCACGGCCCATGAAATTTATCATAGGCGGGGAGTTACTGGAACGTACGGTAGCGGAGGATATTTATCAGCAATATGGGGGACAAGCCTCCTTGTATAATGAGTACGGCCCGACTGAGTCTACTGTGGGCTGTATGCTCTACCTGTATAATCCGTTGGAAGGCGGTTATGCAGTTCCTATAGGTAAGCCTATCTGGAATACGCGTCTTTATGTGCTTGATGAGGAATTACGTCCTGTGGCGTTGGGAGTCCGGGGAGAATTATATATAGGGGGTGCAGGTCTGGCAGTGGGTTATGCGAATAATCCCCTGTTGACTTCTCAGCGGTTTATTGATAGTCCCTTCGTGAAGGGAGATCGTTTATACCGTACTGGCGATCAGGTACGGATGTTGTCCTGGGATAAGATGGTATACCTGGGTCGTCTGGATGACCAGGTCAAACTTCGCGGTTACCGGATCGAGTTGGGAGAGATCAGCGGTTTACTGAATAGCTATGAAGGTATCAGCGACAGTGTCGCCGTAGTGATGGGTACATCTGAAGACCAGTACCTGTGTGGCTACTATGTATCTTCAGCTACAATTGATCATGCTTCGCTGCGGTCCTATCTGCAGGAACAGTTACCTGTTTATATGGTTCCTGATCACCTGCAACGTATTGATCATATTCCGCTGACCCAGAATGGGAAGGTGGATTATAAAGCGCTACCTGATATCGAGATTACCGCAGGAGATGGATATATCGCGCCATCAGGAGAGATAGAAGAGCAATTGGTCGAAATCTGGGCAGATGTGTTACAGTTAGAGAAAGAAGATATTAGCGTTACCAGGAGCTTTTTTGAATTAGGGGGTAATTCACTAGAAATAGTAGCACTTACTCATAAAATTAACATCACCTTCGGCCGGAGTATAGGCATCGCGGATATGTTTGGGTTAACTACAATACTTGCCATAAAGGAGTTCCTTTTGAAAGGAGATACCGAGCGGTTGGACAGCATACGCGAAAATATTGCTTATGCCATCGATGATGCAGAAGAGGATCTAAAAATGTTAGAAGATATTTAAAGAGTTCTATATGAGTGAATATACTGGTTTTGAGATCGCTATCATTGGTATGGCGGGTAAGTTCCCGGGTGCAGATGATATTCATAGTTTTTGGAACAATCTGAAAGAAGGAGTAGAGTCTGTTGAATTTTTCAGTAGAGAGGAGGTATTGGAGGAAGGGGAGACGGCTACTGTGATAGATAATCCGGCTTATGTAAAAGCAAATGCATATTTGAAAGGCAAGGAGTTCTTCGATGCTTCTTTTTTTGGATATCTTCCTCCTGAGGCAGAGCTGATGGACCCCCAAATGCGGCTATTTCATGAGATATGCTGGGCTGCACTGGAAGATGCAGGATGTAATCCTAATACACCTGGTAATAAGATCGGTCTTTTTGCAGGAGCCACCCCTAATGTAAATTGGGAGGTTTATGCAGCACTCAAGAATGAGGAGGGGCTCATGGATGATTATTCAGCGCTTCAGCTTAGTAACACAAGGTTCTTGGCGACCAGGATTGCTTATGTCCTGAACCTGAAGGGCTGGACCATGTCTGTAGATACCGCTTGTTCTACTTCATTGGTAGCTGTACACCAGGCCTGCCGTAGTCTTCTAGTAGGAGACTGTACGGTAGCATTAGCAGGGGGAGTTACGGTACATAATGAATCAAAAAGAGGATATCTGTACCAGGAGGGTATGATACACTCAGTAGACGGGCATTGCCGCACTTTCGATGCGGCTGCCAGCGGTACCGTAGGAGGAGAGGGAGCAGGGGTGGTTGTACTGAAAAAACTTAAGAATGCTATAAAAGATGGCGACCACATTTATGCGGTGATCCGTGGTACGGGTATCAATAATGACGGCAGTGATAAAGTAGGATATACCACTCCCTCTATCGACGGTCAGATGGAGGCCATTATGACAGCTCATAAATGGGCGAAGATAGAGGCTGATACAATAGATTATATCGAAGCACACGGCACAGGTACTAAATTGGGAGATCCTGTGGAGATCGCTGGTCTGACAAGGGCTTTTAATACAGAAAAGAAACAATTCTGCGCGATCGGCTCTGTAAAATCTAACATCGGCCACCTGGATACGGCTGCCGGGGTAGCGGGTCTGATCAAGGCCGTGTTGTCACTGCAACATGGCCAGCTGGTGCCCAGTCTGCACTACCAGCAACCCAATCCGGAGATCGACTTTGCTAACAGTCCTTTTTATGTAAATACAACATTGCGTCCCTGGGAACGTAATGGTCATCCCCGTCGGGCAGGTGTGAGTGCTTTTGGTATAGGTGGCACAAATGTGCATGTGGTGTTGGAAGAAGCACCTGGGCGCGACACCGGCAGTACCGGTCGCAGCCATCAGTTGCTGCTGCTGTCCGGTAAGACACCAGGGGCGCTGGAGCGTAATGCTGCCCGCTTGTCGGCGTACCTGCAACAGGATACCACCACCTCCTTAAATGATATTGCCTATACGCAACAGGTAGGACGTGAGTCTTTTTACTATCGTCGGATGCTGGTCTGCCGAAATCGATCCGAAGCGTTGGCATTGTTGAATACCCCTGGCTGGCTGTCGGCAGGGAGTCATTATATTTCGGACAAACGCACAGTAGGTGTTGCCTTTCTGTTCCCTGGCCAGGGATCTCAATATAGCGGGATGTGCCAGGGGCTGTATGAAGAAGAGCCGCATTTCCGTAGTACAGTAGATGAGTGTTTGTCTATTGTCCAACGCCGTTGTGGCAAAGACCTGCGTCCGGTATTATTTGGTGAAGATGCCCGTATGGATCAGACAGAATATACCCAACCCTGTCTGTTCATCATAGAATATAGCCTGGCTCGTTTGCTGATGAGCTGGGGCGTTCAGCCCTCTATGATGATCGGTCACAGTATCGGAGAATATGTGGCTGCTTGTGTGAGTGGTGTATTTAGCTTATCAGATGCATTGTACCTGGTAGTAAAACGGGGAGAGTGTATGCAGGCTGCACCTACAGGTAAGATGCTGAGTGTGTCATTGGATCGTGAAGGGTTGCTGGCATTGTGTGGAGTGGATATCTGCCTGGCGGCAGTCAATGGCCCTTCTTCGGGTGTATTGTCCGGCAGAGAGTCTTCGATAGCAGCATTAAAACTACAATTAGAATCATCGGGTCATGTTTGCCGGGAGTTACGTACCTCACATGGCTTCCATTCACACCTGATGGATGAGGTGTTACCCGCTTTCCGTGGCTGTTTTTCGGGTATTACCTTCCATACACCCTCCCTGCCATTTATTTCAAATGTGACGGGTAAGGAAGCCTTGGCCGATGAGATCTGCCAGGCTGACTACTGGGTGAACCATTTACGTTCGACCGTAGACTTTTCAGGCGGCTTGTCCACGTTGCTATCCACCAGCAGTACGTCTGTTTTACTGGAAGTAGGTCCAGGCAAGGTGTTGAGTACTTTATGCAGTATGGCCGGACAGGAGGGTATTCCCCTGGTTCGTGGAGCACGTGATACGGGAGCTGATGGTCATTACCTGTTAACCGGTTTGGGTCAGTTATGGGAGCGAGGCGTAAGTATCAACTGGCGGGATTATTATGGTAATGAGCGTCGCTTGAAGGTGCCTTTACCAGGTTATAGTTTTGAGCAGGTGAAATATCCGGTACATGTGGATGCTTATCAGCTATTACAACAACAGTTGGGATCAGGTACTTTGTCAGATAAGGGCCGTAAGCTATCCGATTGGTTCTATGTACCCGGATGGCGTCAGTCGGTGGTAGGTACAGCTGCTACGGCTACCCGCCAGATCCTGTTATTAAGTGATGCAGGTGGTTTTGGCGCCCGCTTATCCGCCCGGCTTCGTTCCCAAGGCCATGAGGTGGTAGAAGTCTACCAGGGAAGCGGTTTTTCCAGTCTTTCCGTAGATGTTTATGAGATAGATGGCGGCGTTGCAGGAGATTTTAGTCAGTTGGCATCGATACTATCTTCCGGTGGTTTTAAACCTACACAGCTACTACATTTATGGTCCATGGACCGTAAAAGTGCTGCCGATTATACCTCCTTGTGTTACAGTGTATCTAACCTGGCAATCACCTGGCAGCATTGCAGCCAGGAGTTGGTGTTGCTGACAGAGGAAGGAGAGCTGATACGTGGGGATGAGTCAGGCGACGCATATAGCAGTTTAGGTCAGAGCCTGTTGAAAGTCATCGGTCAGGAGTATCCAGGACTTCGTACCCAACAAATAGATATCAGTTATTCGGGAGTATCTGTAGAATGGCTGGAAGAATGTGTTTGCCGTGAGTTATCGGCCGTTCGCCGGGGCTCGGTGATCGGTTTGCGTCGGGGTCAACGCTGGCAACAGCATTACGATGCTTTGCGGCTAGATCGGGAAGGTAGTGTTTTCCGTGACGGAGGTGTTTACCTGATTACGGGAGGTTTGGGTCAGCTGGGTTATACGTTGTCTAAATACCTGCTGAGTCGTTATCAGGCTAAGTTGATCCTGGTAGGCCGCAACAGAAAGTTGAGCGGTGACAAACAAACACGTTATGAAGAATTGTGCAGCTTAGGAGTGGTTCGTTATGTCGCCTGTGATATCTCCGATGCCGGTCAATTGAAGGCAGCATTGGTGTCGTCAGAGGAACAACTGGGTACCATCAATGGTGTTATTCATGCCGCAGGAGTGGTGGACGGTCGTTCCATAGGTTTATTACCGGAGTTGAGTACTGGTGACTATATGCATCAGTTCGATCCCAAGATCAGCGGTCTTCATGCCTTGTGGCAGGTATTGGCTGATCGTGCACTGGACTTCTGTGTGCTGACCTCCTCGATATCGACGGTATTGGGCGGTTTAGGTTTTGGTGCGTATGCGACCGCCAATCGTTATATGGACCAGTTTGTACAACGGGAAGTAGGGTCTGGCCGTTTACAACGCTGGCTAAGTGTCAGCCTGGATGGACTAGATTTTACAGCAGACAATAAGACGGAAGAGATTACCCGTGCGGAGATAAGTGAGATGATGGAAATAGTACTAAGCCATCGCGGTTTATCGCACGTGGTAGTATCAAAGACTCCTTTGCAGGGACGGTTGGAGCAATGGGTGACTGGAACAATAGACAACGGTGAGCAAGAAGAAGTAATAAATAAACATCTTGTTTTTGAGAAAACAGCGTCTGGCGTAAGCAAACAACTGCAGACAATGTGGGAGGGTTTCTTCGGTAAAGCTGATTTAGGCGGCTCAGCAGACTTCTTCGAGATAGGTGGCGATTCTCTGAAGGCGCTGACGATGTTATCGCGGATACACAAGACTTTTGGTGTAGATATGTCCATCCGTGATTTCTATGATCATCCGGTATTGTCGACACAGAGTCTTTTTATCTATAACCGTTTAGAAACGACTTCAAGTAATAAACAAACAACAGGTCGTAGCATAACGATCCCTTCAGCAGGTGGGGCGGGCTTATATGCCTTGTCGGCAGCACAGCGGCGGATGTACTTTTTACATGCCTTTGACAAAGCGGCGCTGACCTATAATATGCCGCATGTGATCCGGTTGGAAGGCACGTTGGATGCAGAACGGCTACGTACTTGTTTTGAACAGCTGATAGCGCGCCATGAAATACTGCGTACAAGTTTCGAGTTGCATGAAGGCGAAGTAAAACAGCGGGTCCATGAAACGATCGCAGGCTTTGAATGGACGATTTACGAGAGTGATGCAGCAGGAGTATCCTCCCTGGTAGATCAGTTTATCCGTCCATTTGACCTGGGACAAGCACCTTTGTTGCGTGCAGGGCTGATCCGTATCGGAGAAGCAGCACATGTGTTGCTGGTAGATATGCACCACGTAGTAACTGATGGGGTATCTACAGATATCCTGGTCAATGACTTTAGTTCACTTTATCGCGGAGCTGAATTACCAGCGCTGCACTTACAATATAAAGATTATGCACAATGGCAGCAGAGTGCGGCAGAGCAGGTACGCATATCGGCGCAGCGTGCATTCTGGAAAAAGCAATACAACATACTCCCCGATCCGCTGAACCTGCCTGTAGACTTTACTCGTCCCATAGTTAAAAGTTCGGAAGGGGCAGTGTCGATGAACGAACTATCCACTGACCTGACTACAAAATTGAGAGCACTGGCAGAGCGGGAAAGGGTATCAATGTTTATGTTGTTACTTTCCATCTATCATGTGTTACTGAGTAAACTCAGTAATCAGGAAGACATTGTAATCGGTACACCGACAGCCGGTCGCTTACATGCAGATCTGGAAGGCGTAATGGGGATGTTCGTGAATACTTTACCCTTACGTAATGCCGCTGCCGGAGAAGATACCTTCAGCTCGTTCTTACAACGGATAAAAGAAAATACATTATCCTGTTTTGATAATCAGGAGTACCAGTATGAAGATATGATCGAAGCACTGGAAGTAGCGCGCGATATGGGACGTAATCCATTGTTCGACGTGATGTTCAGTTATGAGAATTTTGAAGATCCGGATTTACAGCTGGAAGGATTGAAACTCACTACTTATGATCGTAATTATACTGCTTCCAAATTCGATATGACCCTTATCGCAAGTGAGGGAGAAGAAAAGATATACATCAATTTTGAATATAGTACAGCCCTGTTCAAACCGGCAACGATTGAAAGGTTTGTCGGTTATTTTAAACAGATAGCAGCTACTGTTATTGAACAGATTGATATTCAGATGAGCCAGATCAGTGTATTGGGAGAGGAGGAACGTCAACAGCTACTAACTGGCTTTAATGACACAGGCCTTGTGTATCCAACGGATAAGAGTCTCCTGGCATTATTTGATCAGTTAGCGCTACAAACACCGGATAAAGCCGCCTTGCGGTTTGAAGAAGAAGTAATGACCTATGGTGAGTTAAAAACGCTGTCTGATAACATTGCTTTATACTTCAGAGACGAACTGCAACTGGCAAAAGGAGGCTTAGTAGGTGTGATGACGGCCTATGATCTGAATTTTATTCCTCTTTTATATGGTTTACTAAAAGCTGGTGGAGTGTATGTTCCTATTGACCCGCAACATCCGGTGGCAAGGATAAATACGATTGCTTCCGATGCTGGCCTGTCATTGGTAATTAAACACAGGGAAGATAAGATTGAGCTGACAGGAGAGATACAGGTACTGAATATAGAAGACCTTGCCGTTGCTGTTACCGGTCCTAAAGAAGGCGCTTTGTCTTATACATTGTCACTGGAAGATCTTGCTTATGTAATTTATACATCTGGGTCAACCGGTGAACCTAAAGGGGTGATGATAGAACACGGCTCTTTGTTGAATATTATTCATGCACTTCAGGCAAAATACCCGCTTACTAGTCAGGATAGTTTCCTGCTTAAGACTGCATTTTCATTTGACGTATCTATAGCAGAGCTTTTTGGTTGGTTTATGGAGGGAGGCAGTCTCTGTATTCTGGATCCTGTTCATAAGACGGATATGCGGGAAGTCGTGGCAGCTATTAAACGATTTAAAGCTACTCATATCAACTTTGTTCCGTCCGTATTTGCGGCTTTTGTGGATACGTTGAAGGAAATAGGTACAGAAAATATTACAAGCCTGAAATATATTTTCCTCGCAGGAGAGGCATTGAGCGAAAACCTTGTGAATGATTTCAGGAAATTCGGGAGAGACATTAAGCTGGAAAATATATATGGACCGACCGAAGGGACCGTATATAGCAGTGCCTATTCTCTGGCAGATCTGCAGGAAGGCATGAAAATGTCTATCGGTAAGCCTATCAGTAATGTAAGGTTATATATCCTTGACAAGTATGGTGCTTTACAGCCTGTTGGGGTTCCTGGTGAATTGTGTATTGGAGGAGCAGGTGTGGCGAGAGGCTACCTTAATAATATATCATTAACAGCGGAGAAATTTATCCCCAATCCCTATGTGCCAATGGAGCGGATCTATCGCACAGGAGACCTCACTCGCTGGTTAGAGGATGGGAATATTGAATACCTGGGGCGTATAGATGACCAGGTTAAATTAAGAGGGCTCCGTATCGAATTGGGAGAAATTGCCGTACAGCTGGGAGCGCATCCTGCTATCGCACAGAGTGTGGTAGTTGTGAAAGAAAGAGCAGCAGATAAATATATAGTTGCATATTATATAAGTGACAGGGTAATTTCACCTGTTGAGTTGAGAATATTCCTTCGGAATAAGC
The DNA here is from genome assembly GCF_020386615.1 of Chitinophaga pendula. Classification (NCBI taxonomy): domain Bacteria; kingdom Pseudomonadati; phylum Bacteroidota; class Chitinophagia; order Chitinophagales; family Chitinophagaceae; genus Chitinophaga; species Chitinophaga pendula. Next base: position 1,479,446 of record NZ_CP077769.1, read on the forward strand.
TCCCCGATTATATGATACCATCGTTCTTCGTGCACCTGGAGCAATTCCCATTGACTAGTAGTGGTAAGGTGGATAAAAAGGCGCTTCCGCTTCCGGAACTGAAGGTAGAGGTGGATTATAAAGCACCGGAAGGGCAGGTCGAAGAAAAACTGGTCGAAATATGGGCGAGCGTATTGCAAGTAGATCCACAGGTTATCAGCGTACACAGGAACTTTTTTGAATTGGGCGGTAATTCACTCAAAATAGTTTCTCTCAATCAGCTGATTAATAAGGCCTTTAACTGTAATATTACTACGGCTGACATGTTTGGGCTGACGACTATCCGGGATATGAAACAGTTTATCCTCGGGACAAATACGCAGCTACAGACTAAACAAACATATAAGTCCACGTATCCTGCAGGAGATAAGGGAACAGCAATAGCTATTGTTGGCCTTGATGGTCGGTTCCCGGGTGCGAATGATATCAGCCATTTTTGGGATAACCTGATGTCAGGTGTTGAATCTATTTCGTTCTTCAGTCAGGAAGAATTATTGGAAGCAGGAGAAGATGCACATTTACTGAGTGATCCTGCTTATGTAAAAGCCAATGCTTATGTAGACAAGAAAGAATTTTTCGATGCCAGCTTTTTTGGTTATCAGGCTGCTGAAGCTCGCTTAATGGACCCTCAAATGCGTCTGTTCCATGAAGTATGCTGGACTGCATTGGAAAATGCAGGATATGGCAAACTTGATCAGCATTCAAAAATAGGTTTATTCGCATCGGCTGCATCGAATCCTAATTGGGAAGTATATGCAATGCTTAAAAATGAAGAAGAAAGCATAGATGATTTTAGTGCTTCACATTTACGGGATATTAGTTTTCTGACTACTAAGATCTCTTATAAGCTTAATCTCAAAGGGCCGGCTATATTTGTTCAATCCGCTTGTTCTTCTTCCCTTATGGCTGTACACCAGGCCTGCCGGAGTTTGCTCGCTGGCGATTGTACCATGGCACTGGCAGGCGGCATCGCAATAAAGAATATATCGAAAACCGGATATCTGCATCAAGAAGGGATGATACATTCCGCAGATGGACACTGCCGGGCTTTTGATGCAGCCGCGACAGGTACGGTAGATGGAGAAGGTGCCGGTGTGGTGCTGTTAAAAAGGTTAGATGATGCTGTACGGGATGGCGACCATATTTATGCGGTGATTCGGGGTACGGGCATTAACAATGATGGTAATGATAAGGTAGGATATACCGCACCATCTATCAATGGGCAGCGCGAGGCAATCGATATGGCATATGCAAGTGCAGGTGTCGAGCCGTCAACCATTGGCTATATTGAAGCACATGGTACAGGTACCAAACTGGGAGATCCTGTAGAGATCGCCGGTCTGACAAGGGCTTTTAATACAGAAAAGAAACAATTCTGCGCAATCGGCTCTGTAAAATCTAACATCGGCCACCTGGATACGGCTGCCGGGGTAGCGGGTCTGATCAAGGCCGTGTTGTCACTGCAACATGGCCAGCTGGTGCCCAGTCTGCACTACCAGCAACCCAATCCGGAGATCGACTTTGCTAACAGTCCTTTTTATGTAAATACAACATTGCGTCCCTGGGAACGTAATGGTCATCCCCGTCGGGCAGGCGTGAGTGCTTTTGGTATAGGTGGTACAAATGTGCATGTGGTGTTGGAAGAAGCACCTGGGCGCGACACCGGCAGTACCGGTCGCAGCCATCAGTTGCTGCTGCTGTCCGGTAAAACGCCAGGGGCGCTGGAGCGTAATGCTGCCCGCTTGTCGGCGTACCTGCAACAGGATACCACCACCTCCTTAAATGATATTGCCTATACGCAACAGGTAGGACGTGAAGCCTTCCAGTATCGTCGGATGCTGGTCTGCCGAAATCGTTCCGAAGCGTTGGCATTGTTGAATACCCCTGGCTGGCTGTCGGCAGGGAGTCATTATATTTCGGACAAACGTACAGTAGGTGTTGCCTTTCTGTTCCCTGGCCAGGGATCTCAATATAGCGGGATGTGCCAGGGGCTGTATGAAGAAGAGCCGCATTTCCGTAGTACAGTAGATGAGTGTTTGTCTATTGTCCAACGCCGTTGTGGCAAAGACCTGCGTCCGGTATTATTTGGTGCAGATGCCCGTATGGATCAGACAGAATATACCCAACCCTGTCTGTTCATCATAGAATATAGCCTAGCTCGTTTGCTGATGAGCTGGGGCGTTCAGCCCTCTATGATGATCGGTCACAGTATCGGAGAATATGTGGCTGCTTGTGTGAGTGGTGTATTTAGCTTATCAGATGCATTGTACCTGGTAGTAAAACGGGGAGAATGTATGCAGGCTGCACCTACAGGTAAGATGCTGAGTGTGTCATTGGATCGTGAAGGGTTGCTGGCATTGTGTGGAGTGGATATCTGCCTGGCGGCAGTCAATGGCCCTTCTTCGGGTGTATTGTCCGGCAGAGAGTCTTCGATAGCAGCATTAAAACTACAATTAGAATCATCGGGTCATGTTTGCCGGGAGTTACGTACCTCACATGGCTTCCATTCACACCTGATGGATGAGGTGTTACCCGCTTTCCGTGGCTGTTTTTCGGGTATTACCTTCCATACACCCTCCCTGCCATTTATTTCAAATGTGACGGGTAAGGAAGCCTTGGCCGATGAGATCTGCCAGGCTGACTACTGGGTGAACCATTTACGTTCGACCGTAGACTTTTCAGGTGGCTTGTCTACGTTGCTATCCACCAGCAGTACGTCTGTTTTACTGGAAGTAGGTCCAGGCAAGGTGTTGAGTACTTTATGCAGTATGGCCGGACAGGAGGGTATTCCCCTGGTTCGTGGAGCACGTGATACGGGAGCTGATGGTCATTACCTGTTAACCGGTTTGGGTCAGTTATGGGAGCGAGGCGTAAGTATCAACTGGCGGGATTATTATGGTAATGAGCGTCGCTTGAAGGTGCCTTTACCAGGTTATAGTTTTGAGCAGGTGAAATATCCGGTACATGTGGATGCTTATCAGCTATTACAACAACAGTTGGGATCAGGTACTTTGTCAGATAAGGGCCGTAAGCTATCCGATTGGTTCTATGTACCCGGGTGGCGTCAGTCAGTACGAGGACTAAATCAGGACGTACAGACTGACCGACAGATATTAGTATTCTGCGATAAAAAAGGTTTTGGTGCCCGCTTGTCTGCCCGTTTGGGTGCACAGGGCCATCAGGTAGTAGAAGTATATAGAGGAACAGCCTTTAATAAGCGGGATACGCATACTTATGAAATAGACGCCACTCTTACGGAAAGCTATCAGCAGTTGGCAGCTGCTTTAAACTCAGAAGGTTTTAAGCCCAACCAGCTATTGCATGTATGGTCTATGGACAATAAAGGAGGGGCAGATTATACATCATTATGTTACAGCCTGGCCACTATGGCAAGTACCTGGCAGCATTGTAGTCAGGAGTTGGTATTGCTGACAGAGGAAGGAGAGCTGATACGCGGAGATGAGTCAGGTGATGCATATAGTAGCTTAGGTCAAAGTTTGCTGAAGGTAATAGGTCAGGAGTATCCTGGTCTTCGTACCCAACATATAGATATTAGTCAATTGGGCATATCCGAGGCCACATTGGAAATGTCTGTTTGCCGTGAACTGTCGGCTATTCGTAGTGGTACGGTGATCGGCCTGAGGAGAGGCAAGCGCTGGCAGCAGCATTACGACGCGTTGTCACTGGAGCGGGAGGGTAGTGTTTTCCGTCAGGGAGGTGTTTACCTAATCACAGGTGGTTTAGGCCAATTAGGTTATACATTGTCTAAATACCTGCTGACGCGTTATAAAGCCAGATTGGTACTTGTAGGCCGTAATGCGATGTTAGATGGCGACAGGCAAACTCGTTATGAGGAATTACGGAACCTGGGAGCAGTGCGCTACGTAGCCTGTGATATCTCCGATGCCGGTCAGTTGAAAGCAGCATTGGTATTGTCAGAAGAACAATTGGGTACCATAAACGGTGTTATTCATACCGCTGGTGTCATAGAAGGTCGTTCCATCGGGCTGTTACCAGAGCTGAACACCGCCGACTATATGCATCAGTTCAATCCTAAGATCAACGGTTTGCAATCATTATCGGTAGTACTTGCCGGTCGTGCACTGGACTTTTGCCTCTTAACTTCCTCTATATCTACTGTATTGGGTGGCGTAGGTTATGGCGCTTACGCAACAGCGAACCGCTATATGGATCAGTTCGTGCAACGGGAAGTAGCCGCGGGACGTTTGGAACATTGGGTAAGTGTAGGCTTGGACGGATTGGAATTCAAAGAGCACTCCAGCGATCAGGATATCACAGGTGCCGAGTTATGCGAAGTATTGGAATTAATACTCAGTAACCGCGATTTACCACATGTAGTAGTGTCAAAAACAGCATTAGATACACGTTTGAAGAAATGGGTGGAGAAGGGGAATGATTTGCCGAAACAGGAGCCGGTAATAGAAGCGGTAGTGAGTAATGTAGAAACGGTAAAGTCAGCACCGGTTAATCCGATACCAGGTGTTAATCCCCGCTTCCTTGGCAATGAATATGTGGCTCCTCGTAATGAACTGGATAGCAAGTTGACGGATATATGGAAAGAAATATTTAGTGTTGATAGTGTCGGTATAGATGACAACTTCTTTGCACTGGGAGGACATTCGCTTAACGTCTTCCAGATGTTGAATAGGATCAGAAAACTTGATTATCAGATACACTTTAGAGACATGTATGATTACCAGACTATTGAAAAACTATCCGACTATCTCATGAAACAAAAGAAGAAACCTGTTAGATAGCCCTTCTTTATTCAAAAAACTACTGGTTGATGATAACCCTGAATGAAGTAAACGAAAAACCTGTACGGTTAACACTTATGCCACTTGTTATTAATAAAGCCAGGAACAACCATTTATATGTATTGAATATCAAGCGGGGAAGCTGGCCACTATTTATCATACCTGGTATCGGAGGGAAAAATGACCGGTTCCGCATGTTTGGCAACATCTTTAGAGAGATATGTACAGTGTACGGTCTCGAAATGATGGGCACACAACGGGATGAAATTCCATTAAGAAGTATTGAAGCGATTGCGGCACAGAATATCTTATGGATAAAGGAAGTACAACCGGAAGGACCTTATCGTTTGCTGGGATATTCTTATGGCGCAAACATCCTCTACGAAATGGTATGCCAGCTTGAAGCTGCAGGAGAGTTAGTCGATTTTGCGGCAGTATTAGACCAGCCGGTTGGTGAACTGGAGGGGCTTGATCCGGAACTCAGCAAATTGGATCTGGTACAGGAGCTGTTACAAATATCCAGGGATTACTATGAAAGTTTTCGCATCCCCTTCCCTGAATGGGGAGCAGCACTTGAAAACAACCTGGCCGCTTTAGATCTGGAGACATTAGTAATGGGGATCGCAGATTTTGTAAGACAGGAGTGGCCACGAAAGTGGAATAGCATCGCCTACGTCTCCAGATTGATCAATATCAGGTTGTACAATAGCAGTATCGTTTACAGCCCGTCTGTAAAGATTAACTCAGAGATCATTGTTTTTAATGCTAAAAGCATCAATCAGGATATTGCCGACGATACACTAGGTTGGGCGGCATATGCCGACAACGTAAGAAGCATTATTGTACCAGGAAACCATCACAGTATCGTTTGGGGAAACAACGTCCTCGAAGTATCCAGACATCTGAGAGATCGCATCAACATGAGCCGTTAAACAAAGACTATGAATAAAGCCTATTCACGTCAGGTTTCGTCGTTTCTCCCCCATGAGGATATACTGACACAGTTTGAACATGAGCCCCCGCCATTCAGGTCTGAATTGTTTGATGCAGAGCAAATGCTGCAATATTGCCGCCAGCTGGCAGGCAGACATAAACTGATTGCCGGGCTGGATAATAAAATAATGTTCAGAAGCCTCTCGGACAACAAAGAGAAGATAAACAGGATTCATAAAGTACTAGCGGAAGCCGGTTCCGGTGACGATGCTATTGAACTGCATGAATGGAGAACAAATTTTTATCTCATAGAAGATCAGCTGTCCAAAGCTAAAATGTTGCTGACTGCAGCAAACAAGAAACTGCCTAGGTTACAGGGCGAATCAGGCAAGGATTATCCGCGTATATACAGGATCATCACCGCATTTATCGCACACTCCAATGCGCAGGTTGATATCAACAACCTGCTGGCATTTGTCAATACTTATCAAACAATCTCTCCTTTACAGACCGGAGAGTTACGAGCTATACAACTGGTACTGAAAGTCGCATTAATAGAAAATCTGGTGAGGGTAGCTGCCCGGATAGCCGTAGCAAAGATCAACCAGGGTATCGCAGATAGCTGGGCTGCCCGGATTGCTACTGCCAACGAAAATGGAATAGAAGCACTTAATACGTTATGGATAGATTTTCTACTGTCAGGTCATGCCTATAAGGACGTCGTCATAGCAGAGGTAATACGGTACCTGCAGGAAAAGAGTCCCAAAGCTGCTATCCCAATGTCCCGGCTGGAACAGATACTGAGCGAAAAGTCCTTGACAGGAAAAAGCGTCATGGTATTGGTCAATGAAGAGCTTACAATGGAAAAAGTGAGCTTCAGGAACTGTCTGAGTAGTATCCGCATGCTGGATACTGTAGACTGGTCCTCCTTTATAGATGCTGCCAATACAATCGATCCGATCTTGTCAAAAGAACATAGTGGGGTATATCCATTAATGGAATTTCATACTCGTGACAGATACAGGAGGGAAGTGGGAGCTATTGCACGGCAGGCGAATGTGGCGGAAACTGTCATTGCTGATCATGTGCGCAGGCTGGCAGATAATGCCCATATAGCAGGCGATACCGCCTATGGCAGATCCCATGTTGGTTATTTCCTTATTGGAGAAGGACGTAAACAGCTGGCGGAAATGCTGGGCATACCATGGAGTAAAAAGAGCCCTCAACCAATAGGTAGAAAAGCATTAATACTTTATCTGGGAGGCTTTTTACTGTTTACCGCTTTGCTGTCAGCCGTGTTCTTTAACCAACTGCAACACGAGGCGCGCAGTCTGATGGTATGGCTGCTGATGTCTGTTGCCATTATTTCAGGTGCCGGTCAACTGGCGAAGTTACTGGTAGATATGGTAGCTTCCTGTTTTACCAAACCGGTGTTGCTGCCACGTCTTGACTATGCCAATGGAATACCGGACTCCGCAAAGACCCTGGTAGTAGTTCCTGCCTTATTGTTTAAAGAAGAAGATGTAAAAGAACTGGTACATGCATTAGAAGTACGTTACCTGGCCAATAGAACACCTAACCTGTATTTTGGACTGGTAACAGACTTCAGCGATGCGTCGGATGAAATAATGCCTGGAGACGATCAGATATTAGAGCTGCTGGCAGATGGCATAACGGCGTTGAATGACAAATATAATAGCGCCGGCGACGACCTCTTTTTCCTGTTCCACCGCCCACGGTGCTGGAACCCACTGGAGAAGATATGGATGGGCTATGAACGGAAAAGAGGCAAACTGATGGGATTAACAGCATTGCTGAGAGGAGAGGCGAATGAGTTTTCCCGGGTGATAGGTGATACAACACTTTTTGCCGGGATCAGGTATGTGATTACATTGGATGCGGACACGCAGCTGCCAAGAGATGCCGCCTGGAAAATGACAGGTACCATGGCACATCCGTTAAATCACCCGGAATATTGTGAGAAGAGATTACGCGTAATAGCAGGATATGGCATGCTGCAACCCAGAATGGCCAATGACCTGCGCGAAATGAATCAAAGCAGGTATCATCGCTTCAGCGGCAGCGGTCCCGATCTGGATCCTTATACCCGGGCTATTCCCGACCTCTATCAGGATCTGTTTGGCGAAGGGTCTTTTGTCGGAAAAGGAATATATGATGTAGATATTGTATTAAAGGCGTTGCACAATCGCTTTCCGGACGATCGCGTACTAAGTCATGATCTGCTGGAGGGGTCCTATGTCAGATCAGGGCTATTGAATGATGTAAAACTGTATGAACAGGTCACCGGATATAACGCAGAGATCAAACGGAAACATAGATGGATACGTGGAGACTGGCAGATCGCTAGTTGGATTGGTCCTTTCGTACCTACCCAGGATAATAGGAAAGTTAACAATCCTATCTCAGCATTGTCCCGTTGGAAAATGTTGGATAACCTGCGCATAAGTCTCATGCCGGTTGGAAACCTGCTGCTGCTGGTGTTAGGAATGACCGTGTTGTCAAATACCCTTTTCTGGACAATGGCCGGAATACTGACTATGATGTCTCCGGCGTTGATAACGTTAATATCCAAGTTGTTTTCCAAACCGGTAAGGCTCCTGACAGCAGAACATTGGATGGCCTGCATAAAAGATACCGCCGCCGATTTTCTACTCAGAATATATGAGATATTGGTACTCCCATATGAAGCCTACCTGGCCATCGATGCCATACTACGTGCCGTCTGGAGAGTATATGTCAGTAAAAGAAGATTGTTGGAATGGGTGCCGTCCGCGAATTTTAAAAATATTGGTAATGCAGACCTGCTGACCACCTGCAAAAACATGCTTGTAGGACCGGCTTTGAGTGTATTTGTGGTAGCATATTGGATACTGACAGGTAAGGATATCTCTTTTATGCCGGTCGTACTACTGGCAGGTTGGTTACTTTCTCCCGTATGCGCCTGGTGGATGAATCATCCGGATGATATCACACTGGATCAGATCACTAGAGAACAGACATTGTTCCTGCATCAGCAGGCAAGGAAGATCTGGGCCTACTTTGAGACATTTATCAATGAATCGGGTAACTGGCTGCCTCCCGATCACTTCCAGGAGCACCCGGTAAAAGTCTTAAAAGATTATACCTCCCCCACCAATATGGGCCTGGCATTATTAGCCAATTTAACGGCGCATGATTTTGGATACCTGACCAGTGATCGCATTGTAGTGCAGTTGAATAATATCCTGCACGCCATGGGAAGATTGGAACGTTATAAAGGCCATTTCTATAACTGGTATAATATTCATAGCCTTAGCCCCTGCTACCCGCGTTATGTGTCCACGGTCGATAGCGGGAATCTTGCCGGCCACCTGATGACGCTCCGGCAGGGGATCACCGATGTGAATGACTCACCGCTTATAAGCATCACACAGTTTAAAGGGTTGCTGGATACAGCGTTGGTGCTTGAGACAACAATGACTGGTACGCAGACGCTACAATCGTTTATACAACAATTGCATGCTATCACTAAAGAAGAGCTTTCTTCACTGGAACAGATCAACGTACATCTTTCCGCTTGTATTGATGCAGTGAATGATCTGGGAAGTAGCCTAAGACGTGAATATGATAAGGATAGTGATGCTGTTTTCTGGATCGGCAGATTGGAAGACCAATGTGATGCTATGCAGTCGGTATTGGATAACTATTTCCCATGGGTATCCTGGACTGATTTACCTGCATCTTGGCAGGAATTGCTACCGTCGCAGGCATTATCTCCACAGGGGTTAAAAAAATGTAATAGCACTATAAAAGAGGCTATTAACCAGTTAGACCATCCCACATTGACCCACCAGGAGCGGGCCGTCTTACACCGATTGGCGAATGCTTGGGAGAAAACGGAAATAACAGCCAGTCACTTATTACAAGAGGTCGCCTATATCCGTGTGAAATGTACAGCGTTTGCCGATATGGACTATGATTTTCTCTATAATAAGGAGAATATGCTGTTAAGTATCGGTTACCAAATGGAAACGGAAAGCCTGGATCCGGATTACTATGATGAATTAGCATCCGAAGCTCGATTGGCAAGTTATGCAGCCATTTGCCAGGGCAAAATACCGGTGAAGAACTGGTTTGCATTGGGGCGCCCGCTGGTACAGACTGATGAAGGCCTGGTGATGTTATCTGCAAATGGTACTATGTTCGAATATCTGATGCCACTATTGGTAATGCCGGATTTTGATAATACCTTGTTGAACCAGGCTTGTAAAGCTGCAGTAACCGCCCAGATAGCTTACGGTAATAAAAAAGGAATCCCCTGGGGATTTTCAGAGTCAGAGTACTATGCATTGGATGCCAATTCGAACTATCAATATAAAGTGTTTGGAGCGCCCGATCTGAGCCTGCGGCAAAGTTATTTAAGTGAAGACAGTGTCGTAGCCCCCTATGCATCCGCTATGGCATTGATGGTGTCTCCAGCAGCAGCATGCCGTAATCTGGAACTGCTCGCCAAACAGCAATTCAGTGGCCGGTATGGATTCTTTGAGGCAATAGATTACACCCGCTCCCGCGTACCGGGTGGGCAGCAGTTCGGTCTGGTAAGATCCTATATGGTACACCATCAGGGAATGGCTCTATTGGGTATGGCATATCTGCTCCAGGATAAACCCATGCAACGCCGCTTTATGCAAGACCCGGAACTGGAATCTTCAATTCTCTTGCTGCAGGAAAAGTTCCCACTGGACGTACCCTTCCATATTAAAGGAACAAGCACTGATAACCCCGGCGAACACGAAGAGACCGGTTTGTCAATGTCGGACAACGATTGGATAAAGTATCCGGCTGCAAATGGAGAAGAAGAAGTGCAATTGTTATCTAACGGACGCTACCATACGATCTTATCAAATAAGGGTAAATACCTTAGCCGGTGGAAAAACGCATCCGTAAGCAGCTGGACAAAGCCTGCTATATACCCTTCCGGTCTTCGATGTTATGTATATGATCCTGCCGGAGAGCAATATTGTACCTCATTAAACTACTACACGGGAGAGCCACAGGAACAGGGTAAGATGGGCTTTTCCGCAGGAAGTGCGGTATGCTATCATGAGAGTAATGGACTGCATATTCGGGAAGAGCTATCAATAGCACCGGATGACGATATGGAAGTACGACGGATCTCTGTCTATAACGACACCAACAAAAAGAAGGAAATAGAGATCATCAGCTACGCAACAGCGGCATTGGACAATTCCTTTGTAGCTATTCCCGTACCGATATTACCTGATGGCCAGGTGGTATTGTTTGTCAAGAACGCTAAACACGATAATACCTCACAGGTATGTTTGTTTCATACAACAGTAGTGGAGTCGGGTACGGTACTGTCTGAAGAATATATAGCTACCGCGGACGGAGGAAAGGGAGAGGAGCACAAACATACACAAATGCCGGGACAGGAGAATAACCCCTTGCTGGCAGCTGGCATCCGTAATAAGATATTGGTGGCTCCGAAAGAAACAGTCATAGTGAATGTGCTGATGGGGGTAGGCGAGACGAAAGAACAGAGCATTGATATTGTCAGGAAGATGCAACAACAGCAGGGTATTTCAGCTGTCATAACAGATGCCCGCCGGCATGCCTTAATGGTGAAGAAGCGTGTTAACCTGACAGATGCCAATGCAAGGTTATTCAGACGCCTGGCCGGAAGTACGATTTTCTCGACCCCCGTTGCTGATAATACCCGTACTGACCTCCGGGATGTCGCAGAAAAGCCCGCAACGCTGTTGCTGAAAATTAAAAGTACCGCTCATTCCGATGTCATCCTGCAGATCGTACAGTTACATGCCTACTGGCGCATGCATGGCATCATTACCGACTTGGTGATATGGAATGAAGATACCAGCTGCTATAGACACTTCCTGCAAAAGCTCATCTTCGAAATAATCAACAATGGCGTCAGCGCTGAACTGTTGAACAGACATGGTGGTGGTATATTCATCCGGATGGTAGCTGAATACAATGAAGAAGAAAAACGCTTGCTACAAGACGCTGTCGGCATCATCGTCGCGAAAAACTGGAACACATCCTTCCACCTTTCTAAATGGAATAGTAACATAAACGAAAAAATAGTAACTGCATGATGATACGATCCGCATATAAGGGTTTTCTGTTTCTGATGACAACACTACTGACCTCCCATGCAATAGCACAGGAAGCAGGTCATTTTAATTTGGGAGGTAAGCAAGTCGATACCGGATCGTTTAATCAGCAGATCAGGACCCTGATGGCAGAATGTAATATCCCGGCTACATCCGTCGCGCTGATCGATAACGGAGCGGTCGTCTTTTTTAATGCCTATGGCGTAAAAAAAGACACCGACCTCGTAACCAAGGAAACAGTTTTTGAAGCGTGCTCACTCTCCAAGACCTTCCTGCTATATGCTGTATACAAACTGGCAGATGAAGGCCGGTTAGACCTGGATAAACCACTGTATGAATACCTGGAGAATGAACGGTTGAAACACGATCCCAGGTATAAAAAGATCACTGCCCGGATGGTCATGAGCCATTCCTCCGGAATCGAGAACTGGTCCGGATTCAATAATGGTGATACCCTCGAAATAGTCAGTGAGCCGGGTACAAAATACGTGTACTCGGGAGAAGGGTATGTCTATCTGTCAGAAGTGGTAGCCACCATCCTCCAAAAGAAATATGTGGATTACATGAAGGAGCGGGTGTTAGAGCCCCTGCAACTGAATCATACATATACACATTTTACAGAGGATGAAAAACATCCGGATAACTACGCCATAGGACATGATCCCTTTGGAAGGTCCTATGAAAAATGGATCAATACAGAGCCCGAACCAGCTTCAGGGATCAACACCGTCGCAAATGACTACGCCAAACTCATCCTCGCTATTTTCGGTGGCAAGAACCTCTCAGCAACACGCATCCATGATATTATGCAGCCCGTAGTGAAGTTGAATGAGAAAGATTCCACCGCCTTCTTCGGACCTGGTTTCGTCGTATTACGAAACGCAACAGATACTCTTATTTATCAGGGGGGAGATAATGAAGGTTGGAAAGCCTGCGTATTGTATTCCGTAGTACAGAAAAAAGGGCTGGTACTAATGACCAACAGTGACCGTGGCCTTGTGATGCTGGATAGATTGAACCAATCGTCCGTAAACCTCGATATTAGGCCCATCCTCAGTAAGCTGGAGTTTACCCGGCAATATCCGAATGACGTGACCACCTTGCTGGCCACTTACAAGAAAAAAGGATTTTCACAGATGATAAAAACACTGGACGAGTTGATCGACTCCCGGAAGATACAACCACATACCCTCAACGAACTGAGTTTCCTGATCTATCAGTATGACTGGCGCCTGGCCCAAAAATTACTACATAAAAACCTGGCAATGACTCCCTCCGACTCGCTGTCTTATTATATGCTGGGCGCAATAGCCTTCCGGTTGAAAGACTACAACGAAGCGCGTGATTGCTTCCGGCAGGCCCGACAAATGAAATTCGCAGATTTTGACAATAACTACGCTTTGGACCTCTGGTTAAGCAATTGCCAGCGTAATATCAACGACCTGCAGACACGTAGTGCCAATAAAACAACCATACAACCAGGACAGAAAGCCCGTGTAGAGAGCGAATATTATAACCGTATGTATGCAATGGAAAATGGCAATTCGGAAGATACAGACAATACCAACGCCGTTATGTCGATCGATAAGGATGGCTGGCTGGAATATAAAGTGTATGTAGGCAAGCCGGGCAAGTACAACGTGAGCTTCCGGGTAAACGGAACGTTGAATAAAGAAACCGTCACATTAAAATCCGGGACTAAAGTGGTCGCCCGTATTGACAAATCATCCCTGAAAGAAGTAGAGGGATGGAATACCATAACGACTACCGCCCAACTGCCTGCTGGCTGGCAGACGATGAAATTAAATATGCCGGCCACCACCATGAGCATTAACTGGTTCGAATTTACACCTGTCCGCTAGCACTCGCCAAATAAGGTGAAGATAACCCGTGCAGCGCGATAGAAATGATTATCTATAATTAAACGGATATGTTTAGTCTTACAAAAGATGACAGGGTAATAGGTATAGTAGGAGGGATGGGCCCCGAAGCGGGTGGTATGCTGTTTAATAGGATACTGGCGCTTTCCGAAGCCAGCACAGACCAGGACCACCTGTCCGTTATCATGATGTCCCTGCCCAAATACATGGCCGACAGAACACAGTTCCTGGAAGGAAATGAAGAAATCAACCCGGCCTTCAACATCACAAAGATCATCCTCAAACTGGAAGAGGTCGGCGCATCAATTGTAGGTATCCCTTGTAATACCACACATGTGCCAGCGATCATGAATAAGATACAGGAACTGTTACGCGACGCTGGTAGCAATATCCGATTATTGCACATGCCGGTAGAAACTTGCAAGTATATCGCCGAACGTTACCCGACATACAAAAGAATAGGTGTCATGTCTTCTAATGGCACCTATCGGTCGCTATTATACAAAAACCTCCTGGAACGTTATGGATACGATGCCGTACTGCCGGAAAAAGACTTTCAACAGCAGGTCATTCACAATATCATCTACGATCCGGTACATGGAATAAAAGCCAACCCCGATCGTATCACCAGGCAGGCAAAGTTATGGTGGACAACAGCCCTGGACTTCTTTAGATCGCAACAGGCAGATGCCGTGATACTGGGCTGTACAGAGCTGTCTATCATCGCCCAGAAGACACCCGTCCCCGACATTCCTGTAGTAGATGCAATGGAGTCGCTGGCTCGGTCCATGATCAAAGAAGCTGTACAGGTAGTGGAACCGATCCCGCCTGGTGAATAAATCTTTAAATCTGCTATCGCAGCTGACAGGAACCGATTCTTAATACTTTTATTTATATCTTACACTAATTGCCCCACGGTTAGATGTATGTAGTTGAATATTTTATCAGAGAACAATAAACGAGATGCTATGATTACCAATTATCTGAAGATTGCCTGGAGAAACCTTGTTAAAAACAAGACATTTTCTTACATCAATATTGTAGGGCTTGCCATTAGTATAGCCAGTTTCTTGCTGATAACTTCCTACGTGTTGGATGAATTGAGCTATGATAAATTCAATCGTGATGCCGATCGTATCTACCGGATCAATTCAAAAGTAAGTTTAGGGGGTGGTGATGTCGATGCCGCCGTATCAGACGATATGATCGGACAACTGCTGAAAGCAGACTATCCACAGGTGGAACAGTTTACCCGCATCTATAATGAGGAAACAACCAAACTGATAAAAAGAGGCGTTACCAATGTAAGCGAAAGCAGGGTCGCCTTCGTAGACTCCACCTTTTTTGATGTATTTACATTACCCGCTATATCCGGAGACCTGAAGACTGCCCTGAACGAGCCCAATACAGTCGTGATCACCAAAAGCATGGCAAAGAAGTATTTCGGTACTACCGATGTGGTAGGCAAAACGATCGAAACCACCGATAATGGCTCCTCCATATATAAAGTGAACGCCGTGATCGAAGATATGCCACGTAATTCGCACTTTAACTTCGATTTCCTGTTCCCCATGAAAAACCTCAATTACAACTGGGGACAATTCACCAACTTCAACTTCCATACATATCTCAAACTGGCAAAAGGAGTAGACTATAAATCATTCGAGAAAAAACTGGATGAGTATATCAACAAATATGTACTGCCATACGTACAACAGTTCATTAAGATCAACAGCATGGAAGAACTGAAGAAATCCGGCAACAGCCTGGAATATTCATTAATCCCGCTCACACAGATACACCTGTATTCCAATCTCTCCTCCGAGCTGGCGCCTAACGGTAACATCCAGTTCGTATATATCTTTGCGGTAGTGGCACTGTTCATTCTTGTGATTGCTTGTATCAACTTTATGAACCTGGCTACAGCATGCTCCTCCAAAAGGACTAAAGAAGTAGGTATCCGCAAAGTATTGGGTACGGAAAAAAGAGAACTGATATTCCAGTTCCTGGCCGAATCTATCCTTACTGCCAGCTTGTCGCTGATACTGGCTATCGGACTTACTTGGTTATCATTGCCCGTCTTTAATGATATCGCCGGCAAATCCATCTCTATCACCTTCCTGTTCTCTCCGGCTATCCTGATCATACTACTCACACTCCCATTCTGGGTAGGTATACTGGCAGGTGCTTATCCCGCTTTTTACCTGTCTGGTTTCAAACCCATAGAAGTATTAAAGGGCAAGTTGAGCTCCGGCTCATCCGGTGGCGGATTGCGCAGCATCCTGGTCGTATTCCAGTTCGCTACTTCTATCCTGCTGATCATCGGTACCATCGTGATATACAAACAACTCAGCTTCATCCAGTCAAAAGACCTCGGGTTCAATAAAGACCAGATCCTGATTGTCAACAACACCCAACTGCTCGGAAATAATGTGGATGCCTTCAAAGATGAAGTACTGCGGATCAAAGGTGTGTCCAACGGCACTATCAGCTCTTTCCTGCCGGTAAACAGCTCCTCCCGTAGCGGAGAGTCTTACTTCAAAGAAGCCACCCTCGATGTGAAAAACTCCCTGCATATGCAAAACTGGGAGATCGATTATACCTACATCCCTACAATGGGTATGGAGCTGCTGAAAGGAAGGAATTTCTCCAGGAACTTTAACGACTCCAACTCCGTGATCATTAATGAAACAGCCGCCAAACTGCTGGGATATGATGACCCCGTAGGTAAACGTATCTATACCAATGATGCAAATCACAACCCGATATCCTACAACATCATCGGGGTAGTGAAGAACTTCAACTTCGAATCACTTCGCCAGAATATAGGTGCACTCAGTTTCTTCCTGAACAAAAATACCGGACTCGAATCCTTCCGGCTCAATACAAAAGATGTAAACCCGCTGATCAGCAGCATAGAAGAAAAATGGAAATCCATGGCGCCAGGCATGCCGTTCAGCTACCGGTTCATGGACGACTCCTTCAATGATATGTACCGGGACGAACAACGGGTAGGTAAGCTGGGAATGATATTTTCCCTGCTGGCAATCTTTATCGCCTGCCTTGGATTGTTCGGACTAGCCACCTTCATCGCACAGCAGCGTACCCGCGAGATCGGTATAAGGAAAGTACTGGGCGCCAGCGCAGAAAGTATCGTACGGCTGCTGTCTAAAGACTTCCTGCGACTGGTGATCATCGCCTTCATCATCGCGTCTCCCATCGCCTGGCTATTTATGGACAAATGGCTGCAAGGATTTGCCTACCGCGTAGGCATCAGCTGGTGGATATTCATCGTAGCCGCAGTAATGGTACTCCTGATCGCATTGGCAACCGTAAGTTTCCAGGCCATCAAAGTAGCAGTGGCCAACCCGCTAAAAAGTATAAGACCGCGTTCATGATGGTTACAATAGTCTGTTAAATCGCTGATAGACACCCTGACTCCCCTGGTACAAGACACCGGGGGAGTTTTTTTTGCTGTTATATATGGGTAATGAATAATGTGATTATGGCCGCGCTCGCCGCGTAATGCCTTGATAATACTGAAGATATTTCGGAAATAGGCATCGCAGGAACTGGGGTGTTGGATTAGTGAAAAATATATCTATCTTCATAACCTTAATTTTTACATGGACAAGCCGTCATTTTGCAGGCAGCATACGCAGCAGATAAAATACTACGCTGGTAACATTTTTGTAGCTTTGGGCAATGCATAACGAGAGAGAAATCCGTTTGCTGATCGCAGACGATGACCAGGATGATTTTGAACTCTTCCAGGAAGCATTGGAAGAATTAGTACTACCGGCCAGTGTACAACATTGCCGGGACGGCGTCGAACTAATGGGGGTACTTAAATTATCTCGACCTACTGAACTGCCTGACATCATCTTTCTCGATCTCAACATGCCCCAGAAAACTGGCTACGAATGTATCCGGGAGATAAAAGGAGATACCAGCCTGAAAGATATCCCTGTCGTGATATTCTCTACCTCTTTTCAACCTGAAATCGTTCAGCAGCTTTGCCAGTACGGGGCAGATCGCTATCTCGTTAAACCAAACAGCTTCAAAGACCTCGTAAAAGCCATCCGTAGGGTATTCAGCCTGGCTGCGGAAACAAAGCTACACTGCAATTCAGTCGACGATTTCGTTTTGCAGCCGTAAAAAAACTGTATGAAGAAAAAAAATGCAGCAACCGCAGATGGCCGGTTCGAACTCATCGTTCAACAGGCGCCTGTTGGTATCACCATCTTCAAAGGAAAAGATATGATCGTGGAGATGGCCAACGAAACCTACCTACAGATCGTTGATAAAAAAGAAGAAGAACTTATAGGCAGATCCCTGTACGACTCTCTCCCGGAAGTAAGAACATTCGTAGAACCACTCCTAGATAAAGTTTATAATACCGGTGTCTCCCACTATGGGTTTGAATTCCCCGTCATCCTGAACCGCTACGGACAAAGCGAACTGACCTACTTTAACTTCGTATACCAGGCCCTCAAAGATGCAGAGGGCGCAATATTTGGCGTCTTCGTCGTAGCCAATGAAGTTACCACCCTAGTACGTGTCAAACAGTCCATAGAAGAAAGCGAAAGGCAATTCAGGAACATGGTCATGCAGTCTCCCATCGCCATGACCATATTCCGCGGCCCAGACCATATTATAGAACTGGCAAATACCACCTTGCTCAAAAATATCTGGCGCAAAACAGAAGAAGAGGTCATGGGCAAAAAAGCCCTCGAAGTCTTCCCCGAACTAAAAACACAGAAATATCCCGCCCTCCTGCAAAAAGTACTCAATACCGGCATCACACACCGGGAAAGCGAATCCCTGGCAATAGTAGGAGAGGAGTCATTCTATCTCGACTTCGAATACGCACCGCTGAGAGATACAGAAGGCAACATATCTGGCGTGATGATCACCGTCTATGACGTAACCGAAAAGGTCGTAGCCCGGCAAAATGTTGAAGAAACAAAAGAACGCCTCCGTCTCGCCGTAGAAGCCACCGGTCTCGCCAGCTGGGACCTGGATCTGCGAGATATGTCCATTCAACATGCCCCACGATTGGTCGAAATACTTGGCTATCCCGCCGGCACGGCGCTCACCCATCAGCAAATGCGCAATAGCGTCATCCCCGAAGACCTGGAAAATATCGTCCTAAAAGCACAGGAAGAAGCCATGACCTCCGGGATCTATCAATATGAAGCCCGTATCATCCTCCCTGACAATACCATCGCCTGGATCAAAACACAGGGGAAAGTCATATACGACGAACATAAAGTACCTTTTAAAATAATAGGTACCCTGCGCGATATCACCGAAGAAAAAGCCTTCTCACAAGCCCTTGAAAGACAGGTACAGGAAAGGACAAAAGAACTGGCCGTGCAAAACGAAACCCTGGCAAAAATGAACGCCGAACTGAAGAGCTTCGCCTACGTCTCCAGCCACGACCTGCAGGAACCGCTGAGAAAGATCCGCATCTTCTCCGAACGCATACTCGAAACGGAAATCGATCAGCTCTCCGCTAAAGGAAAAGACTATTTCAGCCGTATCGAAAAAGCAACGGTCACCATGCAGACACTTATTAAAGACCTGCTGGTGTACTCCCGCACCAGCAACACCGAAAGGACCTTCGAAAAAAGAAATATCGACGATCTCCTCAACGAAGTCAGAGAACAGTTAAGCGAAGAGCTGGAAGAGAAAAACGCCACTATCAACGCCACCCCTCTGGGTATTGCAGCCATCATCCCCTTTCAGTTCAAACAGCTACTCATTAACCTGATCAGCAATTCGCTTAAATTCTGCCGACCCGGCATAGCTCCCGTTATTAATATAAACCACCAGGTGGTTAAAGCAACGGCTGTCCCCGGCACCACCACCGCCATCGAACAGGACTACTATCATCTTACCATAACAGACAATGGCATCGGATTCGACAACGAGTTCCGGGAAAAGATCTTCGAGATCTTCCAACGGCTCAACCAGAAAGAGAAATTTGAAGGTACCGGTATCGGATTAGCCATCGTAAAAAAGATCGTAGAAAACCACCAGGGCATCATATCCGCACAGGGCGAAAAAGACAATGGCGCCCGATTTGATATCTATTTCCCCATAGATCCACATCGCTGATTGCGTCGCCAACCGGGAGGCACAGTGATCAGCGTGGAAATGATCTTCCGGTATGGTAAAGATGTCACTGCATTGGGATGCATATTTTTTAATTCTGCAGGTACTGGTAGTAGGAGGGCTCGCAATCCTGGAAGACCGGCAGCTCGCCAAAAGATAATAACGATAACAACTAGTTGGAGGCGGGTAGAAAGCTGAAAATATGATCAAGAAACAGTACATCAATCGCTGTCCGGCATACAATAATAGGAACTTGATCCACCTGGCTGTCCTGCCGCAGCCGGGTTACATAATGATGATGACATTCCGTGGTGCCCTGACCGTAAATAATGATCAGATCAGGCACCGCATCCCGCAATAAAGCACTTACCTGCGCCATATCCGCTGATGCTATTTTCAGATCATAGACATATTTGGAAGATATATATTGGGTAGCGGTCAGGTCTGCTGAATAATTGCCGATCAGGATAATGTTTTTTACCGGGAGCATATTTCAGTGTTAGAATAGATCATAACCTGGTTGGAGTTCATTGAAGGAGCGGCTGATAGCGTATGTTTTACACGTATTTTAACATGCAGGGCATTTTTGTTTTTCTTTGATGAGCATAGTGTTCACTCCAAGGACAGAGTAGGCGTAAAGGTAGTATTTGCAGCACGAATTGCAATAAATTATTTTTTCATTCTATAACAGATTTGCTTTATTTGCAACCTGGATCATTAATTATCTTCGAAAGACCTATAAGTTAATATAGTATTATGACAAATGTTAATAAAGAACACACCCATGTTTTATTAGCAGAAGATGATGACGACGACTTTATGGTATTCTCTATGGCTGTCGATGACATCAAGACCATTAAAATAGTATTGACTAGGGCAGAGAATGGTGAGATTCTGATGCGGCTGCTGGATGAAAAACATCCGGATATCCTCTTCCTTGACCTGTTAATGCCCTGCAAAGATGGTATGCAATGCATCCGGGAGATCCGTGCCAATAAGAAATTCGACTCATTACCCATCATCATCTATTCTTCACTGGCCGACTTGAAGAATATCGAATTCTGCTATCGCGAAGGGTCCAACCTCTACGCCAAAAAACCGTCTTCATTACAGGAACTAAGAGATATACTTGAACGCATCTTCGCCATCGACTGGAAACGCATGATGTACTATCCGCCCATGTCACAGTTCGTTATCAACGAATAGATCATCTCCGCCGCTTTTTACTGCACCACAATACCAACCGTAAAAATTATTTGTCATATAAGGTCAATCACACGAGTAGCCTTATATGACAACGGAATTTAACGTACTTTAGCCCACCTGATGACTGGCCACACTTACCTGCTGTAAGCATGGGTCGGTACCAGGACCTTCTCCTCCTTTCCCCGCATCACTGCACTCCAGGTAAGTACCATATCCGCCGGCAACCATTGTTGTTTGACCATCATTTCGTGTGTGTATTATACCTATTGCAGCCCAGTACTGCCTAACCAAACCTATCGTATGCTATTATGAAGATCCATGTTGTAACCACCTCCGACGTACAATACCTGCCCGCTATCCACAGCCCGGAACGAATAAGACATTTCATACCACAAGCTACCAGGACCACTATACAAGGCGACTTCGGCAATATATACTGCCAGCAATCCCATCTCGACCTCCTCACCTTGAGCTATTGCGTATTCGACCTCTCCAGGGCCACCGATATCAACATCTCAGCATTCAAATCCCTGCACCTCTGCTACAACCTCAGCGGCAGGAATATACCAGTCCAGCAACTGGTTCAACTGGGCAATACCCAAACGCTGATCAATTACCTCATTTGCCCGCAATACACGATCAGCCTGCTCCCCGGTCATTATAGCGTCCTCACCCTCGAAGTCGATCAAACACTATACCCCTTGCTAAAAGAAGAATACGACTTCCTCCGGCAATTATCCCCCTCACAACAGCTACACAGCCGTTGCCCCCGCCTTACCCAATCCGCCCAGATGCAACTCACCAGCGAACAACTGCTGTCTATCGAAGAATCCGGACAGCTTGGTAGCATCAACCTCGACGCCGCCGCCAAAAGATTACTCTTCCTCACCTTCAAAGAAGCACGTACCCGGCTCACCAGCACTATCAGACTGCCCTGCAATCCCTACAAAAACCTCCTCCTCGAAGTACAGCATTTTATCCAGCATCACTTGGACCACAAAATGACCATCGACAGCATCGCCCGCAAATTCAAACTGAGCCGCTCCCGCCTCCAATCCGCCTTCAAAGAACTATTCGGCATACCCATACACAGCTACATCATAGAAGAACGCATCGCAAAAGCTAAAATACTCCTCCAACAAGGCGCCCTCCTGGCAGAAGTAGCCACAACAGTAGGATTCCCCGATAAAAGCAATTTCGTGAGAGCATTTAAAAAAGCCACCGGCCTGACGCCTGCTTCCTACCGGGAGCTATATAACGAAGAAGAAAGCAACCCGTCCTGAATCTCTATCTCAATAGTAGCCTGCTGACCCGCTAAAATACCCCGCCACCATAAGTACTATACTATGTGGAGAAAAAATAACACCTTTGCGCTACGATAACGATCCAATATGAAAAGGGCTAAACTAGTCAGCGAAACAATCGAACAATTCTATTCCGAAACTTACGAAGAGATAAGACTGGAAGTAGGGCTGGGACCCCTGGAATTCGAACGTAATAAAGAACTCATACAACGTTTCCTGCCAGCAAAAGGAGGCGCGATCGCCGACATAGGCGGCGGACCAGGTGTATATGCCGCCTGGATGGCCAAACTGGGCCACGAAGTAATCCTCTTCGACCCCGTACCCAAACATGTCGAACAAGCAAACAAACGCTCCGCCAAATCCAAAAAACGTCCCTTCAAAGCATTGCTGGGGGAAGCCCGGCAACTCGACCTCCCGGATAATACCACCGATGTAGCCATACTCCATGGTCCCCTCTACCACCTCCAGCAGGAAGAAGATCGCATCGCCGCCATCCGCGAAGCTCAGCGCATACTGAAACCCGGCGGCATATTCCTCGGCTTCGCCATCAACTATACCGCCTCCACCCTCGTAGGATTGTTCAATGGCCACATCTACGACCCTGCCTTCCTGCAAATGTGCCGCGAAGAACTAAGTTCCGGCGTCCACAATGCACCCGGCAACTGGCCCGGTATCCTCCCCGAAGCCTACTACCACCGCCCCCCTCAGCTGACAGCCGAAGTTACCACCACCGGCCTCTCTCACATCGATACCTTCGCCGTAGAAGGCATCGCCTGGATGGACAGCAAATACTTCGAACACCGCTCCGACCCCCTCAAAAACAAACAACTGATGGAACTCCTCCGACTCACCGAAAATCATCCCGAAATGCTCGCCATGAGCCCCCATATGATGATCGCCGCCAGGAAATAATACCCCGGATGTCATAATGAGTGTACAACGCAAGGTGTTGACTGTCAGTTAATTGATTTTTAATGTGTAAGCGAAAAGAGCTGACTTATAGGTAATTATAGCCTCAGGTCCACCTCTCCTGTATCATTCCTATAACATTCGTATAACATTCCTATAAGTAACCTTCACCTGGCAAGCCTCCCCGCCACCTGTCCCGATGCACTTGGTAACTTGATGCCAACAGCGCCCGATTTAAAAAAATACACCTCAGCGTAACTATCGATAATAGATATACGTTAAATGAATAGCTGAATATATAAAAGTATACAGTACCTCCGCCTTTGTATACAAAAATGATGATAACATAGACCATTATTGCATACAACAACAAGACAAGTATAGCCGTCATTTTATACTACTGAAATAGGATTGCATTGACTGTTGCAACGTGTAAGTGATTTATTTGAGTAGCTGGTAAATGTATTGTCATGGCTTGTTTGGGCAGATTGTAAAAGTAGAGTAATGCGCTGCCATTACATAGGAGTTTTGGCTGTTTCATATTTATTTGCTTACTTTACCAACGTAAATAAACACTATTTAAATAGCGAGAATATTTACAGAAGGTGAACAAAAGATTCGCCATTGAAATGACCCATAACCCGACTAAATAAACCCTGTTATTAAATAAAAACAACTCATTCAAATCGCTCAGTAATAGGCCCCGCCAGGACCAGTACCGTTGTATTTGAAACACAGTCAACTATGTTAGCCAGCAACAAGTGATTTGATAATGCAAAATGCCAGCTCAGATGATGCCACATTTATCATGTTAATACATCTTGTTAAATCCAACTTATAGTGTACCACTGATTACAAACGATGAGATCCACGCCGGATACCCGCATCCTTATTGCCGGTACCAGCTGCCAATGACTTGATATTTACCCTGAATAGAATGGATACATGCATCCCGCATCGTATGCAAATACGTATTCCCATTACTATAAAGGCCCCCATAGCGTAAACCATGTTAATACCAGACATTTTATGAGTAAACCCAATCTCCTCCCGACACTGACAGCGTTATTGATCGCACAGAAAAATAACCTGGATAAAGGCATCACCTTTATTTCCGCGGCCAACAAGGAAGATTATTTGTCCTATCAACACTTATATAATAATGCATTGTCAATACTGGGATATTTACAACACAAAGGTGTAAAACCCGGCGATGAAGTAGTATTGCAGTTGCAGGATAATAAAACATTCATTCAATACTTTTGGGCCTGCATCCTAGGTGGTATCATCCCCGTACCCGTCGCAGTAACCTACCAGGGAGAAAATGCACAAAAACTACACCGCATATGGCAACTCCTTCACCATCCATACCTGCTTACCAACAAAGAAGCATTCGGCAAACTGAATGATAAAAGTACCGCCGCTTCCTCCCTCGCCAATCGCACCATCTACGTGGAAGAGGCAGGGAATAATATAGGTGACGGCGTGATACATCATGCCGGATCCTCCGATATCGCTTTCCTCCAGTTCTCCTCCGGCTCCACCGGCAATCCTAAAGGAGTCGTACTGAAACATAGTAACCTCATCGCCAATATCACCTCCGCACTCCCCACCCATACCTGCGAAGAAGACCGCCGCCTCAGCTGGATGCCACTCACCCACGACCTGGGCCTGATCTTCTTTCACCTATACCCGCTAGCCATCGGCGCCCAACACTTCCTGATGCCTACCGACCTGTTCATCCGCCACCCACTGCTCTGGCTTCAGAAGGTGTCAGAGCATAAAGCCACCATCACCGGATCACCCAACTTTGGGTATAAATATTACCTCAATCAGTTCTCTCCCGAAAAAGTAGAAGGCCTGGACCTTTCCTCCTTACAGATCATCATCAACGGAGCCGAACCTATTGCCGGTACCCTCTGCCGTAACTTCCTCCACACACTATCCCGTTACGGCCTCAGCGCCTCCGCCATGTGCCCCGCCTACGGTCTGGCCGAAAGTACCCTCATCGTTACCTTTGCCCCGGCAGACAGCACCGTCGAAAGCCTCTTCGTGAAAAGAGAAGCCCTCACCGTCGGCCGCTACATCACCGAACCGGGTATGATAGAACAGGCAAAGACACCGGAAAATATGGAGATCGTCAACGCCGGTAAGATCATCGCTGACACCACCCTCAGGATCACCGATGACCAGGGCAATATCCTCTCCGATGGGGGAGTAGGCATCATATGGGTCGGAGGCCCCAGCGTAACATCACAGTATTATAACAACGAAACCGCCACCAACGCCGTCATTGAAAATGGCTGGCTCAACACTGGCGATACCGGATTTATGTGGAACGACGCACTCTATATCGTCGGCCGTGTAAAAGATATCATCATCGTCAATGGCCTTAACGTATACCCGCACGACATCGAACAAACCGCAGAAGCCATAGAAGGAATAGAAACCGGCAAAGTACTGGCCTGCGGCGTACCCAACGAAGACGAATCCTCCGAATCCATCGTCGTATTCGTATTATTCAAACTGTCCATAGAGAAATTTGTTCCCATCGCCCGGCAAGTCAAACGCCTCATCGCCGAACAACTGGGTCTTGACGTGAAACATGTCCTGCCCACACGTAAGATCGCTAAAACCACCAGCGGAAAAGTAAAACGTTACCTCTTCTCAGAAGAATACCGCAATGGCATATACAACGAAATTATCCGCACCATCGATGCCATAGAGGAACAGGAATGGCAGATAGCACAAACGGCAGTCACACAACAACAGCGGGTACGTCCCCACCAAACCATCATCCGCGCCTGGCTCGAAACCTGGCTGCAACAAAAACTCAGGATCACCGCCGCCGTATTATCACCGGTTAAGACCTTCCGAGAATATGGCATCACCTCTCTGCAGGCCGTCGCCCTCGCACAAGATCTGGAACACTTCCTGCAACAACCCGTAGACAATACCGTCGTATACAACTACCCTAACATACAGCTACTGTCCCTCCACCTGGCAGGAGAGGAGCAGCCAGCTAACACAACCCCTCATCCGCTTAGCACCAGTACAGACGATGACAAGGTAGCCATTATCGGTATCGGCTGCCGCTTCCCTGGTAACGTCAACACCCCGGACGACTTCTGGCGCCTGCTCATCGAACAGCGCAACGCCATCACCGATATTCCCGAAGATCGCTGGAACATCCCCGGATACTTCGATAGCACACCGGGAACACGGGGGAAAATGTATACCCGCCAAGGTGGATTCCTATCCGGTGTCGACCAGTTCGATCCGCTCTTCTTCGGTATCTCCCCCAAAGAAGCCGAAGCCATGGACCCGCAACAACGCCTGCTCCTGGAAGTATGCTGGGAAGCATTGGAACATGCAGGGCTCCAGCCCGCCTCCCTCAGAGGCAGCGACAGCGGCGTCTTCATCGGCATGGGGGCAGATGACTATGGACAAATCATCCGCGAAAACCAGGACGTCACCTGGTTCGAAGATGCCTTCACCGGCTTGGGCACCGAACGTAGCATCGCCGCCGGTAGGATCGCCTACCTGCTCGACCTCCACGGCCCGGCCATACAGCTGGATACCGCCTGCTCTTCTTCATTGGTAGCCGTACACCAGGCTTGCCAAAGCCTCCTGTACGATGGCTGCTCAATGGCACTGGCAGGTGGCGTCAACCTCATGCTGTCCCCCGATGGCACCGTCAAACTATGCCAGATGAATGCATTGTCGCCCACCGACACATGTAAAACCTTCGATGATAGCGCCGATGGTTATGTCCGTAGCGAAGGTGCCGCTGTGATCGTATTGAAAAAACTGGAAAATGCTATCGCAGATGGTAATAACATACTGGCCGTCATCAGCGGTGCCGCCGTCAACCATGATGGCCTCAGCAATGGCATCTCCGCACCCAATGGCGTCGCCCAGCAACAGCTGATCAACAAAGCATTACATCGCGCTGGCATCAATGCAGCCAACGTGCAATATGTAGAAACACATGGCACCGGCACCCGCCTCGGCGACCCCGTAGAAGTACAGGCACTGAATGCCGTCTATGGCAATAACCGCCATGCCGGACAGCCGTTGCTGTTAGGTGCCGTCAAAAGTAATATAGGCCATCTCGAAGCCGCCGCAGGGATAGCTGGTCTCATCAAAGCCGTCCTCTGTCTGCAACACCAGCAGATACCGGCCACCATCCATCAGCACACGCCTAATCGCTTTATCCCCTGGAAAGACATGCCCGTACAGGTAGTCGATCGCCTCACACCCTGGAATGCCGGCAACAACATCCGCCGCGCCGCCGTCAGCGCATTCGGCCTCAGCGGCACCAACGCGCATGTCATCCTGGAAGAAGCACCGCCAACCGCCACTAACGTCATCACAACGTCTTACAAACCGTCCTATCCGCTGGTCCTATCCGCTAAAGACAGCAAAGCGCTGAAAGCACTGGCCCAACGCTATAGCTCCCACCTGCAGCAAAATGATTTGCCGCTGCCTGACCTGGCTGCCAATATGGTCTTCACCAGGGAAAGCCATACCCATCGCCTCGCCATCGCCGCAGAAAGCATCCCCGCACTCCGCCAGGCCTTGCAACAGTTCGGCGATGACCAGCTCTCTAGGGATATCATTTATGGAGTACATAATGCCGGCATCCCTAAACTGGCCTGGCTATTCACCGGACAAGGGTCCCAATACTGGGAAATGGGAAAAGAACTATATGCACATAACGCCGTGTTCAAACAGGTCATCGACCATTGCGATGCCTACCTGCAAAAACAGTGGGATATCTCCTTGCTGGATCTACTCTACCAGCACGACAAAACCACCGGCAATGCCCGCCTCCGCGAAACCCGCTACACACAACCCGCCCTCTATGCCATCGGCTGCGCCCTGGCAGATACCTGGCGCTCCTGGGGTATCACCCCGTCCGTCGTCGCCGGACATAGCGTAGGCGAATTCGCTGCAGCATACACCGCCGGCGTCTTCTCCCTCCATGATGGCCTCCGCCTCATCACCGCCAGAGCCGCCCTCATGCATGCCATCGAACAACCTGGTAGCATGGCCATGGCATTCGGCCCCGAAGACATCGTCAACAACATCATACAGCCCTTCGGAAACGCACTGGCCATCGCAGCCGTCAATGGCCCTAACCTCATCGTCATATCAGGACAAAAAGCCGCCGTAGCCGAAGCGCTGACCGCTCTCAAACAAGCTGGCATCGGCAGCCGCGAACTGGCAGTATCACATGCCTTCCACTCCCCATTGATGGAACCCATGATACCAGCCTTCCGCGAAGTCGCCGCCAACATCCGCTTCCATACCCCCCAACTGCCACTGGTGTCCAATGTCACCGGCGATAGCGGCCACACAGCAGTCACCACCGTCGACTACTGGTGCCGTCATATCCTCGCACCCGTACAGTTCTCTAAAAGCATACAGGCCATCAGGAACCTCAACATCGATAGCTTCCTCGAATTAGGACCGCAACCTAACCTGCTCTCCATGGCCCAGCTGACAGCCCCCTTCGAAGAGGGCACCGCCCTGCCCAGCATGCGCGAAGGCCAGTCCGACTGGTCCACCATGCTACAGGCACTGATGGCCCTATATGTCAAAGGCGCCCCAGTCAACTGGCAATCGTTCTTTGAAGATAGACCGTATCGCCACCTGACCTTACCTGCATATCCATTCCAACGCCAGCGATACTGGATCAGCACCAGCGAAAAACAAACACCGGTAACCGCTGCCTGTAACATCGCAACAACAGCACAACCAGTAGCAACACCGGCCGCAGCATCATCTGCACCGGCTGCCGCTAACACCACGACAACAACAACAGCCACGACAACAACAACAGCGCAGCCTGTACGTACCGTCATCATCAACAGCCTGGTCGATGTGCTCGCCCGCCTCCTCAAGATAGACCCGGCCAACATCAACGTACAAACGCCATTCCTCGCCCAGGGCGCCGACTCGCTCATACTGGCTAGTGTCGTACGCAAAGTAGAACAGGAATATGGCCTGACATTCTCCATGCGATTGCTGTTCGAAGAACTGACAACCGTTGCCCTCATGGCAGACTATATCATCACACATGCCGAACGCCTCCCACACCCGGAACCCGTAACACCGGTAGTGCCGGTGCCACCACCAGCGCCACCTACCGTAGCCGATACCACACCGGTACAACCACCACCAGCCATCGTTACGCCGGCACCAACAGCGCCCGTAGCATTCAATAACGGGCAGCCGTCAACGCCACCGGCAGATGCCTTCCAGCTGCTGCAAAGTCATCTTAACATCATCGCACAACAATTCCAACTGCTGACACTCCAGCTGCAAAATGTGCAGCAAACGACAGCAATACCGACAGCTACGCCATTACCAACACAACAACAGCCAACCGCAGCAATACCAACACCGGCGACCCTGTCAACACAACAGCAACAACTGACAGTGCCGCCAGCACAACAACAACAACCCGTACAGCAGATAAATACATCCCGGCCAACAGGTCATACCCTCCACAAAAAACAGGCAGCGATCTTCCCTAAGATCGAAACCAAACGTGGAGAAAATGACCTCACCCCACAACAACAGGCATACCTGGAGGCCTTCATACAGCGGTATACAATAAAGACTGCGACCTCTAAAGCACTGACAGGCAAATACCGGCCCGTACTGGCAGACTTCCGGTCAGCAGCAGGATTCCGCTTCCAAACCAAAGACCTGGTATATCCCATCATGGCAACCGCCTCACAGGGGGCTCGTATCACCGACGTTGATGGCAATGAATATATAGACCTGACAATGGGATTCGGCGTCAACCTGCTGGGCCATCGCCCCGAAGTGATCACTTCGGCAGTATACCGCCAGCTGGAAAAAGGATACCAGCTTGGCCCGCAAAATCCCATGGCAGGAGAAGTCGCCACCCGCATCGCCGCCCTCACCGGCATGGACAGGATCAGCTTCCATAACTCAGGAACAGAAGCCGTCATGTCCGCCATGCGCATCGCACGCGCCCTCACCGGCAAACATAAGATCGCCATCTTCCAGGGCTCCTACCATGGCTATTTCGATGGCACCCTGGCCATCGCAGAAGATATGGAGAGTAGCAATCATGGCGTACCGATCGCACCGGGTATCATCGATAACATGATCGCCGATGTACTAGTGTTCGACTACCTCAACCCAAACGCCGCCGAACAGATACGTGCCCATGCACACGAGCTGGCAGCTGTACTAGTAGAACCCGTACAGAGCCGCCGCCCCGGATACCAGCCTAAAGCCTTGCTGCAAGCCCTGAGGGCAATGACCACACAGGAAAATATACTCCTCATATTCGATGAAATGATCACCGGCTTCCGCGTCCACCCGGGTGGCGCACAAGCCCATTTCGGCGTCAACGCCGACATCGTAACCTATGGCAAAATCATCGGTGGTGGTTTCCCCATCGGCATAGTAGCTGGCAGAGATTGGTGTATGCGCGCCGTCGATGGCGGCATATGGGAATATGATGATGATTCCTATCCGGCCGCAGAAACAACCTTCCTCGCTGGCACATTCTGTAAACATCCGGTAAGCATGGCCGCCTCCCTCGCCATGCTCACAGAACTCGAACATCGTGGTCCCGCCCTTCAGCAAGAACTGAACACCCGCACCACCAGACTCGTCAACAGGCTCTCTACCTTGTTTGAACAACACCAGCTGCCGGTTAAAATTCAACACTTCAGCTCCCAGTTCTTTTTCACCACCACCAGCAACATGGACCTGCTGTTCTATCACCTCGTCGCAAATGGTATCTACATATGGGAGGGAAGAAGCTGCTTCCTCTCCGCCGCACATACCGCAGAGGACATAGCCACGATCGAACAGGCATTCGTAGACAGCATCGCCGCCTTACAACAGGGTGGATTCATACCCGGAGGTGGACCGTCGCCAGTCAACATCCCCCCAAGGGAACATATAGTGGAAGAACAGCTGCTCGCTAAAATAGGCGCCTCCCATATTCCACAGCAGATACCATTGTCGTTCAATCAGGAACGCCTCTGGTTCATCGACCAGCTGGAAGGAAGCATTCAATACAACATCCCCCTGGCATTGCGCCTCAACGGCCAGGTCAATAAACACATACTGTCATATACCCTCCGTAAGATCATCAGCCGCCACGAAATACTACGCACCGTCATCCTCACCGATGAAGGCGCACCTTATCAGTACCTCACCGATGGCAGCCAATGGCAACTTACGATCACAGACGAACCGCATCTGCGCAACGATGCCTCCGTACTCGAACAATACGTATCCGACAGAATATACGCGCCTTTCGATATGTCGAAAGACTGCATGCTGAGAGCCGAACTGATCACCGTCTCCCCGGCAACACATATCCTCATCCTGGCCTTCCATCATATCGTATTCGACGACTGGTCCGCCAGGGTATTCTTCGAGGAGCTGATCAACACCTACAACGCATATACCAATGGCACAACCGCAGCCCTACCCATATTGGAAGTCCAATACAAAGACTACGCAGTATGGCAACGCCGGCAACAGCAAGGTCCCGCATTGACCACTCAGCTGGCCCACTGGCAGCAGCAACTGGCCAATAGCATCCCGCTGCTGCTCCCGACCGACTTCGAACGAAAACCAGTACGTGCTATCAAAGGGGCGCTCACCCAATACACCGCCGACAAATCCGTTAGCCATCACATACATCAGCTGAGCCGCTCCCAGGGCGTTACCCTATTCACCACCTTGCTCGCCGCTTTTAAAGTGTTGATGGCCCGCTACAGCAGACTGGAAGATATCAGTGTCGCCTGCCCCGTAGCAGGTCGCACCCAGCCAGAGCTGGAACCGCTCATGGGCTTTTTTGCTAACACCCTGATACTAAGGTCCGATCTCAGCAGCAACCCTTCCTTCTCTCAGCTGCTCAAACAGGTAAGTACCACCGTCATCAACGCACATGAATACCAGGACCTCCCCTTCAATAAATTGATGGATGCCGTCATGCCCGAACGCCAACCGGGCGATAACCCCTTCCTGCATGTCATGTTCACCGTAGAACGCCTGCCTGAAGAAACCGACCTCCGGCTGGGTACAGCCGCCGTCACCTACGAACCGGTGATACGCCAGACCAGCATCGCCGACATCACCTGGGCCGTAGAAGATCGCCCCGAAGGCATCAGCATACGCGTAGAATACGCCACAGACCTATTCCTCGAAACCACCATCCGACGCATGATGCAGCAGTACATCACATTGCTGCTGGCAGCCGCACACAACCCGGCACTACCCGTATACCAACTGCCACTGCTGAACGAAAATGAAAAACAGCAACTCGTCCATACTTTCAACACAACCACGCATACCTACCCGGCACAACGATCACTGGTAGATCTCTTCGAGGAGAGGGTAACAGCACATCCGGATGCCATAGCCGTAGTCGCCGGTCAGCAGGTGCTCACCTATCGCGCCCTCGATGAAAAGGCCAACCAGGTCGCTCACTGCCTACAGGATAATGGCGTCTTACCAGGCCACCGCATCGGCCTCCTCGCACATCGAAGCCCCGACATGCTCATCGCCATTTGGGGCGTCCTCAAATGCGGCGCCGCCTATGTACCCTTCCACACCGGCTATCCCGCCGCCCGCATGCAGAGCATGATCGAAGATGCCGGCATCAGCAAAGTACTCTATACAGATGCCGCCCTCCTCAGGACCTCCGGCATCGATACAACCGTTACATTACACATAACAGCCGCACAGTCCTATAGTACCGCCCCCTTACACGCTACTATCGACGGCCAGACTGTCGCCAACGTAATGTACACATCCGGTACCACCGGCCGCCCCAAAGGCATCGCCGTCACACACCGGAATATCGTCAAACTGGCATTCGAACCGGGCCCCATCGCTATCCAACCAACAGATCGCGTACTCCAATGGTCCAATTACTCTTTCGATGGCGCCACCTACGATATCTTCTGCTCCTTGCTCAATGGCGCCGCCCTGCAACTGACCACAGACGATGTAGCAGCAGATGCAACACAACTGGCAAACACATTCCGCGAGGCTGGTATTACCGTCTGCTTCATAACCACCGCCTTGTTCAATAACTTCGTAGACACCGATATTACCGCACTGTTACCCCTGCGGAAAATATTATTCGGTGGCGAGAAAGTATCCATCCCTCACGTACAAAAAGCACTTCACACAATAGGTGCCGGCAAGCTGGTACACGTATATGGCCCTACGGAAACAACCGTATACGCCACCTCCTACGCCGTCGACTACATACACGATACCGCCCTCACCATCCCTATAGGCAAGCCGCTGGCCAATACCCGCGCATTGATACTGGATGCAAAACAACAGGTAGTACCCATAGGGGTAGATGGGGAACTGTATATCGGGGGAGATGGCGTAACTACAGGATATGTAAACAATACCGCCCTGACAGCAGAAAGGTTTGTAACACTCCCGCAACAACTTGGGCATTGGTATAAGACAGGAGACATTGCCCGCTGGCTACCAGATGGCAATATCAGCTACTCCGGCCGTACCGACGATCAGGTCAAAATAAGAGGCTATCGCATAGAACCGGCCGAAATAGAACGCATCATATCCCAACTACCTGATATAGCCGCCTGCTGTGTAGTCGTAAAACAAAAAGCATCAGCAGAAAAGGTATTGTCTGCCTACTACGTTCCTGCCAGCGAAACAAAAGAAATAGCAGATACACACATCCGTCAGCAACTTCAGACACTACTGCCCGATTACATGATACCGGCAGAGCTGACAGCACTCTCCGCATTACCCCTCACCGCCAATGGTAAAGTAGATCGGCAGTCCTTAAGCAAACAACAGATCACCATCACATCATCCACTGTTGAATACCAGCCGCCCGCGCCGGGCATAGCCAGTCAACTGGCCACCATCTGGCAGCAACTGCTGGAAGTACCGCGCATCGGCAGCCACGATAACTTCTTCCGCCTCGGTGGCCACTCCCTGCTGGCTACCAGGGTAGTATCCGCCGTCAGGAAACAACTCAACATAGAACTCGCCGTCCGCGACCTATTTGATCATCCCACTATAGCACAATTAGCCGCCCGCCTGCAACAGCAACAACGGAGCGTACAACCGGAGATCACCGCCGCGCAACGCCCGTCCTTCATCCCGCTGTCCTACAGCCAGGAACGCCTCTGGTTCATCGATCAGCTCGAAGGAAGCGTACAGTATCATATGCCGGCCGCCTTTCAGCTCTCAGGTAAGTTGAATAAAACAGCCCTCGCCGATGCACTGCGTACCATCGTCAACCGCCATGAAGTACTCCGCACCGTCTTCCTCCAGGAAGGAACAACCGTTAGGCAACATATACTCCGTCCGGATCAATGGCAGCTGCAACAGGTAGATGGAAGAACGTTCCCCGATAACAAAACACTACAAACCTACATAGACCAGCTGATCAAAGTCCCCTTTGACTTATCCGCAGATCATATGTTACGCGTACACCTGCTCGCATTGGGAACAGATACACACATACTCGTTCTCTGCATGCATCATATCGCCGCAGATGGCTGGTCACTGTCCGTCATGATCAAAGAACTGCTCGATCTCTACAACACCTATGATACACAGGGTACCTCCTCACTGACGCCGCTGCCCGTGCAATATGCCGACTTCGCCATCTGGCAACGGCAACAGCTATCCGGAGAAAGAGGAGCAAAGCAACTGGCCTACTGGAAACAACAACTGGCCGATGTGTCCGTACTACAACTACCGTCAGATTACGAACGGCCGGCACTCTCCAGCACCCGGGGCGACCTCGTCTCCTTTCATATCGGTGCCGCGCTCACAGCACAACTGCATACATTGGCCCACCAGCAGGATTGTACCTTGTACATGCTGCTGCTGGCCGCATTCAAAGTATTACTGTATCGCTACAGCGGACAGGAAGATATCACCGTCGGTAGCGGTATCGCCGGCAGAATGCAGGCAGAAACAGAAACGTTGATAGGGTTTTTCGTCAACACCCTCGTCATGCGTAGCCAGGTGCAGGGAGAGCTGCCCTTCAGCGACTTCCTGGCCCGCGTACGTACCACCACCCTCGATGCATACGAACACCAGGAAGTGCCGTTTGAGAAGATAGTAGAGGCCGTCGCCGGCGTCCGCGATACCGGCAGAAACCCCCTATTCCGCGTGATGTTCACATTGCAGAACGTCCCCGCCATACCGGCCTTGCAACTCGGAGAGGTGACCCTCAAAAGCACCCCCATCCCGCATACGACCAGCTTGTTCGATCTGTTCTGGTCCATCAGCGAACATAACGACGACACCGCCATAGCAATAGAATACAGCACCGACCTGTTCACCGAACGTACCATCCGCAACATGATGGCACACTACATCACATTGCTGCAACACATCGTACAGCATCCCATGGCACGTATCTTTACGCTGGAGCTCCTGGACAAAACACAACAACAACAGATCATCACGGTTTTCAACAATACCACCGCACCATATCCCGATATGTCATCTATTGTGGCACTATGGGAAGAACAGGTACAGCGTACTCCCGATGCCGTTGCCTTGGTATTCCAGGAACAGTCATTAACCTACCGCGTGCTGGAAGAACAGTCAACTGTACTCGCCCGATACCTGGTACAAAATGGCGTACAACAGCGCCATCTCGTACCGCTATGCGTAGATCGCTCCCCTTCACTGATAGTCAGCATACTGGCTATCCTAAAAGCAGGCGCAGCATACGTACCCGTCGATCCGGGTTATCCTGTTCAACGCATCCGCCACATCCTGGAAGATACCACCGCTCCGCTTGTGCTCACCAGTCACACTAACGTGGATATACTACATGCCGCAGCGCCGGACCTCCGGCGCTTGCTGGTCGATGAGCCGCACATAGCAGATAGCCCCCTGCCGCCCCTTCCCATAACAGAAGATATCGCATACGTAATGTATACCTCCGGCTCCACCGGCACTCCCAAAGGAGTACTGGTATCCCATCGCAACGTAGTAAGCCTGGTGAAAGCAGCATCCTTCACAGCACTCACCCCACAACAGGTAGTGCTCTCCACCGGCGCCGTATCCTTTGATGCCACCACCTTCGAATATTGGGGCGCATTGCTCAACGGTGGCACACTCGTCATCTGCCCGGAAAAACACCTGCTCGACAACTCCTTACTAAGACACGAGATCAGCCGCAATAACATCAATACCATGTGGATCACCGCCAGCTGGTTCAACCAACTGGTAGATGATGACATACATATCTTCCGTGGCCTCACCGACATACTGGTAGGAGGGGAGCAGCTATCCACAACACATGTACAGCAATTCCTGTCCGCCTACCCGGACATACGCCTCACTAACGGATACGGACCCACAGAAAATACCACCTTCTCCACCTCCTGGCACATTCGCCATGTTACCCCTGGTAAGAGCATACCCATAGGCCGTCCCTTACACAATAGGCAGGCATATGTACTCGATCAGCAACAACAGCTATGTCCCGTAGGTATCACCGGCGAATTATATGTAGGAGGTGCAGGTGTAGCAAAAGGATATCTCAACCAACCTGCTCTCACCGCAGAAAAATTTATACAACATCCCCAACTGGGCCGGCTCTATCGCACAGGCGACAAAACACGCTGGCTACCCGATGGCTCCCTCGAATTCCTGGGAAGGATAGATGAACAGGTCAAAATAAGAGGATACCGCATAGAACCGGGAGAAATAGAAACCGCCTTACAAACACTCAGCGAAGTAGCCAACGCCTGCGTAGTAGTCAAACAAGCTACACCGGCCGACAAAAAACTGGCGGCTTACTACGTACCGGCCCCGGCAGCATTGGCAGCAAAAGAAGAACAACTATACCAACACCAGGTAGCCAACTGGCAGGAACTATATAAAGCAGCATTCACGAAAAATGAAACCACAACTGCCGCCGATCCCGAATTCGATATCACCGGCTGGAACGATAGCTTCACCGGCAATCCCATCCCGGCAGATCAAATGCGCGAATGGCTGCAGGATATCACCTCCACGATCCTGTCACTACAGCCGCGCAACGTCATGGAGATAGGCTGCGGCACCGGATTGATCTACTTCCAGCTCGCCAGCCACATCGACCGGTATATCGGGGCCGACTTCTCTCCGGTATCTACCGCACAGCTGCAACAACACATCGACAAAAAACAACGCAACTATCCCCATACCACCCTACAGGTACGCCCCGCCCATGAAGTGACACGAGAAGATAACGGGACCATAGACCTGGTGATCCTCAATTCCATCATACAGTATTTCCCTGGCAGCAAATACCTCGCAAAAGTCATCAGCAACAGCATCCGCATGCTGAAAGGAAAAGGACATATCGTGATCGGAGATGTACGCGACCTTCGCCTGCTCTCCGCCTTCAAACGCCGCCTGGCAATACAGCAACTGCCAGCACACACTGCCGTAAAAGACTTTGTATGGCAGACAGACCAGGACGTACTGAAAGAAGAAGAACTCTGCCTGTCACCGGCATTTTTCTACCAACTGCAACATATACATCCTGAGATCAGCCATGTAGCCATCCACTGGAAACAGGCCAGCAATCACAACGAACTGAGCTTGTATCGATACACCGTAGTGTTGTACATAGGAGAGGCCCCCGGTATCTTGTCGCCGGAATGGCAGCAATGGCAGGGCGCAGATAGTTTCATACAAGCACAGGCACAGCTACAGGCACAACAGCCACTCATCGCCTGGAAAGGAGTGCCTAACCCGCGCCTGTGGAAAGAACGCCGGCTGCAAACCTCCTTGCTGGATAAAAAAGTACAACAGCTGCGCGACCTGACAACAGCCGTCAATACACAGGACGAAGAAAGTATGCGCATCACACAACTACTGAAATACGTCACAGATCAGGGCTATCAATATCGCTTCCTCGTAGCAGCCGACCCGCTGGAAGTAGATCTCCTGATCGAAAAAGTACCTTACCCCGGTGCCATTCAGCCGGCCAGCATACCTGCACTAACAGGAAGTATCGCCAATAATCCCCTCTTCTCCGACAGCAACGGCATACTGGAACAAGATATCCGCCAACAGCTGTCCGCAAGACTGCCGGAATATATGGTACCGGCCACATTTACCGCCGTAGCATACATCCCGCTTACCAACAACGGAAAGGCAGATCGCCGATTCCTGACCCAATGGCAGGATGTCCACGGAAGACAACATACTGCATATAAAGCGCCGGCAACACCGCTGGAAACACAACTGGCAGCCATATGGCAAAGACTCCTGGGCATACAACAAATCAGCATACAAGATAATTTCTTCGCCCTCGGCGGACATTCACTACTCGCCACCCGCGTCGTAGCCGCCGTCAGAAAAGAATGCGCCCTGGAACTCACCGTCAAAGACTTCTTCGTATACCCAACCATCCAACAGCTGGCAGCATACCTCGAAGGCCATCACGGAAATGCAGCACTTCCTGCTATCACCATCGCCGAACGCCCACCGCAAATACCGCTCTCATTCGGACAAGAACGCCTCTGGTTCATCGATCGCCTTCAGGGTAGCATACAATATCACATGCCTTCCATACTCCGATTGGAAGGAAAACTACACCTCCCCGCACTCACAGCCGCATTGCAGACCATCGTCAACAGGCATGAAGCACTACGTACCATCATCAAAGTGAATGATACCACCGGCGAAGGTTATCAGTATATCCTCGACAAAGATGCCTGGCAACTCCGGCACATCACCACACCACCTCCGGCAGCAGACACCGATGCACTGCACACATATATCGCCTCGCTGATCGCACAGCCATTCCAGCTCTCCGCCGATCATATGTTACGCGCACACCTGCTCTCCTGGAATGAGACAACTCATATGCTCGTTCTGACCATCCACCACATCTCCTCCGATGGCTGGTCCATTGGCAACCTCGTACATGAACTCACCGTATTGTATCATGCATATGCCACCGGCAACGAAAACCCGCTGAAACCACTGCCACTCCAATACGCAGATTATGCCCTCTGGCAGCGTAAATATGTAAGCGATGAACTGCTGCGTACACAACTGACTTACTGGAAACAGCAACTCGATGGCATAGAAGACCTGCAACTTCCCACCGACTTCGAACGCCCGGCCATACAAAGCATAAAAGGCGCCGCCGCCTCCTGCCTCATAGATGCCCCCCTGACAGCACAGCTGCAAACATTGTCACAACAACAGGGCACTACCTTGTACATGACCTTACTGGCTGCATTTAAGATACTCCTGCATCGCTACAGTGGCCAGGAAGATATCGCTGTAGGTAGCGGTGTAGCAGGTCGTACACAGGAAGAAACAGAAGACATGATAGGCTTTTTCGTTAATACCCTGGTCATGCGCAGCCGCCTGCACGCACATCGCTCTTTTACCGATTTCCTCCAGCAGGTCAAAACAACGGCCCTCAACGCTTTCATGCACCAGGATGTGCCTTTCGAAAAAGTGGTGGAAACCGTCGGCGGCCAACGCGATCTCAGCCGAAACCCCCTGTTTCAGGTAGTCTTCCTCCTGCAAAACACTCCGCCAGCACCGGCAACAGACCTCGCAGGAGTAACACTCTCAGAAGAACGATCCCGCCACCAGACCAGCTTGTTCGATATCAGCTGCTTCGTCACACCCAAAGGAGCCGCTTTACAGATAGATGTGGAATACTGCACCGACCTGTTCAACGCAACAACCATCCAAAGATGGATGACAGCTTATCAACACCTGCTACAAGCCATAGTAACCGTGCCACACCAGGAAATAGGTGCCCTGCGTATGCTCGGCACCGTAGAACAGACACAACTGCTGCAATTCAATAAGATAAAACCATACCCGGCCGTCCAACAGGGACATACCATCGTGGAGCGTTTCCTCCGGCAGGTACAACAAACACCTGACAGCGATGCCGTACGCTTCGATGATCAGGTACTTACCTATCAGCAACTGGACGAACAGTCCGATCAGGTCGCACAGGCCCTCCTGCATGCAGGCGTCACACCAGACACACTCGTGCCGGTGCTCATCGATCGCTCCCCTCAACTGATCGTCGCCATCATCGGTATATTGAAAGCCGGCGCCGCCTTCGTACCAGTCGATACTACCTATCCGGCAGAACGGATCGCCTTTATATTGGAAGATACCGCCGCGCAGTACATACTCACCGATCAGCAGCAGCAGCCAGTCACAGCTGCCCATCCCCAAGCCAGGTACATCACGATAGAAGATACCAGGACAATGCCGCTGACGAAACCAACATACCGCGTCTCCCCGCAGCAACTGGCCTACCTGATCTATACATCCGGCTCCACCGGCAAGCCCAAAGGCGTGATGATCGAACATGCCGGCGTAGTGAACCTCGCCCTCAGTATGCAGGATACATTACGACTGCAACCAGGCATGCGTACCTTACAGTTCGCTTCCATAGGCTTCGATGCCGCCTGCTTCGAAATATTCAATACCCTCCTCAGCGGTGGCACATTGATAATGGCAGACAAAGACACCTTACTATCCGGTGCCTCCCTGGAAGCATTGCTGGTAACACAACAGGTCACATTGGCCGTACTGCCGCCTTCCTATCTGCAGGCCATGAAAGACACATTGGGTGGATTGCAAACCATCGTATCCGCAGGTGAACCGCTCCCCCGCAGCCTGGCCAATTACATCCGGGATAAAGGCATACGCCTCATTAACGCGTATGGCCCCACGGAAGGAACCGTCTGCGCCTCCCTCACCGATACACCGGTAACCGCCGATGGCGCCGTAGTAATAGGTACCCCCGTAGCCAACGTCCCCCTGTACGTCCTGGATACCGCCCACAACCTGGTGCCGCTGGGTGGAGTAGGAGAACTGTGCATCGGTGGCATACAGGTCGCCCGCGGATACCTCAACAGACCAGACCTCACCGCAGATCGCTTTATCAACAACCCCTTCGGCAATCACGGCGACCGGCTGTATAAAACAGGCGACCTCGTACGCTGGCGCGAAGATGGTAATCTCATATACCTGGGCAGAAAAGATGAACAGGTAAAAATAAGAGGACATCGGGTAGAACTGGGAGAGATCGAACATGCAGTCAGCAATATCGAACAGGTAGCCGCCTGCTGCGTAGTACGCAAACAACAGGATGTCCACAGCCGCCTCGTATGTTACTTTGTAGCCGAACAACATCTCACAACAACAGTAGCAGCCCTCGAAGATACCCTGCGGACACGCTTGCTGACACAACTGCCCGAATACATGGTGCCGGCAGACTTTATCGCCTTGTCATCCTTGCCCGTCACCAGCAGCGGTAAAATAGATCGTAAACAACTACAACAGCTGGAAGATACCTCCCGCCGCTCCGCCGGCCATTACCAGGTGCCTTCTACCGTCGTAGAACGCCACCTCGCCACCATCTGGCAGGAACTACTGGGCATACCGCGCATAGGCGTCGACGATAACTTCTTCGAACTAGGAGGTGACTCCATCATCACCATCCAGGTCGTAAACCGCGCCAAACACTACGGATACGTCCTGCAACCCCGCCAGCTGTTCACCCACCAGACCATCGCCGCCCTCGCCGCACTACTGGAAGAACAACAATACCACCTCGTACAGGGAGAACAAGGCATCCTCACCGGCACCGCCGGCCTGCTGCCCGTACAGCAATGGTACCTCGAAGATGATAGCAACGCCTCCGATCACTTCATCCAAAACGTACCCGTCGAGATCAATAAAGCCATCACCCCGGAAATATTACAAACTGCCATCAACGCATTGACGAACTACCACGATAGCCTACGATTCGCCTACCGCCGCATAAAGGGGCAATGGCAACAAACATATGGCACTGACAATGGTAGGGTAGTAGTGACAGACCTCCGGGACACGCCTGCCGCTGATCTCCCCCAGGCAATAACTACACACGAAGATGCCTGCAAACATAGCCTGCATATGCAGGAAGGACAGCTGGTATGTGCCGCACTGTCCCTCATGCCCGACACCGTAGCGTCCAATAGGTTACTGCTCATCATCCATCACCTGGGAATAGATGTCGTGTCCTGGAGGATCATACTCGATGACCTCGATCGCATCTTACAGGCACTGCAGTCCCATCAGGTCATCACCTTCCCGCCCAAAGGCAGCTCATACCGCGAATGGTATCAAACATTGGAACAATATGGTCAAAGCGCCCGCCTCCTGTCGCAACGCCCGTACTGGTACCAGGCCATGCAGCAATACACCCCGCTATACGTAGACAAACAACACGACGGACTGGTGAAGATCAGCGACATGACCGCCCATCGCGTAAAACTG
Source organism: Chitinophaga pendula (assembly GCF_020386615.1). Lineage (NCBI taxonomy): Bacteria > Pseudomonadati > Bacteroidota > Chitinophagia > Chitinophagales > Chitinophagaceae > Chitinophaga > Chitinophaga pendula. Next base: position 1,522,111 of record NZ_CP077769.1, read on the forward strand.
GACGTTACCCTCACCAGGCAACTACTCCAGGAACTGTCGCCAGCCTATCAGACAGATGCAAAAGATATCCTCCTGACGGCCCTCGCTCTCACCCTCAGCGAATGGATGCAGACAACTAAAGTATCCGTCGGCTTCGAAAAACATGGCCGCGAAGATCTCGATACCGCAATAGATATCAGCCACACCACCGGCTGGTTCACCACCTTGTCACCCGTCCTCCTTGATACCAGCACCGCCGCAGACAAAGGCTCCTTGATCACCAGCATCAAAACCAGCTTGCAACAGGTCCCCGACAAAGGCATCGGATTCGGCGTACTGAAGTACATCAACAAAGACCAGGCCCTGCAAGGCAAAGACCCCTGGGATGTCATCTTCAACTTCCATGGACAGACCGACAACATAAGCAGTCACCACCAATGGATCACCCTCACCGATAATACATCAGAACTTAACCTGATAGGCGACTATACCATGCGTTTCCTGCTCTTCGTAGATAGCGCAGTAGCAGATAATGAACTGCTCGTAGACTGGCTGTATAGCACCCATCACTATAACGCAGCAACGATCGCCGCACTCGGAGAGGCGTATATCCGCCATCTGCATGAACTGATCGCACATTGCTTGAAAAGGATCAGCGAAAGACAACAACTGTTCCTCGCCTGATCCATGCTTGTTTAACTAAATAGTATCAATCGTATGATAACAAAAACATTGATGGACCTGCTGAGCGCCCCGCATGTCGATATTCAGGTTACCGGCAACATCATCCACGTAACGGGCAACAGCGCCGACCTCCTGCCGGAGATCAGAGAACAGATACAATTACAGAAACAGGCACTCCTCAGCCACTACCAGGCTGCTGCGGGTATCGCCACCGCAGGTACAGAAGAGGCAATCGTCCGGTTTGATATAAAGGATACCATAACACCCGCCGCTCGACATCTCGACTTCAGCCTCTTTTATTTTGGCAATGCAGATGCCTACGACGACGTAAAAGAAAAATATAAACTACTGATAGAGGGAGCCCGATTTGGTGACAAAAATGGCTTTACCGCCGTATGGACACCAGAGCGACATTTCAATGAATTCGCCGGTCTGTACCCCAGTCCGGCAGTCGCCGGCGCCGCCATCGCTGCCTCCACCTCCCGCATCGGCATACGCGCTGGAAGCGTCGTACTCCCCCTGCACAACCCCATCAGAGTAGCAGAAGAATGGTCCGTAATAGACAATCTCTCCGGAGGCAGAGCAGGCATCGCCTGCGCCTCCGGATGGCAAGCCAATGATTTCGTGCTCGCTCCCGATCACTACACGGAAAGACATGCCGTCATGTATAAACACATCGAACAAATACAACACCTCTGGAAAGGAGGTGCCATCACCTTGAAAGATGGCAACGGACAACAGAAAGATACCCGCATCTTCCCACGTCCCCTGCAAATACAATTACCCATGTGGATCACCTCCAATGGTAACCTCGATACCTTCCGCGCCGCCGGTCGCCTCGGCCTCAATATCCTCACCAACTTCTGGGGTAGCTCGCCAGACGAACTGGGCGAAAAGATCAACGTATACCGGCAAGCCCGGCGCCAGCATGGACACTCGGAAGGAGAGGGCAAAGTAACACTCATGCTGCATACCTACGTAGCCCCCACCAGGGAAGATGCCTACGAAAAAACCCGTACCCCCCTCATCAACTACCTCCGTTCCTCCTTCGGCCTGTTCCGGCACTTTGTCGCCAGCAATGGCAACAATCCCGAAATACAGCGCTTCAGCGAACAAGAGATCGAAAATATGTTGGACTATTCTTTCTATCGGTATGTGTCCGGCTCCAGCCTGGTCGGCGCACCGCAAGATGTAGAACAGGTGCTTATCAGGTTCAGCAGCCTGGGAGTAGACGAGATCGCCTGCCTCATAGATTTCGGACTGGAATATGAAGACATCATGAAAGGATTGCAACGGCTCACCGCCGTCAAAGACAACTACCAGGCAATGGTCAGCACCGCCACACAGTCAGCCCCATCGACCGACCTCCCGCTGGAAGTTGCGGGTTTCTGATCACCCTAAAGCCGCTGCTCCAGCCGGATCGTAACCGTATCACCGTTGTTGCTATAAAGCATACAACGCCAGCGCAATAAAAGCACCGGATAAGGTGTTGAAGAAATTGACCATATTGTTACCGATAATACCTCGCCGCTCTAGGGAGGCGCCGAGTAAAGAATCTACCAGGTTACCCAGCACGCCTCCGGCAAACACATACCATGCACTGCCATCTGGTACTACCGTCATCGCATACACGACCGCAATGACCGCTGCCCCACCGGCTCCGAGCAAAGTACCTTCCAGGCTCACCACACCGTCCAGCCCACGCGCCTCCTTTCTGAAAGTTAAAATGTTATAATGCCGCTTACCATACACAACACCCAGCTCCGACGATAGCGTATCCGCTGTAGCCGCCGCAAGACTGGCCGCCATCATCATCAGGGATGGCGCCTTCAGGTCCGGGTGCAGAAATGCCAGCACAGAGATCGCCGACGCCACCCCACCATTAGCCAGCACCTGCCCGCTACGCCGTATCTCAGGATGCGCATCTGACTGCTCCTGCAATGCCTTCTCTGCCTTCCGGTGACCGGTAGCCAGCGTTGCCAGTACAAAAAATACCGCCAGGAATAACAACCCGGGCAAACCACCGCCCAGGTAAATACAGATGCCCGTCAGCCATGCCATCATCCCAGCCGCAAAGGTCAACTTGCGCTTCCGGATACAAATGGCCGCCACAGCCAGTAAAACAAAGGGTACTATTAATGCAAGAACAGATGACGACATGCCCAAAACTACCTTAATTATTTGATCATTACCCGCGCATCTCCTTCGGAAAACGATCACCTACCAACCCCAGCTCAATGCCGTGCTCAAGGTAAGCCTTCAGTCCCGACAATACCAGCGTAAACCCCTCCGTTAGATCCCGCACCTTCGCTACCAACTCCTCGTCAGCAGGAATACCGGTATTGACGATGTTCACAAACGTCGCATCCGGCCCTAATTCCTCAAACGTCCACTCCACCATCCCACTACCTTCCCATTCCAGGAAGATACGCTCGTTCTCCACAATCTCCTCCACCCGTACCGGCGTACTCACATGATACATCTCCCAGGTCCACACCACCTCCGCACCCGCTGCCAGCTTACCCGTACTTTGGGTAAACCAGAAACGGGTCGTCTCCGCCGGGTCAATAAATGCATTGAAAACAACAGCCACCGGCCGGCGTATCAGCATAGCTGCGCCGGCATAAGGTTGATTACCTGTCTGAGTCATGATGATCCATTTTATAATGAATAAATAGAGAATGATACATCGCTACTCCAACGTTAGCAACACCTCAAATGGATGACCCGCCAATCCCAGCAACTCACAGAAGGCCGCTTCCGTATTCCTTCCCTGCACTTTCAACGCCACCACCTGCTCCCGGAAGCCTTCCCCTCGCTCCTGCAATACCCGGTACTCAATCAGCATATGCCGGTAACCATACTGCTCCTTCGCAGGGATGGGCTGCCCGAATATCTCCACCGGCACACCTTCCGCCTCAAAATTCGCAATCACCGCCAACAAACCGTTCAATACCCCCTCCCGTAACCGGAACAAGGGATAATCCCCAAACAACGTCTGTAAGTGTACACGAAAAGCTATTGCATCCTTATAACAACAACTAATGTCAATATCACTGTCGGCAATAGCTACACGAATGGGAATACTACCGATCAATATAGGCCCATATTCACCTAATACCTCCAGCAACCGGTGCCGGGTCACAATCGCATATACCTGCTGCTGTAAAGGGGTACCTGCCTGTAAATAAGAAATATCCGTAAAGTCAAAGGCTGGGTTCATGCCATAAACTTACCGTTTTTCCTTAAGGTTTAGTCTTGTCAATGATCTCCTGCCAGATAAGCCGGGCGATCTGTTCCTGCTCTACCGTGCGCAACCGCTCCTCCAATACTACCTGCCCGTTCTCATTGTATTGCAGGGTGTCCGGCAAAAAGTCAAGTGGCTTCTCTTCCGCAGTAGATACACGATAAGTGGTATGTTGCGCTTCATGATCAATATCCACATGAAAACGATAAGGCTTATCATCGATATATACCGTAATAGTGGTTGTCTCCATAATTGTTGATTATATAGGTGCTTCAAATGACTGCATCACTGCGTCGCCGATAGCGGCAATCAGCTTTTTATCTTTTATCAGGTCCATCTTCCAGCCACTTTTACCGTACCGGATGATACCCATCGGCGCATCGTTAAGTGTAATATCCAACTCGTAACAAAAGCCTGGCCGGCAGGTCTGTGAAATAGGTATACCCTCCCCCTTATACGTCACATCGTCATACTCAAATTGGATGGGTACCGGCGCCCGCTCCAACTGATCAATGATCTCTTTAAGAAAAGCAATAAGATGTTTACGCTGGGTCGCGCCGGAAGCACTCCATTTTTGCTTGTCCGCCCGCTTATGTGCTATCTTGAACTTCAAACCACTCATCGTAGTGGCATAGTCATTGGCATTCAGCTTCTCCGCAGTCTGGTGAGCAAGGATATACCAGTGATAACCCGTACCGACCGGTACCCCCGATCCCTCTGGTGCATGTCCCACCCGCCGTTTGGTCACTGCATAAGAGATCTCCCACAGGTCAGGTGTGATCTTCGTTTCCTTCCAGTCTCCCTGGTCATAATGCCAGTGATGACCTCGCCCTATCTGCACACCGGTATACTGCATACCATTATATTTTTTGTAACGATCATAAGAAGCAGATAAAGGCGCTTTAACAGCGGATGCCACCGCCTTCTTCGAACGTTTGGCAGTAGCCCGCTTCCCATTTCGCTGCTCCTTCTTTTTGATAGTTGCCATAAGAAAATGTTTTGTGTACTAACTGTTTTTCCCGTAAATACTGTGCCATTAAATGACAAAGGCCCGCAATCACTTGCAGGCCGCTATGATGAGCAATGATCAATCTGCTAAAGCAAAGGAGAGAGGTCAGCCGCAGAATACGCAACAGACTTTAATGCCTTATCATCCTGTGTACGATATACAATAAATACACCGTCCGTCTCTTTGTAATATGCATCCGTACTCAGCTGCTCCTGGTACCATTGTACTGTCTCTTCCGCTTCTTCCCGCGTCTTGCAGGCCTTGCTCATATTGGAACGGTGCACCTCTCCGAAGAGCGCCGCAAATTTCTCCCCCAATCCAAACTCCAGCGCCGTCCCCAATAATACATATTGCAGATCGCATAACGCATCCGCCACCTCCACCAGGTCATTCTCAGCAATTGCTGCCTTCAGCTCCGCCAGCTCTTCTTCGAACAACTGTACACGCAATTGGCACCTGCCCGCTGCAGGAATAGCCGGCGCCTCCAGGATAGGAACCTTGAATGCGTGGTGAAACGCCGTCACCTGCTCTAAAAAATGTGTCGTTTTCATCCGCCTAATTTACTGAACTTTTTGTCTTGTTTGCCCCCGGATTTGGCCGAAGTGTACCCCTTCCGGTAAACAGGATGGATGGATATTTGTAGTATAAAGCACATCACCATTCTATCACCTAAATAGCGGACAATATGAAAAGACTATCATACAATATCTCCATCAACGCTCCCAAAGAAAGAGTATGGGAAGTACTCTGGCAGGATGCCTACTACCGGCAATGGACCGCCCCGTTCAGCGACGGGTCTCACGCCGTAAGCGACTGGAAAAAAGGAAGTAAAGTGCTCTTCCTCGATCCCAAAGAACAGGGGATGCTCTCCCGGATAGACGACTTGATACCCAATGAATACATGTCGTTCCGGCACCTGGGAGAAGTAAAGGATGGGAAAGAAGACTTCACCTCCGCCTTCGCACAGGAATGCGCTAACAATGAAGTATATGAAAATTATACACTGCAATCCGTAGATGGTAAAACAAATGTACGCGTAGATACAGACCTGCCGGAAGAATACGTCTCTATGATGGATGGTCTCTGGCCCAAAGCATTGCAACAACTTAAAGAGATCGCAGAACGATACGAATAAAAAAAGGTCCTGGTTACCAGGACCTTTTTTTCTAGGAGGCTGCCGTCGCCGTCGCTTCCTGCTCAGGTACCTTGTTCAGCACTTTCACCAGCCAGGGCAACGTAAGCCCTTGCCCGATCAGCGTAAACAACACCACCGCAATGGAAATAAAGATGATATCATTACGCATCGGAAATGGCGATCCGTCCTGTAACGTCAAGGGCAAACCAATAGCGATCGCCAGCGATACAATACCCCGCATCCCCGACCACCCAATGATCAGGCTGGTCTTCACATCCAGTAACGCATTTTCTGTGATCCGCCCCCGCTGACTCACAAAAGCCCTCGCCAGGTTCGCCCGCTGCATGAACACTCGCGTCATCCGCAACGCCAACGCCACCACCGTAATCAGGAAAGCATAACCGATATAAGGCCAGAACTGCTCCGGCGTTATGTTTTTGATCACATAGGGAAACTGTAACCCCATCAGGATAAAGATCAGCCCGTTCAACAGGAAAATAATGATCTCCCAGATAGAACTCGACTGATGCCGCAACGACTCGGGAAATACCTTCCGGCTGAACCGCGCAATACCCAATCCCAAGATCACCACCGCGATCACACCAGATACATGCACCGCCTCCGCTACCACATAGGTCACAAAAGGCATCAGCAACATATAACTGATCACCACCAGGTTATTATTACGCACCCGCACCAGTATGAACGCCAGCAACTTGGCCATCGCCATCCCCATCAGGATACCGCCGCCCATCACGATCACAAACTGTAAGGCGGCCTTCCACAACACAAAGGCTATACCCGTTACCGCCGCCACCGCAAATCGGTAAGCGATCAACGCCGACGCATCATTCACCAGGCTTTCCCCCTCCAGGATCGTATTCGTCTTGTGAGAAAGCCCCAACCCCTTCGTAATACCGATCGCCGCCACCGCATCCGTCGCTGATAAAATGGCCCCGAGCACAAAAGACAAGGGCCAGTCCATACCAGGTATACAATACCGCGCAATCACCGCAATACCTGTCGCCGTCAAAAACACCAACCCTATCGCCAACGTACCGATCGTATGCAGATGTGTCCGGAATTCATCAAATCGTATGTTAAAAGCAGCATCGTAAAGCAGGGGAGGAAGAAAGATCAGCAACACGATCTCCGGGTTCAGCTCTATATGCGGCAACGATGGTATACAGCCTAACCCGATCCCGGCCACAATCAACAATACCGGGTAAGGCAACTTCACCCTTTCCGCAAAAACAGCTAGAAAAATAATGATAGCAAGAATAGATAAGACAATGCTGTAATTTTCCATAGCCCTAAATTAATACTCCTATACCATTCCTGTATCATTCCTATAGCATTCGTATAGTCATTGTATAAGCAAAGCATATAGCAGCTTATACAATGACTATAGAATGGATATACAACGCTTATACATTGCTTATACAATGCTTATACAACGCTTATACAAGTGGTCGGTAATAGATTGATTGTTAATTTAATAGACGAAGAGAACACAAGGAATGATATTTGCAGCTGCCCATATTGTAAAAAAGGTTTGTTATGAAACAACTCACCAAAGAAGAACAAAGGATTACGATCGTGGATACCCTCATCCAACTGTTATCCAAAGGCAACGCCCACGTTACCTTCGAAGAAGCAGTAAATGACCTCCCCGCGCACCTCCGCGGCATACAACCCGAAGGACTACCCTATAGCATATGGCAATTGGTAGAACATATCCGTATCACCCAATGGGATATCCTGGAATTCTCCCGCGACCCCGCACATGTATCGCCTGCCTGGCCCGACGAATACTGGCCTGCCGAAACAACACCAGCCACCAAACAGGATTGGGAACATAGCCTGGAACAAATAAAGAAAGATAGGAACGCTTTCATCGCTTTGATCAAAGATCCCTCCACAGACCTGTATACCCCATTCCCTCATGGCGACGGACAACACCTGCTGCGCGAAGCCGTCCTCATAGCAGACCATACCGCCTATCACACGGGGCAGATCATCCTCGTCAGGAGATTACTGAAGGCCTGGAAATAAAACGCCTGCAAATCAACTACTCCAGCAGCTACCGCCGCCTCACAACCTCACACAAAAATGCCTGCAAAGATGCCGCCCGCAGGCACACCTTTGCAGGCACGAATAACATAAAGGGATACAGATACTAGAAATTATAACCTGCCTTCAGACCCCAGAACCCTCTAGTACCATCCTTCAACCAGGCTTCATATTTACCGGATACTTCCAGCCCCAGCAAACGTACACCAACACTGGGCGCCAAAATAACCGCCGTACCAGAATAGTCGCCGGTGAAATTCGCCGCACCGCTCTCAAACTTCACAAATACCAATGGGATGAAATGATAACGCAAACCCACCCGGATAGGAAACGCCCCCAAAGCAGGATACTTAACAGTAGCACCATTGTTGGTCTCCGTCTTCCCGCCAAAACGCATATAACCTACCGATCCGGTCACTCCCAAACCCGCAACCAGCTTAATATCCGCTTGCAAGCCCACACCAAAACCCCGCTTGTTGGTCTCCTGGAAATCACCGGTAGGAAAACCCGCCTCCACAAAAGGACCCAAACTGAATCTTTTTAACTGGGCCGATGCAGAAAAATGACCCACACATAGCATAACTACAATGGCGGAAAGAATGCCAAGATGTTTTTTCATAGTAATGATTGTTTACGCAAAATGATGTTAAAGTTCGTTGTAAATGTATAGAAAAATTATAATACAGAAATATGCAGGCTTACAGCTTAGCCATCATCAACAAATGCAATACCAGTTATGACCACTGTCCTCGCCAATCGAATAACAGGAATAGCTAAAACGGCATCAGTATTATAATAGCTACGTTTTACTTTTGAAGCATAGTTACCGGGAAATTCCCCGTGACTACTATTCAACGTTATGAAAAGATATTTGTTCAGCACGCTGCTTATATTAATGATCGGTAACTCCCTCGCTGGTCACCGGCTTTCCGCACAAGCTATACAGCCACTTTCCAGTGATAGCTTCATCACCGTTCACCAGGGTTTACCCTTCGTCCATCAACGTATACGACATCAACAGGCTGTCAAAGTAGCTTTCCTGGGTGGCTCCATCACCAATATGCAGGGCTGGCGGGATCTCGTCAGCACTTACCTGCAGACACACTGGCCACAGTCCGCCTTCACCTTCCTCAACGCGGGTATCCCCTCTCTGGGGAGTCTGCCCCACAGTTTCAGACTTCAGCAAGACGTATTGTCCCAGGGAAAGATCGACCTCTTATTTATCGAATCCGCCGTCAACGATAAGGTCAATGCCACTGATAGCCTCGTACAACGCCGCGCCCTCGAAGGCATCATCCGCCATGCCCGCCGCATCAATCCACAGATCGACATCGTGCTGATGGCTTTCGTCGACGAAGATAAGATGAACGACTACCGCCATGGCATCACCCCGGCAGAAGTAGCGTTACACGCCCGGCTCGCCGACTGCTACCAGCTTCCTTTTATCAACCTGGCAGCAGAAGTGACCCGCCGTATCGATAACAGAGAATTCTCCTGGGAAAAGGATTTCAAAGACCTGCACCCCGCACCGTTCGGCCACCGCCTTTACGCCAACACTATCGACAGGCTGCTGCAACGCTGCCTCGATAGCACCATCGCCTCCTCAGCACAACGCGCTTTACCACCACCGCTCGATAAGGCAGCTTATACGTATGCAAACTACGAGCCATTACAAAAGGCAACAGCACTGCAGGGATTCCGCTTCACTCCCGCTTGGCAACCGGTAAATGGCGTCAACACCCGCCCGGGTTTCGTAAACGTACCCGTCCTCGAAACTGATAGCGCCGGCGCTTCCCTACAATTCCACTTCACCGGCAACGCCGTCGGCATCGCCATCATCGCCGGCCCCGATGCCGGCATCATCAGCTACAGCATAGATGGCCAACCCGCCCGCACCGCCGATACCTACACCCGCTGGAGCAAAGCACTACACCTGCCCTGGTACCTGCTCCTGGCAGATAACCTCCCCACCGGCCTGCATACCTTGTCCCTGGCCGTCACCAATAATAAAAACACCCAATCCAAAGGATACGCCTGCAGGATCGTCCACTTCCTCGCAAATCGTTAAAAAAAGCCCTCATTTTCACCGCTTTCAGCCGCACTCAGCAAAAAACGGTACAAGGATTGTGCAGTATCCCGAAAATGAGATGTTATGGCTAGTATTTTTTCGAAGATGAAGAGCGCTTACCAATTATGGAAACAGGTAGATGTAGATCAACTTAGTAAACTGGCAGCCAAAGTAGACCTGCCTGCCGTCATGAGCACCGTCGCACAAATGGACGATAACCAGCTGGCAGGCCTCATGAAAATGCTGCAACCAGGGAAAAAGAAACGCAAAGAACTGCCGCCCATAGAAGGCGACTTCTATACCCTCGGCCATCGCCTGTCAGAAGAAGATCGTGCCCTCCAACTGCAAGTAAGAGCTTTCATGGAACGGGAAGTACAACCCATCGTCAACGAATACTGGTTACGGGCAGAATTTCCCTTCGAAATCATTCCCAAACTGGCCGAACTCAATATCTGCGGCCTCACCTACGAAGGATATGGCTGCGCCGGCCGATCCTACCTCCTCGAAGGCATGATCGCCATGGAAATAGCCCGCATAGATACCTCCATATCCACCTTCTTCGGCGTACAAAGCGGCCTCGCCATGGGCTCCATATACCTCCTGGGCTCCGAACAACAAAAACAGGAATGGCTGCCTTCCATGCAACAATTCAAAACAATTGGCGCATTTGGCCTCACAGAACCGGAAATTGGCTCCGCCGCCGCAGGTGGCCTCACCACCACCGCCCGCAAAGTAGGAGATACCTGGATACTCAATGGCCAGAAAAAATGGATAGGCAACGCCACCTTCGCCGACGTACTCGTCATATGGGCCCGGGACCTCGATGATAACGAAGTAAAAGGATTCATCGTCCGTAAAGACAACCCCGGCTTCAGCGTTAGAAAAATGGAAGACAAAATGGCCCTCCGCATCGTACAGAACGGCCTCATCACCTTGCAGGACTGTGAAGTAAAAGATGCCGATCGCCTCGTATATGCCAACTCCTTCAAAGACACCGCCAAAGTACTACGCATGACAAGAGCCGGCGTCGCCTGGCAGGCCGTAGGCTGCGCAAGAGGAGCCTACGAACATGCCCTCGCATACACCCGCCAACGCAAACAATTCGGTAAACCCATCGCCGCATTCCAGCTCATTCAAAACCACCTCGTCGAAATGCTGTCCAACCTCACCGCCATGCAGACAATGGTATACCGCCTGTCCGAACTGCAAGACCAGGGCCTGCTCAAAGATGAACATGCCTCCCTAGCCAAAGTATTCTGCTCCCTCCGCACACGCGATGTCGTAAGCCGGGCCCGCGAAGTAATGGGCGGAAACGGTATCCTCATGGAATACAACGTCGCCCGGTTCGTCGCCGATGCCGAAGCCATCTACTCCTACGAAGGCACCAAAGAAATCAACTCCCTCATCGTAGGCAGAGCCATCACCGGCTTCAGCGCTTTCGTATAATACCGGCTTTTAACATAGCCCTCCCTATCTTTGTACCTGCATAAAAGGACATTACGATGAACCGCGCTTTTATTTTTGACCTGAATGGCACCATGATCAACGATATGGAATTCCATCTCGATGCCTGGCATACCATGCTCCGCCGCCTCGGCGCCACTCTCGACCGGGAAACCGTCCGTAGCCACATGTATGGTAAAAACGAAGAACTCCTCGAACGAATATTCGGCCCCGGACACTTCTCCGCCGAACAAGTCGCCGCTATCAGCGACGAAAAAGAAAGAGGATACCAGCAAGTCTTCCGCCCACACCTCCAACTCATCAACGGCCTCCAAACCTTCCTCCAACGCGCCGCCGATCAACACATACCCATGGCCATCGGATCCGCCGCCAACCTGTTCAATATCGACTATGTACTAGATAACCTGAACATCCGGCACTACTTCAAAGCCATCGTCAGCGCCGAAAGCGTACAAAAAAGCAAACCCCATCCCGAAGTATTCCTAAAAGCAGCTACCGCATTAGGTATACAACCAACCGATTGCATCGTGTTCGAAGATGCTCCAAAAGGAGTAGAAGCTGCCGCTAACGCAGGTATGAATGCATTGGTACTCACGACTATGCATACACGAGAAGAGTTCGCCGCTTCCAAAAATATCATCGGCTTCGTTAACGATTACACCGATCCTTTGCTGGAACAGTGTTTCGTATAGGTGTGAAGATATATTTTGCATAATAGTCTGTAAATGTCCCCACATCACAGTATCTTAGCAGACAATTTAAACTGCGGACTATTTATGACACGTTATTACCGGCAAACCCGTATGCTGGTTGCTATCGACTGTATTATCTTTGGCTTTGACGGGAATGATCTCAAATTGCTCCTCATCAAACGTGGTTTTGAACCACATAAAGGTAAATGGAGCTTGATGGGAGGATTCGTACAGCCTGGACAAAGCCTGGACGATGCAGCGACACACACACTAAAACAACTTACTGGCCTGGAAGGGGTGTACATGGAACAGCTTTTCGCCTTTGGTGATCCCAAACGCGATTCTGCCGAACGCACCATTTCAGTCGCCTATTTTGCGTTGGTAGACATTAACCAATACACACAACAGTTGAACAATAACAACTACCGCGCAGAATGGGTGTCTCTTAAAAAACTTCCCCGCCTGATCTTCGATCATGTGAACATGGTGCACCTCGCGCAAGAAAGACTGCGTTATAAGGCGGCGATTCATCCTATTTTATTTGAGCTACTGCCGGCACGTTTTACACTGCCGCAATTGCAGTTGCTGTATGAAGCAGTGTACGACAATGAATTCGATAAACGCAACTTCAGCCGTAAAGTACTATCTACCGGCCTGCTGATCAAGCTGAAAGAGAAGGAGCGTACTACTTCCAAAAGAGGAGCCTTCTACTACAAGCTCGACAAAAGGAAGTATAATGCCAAATTTGACGCTTTCCTCAACTTTATCACAGATCCCGGAAAACTGTAACATACAGCCTTCCGGTACTATGCCAATAAGAGCGCGCGTTCTATAATTCCATCAGTTCACGTATTAGCTTTTTTCCCGCCTCCCATTCTCCAAGGCAGGAAGCACTATTGATATGCCCGGCATTACCGGCGTGTACAAATCGACTCCCCCATGCAGCCGCAAACCGTATGGAGCGGGATAGCGCCGTATACTCATCATTAGCACTCGCTACTACAATCGAAGGAAATGGAAGCCGCACCATCGGAATAGGCGCAAATCCTATCGCATCCCTCGTAAATGAAGGACGCTCCACATCCGCTGGCGCCACTAACAACGCGCCTCTTATGGCCAACTGCGTTTGTAATGCCCAATGCACCGTCGTAATGCAGCCCAAACTATGCGCCGCTATAACAACGTCAGGCCCCGCCATGCCCACCGCTGACTCCATCTCCTGCACCCACAACGCCCGCTCCGGCGCATCCCAATCCTCCTGCATAATACGCCGCACCTCCGGCGATATCTCCCATAATGTCTGCCAATGACCCACACCAGAACCATACAGCCCGGGAGCAGTCAATATCTTAATTTGCATAGGTTCATATATTTTGTCGATGAATACTCGCAACTATTCGTTGCACATTAGAACACGCTCCGCGTAACAGTTCCTCTTATCCGGGTGGTGGAACCAGATAGGTTAACCTATATGCCTAAAGTTAAGCCTTACACAATAAAAAAAGAAAGGTCGAAAGAATTCGACCTTTTGTAATGCTAAAATTCCACGTTATGGCACTCAGGTCCATAAAAAGCTAAAAATATCTTACAGTATACTGTTTCATCATTAATAATAATCCGGGAAAGACATACTACCACGGTAACGCATATACACTATGACGCTACTTGGGGCAATACCCAATAGTATGGTTACACTTTTTAGTTATAACCCCTTTTGATGCTGGCTCACTTATTTGCTCCGGTGCTGCTGTTCCGAAGACTTTTTTTTCCGGTGGCTTTTCCGGATACAGCAAATGTAGGGTATGCTAAATCGATAGTCAAGAATTTAGCTAACTTATTTTTTACTAATACGTTTTAGCAGGCAAAATATTTTTAAATGGCAACTTATCTACCCAACCAAATGGCAAAATATCATCAGAAAACACGAAAAAACGTTAGGAAAGAAAGAAACAACCGCCTTTTTAGAACAGACCCAAAAAACAAACAATAAAACTAACCTGCTCCCATAACGCAGGAACCTCCCTCAACAAACAATATAGAAGATCAGTATTGGATAAATTTCAGATTACGGCGTATCCCTCCATATTTGGAACGCTTAAGCGGAGAATAACGAAAGACCTTCCTGAACTCCTCCTCCGTCAGATCCTCCCAGTCACGCGTACTGAAGTTAAGGATCGCCGGCAATGGCGTAAACTCAACCGTCGTGTTCGGCCTGGAAAAACGATTCCACGGACACACATCCTGACAAATATCACATCCGAACATCCAATTCTCAAACTTACCTTGCATATTCTCCGGGATCAACAACTCTTTCAACTCAATAGTATAATAAGAAATGCAACGGCTGCCATCCACCACACCCGGCGCCACCAACGCATCCGTCGGACAGGCATCCAGGCACCGCGTACAGGAACCACAATAATCCCCCGTAGGACTATCATATAATAAAGGAAGATCCGTAATAAGCGTCGCAATAAAAAAGAAAGACCCCGCCTGCTTATGGATCAGATTCCCGTTCTTACCAATCCATCCCAAACCACTACGCTGCGCCCAGCTTCTCTCCAATACCGGCGCAGAATCAATAAAACCACGCCCACTCACTTCCCCAATCTCCTCCTGCATCATCAGCAACAACGTATTCAACTTACCCTTGATCACCTCATGGTAATCCTGACCATACGCATACTTGGCAATACGGGGCGCATCCACCACCTGCTGCTGCTCCGGATAATAATTCAACAACAGCGTGATCACCGAACAGGCATTATCCACCAGCTTCCGCGGATCAATACGTTTGTCGAAATAATGCTCCATGTAACGCATACTACCGTGCATACCCCGGTTCAACCACTGCTCCAGCCGCCGAGCATCATCATCCAGCTGTACCGCCTGCGCAATACCACAATGGTCAAAACCCAACGCCGCCGCCTGCCGCTTAATAAATGCCGTATTTCTCTCCAGTGTGTTCATATCAGGATTGCAAATTTACACTATTTCTGCACTACGCCTAACAATCAGCTACCACGTAAGTGTTAGCGCTACATTGAAATGGGTGTCATAACTTCGCCGCTCATCAATACCTATATGAAATTTAAAAGTACTGTTAGCTTCCTGCTCTGTCTGTTGACAGCAACCGTCAATGCACAGGAAAAGAAACGCACCAAATTCGGTAAAGTAACCCCGGACGACTTTCAAACCAGCCACTATACCGTCGATACCAGCGCCTCCGCCATCATATTGTCCCATATAGGCTCCTCCGAGTTCGAAGGAGATAATGAGGGCTTTAAATTGGTACATAAACAACATTTCCGCGCCCGGGTACTCAACAAAAATGGCTACGACATCGCTACCGTAGAAATCCCCCTCTACAAATCCGGACAACAGGAAGAAAAGGTAACGCAACTAAAAGCCTATACCTATAACCTGGAAAATGGACAAGTCGTACAAACACCGCTCGAAAGCAGCAGCGTCTTCACCGAACAACAAGACAAAAACCACTTCTCCAAGAAGTTTACATTCCCCGCCGTCAAAGAAGGAGCCATCATCGAATACTCCTACACCGTGAATTCCGATTTTTACTTCAACCTCCAACCGTGGAACTTTCAAAGCATATACCCAACATTGTGGAGCGAATACGAAGTGACCGTACCCGAAGTATACGAATTCGTATTCCTCATGCAGGGATTCCACCCCTTCGGCCAAAAAGATAGAAAAGACGCCCGCCGCCAATTCTCCTTCCGCGTAACCGCCAATGAAGGCCTTGCCTCCAGCGGCCGCACCGAAGCCGTCTCCCTGCTGCTCGGCGTCAGCACCTACTTCTGGCAAGCCAAAGACGTACCCGCTCTCCGCCTGGAAAACTATACCACCAGCCTCAAAAATCACATGACCCGCATAGACTTCCAGCTCGCATCCGTACACTGGCCCAATAATCCCATCAGACCAGTAATGGGCACCTACCAAAAAATGTCCGAAGACCTGCTGAAAAACGAAAACTATGGCGCCGATCTCACCAAAGGAAATGGATACGCAGATGTAGTAAAAGATCTCGTAAAAGGCATCGATAACCCCGAAGAAAAAGCTAAACGTATTTATGCCTACGTAAGAGATCACTTTAGCTGCACCGGCCACTCCGCCATATATACCACCAAATCACTGAAATCCGTATTTAACAGCAAAAGTGGTAACGTCGCGGAGATCAACCTCGTACTGGTCTCCATGCTGAAAGCCGCCGGGCTGGAAAGCTGGCCCATCCTCCTCAGCACACGTAAACATGGATTCACCTCCCCCGTATATCCCTTGATCGACCGCTTCAATTACAGCATAGCTGCCATTCAACTCGATGACAGCACCGTCAGCTACCTCGATGCGTCCTATCCCCTGGGATTCGGCCGGCTCCATCCTTCCTGCTACAATGGCCACGCACGCGTCGTAAACCCAGATGCCACCCCGCTCACCATCGCCGCCGATGACCTGGTAGAACAACGCCTTAGCAGCGCCTTCATCGCTAAAGGGGCAAATGGTAAACTCGAAGGCTTCCTGCAATACAGACCCACCTACTTCGAATCCTACGACATACGCGAAAAAATACGCGACAAAGGAAAAGAATCCGTCTTCAAACAAATGGAAGAACGCGTACCCTTCAACACCACTTTCAAAAACGCAGCAATAGAAGATATAGATAGCCTCGAAAAATCACTCCTAATCAAATACGAATTCGAAGCAGAAGCACCGAAAGAAAATATACTCTACATCAATCCAATGATGGGAGAGGACATAAAGGAAAATCCGTTTAAATCGCAGGTACGTACCTACCCCGTAGAAATGGCGGCAGTATTGGATAATAACTTTAGCCTCAACCTCCAGATACCCGATGGGTACGTCGTAGACGAACTCCCCAAACCCACAGTCGTGAAATTCAACGATGATGAAGGCGTATTCCAATACCTCATCGCCCAATCCGGCGACAATATCCAGTTCCGCTCCCGGATAAAACTCAATAAAGCCACATTCGCCCCCGAAGACTATGAAGCCTTGCGTAGCTTCTTCGATATGATCGTGAAAAAACAGGCAGAACTGATCGTCCTTAAAAAGAAACAATAGCATGATGTACACTATCAGACGTTGGTTAGTCATACTGTTGATGACAAGTCAGGTGGTAACCGCCATGGCCGGTGATCCGGATTATAATACCGCCGGTATACCCGCTGCCCTCAAAGAAAAAGCACATGCGGTACTCAGGACCGGAGAAACCGTCGTCCACATGGCCGACCTGAAAGAGGTCAGGGTCACCTATACCTATGCCATTACCATACTCGACCCTCAGGGCGCAGACTATGCAGCCCTCAGCTGGGGATACGATAAATTATGCGAACTCAACGCCATAAAAGGCACCATCTATGATGCCAACGGCAAACAGATCAAAAAAATAAGGTCATCCGATCTGAAAGACCTGCCTGGTACAGAAAATGGTACCTTCATATCCGACGACCGCATCAAACAATACACCTGCACCTACCCGGTATATCCCTATACCGTAGAATATGAGATCGAAGAAAAATATAACCACTCCTTTATGTTCCCCGCCTGGTCGCCGCAACCGGGCATGTTCTGCGCCGTACAACAACGTAAGCTCATCGTCAACATACCCGCAGACTACCCCTTACGCCACCGCGCCTTTCACTACCCGGACAAACCAGTAGAGACAACCACCGGCGATCGTAAGACCATCACCTGGGAAGTAAAAGACCTGCCCGCAAGAGAACACGAACGATTTGCACCAGACTGGTGGGAACAAACCACCACCGTATTCCTGGCCCCCGCAGACATGCAGCTGGACCGCTATAAAGGCAACCTGCAATCCTGGGAAAGCATGGGCCGCTTCGTATACCAGCTCACCACCGGCCGCGATCAACTGCCGGATGCCGTCAAACAACAAGTACATGCACTCACCGATGGCCTGACCTCCGATGCAGAAAAAATAAAATCCCTGTACCGCTACTTCCAGCAACGTACCAGGTACATCGGCATCCAGCTCGGAATAGGGGGCTGGCAACCATTCGATGCAACCTCCGTAATGACAAAAGGATATGGAGATTGTAAAGGACTGACTAACTGTATGTATGCCTTGCTAAAAGAAGCAGGCATCCGCTCATTTTATACCTTGGTAAGGGCAGGAGAGGAGAAGCAGGAACTGATAGCAGATTTCCCCCGGCAAGCCTTTAATCATGCCATCCTCTGCGTACCAAATGGCAAAGACACCACCTGGCTGGAATGTACCAGCCAGTACGTACAACCGGGCTATATGGGTGGTTTTACAGGCAACAGACCCGTATTGTTAATAGATGAAGCAGGGGGCAAACTGGTACGTACACCGGCCTATGGCATGCTGCAGAATCAGCAGATCAGGAAGATCAACGCACAGATACAACCCGATGGTAATGTACAAATGAACTGTAATACCGTCTACACCGGCATGCAACAGGACGACCTATTTGCCAGTTACCACCACCAGTCAAAAGAAGCATTCCTCAAAGACAGACGCAACGCATTCGATCTGCCTAGCTACGATATCGACCAATATAAATGTACCGTCCTGACCAATGACCTGCCTGCCATAGAAGAAGATATGCAGATCACCGCCCGTAGCTATGCCACCGTAAGCGGTAAACGTATCTTCCTGCAACCTAACCTGCTAAGCAAAGGAGGAAGCCTGCAGGATAGTAAAGCGGCCCCCCGTCACTCAGAAATACAGCTGCACTACGCCTTCCGCGATATAGATACCGTAAGGATCACCCTCCCCGATGGATATAGCCTGGAAGCACTGCCGGAACCAGTAGCTATGCAAAATGCATTCGGGAAATACGCGTCACAAACAAAGGTGGAAGACCGTACAATACTCTATATCAGAACACTGGAACGGACAGCCGGCAGGTTTCCGGCAACAGACTACGATAAACTTATAGCATTACTCGTCGCAGAATATCGGGGAGACAGGAACAAGATCGTACTGGTAAAACAATAAAGATTTTTTCTTAACAAGAGATTTGACGTCTCAGCATTCACTGCTTCAACTCCGAAATGGAAATGCCCATATCTTCAAGCCGGAGAGAGAGATTGGATAAAATATAGTCCTGCTCCATTGGAAATCGCGCTGTCAATTGCTGATACGCCGGTATTAATCGTTTATCCTTTACGCCGGATAACGCCTGTAAAGTCGTGTGTATCACCTCGTTGGCAGGATCATGCAAGCCCTGGATGAATACATCCAGGTAAGCAGCCTTGTTGGCGATTTTGCCTAGTAGGTAAAATGCACTAACACGGATTTGCGGATTTTTATGGGTGGTAAGGGGAATGATCAGCGGTACATAATCAATATTGCTCTCCAACAACAGGTAGCCGCAAAACCGGAATGTTTCCTCGTCCGTAACGCCGCGCAAACTTTCTGTTATCAACGCTTGCCATTCTGCGCTTTTATCTTTTGCATACCACCAGACAAATTGTAAAACAGGTAACGGGTTGATGGCGCTGTAAGCCAACAAATGCGGCTTTGCCAACTGGTAATTAAACTTTGTCAGCACTCCTAACCATTCCTGCTGGTACGCCGGATCGGCATCCTGGTATGCTTTTTCCAGCAAGGTGATCATGACCGGCGATATACTGCGTTTGGAGAGGATACCACGGATACACTGATGTTTGACCAGCGGATCGATAGCTGCGTGATACTTGTTCAATAGTAGCTCAACACTTCCTCCCATCGTATAACCAAACCAGGGCGCAGCGTCTGTTAGCAGGTCCTCCGAAAGAATTTCATCCAGCCAGCGTTCATACCAATCCAGGAAGTTGTCTTCAAAACAGAATTGGGGTCTTTGCCCGTCCGTATCAAGGTTGATCACCCGTCCGGCATGTTCACCGTTTAACACTAGCCCATGTACATACGTACAGCCCTGTGAACCGATAGGTAATATGCCCGCATAAATATTTCCTAAGGCGGCGTCATAGGCCTCATCGGAAATATCGTCTTCCTCCGTCTCTTTTATGAGATGCTGCCATGCATCAATTGTTATGTCAGGATAGATTTTTACCGGCGCTCCTAAATACTTTTCAGGCGCATTGGTCAAGTCATCCACACCTGTCCCTAAGGGGTAAATACCGTAGAAGGGTCCAGCTGCTGAATCCGCATAGGATACGCCGCCATTACCTACCAGCAGGAGGAAGGCCTTATAACATTCGGGCAAAACAATCTTATACCGTGTTTCGAAATCCAATAGCGCTGTTACACTCAGCGGTTGGTGGAGAATATATTGATGGGTTTGAGCACCAAAAGCCGTCAACGCCTTGTCTGTTTGCTCGGCTGCTTTCAACTTAATCTTGATCCGTGCTATCTGTTCATCAAATTGATACATAGCGTTGCGTTTAAATACCAATTAAAGGCATTTTTAAGTAAAAGGATAGTATGCTCCTCTTTTCGAAAGTAGCCCTATTTTTCGATAGATCCATATATAAGAAGAGGCGGTATCAAAAGTATGATACCGCCTCTTCTTACCGTAAATTACTATCCGCTGCCGGTTTATTTTTCTCTTACACTGATCGAAATATGCCGGTCCTTTTTCCGCTCCTCATCCGGAGCATTGGCCGATGCTTTGGCAAACTTAGACCCATATCCCTCTGCACCCAGCAATTGCCCTGCTGCCGCATGAAGACGCTTCAACTCATTATCTACCGCCTCCGCTCTCGATTGGGAAATCCTTAAATTCACCGCATCATCCCCGGATTTATCCGTATAACCGCCTATTTTGATCTTCACCTTCGGAAAAGCCTTTAATATCGCAGCAATATTCGTTACCTGCTTCTTACTCTCATCTGTGATCTCTGCACTGTTCGTCTTGAAATTCAGATTGTCGAAATCAAACCATACATCCTTGCCAGCCGACTTGGAATCGTCTTTCAGGAACTGAACAAGTTGATCCTCTATGCCGCCTTTATAAGCATCCAGCACCGTACCGTCTGGTAATGTCACCTGGATATTCTCCCTCACAGCCTCCGATGCAGCAGGAGCAGCTACTCCCGGAGCAGCTACACTGTCCCCCGAATGAGCGGCAGTAACCGTACTGTCGGTAGTAGTAACCGAATCGGTGCTGTGTTTACCACCACAACCTTTCATCAGGTACCACAAAAGAATAATAGCCGCCAGGATCAGTATCAAAGACCATAACCAACGATTGCCACTGGCTTTGTTAGCAGCCCCCGTAGCAGCGCCCGTAACCCTCCCCGCAGTGTCACGTACACCGTCCGCAACATGACCGGTAAGACCTCCCAGGCGTTTACCCAATTCTCCCAGGTTACCCAGCCCCAACAGACCAGCCAGGTTGAAGCCTCCCGGTACCGCAGATAATATCTTGTCTTTTTGACTATTCAGGAATTCCGTAAACCCGGATGGCCCCAAGTTATGCTGGTTCGCATATTGCCCAGCTACCCCCAGCGCAGCAGGTGCAGCAGCACTCAGTAACGCCTGCGCAGACGTAGACTTTATGCCGGCAAACGATGAGATCATACCGGCAATAGATGACACCTTATCACCAAAGAGACGACCTAACAAGTCAATCCCCTGGCCAGCCAACCCACCCGCATTATTAGTCAATGCATGGAATATACTATGCTGCGTATCAGCACCAGCCGCCTCCTTGGCTATGTCCAGCGCACCAGCTGCCTCACCGGGCGTACCGCCGGCTTTATTGAGTAAACCAGCCAACACAGTGGGAACAATACCTCCCAGGGCCTTTTGTATACCACCCTCACTTTCGCCTAATTGATCTGCAGCTTTACCGACCACCTCACCGGTAAAGAGGTTTTTTACAGTTTCCAATAAGTCAAAAGACATAGTTTATGGGTTTAGAGGTTAAGAAAAAAGATAACAGGCCAGAGATAAATACCGGAAGGCACCCATTTACTGTTGTTTGCCCGCGTATGAACTGTATAAACAATCATACACGTAAAATAGTTGTAAAAAAGGCTAATAAATGGAAACACAGGCATATAGACGACCAGAAAAAAAACAACATACAGATACCCCGCCAATCGCATTAAAGAGTTTTTTTCATGCTTATAGATGTCTCATTTCACAACGGAGATGAATATATTATTTTAAGTGTAGTAGAGACAGTAATATTTTTTAATAATGATTGATTCGGATATGTATAATGTATTTTGTTTTTTTTTTATGGCGATGAAACCTTCTGCTGTAAAGGATTGCGGGAGATGTGTATTGATGGAATAAACACTAAATGCGATTTTGTCTTGTCAGGTAGCCGCGTTTTTTGTATCTTTGCATCGCTTAATTTTTTTGACTGTCTAATATGCCTTCCGAGCATTCATTACTGTACGGCAGTCCCATTTATTGGTAAATGATCACGTGTCGGGCCGCATCGCGCCCGGTTCTCATTCCAGCTAGCTGTTTTTATATGCAGTTGCCCGCGCACAAGCTTTACGCTTAGTGGCCTGGAAAAGATCAGCTTAAAAGTTATGGTAAAGTTGTTGACTATGATTAGAACACTACTATCATTGGCAGGTGCATTGTCATGCCTGTTACTTATCAATCCGGCATTTTCTCAAGATAGTATTCCGAGTAATAACAAGCCCGTGATAAAGATAGGTGGTGCACTGAGATTTAATTACAACTTATCCGATTGGAAAAAAGAACAGGTGAAAAGAGGTGGCGATTTCGGTTTCGATATGTTCCGTATCAACGCCGATGCCTCCTGGAAAAAACTGTCATTGCATGCAGAATATCGCTTCTACTCAAAAGATTTCGGCGGCGGTATGCTCAAAGAAGGTTACGTTCGCTATCATTTTAATGATAGCCTGTTCCTCGACCTGGGCCTCCACCAGGTGCCCTTCGGTAATCAAACCTATAACTCTCATAGCTGGTTCTTTAACCTCCCTTACTACGCCGGTCTGGAAGACGACTACGATATGGGCATCAAACTGGTAAAAAGAAGCCGTAATTGGCTCCATCAGCTCGCATTCTATAAAAACGCAGAAGAGCTGTCCTTCGGCGATAAGTCTGCCATCGATCCCGGCCGCTATTCATACGACTTAGCTGGCAGGAATAAAGAAGTCAATCAGGGAAATATACGCAGCGCCTATTTCTTTAATGATCGCAATAGCATCGGCGCTTCCGCCATGTTAGGTGGGATATATAACATACCCACCGGAAATATGGGGCATCACTGGGCAATAGCATTGCATACAGACCTGGGCTACAGAAAGTGGAACCTGAAACTGCAATCCCTCTATTACGAACGGCATGCAGCCGATTCCGCACAGTATCGCAAACAATTGGAAATGGGTGCCTACGGTGCTACCTATCAAGTAGCCGCCCGCGGATTTATACATACCACTTCCTTGTCCTATACACAACCAGTCACCTGGGGGCCCATCAGCACCCTCACCTTCTACGAAAACTATTCCTATATGCACAAGCCGGAGAATGGTTTCACAGATACACAGATGAATGTACTAGGATGCATGCTCACAGCAGGACATATCTATACGTATGTCGATTGGGCCGCCGGATATAACCAACCCTGGCTGGGACCTCTCTGGAATACCGCACTGGCAGCAGGCGACGCCAACGCCAATTGGCACAGTCGCTTTAATATAAACATCGGATACTACTTCTGATAATATCAGAGAGCTACTTCATCACGAAAAATAACGCTTATGTCTACACTCAAAATAGAAGATCTGACGCTGATATTCGGCCGCGATCGGGAAACCGCTTTAAATATGCTCAAAGACGGTAAACCCAAATCGGAAATACTGGAAGCTACCGGCTGTACCGTAGCTGTCAGCAATGCCTCCTTTGAGATAGAAAAAGGAGAATTTTTTGTCATCATGGGACTATCAGGTAGCGGTAAATCCAGCCTCCTGCGTTGCCTGAACAGACTGATCTCACCAACAGCAGGCAGCGTATTCATCAATGATACCGATATCACCAAACTAAACGAACGGCAATTGCAAGAAACCCGGCGAACAAGCATCTCCATGGTGTTCCAGCAATTCGGCTTACTGCCGCACCGTAACGTACTGGAGAATGTCGCTTTCGGCCTCGAACTACAGGGGATATCCGCTGCACAGCGACTTAGCAAAGCCCGGCAGGTCATCTCATTGGTCGGCCTGGCCGGCTATGAAGACATGTTGCCAGCCTCCCTCTCTGGTGGTATGCAACAACGCGTAGGCCTCGCTAGAGCACTCGCCAACGATCCGGAAATACTACTGATGGATGAAGCCTTCTCCGCACTAGATCCGCTCATACGCACCCAAATGCAGGATGAACTGCTCGACCTCCAGGAAAAAATGCATAAGACCATCGTCTTCATCACACACGATCTGGACGAAGCCATACGACTGGGAGATCGCATCGCCATCATGAAAGATGGAGAAGTAATGCAGGTCGGCTCACCGGAAGAAATACTGACCGCACCGGCAAACGAATATGTCGCCTCCTTCGTCGAAAAAGTAGATCGCAAAGCCATTATCTCCGCTTCCAGCCTCATGTTCAAAAACCCAACCGTAGCCGTATTCCGGAAAGATGGACCAGAAGGAAGCCTCCGGAAAATGCGCGCAACAGGGCTAAATATACTTCCCGCCGTAACAGTAGATAAACACTTCCTCGGATTCGTCTATCTCAACGAAGTGCTGGAAGTAAAACAACGGGGCGACAAAACAATAGAAGCCGTTATCCACCGCGATGTCCCCGTCGCATACCCGGATACCACCGTAGAACAAATGCTGCCTTTCATCGCCGAAACTGATAAACCCGTCGCCGTAGTAGACCCGGATACCAACAAACTATTAGGGCTGATCACACAAACATCCCTGATCATCGAAACTACCGGCGCTCCGCAATCTGCCTGATAGTGCACCTTCACCGATAAAAAAAAAGATATGATTAGACCAGGACTTTATATAGAACAATTTATTAACTGGCTCACCTTACATTTTGCAAATTTGTTCGACGTCATCAAAGTAAGCGTAGAAGCCGTTGTAGGTGGATTGGAATGGTGCCTGCTACTCCTGCCATTTTACGTCGTGATCGCACTACTGGGATGGCTATCCTGGAAACGGGCCGGCTGGGGCACCGGTATATTGGCCATACTGGGCCTGCTGCTCATCTATGGAATGGGGTATTGGGAAAAGACCATGGAAACACTGGCACTCATACTGGCCGCCGCATGCATCGCACTATTATTGGGAATCCCCCTGGGCATATGGGCCGCCAAAAACAAACTGGCCAATAAACTACTTCGGCCGCTACTCGACTTCATGCAGACAATGCCTGCCTTCGTATACCTCATCCCGGCCGTACTGTTTTTCGGACTAGGTAAAGTACCGGGCGCATTCGCTACCATCATATTTGCTATGCCGCCCGCAGTAAGACTTACCACCCTGGGCATCAGCCAGGTCCCCGACAGCATCGTAGAAGCAACTCGCTCCTTCGGTGCCACTCCCCGGCAACTACTCTTCAAAGTAGAACTCCCGCTGGCCTTGCCAACCATACTCGCCGGCGTCAACCAAACCATTATGATGGCATTGTCAATGGTAGTAATATCAGCTATGATCGCCGCCGGCGGCCTGGGAGAGATCGTACTGAAAGGAATCACCCAGCTGAAAATAGGAACCGGCTTTGAAGGAGGCATCGCCGTCGTGATCCTCGCCATCATCCTCGATCGTATCACCCAGTCTTTCGGTAAAAAGAAACAGACTACCGCCAAATAGATGGATAATTATTCACCTTTTAAAAGATCAACGATGCAAAAAAGATGTTTAATCGGGATATGCCTGCTCGCAATCATTACAGGCCTATGGGCCTGCAGCAACGGGGCAGGAGGGAAGAAGAAAGTAACAATTGCCTATGTGAACTGGGCAGAAGGAGTAGCCATGACCCAACTGGCAAAACAAGTCCTCGAACAACGGGGATATAACGTATCCTTGAAAAATGCAGATGTAGCACCCGTATTTGCGGCCGTCGCCGGCCGCAATGCAGATGTATTTATGGACACCTGGATGCCGGTTACTCACAAGACATATATGGACACCTTCGGAGATAAACTAACAGTACTGGGTACTTGCTATGAAGGAGCAAAAATCGGTTTCGTAGTCCCCGATTACGTCAAGGCCAACAGCATCGAAGACCTGAAACAACAGAAAGCGGCTTTCAACGGAAAGATCGTCGGCATCGATGCCGGTGCCGGTATCATGACAAAAGCAGAAGAAGCCGTAAAAACATATGACCTGCCATACGAATTGCAATCCTCCAGCGAAGCAGCTATGATGGCCACATTAAAGAAAAAGATAGACGCAAAGGAAACCGTAGTGGTCACCGGATGGGCCCCGCACTGGATGTTCGCCCGCTACCAGCTGAAATTCCTAACGGATGATAAAAAAGTATTCGGCGAAGCCGAACAGATCCAGGTAATCGCCAACAAACAATTCGTCACACTCGCACCAGAAGCAGCTACCTTCTTTAGCAACTTCCACCTCGACGAACAACAACTGGCATCCCTCATGGCAGCAATAGCCGAAGCAGATGGACAAGAAGATACCGCCGTCGGAAAATGGATCACCGACCACCAGGAACTGGTCGATAAATGGTAACAATCCGTATAACAGACATAAAAAAGAACAACCATCCAGGATTGGATGGTTGTATTCGTAAATACCCTATACCTAATGAATAACAATTCAATAGGAAATTTTCAATCAGAAAAGAGTTACGTCCGTTATATATAACAAAATCATATGTCGTCGCTGGGCTACCTGTTGCAAAATAAACGGGTAGTCATAACTGATATGACGGAAACTGTTCAGCGTTTATATATGGGAAGTGCGCCAGGCGCAGATGAAAGCAATTTCATAGTATTTATCATAGGTAGCATAGATCTTTAATTGCAATATAGTCCCGCCTCATGACATCCGGCTGACTATCCGATTGCAGGACAAAAGTCAGCAGAAGAAACCATAATCACTAACACAAAAGAGGAATTCCTGTAAAAATGAGTGAATTCACCTAGGTTTTTAGGTACAAACACCTATTTTTAGCGATAGGATGCACCTGCGATTTTGATCTACGGGTAATAATTGCATCTTTACACCTGCCAAAAAATAACCCCCTATCTTCTGTGAAAAACCGCGTAAAACTGACCGTTCATGCAATCTCAACGATCAGGTTAACCGGTGAAGTTGGCAAGCAATGCAGGTAAACCCCGGTGATGCCCGGCCTTGACATAGAAGGAAAATTAAGCATCTTACATCCTGAAAATCTCTATAGTATGAATATATTTTATGTGTAAGAGTATTGGAAATAGTGC
Source organism: Chitinophaga pendula (assembly GCF_020386615.1). Taxonomy (NCBI): domain Bacteria; kingdom Pseudomonadati; phylum Bacteroidota; class Chitinophagia; order Chitinophagales; family Chitinophagaceae; genus Chitinophaga; species Chitinophaga pendula. The sequence goes on from NZ_CP077769.1 coordinate 1,549,830, forward strand.
TGATAGAACCATCCTAAACTTAAAAACATGTGATTGCTGACCTATGTAACTAGCAAATAGAGAGCGCAGACCGGACAAAAAAGCCAACCGGTTACAGGAAAAAATGTGATGTCCTTAAGTTCTATAGTGCCATTTTTCAGTGCGCTAAGCCTGGGAAATTTTTGAGCGTATGAATGATATTTATAGCATATTATTATTAGAAGAAGATGTCATTTTATCCAGGCAGATCAGGCAGCTATTGAATATGAATAATTACAATGTTTTTATAGCTTCCTCCTTGCAGGAAGGAATGGAAATGTGCAAAAAATACACGCCCGATGTCGTCGTATGCGACATGAGGATGCGTGGCGGTAGCGGCTTTCAATTCCTGGTAGAATTACGTAACAACACCGCTATGCATAATATCGTTTATATCAGCATCAATGGAAAAGACAATAGAGAAGAAATGCGCACCTGTATGAACCTCGGCGCAGATGACTACCTGCCCGCCCCATTCAACGGAAAAGAACTGCTGCTCAGCATCAAAGCCAGACTGGCACGATTCGCAACACTCAACAGCGCCCGGCACCCGCCTCCCAGAAATACCATCGTTACCACCCTCTCCCTCGAAGTACCCGAAGAGATCAATAGTAAATTGAGCAAAACAGAAACCCGCGTTATAATTATGATAGCTGATGGCCTGAATAACAAGGAAATTGCCGAAGCATTAGGTATCAGCACCAAAACAGTAGAAAACCACAGACACAATATCGCCCGTAAACTCGAACTTACCGGCCACCACGCCCTGGTCAAATACGCGATCAGGAACATCAAAAAACAACTAAAAATAACGCAGTAACCTGCCGTTACCACCCCCTATTCCCCACACTTCCCCCGTATCACTCTCCCTTAGCACCTCCCGATAAATGAAAAATTAGCAGTATTTGCTCATGAGAACTGTAAAAACAGCAGTTTAAGACCTTTTATGCTGTCAAAATTGCTTGTTTATAACCTTGGAGTCAATTTTGATGTTCTATTGAAAATAAAATTTAAAAAGGAGAAAACTAATATACATGAACCTCAATAATTTCACAATTAAATCACAAGAGACCCTGCAACAGGCCCAACAACTGGCGTTTAATAACCAGAACCAGGCCATTGAAACAGGTCACTTGCTAAAGGCTTTGCTGGATGATGAGGATAGCGCAATTGAGTATCTGCTGAAAAAGAATGATGTGAATATGGGTTTCCTGTCCGGGAAATTAGATGAACAACTAAGTAAATACCCAAAAATGGCAAGTGGAGACGCCGGCCAGGTACTCAGCCGCGAAGCAAATAACGCCATCCTCCGGGCTGGCGCCAGCCTGAAAGAATTCAAAGATGAATTCGTCAGCGTAGAACACCTATTATTAGGCCTGCTGAGTGGAAGCGATGATACCGCCAAAGCATTGAAAGATGCCGGCGTCACAGAAAAAGGCCTCAAAGCAGCCATCAAAGACCTGCGCAAAGGCTCAACCGTCAATTCGCAAACCGCCGATACCCAATACAACGCTTTACAGAAATACGCCAAAAACCTGAATGAACTCGCACAGGCAGGTAAACTCGATCCCGTGATCGGAAGGGACGAAGAGATCAGGAGAACACTACACATACTCTCCCGCCGCTCTAAGAACAATCCTATCCTCGTCGGCGAACCAGGCGTGGGTAAAACAGCTATCGCAGAAGGACTGGCACACCGCATCATCAATGGCGATGTACCCGAAAATCTCCGCTCCAAGATCATCTTCGCCCTCGATATGGGTGCACTGATGGCGGGTGCAAAATACAGGGGAGAATTCGAAGAACGCCTCAAATCCGTCGTTAAAGAAGTAACGGAAAGCGATGGCGAAATCATCCTCTTCATCGATGAGATACATACCCTCGTCGGCGCAGGTGCCATGGAAGGCGCAATGGATGCCGCCAACATACTCAAACCTGCCCTCGCAAGAGGAGAACTCAGAGCCATAGGTGCCACCACCTTAACAGAATACCAGAAGTTTTTCGAAAAAGATAAAGCCCTCGAACGTCGATTCCAGAAAGTACTGGTAGATGAACCGAGCGTAGAAGATGCGATCTCTATCCTACGGGGCCTCAAAGAACGCTATGAAGGACATCACCACGTCCGGATCAAAGACGAAGCCATCATCGCAGCCGTAGAACTATCACATCGCTACATAACCGATCGCTTCCTGCCGGACAAAGCCATCGACCTGATCGATGAAAGCGCCGCCAAACTAAGACTGGAAATGAATTCCATGCCGGAAGAACTCGACGAACTGGAAAGAAGGATACGCCAGCTGGAAATCGAAAAAGAAGCGATCAAACGCGAAAATGATGAAGAGAAACTACGCGAACTGGGAGAAGAGATCGCCCGCCTGAGTGAAGAACGTAACACCTTCAAAGCAAAATGGCAGGAAGAAAAAGAAGTAGTAGACAGGATACAGAATGCCAAAGCAGCAATAGAAAACCTTAAACAGGAAGCCGAACAGGCAGAACGTAACGGCGACTATGGCCGCGTAGCAGAGATCAGATATGGTAAAGTGAAAGAACAGGAACAACTGCTGGCCGATAACATGGCCGAACTGAACTCCCTTTCCGCTAATCATAAACGATTGCTCAAAGAAGAAGTAGATGCAGAAGATATAGCCGAAAACGTCGCCAAAGCAACCGGTATCCCCGTCACACGCATGATGCAGAGCGAAAGGGATAAACTCCTACACCTCGAAGACGAACTGCACCAGCGGGTAGTAGGTCAGGAAGAAGCCATCGTAGCCGTGTCCGATGCCATCCGTCGTAGCCGCGCAGGACTGCAGGACCCTAAACGTCCCATCGGTTCCTTTATCTTCCTCGGTACCACCGGTGTAGGTAAAACAGAACTGGCCAAAGCATTGGCAGAATACCTCTTCGACGACGAAACCATGATGACCCGCATCGACATGAGCGAATACCAGGAAAAACATGCCGTAAGCAGATTGGTAGGCGCCCCTCCGGGATATGTGGGATACGATGAAGGCGGACAACTGACCGAAGCCGTAAGACGTAAACCCTACTCCGTTGTGCTGCTCGATGAAATAGAAAAAGCACATCCCGATGTGTTTAATATACTCCTGCAGGTACTCGATGATGGCCGCCTTACCGACAACAAGGGTCGGGTGGTGAACTTCAAAAACACCATCATTATCATGACCAGCAATATGGGAAGCAACATCATACAGGAGAACTTCGAAAACATTAACGAGCGTAACCTGGATGAAGTAGTAGATGCTACCAAAGAAGAGGTCATGAACCTGCTCCGGCAAACCATAAGACCGGAATTCCTTAATAGGGTAGACGAGATCATCATGTTCCAGCCACTGCTCAAAGAACAGATCAAAGGAATTATTAACATACAATTACAACACCTGAAGGCGCTCATGGCGAAGAATGGCATGATATTGGAATTTTCTGACTATGCGCTGGAATACCTGGCTACACAGGGTTACGACCCCCAGTTCGGCGCCAGACCATTAAAAAGGCTCATTCAGAAAGAGATCGTGAACCTGCTGAGCAAAAAAATACTGTCAGGTGATATAGATAAGTCCAAACCGGTATTGATAGATGTGTTTGATGGAGTAGTGGTGATCCGGAATGCTTAACAATAAAGAGTTTAACTAAATACGACGATATACAGTGATTGTAATACCCGGGTGATTCCTCATCCGGGTTTTTAATACCACACAACAGACGTTATATAACATGCACTTTGCAGCGATATTTATTAAATTTGATACAAACCGGAATTTATGATGGGAACACGAGAGCAATACTTCATGAAGATAGCTGTAGAACTGTCCAGACAAGGTATGGAAAAAGGAGATGGAGGACCATTTGGCTGTGTCATTGTAAAAGGAGATGAAATAGTAGGCCGGGGATGGAACCAGGTACTGCTGCACAACGATCCTACCGCGCATGCAGAAGTAGTCGCCATCCGGGATGCCTGTACAAGGTTGGGCACCTTTCAGCTGCAAGATTGTGAACTATATACCTCTTGTGAACCTTGTCCCATGTGCCTGGGCGCTATATACTGGGCCCGCCCGATGAAAGTGTATTTTGCAAACACCCAGGACGATGCCGCTGCCATTGATTTCGACGACTCATTCATCTATAGGGAGATCAATGTACCACACACAGATAAACGCATACCGTTTATCGCTTTCCCGTCTAAAGAAGCCAAAGAAGTATTCGAATTATGGAAAAGGAAAGAAAATAAGTTACTCTATTAAAGGAAATGCCGCCCCAAGGGCGGCGTTTCCTTTAATACCCGTTTTACCGGGCGGAAAAAAAATGATAGGCCCAGAACGCCGCCAGCGTGAGGAAAAGGATAACCAGTATCGTCAACGCCAGCTGTACATAAAAATGCTGCTCCCGCCGGCGATGATTCTTCTTACGCAATTTGCGCATCATCTCCCATTTCATCTGCCTTAACCAGCCCGGGATCTTCTCCTTTTGCCGGATGATCGCCAATCCCTCTAACGCCTCATTGCAAAGTTCACAATCCGTCAGGTGCTCTTCCACTTCATGCAGTGCATCGCCCGAGAGACGTCCCTCCACATAGTCCAGCAACTGTTGCTGCGTAGGACATTTAGTTTTCACAAATATATTTTCGAATGATGGCTGCATATGATCAAGTGCAATTTACAATATATCAACGTACATACCCAGATAGCGTGATCCCGCTTATATCAGTGAGAATGTATCTTGTCTAATAACAATTTAAGGTTCCTCTTCCCGTTTTGAATATAACTCTTCACCTGCAGTAACGTAAATCCTGTCTGCTCCGCAATCTGCTGATAAGATTGCTTCCGCAGGTAAAAACGCTCCACACAGGTACGCTGCTCGCTATTGAGCATCACCAATGCCTGCTCCATATGCTCCAGCAGCTGATCCTTTTGTATAAAGGCCGATTTGTCGGTTTCATCAGCAGGATTCTGTAAGTGACGATCGGTGATCTCCTCCTTAAAACGGTCGCCTTTCTGCCGCAACTGCATCAGGCAATGATTGCGGGCCACCTGGTATATCCAGGCCCTGAAATACTGTATATCATGCCGGTGCAGATCAGACAACATCTTGAGGAAAATATGCTGTACACTGTCACGGGCATCATCTTCATTCTTCAGGTATTTCATACATACACCCAACAGTAATATCGCATACCGGTCGAACAACATGCCTATCCATTCGCTGTTGCCATCGGTACGATACCGTTGTAGTATTTCTTCATCTGTTAGTTGTAAGTATTGTTGATTCACGGGCTAAAGATACTATCCACTTATAAGATGCAGGAATAATAAGAATCCATAAAAGACCGGTCCGCTGTATCACAGGTAGCTCCTGTAACACGGCGGACCGCTTATATATCGATTATACTGATCAGAGATTGTCAAGCGCTTTCTGCGCGGCATCCTTCATACTGCCATTCATCCGGATCACTTCCTTGAATGCCCGGCGTGCCCGGCCCATCTGCCCCTTACTACGATAACATACACCTAACTGGTATTGCGCCAGCTCACCATAGCGGCCGGTGCTGGTAGATGCCAGCCGTTTATAACGGCTCATCGCTTCTCCCAGATCACCTTGCTGCTGGTATACCATTGCCGCCTTATACAGATATTCATCCGTGTTAGCAGGTTCTGCCGCACTCTTTTCTTCATTCTTGGCAGCAGGCTTCTCCTTAGGCGCATCGTCTTTATCTTTTTCCTTTTCCTTGGCCGCTGCTATCCTCGCCTTTTCTTTCTCCGCCGCTGCCCTCTCCGCTGCTGCCTTGTCTGCCGCTGCTTTCTCGGTAGCAGCCTTGTCCGCCGCTACCTTCTCCGCTACCCGTTTCAAACTGTCTGCTGTCTTCGCCCGCTCCGCCGCCGTTCTACCTGCCGGACTATCCGTCGGCTTCTTCGCATCTTTAACAGGAGGGACTTTCGCTTTGGCGGTATCCTTCCTGGCAGCAGGAAGTACAGTAGGTGCTGCCGGTGGCGTTACACCAGCCGCTTTCGGGGCCGTAGCCGCCGACCCAGCAACAGGCTCCTTATTCACCGCTGCAATAGCTGCCTTATGATCGGTAACCGCGGACTCACTTTCACTACTACTGGTCTCCGGCAGGTTCACAGGCGTCGCTGCCGGCGCCTGTACCGCCACTACAGGTCGGTACGTAGGCTTATTACGTTTATAACCTTGCGATAAGTAAACAGCACTCACACCCAACACCACAAATGCCAGTATCCAGAAGTAAATAAGAAAACTCTCCTTCTTCTTCTCCCGCCGGATGAAATCCTCCTTACGCTGCGATTGCGAAACAGAGCGGATACTGTCACGGATATACTGTTGGATATTACCCGCCATAACAGGATATTGCTCCCTGAGCTGCTCATTTTTCAACGCCTGCAGCGCCTCATGGCAAAGATCACAATCCACCAGGTGCTGCTCTACCAGGTGCTTTTCCAGCTCGGTCTGCCGCCCTTCCAGGTAACGGGGCAACTGATCCCTGTTCAGACAGCGGATGCCGGTAAATATCTTCAGTAACTTCTCGTTATATGGCTGATTATTTGACATAGGAAAGGTTCATCATTTGTACAGTCAGTTTTCGCTTCGCTTGCTTCAGCAGCGTCCGTATCTTATCCGTGCTCTCCTGACGGCCGGATGCCAGCTCGTCAAAACTCTTATTATCCAGGTAGAACGCTTCCAGTAACTGCCGATCCTCTGGTTGCAATTTCTGCATCGCCTGGTGCAGCCGACGTATCAGTTCCTGCTTCTCTATATTGTTAGACCCCGCCTTCTCTACCTGCGCCGCCAGATATTGCAAGTCCTTGGACTCACGGGTAGGGTGGTAGGGCGTCTGCTTGTCCGAATGTCCCTGCTGCGCCTGGATCGTATAATATATCCAGTCACTCGCCTTGTTAATCGTTAACGTCTTTAATCCAGTACTTAACCGCTGCAATAAGGAAGGAAAAACCTGCTGGATATTAGAACCAGGTTGCTTATTGATCTCAGGTAAACAAACAGCTACCAACAGATGACTATACCTTTCTAATAGCACACCCTCTGCCTCCCTGTCTTTCAACCTGCGCACCCGCGACATCAATTCCTTATCTGATAAATGGGTAAGTTGCTGCTGCATATAAACATTTTGAAACTACGGTATTATGGATTCGTCGGCATACTTAACTCACGGTGATACTTTTCACGGCTATAGCACACTGCATACATTATTAATATTTACGCAAAAATGGCAAAAAGGTTCACTTATCTTTAGCCTGCCAAAATGATCGCATATACTAATTACAATTAATATGCCATACGCCATTACCGTAGTACCCGTCATGCCATTGCGGGCCGAGCCGTCACATAAAAGTGAAATGATTTCCCAGGCTGTCTGGGGAGAATGCGTAGAAGTACGCAATACCGGACCGGACAACTGGGTACAGGTAAAATGCCAGTATGACGGATACGAAGGATGGGTCACTGTCAGTCACCTGGAAACGATCCCCCAGCAACTGTTTGATGCTCCCTACACACACTTCCTGCCCAAATGGATCAACACCGTACAACTCAATGGTACCCCCGTGCAAGTGCCCTATGGCGCATTGATAAAAGAGGGTAACACCGCTGCCGTATGGGGAACCTGCCAGGTACAATTTGAGGAAACACAACCATTACAACCCGCTCAGGGCACCTCCATCCTCCGCGATGCCTTCCTCTTCCGCAATACAGCCTACCTCTGGGGCGGAAAGACCGTCTTCGGCACCGACTGCTCCGGCCTCTGTCAAACCGTCTTCAAAACCCATGGCCTGCCGCTCCTCAGAGATGCCTATCAGCAAGCTACCCAGGGTACCACCGTCGACTTCCTGCAGGAAGCCCGCCCCGGCGACCTCGCCTTCTTCGACAACGCAGATGGCAAGATCACACACGTCGGCCTACTGCTCAACGAACAAGAGATCATACACGCCTCCGGCAAAGTTAGAGTAGACCCCATCGACAACCAGGGCATCATTAATAGCGATACCGGCCAACGCAGCCACTCCCTGCGTATCATCAAACGATACTACTGATCCTCCACATAAAAAAAGCCCACAACGTCAGGTTGCGGGCTTTTTGATGAAAATGAGATATCGTTACTTATCAAAGAATAATATTTTGATAGCCAGCACGATCATCAACAACGCAAATACCTTTTTGATGATCACATCCGGAATATTAACCGCCAGCTTACCGCCTAAATAACCACCCGCTATAAATCCAATAGCAATACAAACCACAAACCGGTAATCAATATAACCTTGCTTATAATATTGTATAACCGCCAGGATACCCACCGGAAACATCAACAGCCCCAATGTTGTGCCCTGCGCCTGATGCTGGGACAAACCAAACAGATACACCAGGGCAGGTACAATGATGATCCCACCACCAATGCCGACCACACCACTGAATATACCAGCCATCAAGCCCAATAACAGGAGTCCAAGGATAATAGGAAGCGGCATAAAGACTATTTTTTACCGAACATTTTGCGGTATCCCTCAATACTCTCTATAATGATCTGCTCCGCCTTTTTCTTGTCCTGGAACTCTTCCACCTTCACCGTCTTGTTCTCCAGTTTCTTGTACTCCTCGAAGAAATGACGCATCTCAGCAATAAAGTGAGGAGGCAACTCGCTGATATCATTAATGTAGTTCACACTCATATCATTGGCAGCTACTGCTATGATCTTGTCATCCGCTTCACCACCATCCACCATCTGCATCACACCAATCACCTTGGCTTCCATAATACACATCGGCACCACGTCTACCTGAGAAAGGATCAAAATATCCAATGGATCATGATCATCGCAATAAGTCTGAGGAATAAATCCGTAGTTGGCAGGATAATATACTGATGAATATAATACACGGTCCAGTTTCAGCAATCCGCTTTCTTTGTCCAGCTCATATTTAGCACGGCAGCCCTTCGGGATCTCAATGATCGCATTTACAATATGAGGCGACTGCGAACCTGTACTCACGCTGTGCCAGGGATTTGTCATCATAATTCTTCGTTTCTTTTAAATTTAAATGTCTGATTGTTGTGAAACACTTGCCACCACCGGTGTTGGAGCCGGTAATAGACTGCCGCCCTGAATAGATCTGGCAGATCATATACTATAACCACCTGCATAAACAGCTAGATATATGTCAATATATTGCCATTCAAGACTTTTGCTCAGTGCGCAAAATTAATGAACTCGGCGATAATACCGTAATAATTAATAGGCAATTAAACAGTTAACCAGCAACGGGCATTATTTAACAGCTGGTGCAGACTGTAAGGAATCCTGGTGCATAATCGTACTGGAATCCATCGTAGATGTGGCTGGTGGTATATAGTTAGGAATGATACTCTCAAATGTCAGCGATATCTTCCATTGACCCTTCTCCTTGATCAACTGCAACATCTCTTTCTGGCTGGAAGATGAATTAAGTACCGTTACAGTAGCCTTATCCCCGTTCTCCTGTGTATCTATCACTTCTATCTTTGCCTTCTTGATCTTATCCCGCTCCGCATCATTCCTGCGCGCATCAAAAATAGAATATAATTGAATGATCTGTTGCGACTCCTTCGTAGCATACTCCCTTGCCTGGTCAAAGTTAGACTCCTGGATAGCATGCATAAACTCCAGCGCCACTTCCTGAGGAGCAGCCCGTTTTTTACAAGCAATCAACAATGTACCTGAAAACAGCAGCAGTGTAAGAAATCGCCAAAAATTGGTCATGCGGTTGATAAGTTAAAATATCATGAACAAAAATAGGGGGAAAGATTGATATCTGCAAAGCTATTAGCAAATAGGCAATGACCACCTGCAGGCGGTCATCCTACTGCTGGAATGGGCAGCTATAACTATCTCTAACCCTTTTGCCTCAATTGCAGAGGCTGTTAAGGAAGTGTTAATTGTGTACTGGCGGGCTGTTTATGCGGGAATAGCCGTAGTCGTTCGTAAGCGTGTTAGTGACTTTCTTCACGTTCTTTAGCGGCATCATATGCTCGTATGATCGCCTTTACTAACCGGTGTCTCACTACATCCTCTTCATCCAGCTGCACATACCCGATACCGTCAATGTTCTTCAATATCCGGCCGGCCTTCTCCAATCCCGAACGTTGATTTTTGGGAAGATCTATCTGCGTAAGGTCCCCCGTAATAATTGCTTTGGCAGAGGCCCCGATCCTCGTCAGAAACATCTTCAACTGTAGATCGGTGGCATTCTGGGCTTCATCCAGAATAATAAATGAATTGTCTAACGTACGTCCACGCATATACGCGAGAGGGGCAATCTCAATGACCCTGTTGGTCATATAGTATGTCAGCTTCTCCGCTGGGATCATATCATCCAGCGCATCATACAACGGACGCAAATAAGGATCAATCTTCTCCTTCAGGTCCCCGGGCAAAAATCCTAAACTCTCACCAGCTTCCACCGCAGGCCGCGTCAAAATAATCTTCTTCACCGCCTTGTTCTTTAAAGCACGCACCGCCAGCGCTACCGCCGTATACGTCTTACCAGTACCAGCTGGCCCGATCGCAAACACAATGTCGTTCTTCTCCGCCATCGACACCATCAGCTTCTGATTAGCCGTACGAGCCCTCACAGTACGCCCGTTAGGACCAAACACAAGCACCTCATTCGGATTCCGCTCCTTGAAATTATCAACCGCTATCTCATCTCCCAATATCTGCTCAAAATAATTCTCACTCAAATTACCGTTCCGCTCCAGATACTGCACTAATTGACCAATCTTTTCCTGGGCATTCGCCACCTCTTCCGGTGCGCCGGACAGTTTTATTTGGGTACCTCTGGAAAGGATCTTTAGTAAAGGGAACTTCTTCTTCAGTAAATCCAGTTTCCCGTTGTTAACACCGAAAAACTCAATAGGATTAATACTCTCTAAATTGATAATGGACTCTGTCAATGATCTTTGATTTTGAGTTATATGGACTTGTATAGCAAGGATGCAGGCCCGTCTCTGGTATAAACAAACACCCGCATCCTCCTTACTAAAATATGCTTTTCCCCGGCAATCAACAGCCAGGTACTGTTAAGCAATTACTAAATCCGGTAACCGTTCTGTTTGAAAGCTTCCACCTTCTCAGCAATCGCCTTGTCGCCCAATGCCAGAATACGCGCAGCTAATACAGCCGCATTACGCGCACCTGCCTTGCCTACCGCCAATGTACCAACCGGCAAACCAGCAGGCATCTGAACAATAGAATACAACGCATCAACGCCCCCGGGTAAACCACCTTCCAAAGGAACACCTAATACCGGTAATGATGTATAAGCAGACACCACACCAGGCAACGCTGCCGCCATACCAGCTGCGGCAATAATTACGCCAAATCCCTTCTCCTGAGCCGTGATACAAAGCTCACGTACTTTGTCAGGATTACGATGCGCAGAGGCTACAATCATCTCCCCGGTGATATTGAAAAATGCCAAGTAGTTCAACGCTTCCTGCATTACCGGCTTGTCGCTCTCTGAGCCCATAAGAATTAGTACTTTCATCTGATACCTGTTTGTTTTATAGTTGTAAAATTGAATTGTCGCCGGCAATTACCAGCTGCCAATACCGGCCCCGCTGGGTTAATTAATTGTGTCTCAAAGATATCTATCCTTTCAGAATTCAAAAAAAATGATAATCCACAAATGGTGGATAAATCATGCCAAACCCCCGCCCCCAAAAGACATCTACTCCCCAATCACCCGCCCCAAAAAAACACCCCAAAATTATTCCGGCCATTTTTAACCGGCAATAACTACTTTTAAGGCACCTTTTTGCTGTTATAACGCACAAAATTGAGCATTTGCCAAAAATGAGCCAAATTATCCGTCTGGGAGAACCAGCTGCCGTCTTCAATAAAGATGGGCAACTACTGGAAATCAATGATGCCTTCAAAAATACCTGTCGCTCCTACCTGGGCTTCGATATTAAAACAGGCGATAACATCAGCAAAATAGGTGTCTGCGGACCCGAAGAAAACCGCCTCCTCCTCCTTTGCTGCCAACGCGCCCTCGCAGGAGAAAGATGCAGCATCACCAAAACACTCACACTGCCAGGCCTCCCCGCCGCTCAGTATGAAGTCTCCTTCAGCCCTTGCTCCTCCGAAAATGGCCACGCCGATACCGCTTACTTCATCTGGCACAACATGACCCCTCAAAACGATCGTACCTGCCTCCCGCAGGAATATATGGCTCACCTCGGTCAAGCCGTAGATAGCTTCGCACTCGTCGTCGCTATCGACCAGCAGGGCCACATCCAACATGCCAACAGGCAGGCCGAAATATTCCTCCAACAACCGCCAGGAAGCCTCCGCTATCGCAACTTCTGCGAGGCCGCCGCCTGCCAGCCGGAAGAATGGTCCGCCTTCCTCGACCTCGTCCGGTCCGGCCTCAAAAGCCGCATCGACATCCGCTGCAATACCTCCCTCCACACCCCCCTCTGGCTCGACCTCCAGTCAAGCCCACTGACGTGCGGAGATCCGGGATACCTCCTCATAGGTTTCGATATCACCAGCCGCAAACAACAAGAACAAAAAGCCAGAGACGACGAACAGTTCTTCCGGCACGTAGTCGAAAACCTACCCATCGGATTACACGAATTCCAACAGGATGGCCTCACCGTCAACATGAACAGCCAACAACGCAACATCTGGGGCGCCGACCATCCCATATTCAAACAGCCAGACTATAACATACTCAACGATCCCTTCTACCAGCGCAATGGCCTCACACAACTCTTCCGGGAGGTAATCCAAAGAAAAACACCTATCAAACGTGAGATCATCATGAAATACCGGGAAAGGCATGCCGCCGGCACAACCCGCCTCCTCCCCGCATACTACGAAGCCACCATGTTCCCGTTGCCTTCACAACATGGTCACCTGTTCCTCATCCTCAACGAAATCACAGAAAAGAAACTGGCCGAAATAAGCCTCGAAAAAAGCGAACGCCTCCTCGATAATATCATCGAAAATATGCCCATCGGATACATCCAGTTCGATAACCTCGGATATATCCGCCGCATCAATCAAACACAACGCGAATTCTTCGATACCCCCGACAAAGTCAGCCGCCTGCACTACAATATCATGAGCGATACCTTCGCCCGAAACGCCGGCCTCCACGAACTGTTCCTGCAAGTACTCCGGGAAAACCAACCCCTCAGAGTAGAACGCCGCCTCGACTTCTCCCAGGCAGAACAATGGACCAACATCGGCCGCGAAGTATTCCTCGACCTAACCATATTCCCCGTCCAGGACCCCGTAGACAAAGACGAGATCGTAGTCGTACTGGTCAACGATATCTCCGATAAAAAACTACAGGAAGCCGAAAACATACAATACCAGGAATTCCTCCAGCAAACCGGCAGAGTAGGCAAAATAGGAGGGTGGGAAATGGATATCGCCTCCGGCCGCCTCCGATGGTCCGCCGAAACATACCGCATATACGGCATCCCACAGGGTACCACCGTCGAAATGAATGAACTCTACCGATACTACGCCCCAGATACACATCGGGAAATAGAACGCCTCATCCAGCTCTGCATCGACAAACAACAGCCCTTCGACGTACAATTCGATATCCTCACCGGCGATAACCAATCCAAAAGAATACGCACCATCGGTCAACCCCACCAGGATACCCTCAACCCCGGACGTATCTACGGCGTCGTACAGGATATCACCGAACAATACCAGATACGCGACGAACTCTCCCGCAACATAGAACTCATGCGCCTGTTCTTCGATACCATCGACATGGGATACGCCTCCATCGAAAAAGAAGGAACCCTCAACTTCCTCAACCAAAAAGCAGAACAGATCATCGGCAAAAAAGTACCGGTAGGCACTAACATCCTCACCGTAATGCCCGACCTGCACGATACCCCCTTCGAACTGAGATTGCTCGAATGCGCCGAACAACAACGCTCCCAGTCATTCGGTAGCTACTTCCGTCATACCGACAAATGGTACGACTTCCTGCTCGCTCCCATGCGCGATGGCGCCATCTCCCTTTTCATAAGAGATGTCACCGAAAGCCGCAACCTGCAGCGAGACCTCCGAAAAGCCAACGAACAACTGTCCAGCCTCAATAACTCCCTCGTCAACCAAAATAAACAACTGGAAGACTTCGCACATATCACCTCCCATAACCTGCGCGCTCCAATCGCCAACCTCAAAGCACTCATGCAGATGCACAACGAATCCGCCGTCAGCCACGAACGCGAACTCTACCTGGGAATGCTACACGAAGTGATCAAAAAAACAGACGAAACCCTCAACGACCTCGTGGAAGTCGTTCAGATCAGAAAAGATATGAACGTCGAAAGAGAACTGCTCTCTTTTGCCGATCGATTGCAGAAAGTGAAAGACATACTCCGCGCAGATATGGACACCAGCGGCATCCAACTCACCTACGACTTCAATGAAGCACATACCATCGAATACCCGCGCGTATACCTCGATAGCATCCTCCAAAACCTGATCACCAACGCCATCCGATACCGCGCCGCAGAACGAATCCCTACCCTCCACCTGCAAACACGACGGATAGGCAACGACATCGAACTGTCCGCCATAGACAATGGTATCGGTATCGACATGGAACGCTTCGGTAGCAAACTATTCGGCTTCCGCAAAACATTTCATAAAAATAAAGAAGCAAAGGGAATAGGCCTGTTTATCACAAAAACACAGGTAGAAGCAATGGGTGGAAGTATACGTGCAGAAAGTAAGCCTGGGGCCGGAACCAAATTTATTATTACTTTTAGACCCGAATCGTCCCCCTTATGAAACCAGTCCAATTGATTTTTATCGTAGATGATGATCCAATACACCAACAGATTGCACAGATCATGATCGAGCGTCAGGGGATAAGTGAAAGAATACGCACCTTCTCCGATGCAGAAGATGTACTTAACTGCCTGAAAGAGAACCGCGCACAGTCCACCGAACTACCGGATGTGATCCTGCTCGACCTCAATATGCCGGTAATGGACGGATGGGACTTCCTCGAAGAGTACGCCCTCTTTTATAAGGAATTACCCAAAGACATACGCATCTTCGTACTCACGTCCTCCATAGATGAAAAAGACCGCGAACGCGTAAACGCTTATGCTTTCGTCACCGGCTATCTCACCAAACCGTTGTCTAAAGAGATCGTACAGAAACTATCTGCCTGACAGGTCACCTCAACACGCCGGTAGCGATCCCCACTACCCGTAACACTAGTTAGCTGCCTGCTTCAGCTGAACGATCATCTGCGCCGGGTCAGCAGCCGAAAATACCGTACTACCCGCTACCAACACATCTGCACCCGCCCGGATAATGTCCGCCGCATTCTTCAGATTAATACCGCCGTCCACCTCTATCAACGCATGCGCACCATTATGCGAAATCAACTCCCGCACCTGCCGGATCTTATGCAACGCCTGTGGTATAAAAGACTGCCCGCCAAAACCGGGATTTACACTCATCACCAACACCAGGTCCACATCATTGATCACATGCTCCAGCATGTGCACCGGCGTATGTGGATTCAATGCCACACCGGCCTTCATCCCCAGCGACTTGATCTGCTGAATATTACGGTGCAGGTGCCGGCATGCCTCCAGGTGCACCGTCAGCACATCCGCACCAGCATCACGGAACGCCTCCGCATATCGCTCCGGCTCCTCTATCATCAGATGCACATCACATACCTTCTTCGTCGCCTGCCGTATCGCCGAGATCACCGGCATACCAAAACTGATGTTCGGCACAAAACGGCCGTCCATCACATCCAGGTGCAACCACGCCGCCTCACTCTCATTCACCATCGACACCGCCTGGCCTAACTCTAGAAAATTCGCCGCCAGCAACGAGGGCGCTATTATTATTGACTTGTCTTTCGTCATAGTTGTAAATCTAAGATAAATTTAATCGACTACTTACCCCCCTCCAGCGCCGCTAACGCCTGGCTCGCCTCCGGGTACTGCTTACGGAAAGATAATGCTTTGTTGTAATCCGCAATAGCCGCCTCCTTATTACCCGTCCGCTCATAACAAAGCCCCCGGTAATAATAACAGGCCGCATCCGTAGGGGCCGTCTTGGCGCCCAGGTTAAAGTAATACAACGCCTCCTTCCACTGCTGCTGATCCTTGTAAAGTTTCCCCAGCGACATATACACAGGAGCATAAGCAGGATCAGCCGCAATACATTGCTTGTACGCCGCCACCGCCTGTGCCTTCTTCCCCGCACCGTCATAATACCTCCCGATAGCATGCAATGGCTCCGCATTCGTCGAATCCAGCCGGAACGCCAGCGTATAGTAAGCCACCGCATCCGGTGATCCCTTCGCTTGCAACAGGTCACCCAGCTCCATCACCGCCTCATACTCACTGTGCGTACCCGCTGCCGCCACCGCACTGCGTAAATGGGCTATCGCCGCTACCGTATCCTTCAGATCCTCCGCCATACGGGCCTTCAGGTAAAATGCCTGGTCCCGTGTAGCCGCCTGCCGCGATAACAAGGTAGCAAGACTGTCAGCAGCCGTATACTGCTTGGCTTCCGTCAACGCCATCGCCAGCTTATACTGCAGATACGAATAGTCCGGCTGTAATAACAACGCCTGCCGGAAGAAACGCGCCGCACCGGAATAATCCTCCGAAAGCAACGCCGCCTCACCAGCGCCGGCCCAATAATCTACCTGCTTACTGTCCAGCGAGGCCGCCTTCTCAAAATCCCGCTGCGCCAGCGTAGGATTCGTATTGAATAATAATAAGGCCCTCCGGAAATACAAATCCGCCTTATCCGGGAATTGCCCAATGGAATCCGTCAGCGGCGCTACCATCGCATTGTGATAGGCCGTATCCGCCGCCACCACAACCGCCGCCGGCTGACGACCACCCGATCCGCAACTCCATATCGCAAACAGCGCTCCTGTTAAATATAAATATCTCATGTAACCGATTCGATTGTTAAAAAACGGCTGGTCACCTCCTGGTGCCAGCCGCCGTAAAACTATCATCAAAAATCGTAATTGTAAAATACCGTCGCAACAGCTATTGTAATAACCACTCCCGCAACGCCTCATAAGTGGCCGGAAGCGCCGTAGCCTGCTTCTCCTGCGCATAAAGCGCCTGGATGCGGGCAGGGGTCTCAATATGCGCTTGTAAAGAAGAGGGGGCCGTATCAGCAAACTTCACCGGGTGAGCCGTCTCCAGGAAAATACCAGTACCCGCATACCCCGTCTCCCGCAGGTAACGCTGCAATCCCAGGTAACCTACCGCACCGTGAGGGTCCAGCATATAACCGTATCGCTGCCACACCGCCTCCATCGTAGCTACCGTCTGCTCATCTGTAAAAGCATACGACGAAAAATGCGCCGCCAACTGTGATCGGTCATTACCAAACAACTGCAGGATACGCACGAAATTACTGGGGTCAGATACATCCATCGCATTCGATAAGGTCGGAAATGCCGTCCCCGGCGTATAATGCCCGCTGTCCATAAAACGGGGCACCGTATCGTTGATGTTCGTGCTGGCCACAAAATGCGCCACCGGTAATCCCAATGCAGCCGCCATCAGCCCCGCACAGATATTACCGAAATTACCGCTGGGCACCGAAAACACCGGTGGCCGCTCCTGCGCCCCCAACTGCCGCAACGCCAGGAAATAATAGAACATCTGCGGCAACCACCGCGCTACATTGATAGAATTGGCCGATGTCAACGGCCGCTGCTCCTGCAAAGCCGCATCCAGAAAGGCCGTCTTCACCAGCTGCTGACAGTCGTCAAAAGTACCCGACACCGCCAGCGCCGAAATATTACCTCCCAACGTCGTCAGCTGCTTCTCCTGTAAGGTACTCACCTTCCCCGAAGGATACAGGATCACCACCTCCACACCGGGCACCCCGTAAAAACCACTGGCTACCGCACCGCCGGTATCCCCCGACGTAGCCACCAGCACCGTCACCGGCTTCGCATCGCCGCCCCGGAAATAACCGAGACAACCGGCCATAAATCGCGCCCCCACATCCTTAAATGCCAGCGTAGGCCCGTGGAATAACTCCAGCGAATAAACGCGCTCACCCACCGCCCGCAAAGGAAAAGGAAAACTGACCGTATCCCGGATAATACCGCGCAACGCCGCCTCCGGGATCGCATCCCCCACAAAGGGCTGTATCACCTGGTACGCAAGCTCCCGCTCATCATAACGCTCCGGGTAGGCCGCCACCAATGGGTCCAGCCGGGGAATAACAGTAGGGAAATAAAGCCCCTTGTCTGGCGCCAGCCCGCGTATCACCGCCTCCCGGAAAGATACCTCGTGCTGCCGCTGATGTAAACTATAATATTGCATGTGCTGTCTTGTCTGAATAAATAATGTAGATCGGATAGGAGAGGGGCACTAGTCCGCCAACACCCTCACCCCCGTAGTGTTAATAGGAGATACATAGATCTTGTAATCAACTCCCAGTGGCGCATATACGCTGTCCATCGTTGCCGCTACCTGACGGGCCGTCGCCTCGCCCTGGCTCAACATGAACACCGATGGACCAGACCCGCTGATACCTCCGCCCAACGCCCCGGTCTCCTTACACTTCAGCTTCAACTCCTGGAAAGCAGGTATCAGGATAGAGCGCACCGGCTCCACGATCACATCCTCCAGCGAACGCGCGATCAGCTCATAATCTTCCTGGTAAAGACCTGCCACCAACGCACCCACATTCCCCCACTGACGGATAGCATCCGTCATCAACACTTTCTGCTTCAATATCTCCCGCGCATCCGCCGTCTTTACTTCTATCTGCGGATGTATCACCGTCACCCACAACGCCGGTGGCGTATGCAGCGAGGTAATATCCAGTGGCTTATAACTGCGTACCAGCGTAAACCCTCCCATGATGGCTGGTGCCACATTGTCCGCATGCGCCGCCCCGCTGGCCAGCCGCTCACCTTCCATCGCAAACCGTACCAGCTGCCGCGGCGTAAACGGCCGCCCCAGCAACTCATTCACACCTGCTACCGCCCCGGCAGCGCTGGCAGCACTCGAGCCAATACCACTACCAGGATGTATGTGCTTAAAGATCTCAATAGCAACACCTACATCCGGTTGCCCATACTTCTGCAATAACGCCTGCGCAGACACCCCAGCCACATTACGGCTCGCCTCCAACGGCAACAACGCCCCGTGTATAGCACTGATCTGCACACCTGGCGTATCCGTGCGGCGAATAATCATCTCATCCCCGGGCGCTTCTAACGCCAATCCTATTACGTCAAAGCCACAGGCTACGTTCGCAACAGTAGCGGGGGCAAATACTTTTATCTGTTCCATAGCAATGATAGCTGCATTTATACTTGATGGGTAATTATCGGGCCGTACGGATAATGTCCGCAAAGATCCCGGAAGCAGTTACGTCCGCACCGGCGCCCGCACCTTTTACGATCAACGGCTGCTGCGCATACCGGTTCGTCGTATACAACACAATGTTATCCTTACCTTCCAACTGGTAGAACGGATGCTCCGGCGATACCGCCTGCAACCCCACCGATGCCCGCCCGTCTGCAAGGCTGGCCACAAACTTCAGCCGCTTACCTTCCGCCTCCGCTGCCCGCCGCAACTGACCAAAATGATCCGCATGCACATCCAGCTGCTCGTAAAATGCCGCCACCGATGGCGCCTCCAGGCAGGCCGCCGGCAAAAATGAGTGATTCGTAATATCAGCCAGCTCCATCTCCACACCACTCTCCCGGGCCAGGATCAATATCTTCCGCATCACATCCACCCCACTGAGGTCTATCCGCGGATCAGGCTCCGTATACCCCTCATCCTGCGCCGCTTGCACCACCTGCCGGAAATCAGCATCCCCCACAAAATGATTGAATACAAAATTTAGACTACCAGACAACACCGCTTCTATACGATGCACCTTGTCTCCACTCCGTACCAGGTCATTCAGTGTATTGATAACCGGTAACCCCGCCCCCACATTCGTCTCAAAAAGGAATGCCGCATCATAACGCCGCGCCAGATCCTTTAACTGCCGGTAATAACGGTAGTCCGAAGAACAGGCTATCTTGTTACACGTCACCACCGATATCCCGTGCTGCAGGAAATCCGCATACACCGCCGCTACTTCCGAACTGGCCGTATTATCGATAAATACACTGTTGCGTAAGTTCAACGCCTTGATCTGCTTCACAAAGGCCGGCATATCCATATCAACACCCTCATCCAGCTGCTGCCGCCACTCCTGCAACGAAAGCGTCTCCTGCCCGAATGCCATCTTACGGCTGTTAGCCAACCCCGCCACCCGCAAATGCAACCCCAACTCCTGCTTCAGGTAAGTCTCCTGCTGCTGCAACTGCTCGAGCAACTTACCGCCTACATTACCCACCCCAGCTATGAACAGGTTCACCTGCTTCACCGGGGTCTCGAAAAATGCCTCATGTATCACATTCAACGCCTTCTTGACGTCCGCTTTATTAATAACCGTAGAAATGTTCTTCTCCGTAGAACCTTGCGCAATAGCCCGTACATTCACCCCGTTACGCCCCAGCGCCGCAAACAGCTTGCCGCTGGTACCGTGATGGTTCTTCATCTTATCACCTACCACCGCCACAATAGCCAGGTCCCGCTCCACAATCAGCGGCTCTATCTGCTTCTCCTGTATCTCCTGCGCAAACTCACTGTCCACCGCACTCTTCGCCTTCAACATATCCGCCTCATGGATACCCACCGTAATAGAATGCTCCGACGAACTCTGCGTGATCAATATCACATTGATACGCTCATACAACAGCGACTCGAAAAGTCGCTTCGAAAAACCAGGAATACCCACCATCCCACTGCCTTCCAATGTCAGCAACGCAATCTGCTGTATACCGGAAATACCAGTCACCGGATGATCACGGTCCTCACTGTATTGTATCAACGTACCCGCATCCGCTGGCGCAAATGTATTTTTGATCCAGATAGGGATCTGCTTTTGCATCACCGGCTGTATAGTAGGAGGGTAGATCACCTTCGCCCCAAAATGCGATAACTCCATCGCCTCCTCATAACTGATATGCGCAATAGGGATCGCCTGCGATACCAACCGCGGATCAGCCGTCATCATCCCGCTCACATCCGTCCAGATATCCAGCTGCTGCGCCGGCAACGCCGCCGCCAAAATCGCCGCCGTATAATCAGAACCGCCACGACCCAACGTCGTCGTATCCCCGTCAGCGGTAGCCGCCACAAAACCCGGTAACACCACATAACCGGCCGCCTCCTGCGCAAAGTATTGACCAATCTGGTGATTCGTCGCCAGGAAATTAACGTGCGCACTACCGTAATGCGCATCCGTCACAATCAGCTCCCGGCTGTCCTTCCACACCGCCTGCACCCCCAATTGCTTCAGCTTCTCCGCCACCAGGTAAGAAGAGATCAACTCCCCGAAACTCATAATCTTATCCAACGTCCGCACACTCAACTCTCCCACCTGGAAAATACCGTCACATAAATTCTCCAACGCATTCAACCGCTTCTTCAACTGGCTGATCAACCCACTCTGCGCCGTAATAGGAAACAACGCCCGGATCGTCTCCAGATGTGTATACTCAATCTCCTGTAATAAGCGCTTATATAATTCCTGACCCTGACCAGCCTGCTGACCACAACGGATCAGCTTATCTGTAATACCGCTCATCGCAGATATCACAATGGCAAAACGATCGCCGCTGGATTGCTGCCGTATGATCTGGCACGTCTGTTCTATAGCACTGGCGCTACCCACGGAGGTGCCGCCGAATTTTAATACTTGCATGAAAAAATAAATTTAATCGGATAATGTGCAGGTTCCCCTGCCGGTTGTTACCACCCTGAGTGGTCGCTGGACGATATGTGATCACTAACCCCGCACTGGGGTCGTAATAATGGTGGACGTAGTAATAGTGCTCACATAGCCATCGGAGAGATAACAGATAGCAGAGAACTGATATGTAAATGAATGTTGCACTATTATGACTTTCGTATTACAAATGTGGACATTAAATTTCACAATTGCAACACAACGCCAAAAGTTTAGAAAATATTCAAAATCACCACCATTTACTGTACAGTACTGATTTTGATAGCAGTATACCCCTCATTTTGGACTTGTTTTTAATGACATTTGTATGACAATATGAAGGCGCAGCAGCCACTGCTTGTAATATTCCTATAGCATTCCTGTATCATTCCTGTATCATTCGTATATCATTTGTATATCCAACCCATATCCAAACTTATACAATAGGTATACAACGACTATACCGCACCTATACAATGACTATAGGATCACTATAGGATGCCTATACAACGCTTATACAACGCTTATACGAGACTCTTCTAAGTGATTGATAGTTAAATGATTATAGGAATATTCCCCCGCTGCGGCCATCCCAACCCCGCCCACATTTGTCAGATGCAACAGGAAATTGTACATTTGGAACAGCCTGTTGAATCATGCCTTATTTCCGCAATTTTACATATCACATCGATAAGCGCAGATGGAAGTACTACTTCCTGCTGGCCACGCTGGCTATGAATGGGGCATCCCCCGCCAGATAATCCGTTACGCCCTTTCTTTTTCTTTCATCACCATTACAATCCACTATTTATGCCTCATTATCATAAACTGGGTCAGATCCCCCATAAACGGCATACGCAATTCCGCAAGCCCGATGGTAGCCTTTATTCAGAACAATTGTTCTCTACAGAAGGCTTCTCCTCTCACTACTCCTTGTTGTACCACTGCCACCCACCTACCGAGATCATCCGTGTCGATGAACCTTACAGCGTAGCACCCAAAGTGGCAGAAGAGAAAATGCTCAAACATCGCAGCTTCCAGGGATTCTCCATACAACCGCAGGACGATTTCCTGCAAAGCCGCAAACCCGTGCTCGTCAACAGCGATTGCCATATCGTACTGGCCGCACCGCGCATAAGCATGCAGGACTATTTCTATAAAAATGCCGACGCCGACGAAATGATCTTCGTACACGAAGGCAGCGGCACCCTGCACACACAATACGGACAGCTGACCTTCGGATATGGCGATTACCTCGTCATCCCAAGAGGTACCATCTACCAGATATCTTTCGATACCGCAGACAACCGCCTCTTTATCGTAGAATCATTCAGCCCCATACGCTATCCTAAACGTTATCTCAGCCATTATGGCCAGCTGCTCGAACACGCTCCCTTCTGCGAACGCGATATCCGCCAGCCCCAACAGCTCGAAACCATCGATCAGGCCGGCGACTTCCTCATCAATATCAAAAAGAAAGGCGTCATGTACCCCATCCACTACGCACATCACCCGTTTGATGTTATCGGATGGGATGGCTGCGAATACCCGTTCGCATTCTCCATACACGACTTCGAACCCATCACCGGCCGCGTTCACCAGCCGCCTCCCGTACACCAGACCTTCGAAGGCAATAACTTCGTCGTATGTTCCTTCTGCCCACGCTTATTCGACTATCACCCGCTGGCAATACCCGCTCCATACAATCATAGCAATATCGACAGCGATGAAGTACTGTACTACGTAGATGGCGACTTCATGAGCCGCAAACATGTCACCCGCGGCATGATCACCCTCCACCCCGGTGGTATCCCCCATGGACCACATCCCGGAGCCGTAGAAAAAAGCATCGGCGCAAAAGAAACAAAAGAACTGGCCGTCATGGTAGATACCTTCCACCCGCTGCAAATCACAGAAGACGCACTGGGCATAGAAGATAAAGCATACGTAATGAGCTGGTCTGAATAATTTATTTTACTTTTGATGCCCGTAATAAGTAGCATGTACCCATGACACTTATTGCGGGCATTTCTATTTTCTTCACATAGCAAATTTGTAAGCATGGAATTCAGACAACTGGGTGAAAGCGACGTAAAATTATCCGCCATTACCTTCGGCGCATGGGCCATCGGTGGATGGATGTGGGGCGGCGCAGAACGCAAAGACGCAATAGCTGCCATCAAAGCCTCCATCGATCATGGTATTACCTCCATCGATACAGCCCCCGTATACGGACAAGGAACCAGTGAAGATATCGTAGGAGCAGCCATCAAAGGCATCGCTCGCGATAAAGTACAACTGGCCACCAAATTCGGCATGCGCTGGGACCTCGCAAAAGGTCAGTTCGGCTTCAAAAGCCAGGACAACAACGGCAACGATATCGATATCTATAAATATGCAGGCAAAGAAAGCATCATCAAAGAATGCGAAGACAGCCTCAGCAGAATGGGCACCGACTATATCGATCTCTACCAGATCCACTGGCCCGATAATACCACCCCCATAGAAGAATCCTTCGAAGCCGTACTCCGCCTGCAGGAACAGGGAAAGATCCGCGCAGCAGGAGTATCCAACTACAGCGTAGAACAAATGCAGGCGGCTGAAAAAGTGATCTCCCTCGCCTCCAATCAGATCCCATTCAGCATGGTAGAACGCTCCTACGAAGACAACGTAATACCTTACAGCATCCAACATAAAAAAGGAATACTGGCATATAGCCCCCTCCAAAGAGGTATCCTCACCGGCAAGATCAAACGCGATCACAAATTCAGTAATGGCGACACCCGCGCCGACTCAAAATTCTATACACCGGAAAATATCGATCGCATCAACGCATTCCTCGCTGCCATCAAACCAATGGCCGAAAGCAAAAATGCAACACTGGCACAACTCGTGATCCGATGGACCATCGAACACCCAGGCATCACCGTAGCACTCGTAGGCGCCCGCAACGAAGAACAAGCCCTCCAGAATGCCAAAGCCTTCGAAGTGAAACTGAGCGCAGAAGAGATCGACTTTATCAACAAACATCTCGCACAACTGCAACTGGTATAAAACACCTTTATATAGCTATATAAAACACGGCAAAAGCATTACACTGCTTTTGCCGTACTATTTTTACCCCCATAATCAATTAAGTGTTAATTAGACAACTATGAACACTGTATTAAGAATCCCTTAAAATTCCATTAAAGCACCACAACAACCCCATAGCATAATAATTTCAACATTATCTTTGACGCGAATTAAGGCACAACATCATACGGCCCCTGCTCCCGTATCTTGCCAACCTTATTATAAGTAGCTGAAAAACCAATCCTCGTGCATCATACCAATAGCATTCAATTCCGTCTATCGTTCACATACCTACAATCTGCCTGATGGCCCTCCATCAGGTAACCGCAGGCAATGGTCCTTGCCATTGCCTGTAACTTTCAAAACATAAGATATGAACTACAAACTACTCCTCACCATACTGATAGTACCCACTGCGTTATTTGCCCAGGTAACTAAAAAACAACCCGCCCCCGGCAACAAATCACGTACACTACTGACCGCAGGTATAGCGGGTGGATTGATCGGCGGATTGTATGATGGCCTGTATCCCGTCAGCATACTGAAAGCCAACGGCGACTTCGGCCTGGGTGCCCCAGATAAAATTGATGGAGAACTCGTCATGTTCAAAGGAAAAGTATACCAAACACAAGCCTCCGGACAAACATTCGAAGTCACCAACGACCCACTCATACCATTCGCTATGGTCAACTACTTCCATGCCGACCACTCCGTTAAGATACCAGCCGGCATGAACAAACCAGCATTCTTTCATTGCCTCGATAGCCTGCTCACCAATCCCAACGGATTGTACGCAATCCATATCAAAGGCCGCTTCGCTAAAATGCGCACCCGCGCCTTCCCGCCAAGCGAACCTCCCTATCCCGCCCTGTCTGCCATACTCGACAAACAACACTTTTTCGAATATACCGCCACCTCCGGCGATCTCATAGGATACCGGCTACCAGCATTTATGGATAATACCAATATATCCGGATATCACTTTCACTACCTGTCCGATTCCAAAAAACAAGGCGGACATATGGTAGATCTCTATACCGATGACATTACTGTCGAAATATCCGAACTCGATAGCTACACCGTATTGGTACCCACCAAAAACGCCGCCTTCGATCATTTCGATTTCAAAAAAGATAGGGGAGAAGACATCAAAAGCGTAGAAAGAGGAGCCAAAAAATAACACCATATTCATATCCTACATAAACCACAACATCTAACCTACCCGTGTAACGCTGCCGCTCCAGCTGGTACTGCATATACAGCTACCGGCCGGAAATAATATGCTCCTTTAATACCCGTACCAATAAAAAACAACTACAACTGCCAACACAACCAACCTAAACACATATACCATGAAAACCGTGAAATTTAGCTTATGCGCCTTACTCATTTTGGGTGGCATAGCTCGGACAACAGCGCAGACTGTCGTCCCCGTCGGCGCAGGTAGCTACGCCGCTTACCCGCCCGCCGGCCTATCCTCAGAAGATGGCCCCGGCTCCGTCGAACGATTCGCCTTCGAACGCCCCATCTATGTCGCCAAAGACAACAAAAAGGCCATCCCCACCAACGACTGGTGGACCGACCTGGTCGTTAGTGGCAACAAAACCGGTAAACTGTGGATCGCTCCGCTTGTCGTCGAACCAAAAGAAAATGGACTCAACGTATTCTTTCCGAACAACTACGAAGTAGATGCCAAAAGAGCTGGCATGATCCTCGGACCCCAGTTGCAGATCAGCGCCAATGGATACCAACCGGATAAAGCATTTGCAAAAGATTGGTCAGATTGGGGCCTGATCATGTCCCAGCAAGATAGCGCACATAATACCAGTATCGATGTTACCATGGCACAAGGACAACCTTTCGTCTGGTATCAGACCCATGGCATCAATCCCGAATTCTCGATGGATGGAGAGGCACCCGCCTATCTCCACCAAGATGGCAGTACCGTCGAATTTCCCACCACAGCCCCCTTCATCATCAAAACCCGTGACAGGTACCTCGGATTACACTTCGACAATAAAACTACCGCAGAGATACAGGGACAACAATACGTAGTCATCGACCTGGGACACTCACAACCTATTACCAGGGTCACAATCAACTGGGAAAACGCCTTCGCTTCCGGATATTACCTGCAGACATCCGACGATAGCATCCACTGGCAAACAGTATTCTCCGAGATCAAAGGCGATGGAAACCTGGACGACATATCACTAAGCAAAGCAGCGGGCAAATATATCCGCCTCCAGCTTACCAATAAAGCTACTATCTTCGGTTATTCCATATGGGAAATGAGCGTCTATAACAAAGAACAACTGATCTCCCTGCGCCAACCCGTTACCGTCTCCTCCATACAAGGCTACTATATCGGTACCAACGTGAACGATGGCAACATTAACTCCCGTTGGGGCTCCGATCCGGCAATAACCACCCGCCTCGTCCTCAACAACCATAACCAGGATGCCTTTTTTGTACTGTCAGCACTACCCGCTTTAACCGATCTGCCGACTTTCGATCAGTACGCCTGCAATAGACCCACCGATACAAAATTGAGCTACCGGTACGATGCCGCCGCAGGTAAAGTATACTCCTACTGGAACATTACCACACAAAACCTCCGGGGAGGAACAAATGGTCCGGTTATGCAGGGATTCCTGCCACACTTATACGCCAACGCTGAGCATAACATACAATTTGCCGGATATAACTACCGGAATATCCGTGGTATCATCAAAACAGCCATCGGCAACTCATTCGCCTTCACCTACAATTTTGATGGCATATTACCTACCTACTCCGCACCGTTCAGAGACACCTCAGATGCCCATCCCTACGATCCTTCCCTCATGTTCTCCTTACTTAGTAAATATTCCAGGGTAAAAGGATATGGTGCAGATACCTACTGGGGTGGAAAAGACCTCGTCAACCTGGCTAAAAATACCTTGATAGCAAAAGAACTGCATCATCAATCCTATCAGACACTAAAAGAAAAAACAAAAGCCGCACTCGTCGACTGGCTCACTTATACACCGGGTGAACCTTATCATTATTTCGTCCGCTATGACCGATGGGGCGCAATAGTCGGCTTCAACGAAAGCTACTGGTCCTACGCATTTACCGACAACCATTTCCACTACGGATACCTCATACTGGCTAGCGCCCTGTATGGCATGACCGATCCCGATTTCCTGCAGCAATATGGAGAAATGATCAAACAGGTCGCAAAACAATATGCCAACTGGGATCGCGCGGATAATCGCTTCCCCTTCCTGCGCACCTTCAGTCCCTGGGCCGGACATAGCTACGCCGGCGGCATCAGCTCCCCTAATGGCAACAACCAGGAGTCATCCTCCGAATCTATGCAGTCATGGATCGGCCTGTTCATCCTCGGCGATCTCCTCAATGATCAGGAAATCAAAGATGCCGCCGCCTTCGGATATTCCAGCGAATCATATGCCTGCCTCGAATATTGGTTCGATTGGAAAAAAAGAAACCTGCCCGCAGGACTTAACTACAACATGATCGGCATGCTCTTCGATCAGGCCGCCATACATGCCAAATACTTCGGTGGCCCGGATGCATACGTACATGGTATCCAATACCTGCCCGTAAATCCCGGATTCAAATACCTCACCAGAGATACCGCCTGGGCAAAACGCGAATACGCCGATATGCTCCGCGAAACCATCGCCGAAGATGGCCTCAAAGAAGAAGCTGACCTGGGCGTCGACTGGGCTGGCGTCATGCTGGGATTCCGGCAACTGTTCGACCCGGCATATACCGCCGCTTATATAGACAAAAACAGACAACTGGCTGAATCCAGCGATAAATACATACTCAAAGATGTAACCGCCAGCATGACCTATTTCTACACGCATGCAGACCAAAACCTCGGCCGCTTCTCTACTAACTTCCGTACCGACTTCCCCTTGAGCAGCGTATTCGAAAAAAATGGAACGTTCAGCCATGCAGTCGCTTACAACAGCACCAAAAGCACCCGCAACTGCAACATCTACAACAGCGCCGGCGCTCTCATCGCATCATTCCCCGTACCTGCCGCTACATTGGTAACTTATCCCTCACTGCCCGCCTATGGCAATGCACCCACCGGTTGCTACGACCTGCTCCCCGCCAGCGCTGTCGCCTCCTCCGGAAACGCAGATGCCGCTATAGATGGCGATCCAGGCTCCCGATGGGAAAGCAAATTCGAAGATCCTCAACAACTCACCGTAGACCTGGGAACCTCCGCTCATGTCAGCGAAGTAACCCTCTCCTGGGAAGCTGCCAACGCGAAAAACTACTACCTCCTCGCTTCCAAAGACAGCCTCCACTGGGACACTCTGGCCGTGAAAACGAATATGCCGCTGGGAAACCGGATAGATACTATTACCAACCTCGACTACACCGGCCGCTACCTCAAAATGCTGGGCACCGCCAGGAACACCCCTTGGGGATACTCCATCTTTGAATGCAAAATATGCGGCACCGTTACAACACCTGCTGAACCGGAAGTAATACTGCCCGCCTTAATACAGGCAGAAGACTACACCAGAATGAATGGTGTACAAACAGAATCTTGTGCAGATGGCGGAGGAGGAGAGAACATCGGATACATCGATACCGGCGACTGGATGGAATACAAAATATACACACCGGCAACGGACGACTACCAGCTGAAATTACGTATCGCTAGCCCCGATAGCACAGGTAAAGTTACCGTACTGCTCGATGGACAGAAAAAATATACCTTCAACGTCCCTAATACAGGCGCCTGGCAATCCTGGAAAACACTGATAGCATCCATCTCATTGCCCGCCGGTGATCACATCATCAGATTGCTGGCAGAAAATGGACAGTACAACGTGAACTGGCTCGATCTCAGGATACCCTTCAAAGGATTTTCCACACATATCGAAGCAGAAGACTATACCGCCATGTCAGGCATACAAACAGAACAGACATACGACTTGGAAGGTAATCTCAACGTTGGCTGGATAGACAACGGCGACTGGATGGACTATCAGGTCAACTTACCGCATGCAGGCGAATACATCGTGAAATACCGCGTGTCCGCTGCCTACAACCAGGGCGGACAACTCCTGCTCCTGTCCGGCAACCAGGCATTAGACACCGTCAATATCCCGGATACAAAAGGCTGGCAGAACTGGACTACCGTCAATGGCAAACTAAACATAGATACCGCAGGTACCTACACCTTCCGCTTAAAGGCAACTACCTCCGGATTCAATATCAACTGGTGGGAAATACAGGAAAAAGAAACATGGGCGAAAAATCGCTCCGCTTTCATGACCTGGGGAAAACCCCCGGTTGTCGCATCCGGAAAATCAGCCCTTAAGATATATCCAAATCCCGCTTCAACTTTGGTACACCTGCTATCAGATAAACAGACCTGGTACTACGTACTGAATGTACAGGGCCGGATAGTAAAACAAGGAAAGCTCGTAACAGGAGATAACGTGATAGAGATCAATGGATTGTTGCCTGGTATCTACTTCATAAAAGTAACAGACCGGTCTTATAAGCTGATGATAGAATAATCACTCGGCTATAAGTACCGGTCCGCTGGATGTATCTTGTAATACTGCTACTTCAGATGCTGGGCAAAAAATCCCATCATGGCTTTGTAAAAAGTAATGGAATTATCCTCATGATGAAAGCCATGCCCTTCATTATAACGCACCATATAAGGTACATCCAGCCCTTTCGCCCGCAACTGCCGTACCATCTGGTCCGACTCCTGAATATTCACCCGGGGATCATTCGCGCCTTGCACAATGAATAAAGGTTTGGTGATCTTATCAATGTTCAGCGCAGGAGATACTGCCTTCATAATCTCCTGGTCCGCCGCCGACTCCGCATCATACCACTGCTCATACACTTGTTTCAGAAATGGTTTCCAGTAAGGAGGGAAGGCCTTAAAGAACGTGAATAGGTTAGAGACGCCCACATAGTCCACTCCGCAGGCATACAGGTCCGGTGTCTTCACCAGGCTGCCCAGCGTCGCCAGGCCACCATAACTACCACCGTGGATACCGATCTTTCCGGGTTGTGCCCATCCCTTCTTGATAGCATACTGCACCCCGTCCTCCAAATCGTTCAGCATATTACGGCCAATCTGTTTACTTCCCGCCAGAAAGAACTGTTTACCATATCCGCCGGAACCGCGATAGTTCACTTGCAACACCGCATATCCACGGCTGGCAAACAACTGCGCCGCAAAATCAAATCCCCAGCTATCCCTTACACCGTAAGGCCCACCATGTGGATACACGATCATCGGCAACGGTTGCCCCTTAGGCGCATTCGCCGGCAACGTAATATAACCGTGCACCGTCAGCCCATCCCTCGCAGTAAAAGAAAACGGCCTCGACGCACTCATCTCCGGCTCTTTCAGGTTAGGCATCAGGTCCAACATCTTCTCCAGCTTGCCGGAAGCTACATCGTAAGTATAATAAGCACCGTACAACCGGTCGCTGCTCACAAACAACAGGTATTTATCTTCCTTTAACGTAGCAGCCGATATGCTCACACTCCTGTCGCCGATCTCCTTTTTGAACCGCGCATACAACCGCTTAAAATAAGCACTCACCGGTACCAGCTCCGCCTTATCCCCATCATAACTATAGTAGTCGATCTCGTAGTTACGGGCACGGGAGGTACCTATACCGCCCGCATCAAACACCGGGTGCCCGAACAATGTCTTGATCACCTTACGCACAGAAAGATCGTACAACTGTATCACCGACTTGTCCGTCTCCAGGTTGGAAAGCACATATGCCCGGTGTCCCTTCGGATCAGTATAATCAAAGTCCAAGATGCTGAAGTCGTTACGCCAGTCCGTACGCGCTACCTCGCGGAAATCCGTCTCCCCGGGTGCACGATACATCTGCACATTGGTCGTACCATTTAACTGCCGGCTATAACCGCGTACAAAACCGTCCTTGTCGATATCATAACCCATAATCGGGTTCTCCTTGTCCTTATTCTCCATCAGCTTCTCCAACTGCCCGTTGACAATATTCAGCTTGAATGGCTCAAAAATCTCAGGATCCTCCTTGTTCATCGTCACCACCACATGATCCGGGTCCGATACAATACGATAAATACCCTCTACCTTGATGTTTTTAAATGGGGTCAGTGATTGCTGATGACTGCCGTCTACATCAGCGACAAACAACTCATAGTTCTCATCCCCGCCCTTATCCTGCAGGTACAGCAACCGGTTGTTATATCCCCATACATAGGTAGATACCAGTTGCTCCCCTTCCGTAATAGCCCGCGTCACCTCACCGGTCGCCAGCTCCTTCACATATACATGCCGCTTCGCATTAGCATCCTTCTCCCGGTAAGACAAATACTTACCGTCCGGAGATAAACTAAAACCACTCTGTTTAGGCTTGGCAAAAAAATCCGATACCTGGTACCGGAAACTACCTTTGTCATAATGCCCCATTTGCTCAAATACCGCCTCAGGGGAGGGGAGGGTAGTGTCTCCGGGTTTCGGCTGCGCCTGCACCCCTAAAGATGCGCCAGCCGTCACCAATGTGCTGATAATAATTTGCATCGCGCTGCTCATAATTCTGAAAATAATACGGTAATGTGTAAAATTAACTGGACTTGATAGTAATACAGGTTAACCGAAGTTAGAAATTAGTTATTCAACGTTAATATTTAAAAATTGTTAGCCCGATCTTGATTAGTACAAATTTCAGATTTGGAATTTCATAGTTTTAATTGTAGCTTGCGAGTATGCACGACCTGCATTCATATTATCCTCACACAGACCAACGTCACAAGAAATACTACTTCTTGATGGCAACGCTCGCTATGGATTCGTTAACGGCTTAAGGCCGGCACCTGCTACCTCAACGGTGGCTTTTCTTTTTCCATTATTTCACTCTTTTTCCGGCAGCCTGGCCTGCGCTAGATCGTTTCCCTGCACACTGCGGTGATACCATCATAAGCACCTTCACACAGCACACACACTCACTCACTTTATTGCATAATCGTTTAAAGGTATTCTGATCATACACCAATTCAGATCATACACCAACACAATCTCACCTTAATTTCAATTTGTTATGGATTTGGCAACAGCACCTGCGGCAACTGAGACCCGCGATTTTCTTCCCCTCAACGGTACTGACTATGTAGAGTTCTATGTAGGGAATGCCAAACAGGCGGCGCATTATTACAAAACGGCTTTTGGCTTTCAGTCAGTAGCCTATGCCGGCCCTGAAACCGGCGTGAAAGATCGCGCCTCCTATGTTTTGGTACAAAACAAACTCCGCTTCGTCCTCACCACCCCACTGCAACCAGGTAACGAGATCTCCACGCACATCGAAAAACATGGCGATGGCGTAAAAGTACTCGCCCTCTGGGTAGACGACGCTCGCGCAGCCTACGAAGAAACCATCAAAAGAGGCGGCCGGTCCTACCTCGAACCCGTAGTCGAAAAAGACGAATTCGGCGAAGTAGTACGCAGCGGTATCTACACCTACGGCGAAACCGTACACCTCTTCATCGAACGCAAAAACTACAATGGCCCCTTCCTGCCCGGCTACAAAGAATGGAAAACCACCTACAACCCCGCCGATGCAGGCCTCCTGCACGTAGACCACTGCGTAGGCAACGTAGGCTGGAACGAAATGAACACCTGGGTAGACTACTACGCCAACGTAATGGGATTCCGCAACCTCATCTCCTTCGATGATAGCGACATCTCCACAGAATACTCCGCCCTCATGAGTAAAGTAATGAGCAACGGCAACGGTAGAGTAAAATTCCCCATCAACGAACCGGCGGAAGGCAAAAAGAAATCCCAGATCGAAGAATACCTCGACTTCTACGGAGGTCCCGGTGTACAACACGTCGCCATCGCCACCAACGATATCATCCGCACCGTCTCCGATCTGCAAAACAGAGGCGTGGAATTCCTCAAAGTACCTGCCTCCTATTACGAAGAACTGCTCGATAGGGTAGGCCAGATAGATGAAGATATAGCCCCCCTGCGCGAACTCGGCATCCTCGTAGACCGCGACGACGAAGGATACCTCCTCCAGATCTTCACCAAACCCGTACAAGATCGCCCCACCGTATTCTTTGAGATCATCCAGCGCAAAGGCGCCCAATCCTTCGGAAAAGGCAACTTTAAAGCACTGTTTGAATCCATCGAACGCGAACAGGCACTACGTGGCAACCTTTGATAAAAACACTATCCAAAGGCCCCCATACATTTCTTTTTTTTCACTGTAAGGTTACAACAACAACAGCTGCCCTCGCCGTCATAAGCAGGGCAGCTTTCTGTAATACCACAACCCCCGCGTTTTGATTTCCCCTTTTTTGATTTTAGCTTTGAGGATACGTTTTAATTATGAAGACACAAACATTATTCGGGATCCTCTTCCTATTGGGTGGCATCTTTCAAGCCATCACCGCCATACTCATCTATCAGGGCCACAGGCATTATATCCTGCGTTTTGCTAACAGGAAAGTCGGTATGATAATATATAGTATTTTTGCATTATTACTATTTTTCCTGGCGTATGTAAACCTGGTGTAAAACAAGCCAGTCACATACGTTAGAGCATGTTTTATGCGTTAATGCAGAGAAAGAGAAATAAAGCCCAGCTGGTGAAATACCACGCAAATAGCCACCGCAACGCTATTATTTAAGTATAAAATATTGTTAAAGTTGATGATGAAGCAGATTATACTGGCATTAGGAATTCTACTGAGCGGTACCGCTGCACTGGCACAACAATCCTTCCTGGATAACCAGAAACTATTCCCTAAAGTAGGGAGCGCCTACCGGGAAAAAGAAGAACGCCTCAAACAGGAGTTCGCCAAAAAAGGCATCCCCTATCCGGCAAAATTTATGTACATCCGCTCCTTCAAACTCGATAGCGAACTGGAGATTTGGGTGAAAAATAACGTAGCCGATACCTTCCGCCTCCTCAAAAGCTACCGCGTATGTACCCTCTCCGGCAAAATGGGTCCCAAACGCAAAGAAGGCGACCGCCAGGTACCGGAAGGCTTCTACTACGTCAACGACTTTAATCCTAACAGCAGCTACCACCTCTCCCTCGGCATCAACTATCCCAACTATTCCGATCGCATCCTGAGCGATCAGAAACGCCCCGGCGGAGAGATCTATATCCATGGCAACTGCCTCACCATAGGCTGTATACCGCTGACAGACGAATTCATAGAAGAAGTATACATACTGGCCGTCAACGCCAAAAATGCCGGACAAGACTTTATACCCGTGCACGTATTCCCCGTGAAATTCGGTAACATACGCTCCATGGACTACCTCGGCAGCGTATCCCTCTCCGACAACGCCGCCCAACAGTTCTGGCTCGAACTCAAAACCGCCTACGACTACTTCGAAAAACACCACCGCCTGCCGGTAGTACTCGTCGATAGCCAGGGTAAATACACCACCAGCGGTATGAAGCTCTTGGCAGGTGCCCGCATAGGCAGCTCCCTGCGCCCCGATCCCGTAAAGCCACAGGGCGGAAGTGGCATGTAAAACAATACAATAGAGGCGATTTAAAATATGGGAAACGATCCGTCATAACGATGGATCGTTTTTTTTTATTAGTTTTATGTAAGCGCTCCGGCGCCGCCTAATCCATATTTTATGAAGAGCCTCTCATTTGTACTGTACTTCCTGAGCCACCATCCCGTATGGTCGTTCCTCATACTCCTGTTTCTCGGCATCCTGCTCACCAGCCTCATTCGCAAATGGATATTCCTGCTGCTCGGCTTCCTGGGCGCATTGGCCAATATATTCCTCGCCCACTACCTTAACGCCTGGTTCCTCAACGCCTATGGCATCAAAGGAGAAGCTGTCATCACCCGCACCGTAGATACTAACTCCACCCTCAACGATGCCCCCGTGTACGACTACGACGTACTGCTCAAAACCGCCGATGGCAAAGATGTCATCACCGGATTCTCTACCATGTCCGCCGCCATATACCCCCTCCGAAACGAAATACTGATACCGCCACAAGGCCAGTTCTTCGTAGTAAAATATATCCCCGGATATGAAAAGAATATCGTCGTACTAAGCGACGATTCCCCCTATGGCAAACAACGACTGTCTGCTTTAGGACAAGAAAACGTAGAAAAAGCCCGCATACAATACAACGCTAGCCCCACCAATAAAGACTTCCGCCAGCAATACCTGGCAGCTCTGAAAGAATATCTCGACGAGCCGCAACACCGGTACGATACCTTCACCGTAAACCGGTACCGGCAAATATTGGGCGCACTCGAAGCAGGCAAAGATCCGGAACAATCACTAACCACCACCACCGTAATCAACGACCTGAGTAACTTCAACACCCTCACCCAGGCACAGCAGGACCTACAGGCTAATCCCACAGATCCGGCCGCCCGCCAACAACTGATACAGGCCATCAAAGGCTTCCTGTCCAGTCAAATGGCCGGACAAGACAGCGCTACCATCAAAGGATATCAACAAATGCTCAAAGCCCTGGAATCGTCCACTACCATCATGAAAGGGGGAGGCAACCCCGGCCAGCTCACCATAAAAAAGGTCGAAACCATCCTCAACGGAGATACTACCCACGGACGAACCGTTATCATCGGCCAGTAGGGTTGACCCTCCTGAGCCATTATTAACTGTCAGTTACACAGCCTTTAACCACCTGAAAGGCCCCCTCCGGTCACCACTTCCTACGGACCTGCCTCCAGCGGGTTTTCCGTCCGACACTTCCATTTTGAAATCTCAATTATTTTTTGAAACTTGTCAAAGGTCAAATCAATTTACTATTATGAACAGAAGAGAAGCCATCAGGAACGTGGCCCTTTTGCTAGGCAGTGCGATGACTGCTTCCACGTTAGCAGCCCTCAACGGCTGTAAATCTTCCGGTCCGAAAAACTATGAGCTGTCCACACCGGAGACAAAATCATTACTGGCGGAAATCGCCGAAACCATCATCCCCGAAACAAACACACCAGGCGCTAAAGCAGCTAAAGTAGATGAGTTTATCGTGAGAATGGTCAGCGACTGCTATAAGCCGGAAGATCAGCAACAGTTCCTGGAAGGCCTGAAGAAAATTGACGCTGCAAGTGAAAAACAGTTCAGCAAAAAATTTGTCGACCTCACACCAGAACAACGTACCACCCTACTCACCGATATCGACAAAGAAAGAGTGGCTTACAATAAACGCGAAAACAAGAAAAAAGAAGATCCTCCTCACTATTTCCAGGCCGTAAAAGAACTCACCCTGCTGGGCTACTTTACCTCCGAACCAGGCGCCACCAAAGCTTTACGCTATGTAGCCGTTCCTGGTAAATTCGAAGGATGCGTACCTTATAAAAAGGGCGATAAAGCCTGGGCTGTCTAGTTACACCCACAGCAACAGCATAGTGTTAAATGTAATCGTAATTCCGTCCGATCCACTCCCCCGTGCGGGAAGACTTAGCTGCCAGTTACAGCAAAACGGTTCATTCCACGTTTTTTCTTCACGTCTTAAATTGTATTGCCATGAATCTTAATATAAAAGCGCAGGAGCAGAACACCTACGATGCCATCGTCATAGGATCAGGTGTTAGCGGTGGTTGGGCTGCCAAAGAGCTGACCGAAAAAGGATTAAAAGTATTAATGCTCGATAGAGGTAAGCCCCTCGAGCATGTTAAAGACTACGACACCGCTACCAAAGATCCCTGGGAATTCCCACATCGTGGCCGCCTTACCGTAGACCAACGCGAAACACATCCCAAACTAAGCAGGGACTACCCATATAGCGAACATAACGAGAAGTTCTGGATCAAAGATGTCGATAGCCCATACAACGAAGTAGAACGCTTCGACTGGTACCGTCCTGATATCGTAGGGGGCAAATCCATCATGTGGGGCCGCCAGTCCTATCGCCTCAGCGACCTCGATTTCGAAGCCAACCTCAAAGATGGCATCGCCGTCGACTGGCCCATCCGCTACAAAGACATCGCCCCCTGGTACGACTATGTAGAACGGTTCGCCGGTATCAGCGGCACCCGCGAAGGCCTGCCACAACTGCCCGATGGCCAGTTCCAGCCAGGAATGGAAATGAACTGCGTAGAGAAAGAGGTGAAGAAAAGGATCGAATCCAGCTTCCAGGGCCGTATCATGACCATCGGTCGCGTAGCCAACCTCACACAACCACTGCCCGGCCGTACCGCCTGCCAGTTCCGTAACCTCTGCAGCCGCGGATGCCCATTCGGCGCTTACTTCAGCACACAGTCATCTACACTGCCCGCTGCCGTAAAAACAGGAAACCTCACCCTGCGACCCGATTCCATCGTAAACAGCATCGTCTACGATGAACAAAAAGGAAAAGCCACCGGCGTGCGCGTCATCGACAAACATACCAAAGAAATGATCGAATATCACGCCAAGATCATATTCGTCAATGGCTCCACACTGGGTAGCACCTTCGTACTCATGAACTCCACTTCCAACCGGTTCCCCAATGGACTCGGCAACGACAGCGGCGTACTGGGTAAATACCTTATGGACCACCACTTCCGTACAGGCGCCTCCGGTATAGCCGAAGGCTTCGACGATAAATACCTCTTCGGACGCCGTGCCAACGGTATCTATATCCCCCGCTATCGCAACGTCGGCAGCGACAAACGCGATTATATCCGTGGCTTTGGATACCAGGGTGGCGCAGGTCGCGGCGGTTGGAGCCGCGGTATCGCCGAAATGGGCGTAGGTAAAGACTTCAAAGAAATGCTGACAGAACCCGGCACCTGGTCCATGGGACTCGGTGGATTCGGAGAATGCCTGCCCTATGAAGATAACCTCGTCACTTTGGATACCTCCACCAAAGATGCCTGGGGCCAACCCGTACTGAAATTCAACGCCAAGTTCAGAGAAAATGAAATGAAAATGCGCAAAGACATGGCCAACGATGCCGCCGAAATGCTCGAAGCTGCCGGCATCAAAAATGTAAAAACATACGATAACGGCTCCTGGCCCGGAATGGCCATCCACGAAATGGGTACCGCACGCATGGGCCGCGATCCTAAATCCTCCATCCTCAACGGATGGAATCAGGTGCATACCGTGAAAAATGTCTTCGTGACAGATGGCGCCTCCATGACCTCCGCCTCCTGCGTAAACCCGTCACTCACATACATGGCGCTCACCGCCAGAGCAGCGGACTACGCAGTCAAAGAACTGAAGAAAGGAAATATCTAGCATTCATTATAAGTGCTGATAGGCAGCAGGGTAGCCTCACCGCACCCGCCTGACCTGTCAGCACTTTATCATTCTGCAACAATGAATCTTAACATCAGAGCAGTAGAACAAAATACCTACGACGCCATCGTGGTAGGCTCCGGTATCAGCGGCGGCTGGGCCGCTAAAGAACTGTGCGAAAAAGGCCTGAAAACCATCGTACTAGAAAGAGGTCGCAACGTAGAACATGTGAAAGACTACACCACCGCCATGAAAGCACCCTGGGAATTCGAACACCGCCTCGGATTCACCAACGAAATGAAAGAAAACTTCCCCATCCAGAGCCGCTGCTACGCCTTCGATGAAGCCACCCAGCAATTCTGGGTCAACGACAAAGAAAATCCTTATAACGAAATAAAACCGTTCAACTGGCTACGGGGCTACCAGGTAGGAGGCAGATCCCTCATGTGGGGCCGCCAATGCTATCGCTGGAGCGATGTCGACTTCGAAGCCAATGCCAAAGATGGACATGGCGTAGACTGGCCCATCCGCTACCGCGACATCGAACCGTGGTACAGCTATGTAGAAGAATTCGTCGGCGTCAGCGGACAAGCTGAAGGCCTCCCTCAACTACCCGATGGACATTTCCTGCCTGCCATGGAAATGAACTGCCTCGAAAAACATGTCGCCGGTCGCATCAAAGCACACTTTAACGATCGCATCATGACCATCGGCAGAGCTGCACACCTCACCAAAGGTCTCCATGGCCGCGGCCCCTGCCAGTACCGTAACCTGTGCGCCAGAGGATGCCCCTTCACCGGTTACTTCAGCAGCAACGGCGCTACCTTGCCGGCCGCCGCCAAAACTGGCAACCTCACCTTGCGCCCCGATGCCGTAGTACTCGAAGTACTATACGACGACAAAAAACAAAAAGCCACCGGCGTCCGTATCCTCGATACGCATACCATGCAGACCATCGAATACTACGCCAATATCATCTTCCTAAACGCATCTACCCTCGGCACCACCCAGATATTGCTTAGCTCCGTATCAAGCCGCTTCCCCAACGGGTTCGGCAACGACAGCGAACAGGTAGGACACAACCTCATGGACCACCACTACGGCGTCGGCGCCTGGGGCTCCTTCGATGGCTTTAAAGACCAATACTACAGCAGCGGACGCCGCCCCAACGGCATCTATATCCCCCGCTTCCGCAACATCAGCGAAGCCACCAAACGCACCGACTACGTACGGGGATTCGGATACCAAGGGGGCGCAGATCGCTCCAGAGGTACCACCTGGGATGGCATCGGTGCCGCCTTCAAAGAAGCACAGACAGATCTGGGAGATTGGAGCATGGGCGTCGGCTCCTGGGGCGAACACCTGCCTTATTATGAAAATAAAGCCACCCTCAACAAAGACAAAAAAGATAAATACGGCCTGCCCACCCTCGACATCGACTGCGCCTTCAAAGAAAACGAAATGACCATGAGAAAAGACATGCTCGAAAGCGCCAAAGAAATGCTCGAAGCCGCAGGTCTCAAAAATGTAGGCGGCTACGACGATATGCCGCCCCCCGGACACTGTATCCACGAAATGGGTACCGCACGCATGGGAAAAGATCCTAAAACCTCCGTCCTCAATGGCAACAACCAGTTGCATGCCGTGAAGAACGTATTCATCACAGATGGCTCCTGCATGAGCTCATCCGCCTGCCAGAACCCGTCTATCACCTACATGGCGCTGACAGCAAGAGCATGCGACTTCGCCGTGAAAGAGGCCAAAAAAGGAAATATCTGATCCGGTCAATAACATAATGGCTGACCGGTCATCCGCCGGCCAGCCTTTATGTTTATAGCATATTTTTTAGTGAACAATACAGACAGTAACAATGAAAAAACTACTCTTCAGTAGTGTGCTGGCCCTTGCCTGCTATACCGCACAGGTACAGGCACAAACACAAGGCAGGCACACCTTCGCCCTTAGTAAATCCGCCTTCCTGCTGGACGAAAAACCCTTCCAGATGATCAGCGGCGAAATGCATCCCGCCCGCGTCCCGAAAGAATACTGGCGCCATCGCATCCAAATGACCAAAGCAATGGGCTGCAACACCATCGCCGCCTACGTGTTCTGGAACTACCAGGAACCGCAGGAAGGTCAATTCGACTTCTCCTCCGAAAACCGCAACATCGCCGAATTTATCAAAATAGCCCAGGAAGAAGGAATGTGGGTCATGCTCCGCCCAGGCCCATACGTCTGCGCTGAATGGGAATTCGGTGGCCTGCCGCCCTACCTGCTACGTACCCCCGATATCAAAGTACGCTGCTTGGACCCGCGCTATATGAACGCCGTCACCCGCTATATCCAGGCCCTCGCAACTCAGGTAAAACCGTTGCTGGTAACCAATGGCGGACCCATCGTCATGGTACAAATCGAAAATGAATATGGTAGCTACGGCAACGACAAACAATACCTCCTCAAACTGAAAGAACTGTGGGAACAACAGGGGATTAACGTCCCATTCTATACCGCCGATGGCGCCACCGCCTACATGCTCGAAGCTGGGTCCGTACCGGGCGCCGCCATCGGACTCGACTCCGGTGGCTCCGAAGAAGACTTCGCACAGGCCGCAAAACAACAGCCAGATGTACCGTCCTTCAGCAGCGAATCATACCCGGGATGGCTCACACACTGGGGCGAAGCCTGGGCCAGACCCAAACCCGAAGGCATCCTCAAAGAAGTCAAATTCCTCATGGATACCAAAAGGTCCTTTAATCTCTATGTCATTCATGGCGGCACTAACTTCGGTTTCACCGCTGGCGCCAACTCCGGCGGAAAAGGCTACGAACCGGATGTGACCAGCTACGACTACGACGCTCCCATCAACGAACAGGGAAATGCTACACCTAAATACCACGCCCTCCGCGACCTGATCAGCACCTACCTGCCCAAAGGCAAAAAATTACCGCGCATACCGGCAGCAATTCCCACCACCACCTTTCCCGAAATACAACTCACGCCCTTCACCTCCGTATGGCAACAACTACCGGCAGCTGTCCATTCCGTACAGCCGAAACCGTTCGAAGCATACGCGCAGGACTATGGCTTCATCGTATATAAAACAACACTCATCGGACACAAAAGCGGGAAACTCGTACTCACCGACCTCCACGACTATGCTACCGTATTCCTCAACGGACAATACGTAGGAAAGATCGACAGAAGACTGGGTGAGAACAGTATCACCTTACCCAAAAGTGAGGTAGCACATCCCGAACTCGAAATACTGGTAGAAGGCATGGGACGTATCAACTTCGCACAACATCTCATCGATCGGAAAGGGATCACAGACAGAGCCACCCTCAATGGCATGACCCTGATGAACTGGGACGTATTCAACTTGCCCATGAACACCGATTACATCACCGGCCTGAAACAAACAACGCAGACCGCCCAACGCCCGGGACAGTTTTTTAAAGGCAGCTTCGAACTGAAAACAGCCGCCGATACCTACATCGATATGTCTAAATTTAAAAAAGGCATCGTATGGGTAAATGGCCATAACCTAGGCCGCTACTGGGAAATAGGCCCGCAATACAGATTATATTGCCCCGCCTCCTGGCTCAAAAAAGGCAACAATGAAGTCGTAGTATTCGACCTCCACCAGGTAACACCCGCCCCCATCAGCGGAGTGGCGTCCCTCTAAAATACACAACCGTGTGCTGCACACCGGTATTCCCGGCAGCAGCACATGGTCTGTAAAATAATTCGACATTGGCTATAAGGTGAGGGTCTTCTCTTTAGTCGTCGTATATGTCTCCGCAGTAATAGTATTCACAAATGTCCATTCAGACGTTACTTGGCTCTGCGTAAAAGTGATCTGCACAAAACCCCGCTTCGAAGCATTCACATACTCCACATCCGCTATCAACCCCGGTACCAGCGTCTCAAAAGCGCCTAGCAGATCCGGACAGGTGTTGAACAGGAACCCCAGGTACTTCTCAAATCCGGGTGAACTCACAGAGGCCGTCGCCAGCTCTTTCCCTTTCTCCACACCGCCGTTATCCTTCAATAGGTTATACCAGGCATTATGCGTATCGCCCGCAAACGATATGACAGGCTTATTAAAGGCATTATACAGGTACTCCCGCTCTGCCGGATAGCCATCCCACGCATCCAGGTTGTAAGGGAGTAATACCGCATTCGCACGGCTGCGCTGCGTCTCCTGCTGATAGCGTCTCGCAGTGGCCAGCTTGGCGAGTTTCTTCCTGGCATAGGAGAATTGTGGGCTCGACAGCACAGAGGGGTCCTGCGTACCACCGCCGTCTATCAAGGCCAGGATAGGAATAAGTACCCGCATCAGCTCCTCGTCTATCAGCAGTTTACCCATCAACACCTGCTGCCCCAATACCTGCCAGCGGGCATTGCTGCCGTTCACTTTATTGATCAGCCAGTCCCGTTGTGTCGTGCCAAGTATCGTACGGGTAGGCGCCTGCCAGGCTTGTACAAACGCCGCCTGATCAAATTGGGGCTTCGTCCCCCCAGCAGGCACTCGCATAAAGTCCGCATAGGCCAGCTGCTTCTCACGGCCGATCACCCGCGTATCCAGCATATGCAGGCTCAACAGACTGCCAAATGTGAAGGTGCGGTAGATCTGCTGGATAGACGTACTCTTAAAGGGAAGATATTCACTGTACGCTTGTAAAGCAGCTTGCTTCCTCACCTGGAAACTGCCTTCATTAGGCTGATGATTTTCTGCACCGTCCTTATAGGTGTTGTTGGCAATCTCATGATCATCCCATACACAGATAAATGGTTTGGTACGATGCGCCAGCTGCAGGTTTTTATCCGTACGGTACTGCCTGTATCGCGTACGGTAATCAGGCAGCGACAAGATCTCATGCGTAGGCTGATGATTCCGCCCGAGCGCAGCCGTATGCGCATCCGTACCATACTGACCGTCACCATATTCATAAATGTAGTCGCCGAGATGCACAATGATATCCGCATCCGAATTCGCCATCGCATGGTATACATTGAAAAGTCCGGCAGCATAGTTCGCACACGAACAGATCGCCAGCTTCACCTGCGAAGGATGCGCAGCAATAGTAAGGGTCTGACCAGTATCAGAAACAGTGTTGTCCGCCTGGTTGGCAAAACGATAGTAGAATCGCTGCCCTGCAGGCAACTGCTGTATCTCCACCGC
Organism: Chitinophaga pendula; assembly: GCF_020386615.1. NCBI lineage: Bacteria > Pseudomonadati > Bacteroidota > Chitinophagia > Chitinophagales > Chitinophagaceae > Chitinophaga > Chitinophaga pendula. The sequence goes on from NZ_CP077769.1 coordinate 1,594,230, forward strand.
TACAGTATAATCCCTGCCGGCATCAGTGGTCACCTCGCCTTGACGCAGGATCGTAGTAAATGCCGCATCCGTCGCCAACTGCCATTGCAGCGTAGCAGATGGCTGCGTAGTGGAATAACGTGTCCAGATGATCACCTGGGAAGAAGTAGGATCAAAACTGGCTACACCGTGCTCAAACTGCGACAACCGGAAATTGTCGGCAGAAAAGCCTCTCAATACCTGTTTGTCGTCTTTGCAACTAATAAAATTAGGGGCCAGGAGTACACCGCTGGTTAACAATAGGGCGTCCTTTAGGAATTTTCTACGGGGCAATTGTGGTTGGGTCATGATAGGGGGTTTAAAAATACAATATCCCCCGATATTACAATTTATGACTGCCCCTCCGTATTAAGTGTATATTAAAAATTACCTACCGCCAACACCCATAAAGCCGCCGGCGGTAGGCAATAGCAATACCTAAGATATCACCAGGCTGCCAAGACCTTTCTCAAGGGCCGTCTCCTGCAACTGTGGTATCGCAGTGCCCTCAGCACGTACCACAGTAATATCCGTTAACCCTATCATCCCCAATACCGCCTGTAGATAAGGCACCGAAAAGTCATAGACTTTCATCGGCCCCTCCGAATAAACACCGCCCGATGCCGAAGCCAGGTAAACCTTCTTCCCGGTCAGTAACCCTTCCGGGCCATTCTCCGTGTACTGAAAAGTGATACCTCTCCGCACCACCTGGTCTAACCACGCCTTCAGACTGGAATGTATACTGAAGTTGTAAAATGGCACTCCGATCACGATAATGTCGGCTGCCTGCAACGCCGCAATCGCATCAGCAGATATTCGTGCCGCCGCCGCTACCTCCGTACTCCATTGCTCATCAGGCGTAAAGAATGCCTGTATATGCAGGTCCTGCAAGTGCGGTATAGGATCGCTGATAAGGTTATGTACCGTTACAACACTACCAGGATAGGTAGCCTGCAAACGCTCAATAATGCCGTTGGCCAAACGGATACTGTAAGAGGCCTCGCCCCGTGGACTCGAAATGATGTGCAATATATTTTTCATTTGCTTCGATATTTAAAATATTTATGTATAGACATAACATTCCCCTGTCAAAGACTTCGTCTTTTTTTAAATGCAGGGGCAGAATAAAATAGCGCTGATTAATAACGGTAGCTGGCTACAGGAGTAGCCGCCGCCACAGAGTGTTGTAACTTGTGATAAGTAAAGTAGGAGAGGGCCAGCAGTAAAAGCGCGACGATCGGTCCCACCGCATTGCCAATTGGATCACCGGCAGCCGTATGCGCAATAAATGCCGATACAAATGTAAACGTGAATCCCGCATACGTCCACTCCTTGATACGCCCACTCACCGGCGTCAGCAATAATATCGCACCCGTCAGCTTCGCAACAGCCAGCTCTACCCGGAAATAACCGGGATAACCTAAATGCTGAAAACCCGCCTCCACAGTTGCTTGCGTTAAATACGCATAGGCCGAAAAACACATCATCAACGCGATGACACTTGTCACAACCCAGTAAGTAATTTTGATTCCTTTCATGTGATGAGTTTTAGTACACCAAAACTATTTACATTTGGTAATAAATGATTAGCAGTATACAAAAGGTTAGTACTAACCTTTTTATTAGTGCCTAAACACAATCAGATGAAAGATCAACTAACACGGGAAAAAAAATGTAGCGCCTACCAGGCAGCCCTGGACGATGCACTATATGCGATCGGCGGAAAATGGAAACTACGTGTGATCAGCGCTTTAAAACATGCCGGTGCCATGAGGTTCAACGAACTGCAACGCGCCATCGCAGGTATCTCCGCCCGCGTATTATCCAACGAACTGAAAGACCTCGAACTGAATGGCTTCGTCAAAAGAATAGTCTACACACAAACACCTGTAATAGTAGAATATGCACTGACAGATTATGCCGACTCACTCGGACATGTACTGCAATCCCTCATCGCATGGGGAGAACAACATCGCATCACACTGAGAGAAGCACATCGCGCCCAGGTAACAGGTAACTCAGAAAATAATTAGCGTATACGCATATAAGTTAGTATATTCATAAAAGGAATGCCGGCCCCGGAACCACAAGTTCCGGACCGGCATTTTTCATTGACCCGATAACTATTTTTTCAGGTATACCGCTTTCAGCGCAGTAATATCATTAGCCGTAAATGGCCGGTTCGTACCGTCAGAACACGCCAGCATCCAGGACTTGGCATCAGGATCAGTAGGCGTATTCGGAATATGGATCATACCAACATCCGCACCACCGGATCCTTCATTGTAATTACCCACCGGCTTCTCACCAAGCCAGACAAGTATTTGATCCAATGTCGAATAACCACAACTGTAGTTGCGCATATGATAATCCGAATGACGGAACCCTATAGCATGCCCGATCTCATGTGCGATCACCGTCGTCAACTCATCCACATTCTTATAACTGTTGGAATATACCCGCGTCGTCAACGTAAACCCCTTGGCAGGATTACCCAGGCTGTCCGGAAATCCTGCCGCTTGCCCGAGAATAATACTGCCATCTGGAGTAGTACCCAGATCCCGGGCAGTTACCAGTATATCATTGCTGACGGATTTATCTACCCGCTGCATAGATAATTGAAGGCCTACCGCATTATAACGGTCTATCGCTTTTTGTACACATACCTTAAAGAGGGAATCCGAACCGCCGGCATCCACCGCGATCTTTAATACCCTTGGTAATCGCGTTACCACGTATTTAGTCCGGTACTGCTCTGTACCAGGCTTGCGCTGCTTTAAAGCAACTATATCAGCTGCCATCGCATCCAGTTGCGCCGCCGTCAGGAACACGTCCCCCTCCACAACATAACCGTTTCCTTGTTTAAACGCATTAGAGGGGTTAAAACCGGCTTCCAGGATCCTTATGTTCTCTGCCTTACTGAGATTATTGATAGGGGTATTCGGGGAAGAAGCAGGTCTGTTGTCTTTTTTACAGGCTGTAAACATCGCGCCGGCCAGGCACACCAGTGCCAGCGACACACGCATAGAGGGAGTCTTCATGGTTGTAGATTTTGGTTATTACTCAATTTGGGTCGATATGCAGACCAACATAGCTATTTGATGGTCGTAGGTAAACATAGGAGCTCCTGTATAAAGGATACCATCGCCTTTTTATTTTACCCCATCCTGCTGAAAAATTTTTTTCAGCAGGGAGCAACCTCCGGTAATTCTCTGGCGTAATCAGTACATCGAGAAAAATTAAATCAACAAGTCTATGTTAAATGCAATCAAACGCCAGCTGGCTGTAGTAGCCATCTGCGGCCTCTCCATGACCGCGTGTAAGAAAGATGATAATAATAATCCGACAACACCTCCGCCACCTGCCAACAACATCACTTTAAGACAAACTTCATTAGGACAAGTATTAACCGATAGCCTAGGAAAAACCCTGTACCTATTCACCCGCGACACCACCGGCAACTCCGTATGTACCGGCGGATGTCGCACCACCTGGCCTGTTTTTTATGCCGCCGAGATCAGAGTGCCAGAAGGCCTGCTGGCAAGCGATTTCAGTACCATCACCCGTCCTGATGGCGACAAACAAACCACCTACAAAGGATGGCCTTTGTACTATTACAACGCCGATGGCGCCGCTGGCGACGTGAAAGGAGAGAACGTCGGTAAAGTATGGTACGTAGCCAAAGCCGATTACACGATCATGCTCATGAATGGTCAACTGGTAGGCCACGATAACAAACACTACACCAGTAATTACACAGAAGGTGATGAGATCGTACAGTACTTCACCGACGCAGCTGGTCGCACCCTGTATGCTTTCAGAAATGACCGTTTCAATAAAAACAACTACACTAGATCAGACTTCTCTAACAACGCCGTTTGGCCAATCTATGAAACCGCTGCACTCAAAAGTATCCCTTCCGTTTTAGCGGCTTCCGATTTCACCACCATCGACGTATTCGGTAGAAAACAACTGACCTACAAAGGATGGCCTTTGTACTACTTCGGACAAGATGCACAACAACGGAGTAAAAATAAAGGCATCAGCTTCCCCCAACCGGGTATCTGGCCAATCGTAAACCAACAGACAGCAGCAGCTGCACAACCCTGATAAGTTATTAATGGAAGAGGACCATACAAACCGGGAGGTCGGCTGCTGGGCCGGCCTCCTTTCTTATTTACAGCAACAGTAATAGCTTGTAAAACAATAAATTAAGTAATAATTAGCTGGTGTATCGTATTGATAGTTAAATGGTTAAGTGCTCAGGTCCACCTCTCCTGTATCATTCGTATAACATTCGTATATCATTCCTATATCCAACAGGTATTTCCCGTTTAGGTGAACGATGTATAACTGACAGACTTTCAATGAATAAAATGAACACTTTTTGAGGATAATGAACATCCGAGGAAACGCATAGTAACCTAACTTTATTCCGCTTGTTCTTTAATCATCAAATGCAACGTGTATGAAAATATCATGTAGAACCGCACTCGGACTGGGAATACTCCTGTTCTTTTTCTCCTCCGCAGGAATGGCTCAATCATACCCGCAAAAAAATACCGCCCCGACACATCCCATAGCCAAACACATACCGCCTCCCATAAAGACATTATAGGTTAGGGGTTTTTGATTATACATATAAAGGCAGGGTAATACACCCTGCTTTTTTATGCACTGATACCAAAGATCAGCCAATCTCGTTATCTTCATGATGGCCTCCTCGTGAAAGCCGGTGTCATCCCACCTCTTGTTTTTTGCCCGTAATTTTATTAATTTAGAAATACTCGTTCTTTTTCATTGTTCACCGCTAAACACGTTCACCATGGGACAAGTGCAAAATATCTTACATACCAAAGGAAACGCTGTGTATGCAGTTCACCCCGACGATACAGTGTATGAAGCACTGAACGTCCTGGTAGATAAAAATGTAGGAGCCCTCGTAGTACTCGATGGTGACAATTTCCTCGGTATCTTCTCCGAACGCGACTACGCCCGCCGGGTGATCCTCAAAGGCCGCGCATCCAAAGAAACACGCATCCGCGAGATCATGACAGAAAACCCCATCACCGTCTCCCTCGATGCCTCCATCGAAGACTGCATGATCAAAATGACCGATAAACATATCCGCCACTTGCCCGTAGTAGACGATAACGGCCGCCTCGCAGGACTCATCTCCATAGGAGATGTCGTAAAGTTTATCATCGACGAACAACGATACGTCATCAATAACCTGGAAAGTTATATCAATGGCACCCATCACTAGCCCATGAGCAAACCTTCCTGGCTATCTTATCAAACCCAGCTGCTGCATCATCGATAATTCATCCGTCACCCGCCAGTGCTCAACGATCCTGCCACGGACAATCCTTTCAATGTTGATCTGGTTCACGGTAAATTTTTTCCCGGTAGCTGCCCTCCCAAAAAGAGGTCCCTTATGAGTACCGCTCACCGTCACCCGGGCTACCGCCATGCTGTCATTGACAACCAGGTCCTGTATCTCGTAATGCAAGTCCGGAAACGCAGTCCGCAACGCCGACACAATAGGCTTCAGACCCGCAGGCCCCGGAGGAGGATCCGGCACACTGGGCGTATGGTTAATATACCCGGGCGATAACAACACATCCAGCTCCTCCAGCCGGCCCTCATTCCATACTTGAGAAAAATAACGGGAAACGATCTGCCTGTTCTGATCCGCCTGCGAAACAGGACGCCGCTCAGCTACCCGGCCACAACCCGGTAACAGCAAAGACGCAAAAGCCAAAACAATAAAAGAAGGAATAACTGCTGACATAACGATTTTTGTCAGCCAAAGTTCCGGGGTTTCATACCCCGCTCCAATCACATAGGGTAACTTTTTGAGATAGCTACTACAGTACCCTCCGGACCTATTTCCAAAGTCCTTCCATGATCAACGGAATAAACAACCTGTTCTTAGGTACATCCTGCCCGGATGCAGGTGCACAGCTGCCATCAGTAACAGAGAAATGCTCCGGATCGGCTATCAGCCGCGTATTTAATTGCATATAGGATTGCATCAGGAACAAGGGCGCCGTACCCCCACTATAACCCCGGCCACCAGACCCCGAACAGAAATACGACGCTCCCAGGGTTACTACCCCTGCCAGCAAGATCACCATAAGTACAAGTACCTTTTTCATATAATGGCGTTTACGTAAATAAAGACGAACCATCCATAAAAAAGTTGCAAGGCAGGATAACTTTTTTTAAAGATCATTGTTAATCAATCGCATAGCGTGAGGTAAATAGGCAAACTTCCTCCTGTCCACCGGCCCGCAAGTATTAAAAATTACTTAAAAAGCCCCGGCCACCCACACCTAATGCATAAAAAAACCTAACTTTTAATAAAATATAGTAATATGAAAAAGTTACTCACCGGTTTGTTGGCCATGTTCATGGGATTATCCGTAACAATGGCACAAACACCTGCAACAGCAAAAAAAGAAGCAAAAGCCGCTAAAACAAAAACAGAACAAACCGCCACCAAAACTAAAAAGGATGGTACCCCGGACATGCGCTACAAAGAAAATAAAGCCGCTACCGCACCAGGCCCTAAGAAAAAAGATGGCACACCAGACATGCGCTATAAATCAAATAACAAAGAAGCCGGAAAGAAAAAATCTTAATAACACATTAAAAGCACATAATAAAAAAGCCGTACGCATCATACGTACGGCTTTTCCTTTATTAAGATCATCCTTATTTCATCAACCGCTGCACTGTTACCCGCGAACGCTGCTCCAGCAATATACGCCGGTTCGTACACAACTCACTCAGCAACCCGTCTTCATAATAGCGCACCGTTAGCAACTCCAACCCCTCATTATACGCAATCTTGTAATCAAGATGTAACGTCTTGATCAGCTGCTCTATCTTCTCCGGATTATTATCTATACAGCAGGAAAAACTGATCGCACCATTCTGCATCAGGTTGATCTTGATCTTCAATCCGTGGAAGATCTCATAAATATCACTGATACGCTCCTCCGTAATAAAACCATAGTCACGCGATGTAATAGTGATCAACACCTGGCTCTTCTTCAATACAATGATAGGAGGAAGCTGCTTGCCTACAGCACTCTCATGGATCACCGTACCAGGCAGGTCCTTGTTCAGAAAACATTTTACATACAAGGGGATCTGCTTGTTCTGCAACGGCTTGATCGTCTTCGGATGGATCACCTGCGCACCATAATATGCCATCTCTATCACCTCGCTGAAGCTGATCTCCGGTATATTGATGGTGTTGGGAAATAACTTCGGGTCCGCATTCTTCAACCCTTCCACATCCTTCCAGATAGTCTGGCTCTCCGCATTCAGCAGGTTGGCAAATACCGCAGCAGAATAATCACTGCCCTCACGTCCCAACGTCACACTCTCATTCTGGTCCGTACTGCCTATAAAACCCTGCGTGATCACCAGGTTCATCGTATTGAATATCGGAAACACCTTCTCATTCACCTGACGACCCGTCACCTCCCAGTCAATATTACCGTCACGGAAATTATCATCCGTACGGAAAATATCCCTTACATCCAGCCACACATTAGGTAAGCCGGCCATATTAAAATAAGCACTCACGATCGCTGTGCTCAATAACTCACCCAGGCTCACCAACTGATCATAGTAATAGTCAAAATTACGTATCGGCTTCTCCCCAAGTGTCCATTCCGCTTCCGTAAAAAACTGTTGCAACTGCGTATACAAAGGATGATCCTTCGTACCCAGCAAACCCTCCGCTACCTGTATATGCTGCTGCTCTATATTGTACAATAATTGCGCTGCAATCTCCCGCTTACGCATAAAATAATTCTGTGCTACCTTCTCCAACTCATTGGTCGTTTTACCCATAGCAGAAATAACGATCAATATCTTCTCATCAGGAAACGATTGCAGAATGCCGACTACCTGCCGTATACGTTCAATGCTTTCTAAACTTGCACCACCAAACTTGAAAACCTTCATATGTGGGATTATCTTCTGTTAAAAAATATTTGGCAAAGTACGACAACTTTAAATTTGTTTTAAAAACTCTCTTTACGGAAATGACACTTTCGTTAAAATAGGCCTAATTCGTTTAATTTCGTCCGGAAACTCCCGAACGTTATGAGTAACAAGCAAAAAGTAATGACACTGGATGAATTTACCATCCAGGAGCTTAGGAACTACCCCGGCGCTACCGGCCAGCTATCAGGCCTGCTAAGGGATATAGGCCTGGCTGCCAAACGCGTCAATGTAGAAGTGAACAAAGCCGGTATAGCGGATATACTCGGAGAAGCAGGTAAAACAAACGTACAGGGCGAATCCGTAAAGAAACTCGATGAATTCGCTAACGAACAGTTCATCAACTCCCTCCGTACCAGCATCTATTGCTGTGGTGTCGCCTCAGAAGAAGAAGAAAGCTTCATTATGTTCGATGATGAACACTCCAAAAACTCCAAGTATGTAGTGCTCATGGACCCCCTCGATGGCTCCAACAACATCGACGTGAATGTGTCTATCGGTACCATCTTCTCCGTATACCGCCGCCTGTCACCCGAAGGTACCTCCTGCGAACTCGAAGACTTCCTACAGCCAGGTACCCAACAGATAGCCGCCGGATATATCATCTACGGCGCCTCTACCATGCTCGTATACGCCACCCGCAGAAGCGTACAGGGCTTTACACTCGACCCCTCCATCGGCGAGTTCTGCCTCTCCCATCCTAACCTCAAGTGCCCCCCGGATAGCGATATATTCTCCGTAAACGTTGGATACTACCACCTCTACGAAGCAAATATCCGCCGGTCCATCGACCACTTCATGGCCAGATCAGAAGAAGAAAAAATATATCGCCACCGCTTCGTAGGTTGCATGGTCGCCGAAATTCACCGTACCCTCATACAAGGCGGTATCTTCATGTACCCCGCCTTCGGTAAATATAAATCCGGCCGCCTCCGCCTCTGCTACGAATGCAATCCCATGTCTTTCATCATGGAAAAAGCCGGCGGCGCTTCCATGGCAAACGGTAAACAACGCCTCCTCGAACTCAAACCCGCACAACTACACCAACGGATCCCCATATTCATCGGCTCCAAAGGCCTCATGGATACCTGGCAACAAATCGTCAATCAATAACAATCCAACGTATTAATATATCCCACCCTTGCACGTCCGCAATAAACGGCAAGGGTGGACCTTTTTCATCCCCTTTGTACATAAACCTCCCCTCAGTCCCCCTTTATTACTTCAATTAGGTTAATATCTGTCAAGTTCCGGTTAAATTCCGAAAAGTCAACGCCTGACAGATATACTATCTTTCGAAGTCCTAACCAGCAAGGAGTGACAACATCTGAGTACTATAACAACACCGGTCAACCGGAGCATGTGAACAATGACCAACAAACTCCCGTCGATGAACTGACACATGGCTGGCAGGAATTCCAACGCCATAACGAACGGGGCCTCTATAAGATTTACCACCACCTGTTCGACAACCTGTACCATTATGGTATCTCCGTCATACAAGACAAAACACTCATAAAAGAAGCCATCAACGATGTCTTCGTCGAACTATGGCAAAAACGCGATCGCCTGCAAATACCAGATAACATCCGCAACTATATCTTCATCTGCTTTAAAAGACGCTTGTATAAAGCCCTCAAAAAACAACCAACCCATACCAGCCATATCGATAACCCACTCTTCCCCGAACCGACCGTAGCTCCTTACGAAACGGTCCTCATCCAACTCGAAACCGACGCACAACTACGCCTGCGCATGGAAAACATACTGGCATTACTCACCTCCCGCCAGAAAGAATTCATACGCCTGCGCTTCTACGAAAACATGAGCATGGAAGAAATATCCCTCAAAACCTCCGCCTCCGTACGCACCATCTATAACACCTTACACAATGCACTATCTCTCATCCGTAATACCATCTCCATCCCTATATGGACGCTCCTGACACTTTCGTGGTATTTTTGGGAATTTATCCGCTCCCTTTGGTAAAAAAATAACAACACCTCCCTCTTTAATAAAAACGGGCAATACATGGACCTGCAGCAATATAAAATGGAAGACTTCATGCTCAACGATTCCTTCGTTCGCTACTGCCTGCAGATAGATGCTGCCGACATAGCCTTCTGGGAAGACTTCAAAGCGCGTCATCCACAACAGCAGGCAAACATCAACACAGCCAGAGAATGGGTACTTAAACTGGGTAATCACCTCACCGCCCAAGACAAACAATCCGCCTTCGAACAACTAAAAGCCAGGATCGACCTGCCAGATACCAGCCGCATGCCACCCCACCACCGCAAACCCTGGTATGCCGCCGCAGCAGTGCTCACAATGGCCCTGATCGCCCTTACCTGGCTATGGCAAAACAATAGAAGCGTAAAACAAACACAACGACCACGCATCACCTATAAAACATACAAGGCCTCCGATACACAACGCCGCGAACTCATACTGCCCGATGGATCCCGTATCGTACTCAACGCCAACAGCCGCCTGCAAGTACCAGACGACTTCGGCAACAACAACCGCCATCTTACCTTATATGGCGAAGCCTGGTGCGAAATAGCTCCGGATGAAACATGGCCCTTTGCCATCACCGCCGGCACCACTCATGTACAGGTATTAGGCACCACTTTTCGCATCCGTGCCTACGACTTCGATAGCACCGTCACCATCGCACTGCTGTCCGGCAAAGTAAAAGTAGCCGCCGGCAAACAACAACAACGCGAATTGCAACCAGGACAAGCCGTCGCCGTCAAAGAAAATAATATCGGCAACGTCCCCATGGACATCAACTACGAAGAAAACTGGCAACAGGGCAAACTCCTGTTCAAAGATGCTTCCCTCGAAGACATCGCACATGCCCTCCAGAACTGGTATGGCCTAAAAGTCAACCTGCCAACAGGCCCGTACAAAACAGTACACTTTAACGGCACATTCATCAACAAATCATTGCAGGACGTCACAACTGCTATCACATATATCACCGGTATTAAGATCGATCAAAAAAAGGGACAACTATTTATCAGCCATTAAACATCTCAGCTTCACTGTTATCGTAAGCTAACTATTAAACTACCGACGTTATGAAATACAACCGCAACTCCTGTAAATACAGGAGAATGGCCCTCCGTGTGTGCTGCATGGCCGCAACCGTATTGCTGCTGTCCTGGGTACAGGTAACGGATGGCCTCAAAAGTAAAGTGAACATAGGATTCCAGCAAAGCGGCGTGATCAGCATCCTCCACTACCTGGAGAAAAATGCCCAGATCAGGTTCTCCTACAATCGCGACGACCTCGAACGTACCGCCAAACTCACCATCGACAAAAAAGTACGTACCGTAGAAGAACTCCTCAAAGAGATCAGCGCCGCCACCGGCCTGGAATTTAAGATCATGCAGGACATGATATGGGTCAAACCTGTACCGACTCCCGCACCCTCACCAAAGACAGCCACCGCCACTCCGGATATAACCGGCACCGTTAAAGCAGCCTCCGGCGAACTATTGCCGGGGGTGAGCGTCAAAGTAAAAGGTACCTCCAATGGCATACTCACCGATGTAAACGGCCGGTTCATACTCAAAAATGTACCCGACAATGCCGTCCTGGAAATATCCTACATCGGCTTCGAAACAACAGAACTGCCCCTGAAGGGCCGCTCAGAACTATCCATCACACTCAGCCCTTCCGTAAAACAACTCGAACAGGTTGTAGTAGTCGGATATGGCACCCAACGTAAAGGCAACGTAACCAGCGCAATCTCCTCCGTAAAAGGAGAAACCGTACAAAATATGGCCACCAACAACCCCATCGATGCATTACAGGGTAGGGTAGCAGGCCTTACCGTAACAAACGCCGGCGGACAACCAGGCGCCGCCGCAGATGTCCGCATCCGAGGCGTCGGCACCTTCGGCAGCCACAAACCCCTCTACGTAATCGATGGCACACCAGGCGACCCCTATTATCTCAATAACAACGATATCGCCTCCATGGAAGTACTCAAAGATGGCGCTGCCGCCGCTATATATGGCTCCACCAGCGCCAACGGCGTCATCCTCATCACCACCAAAAAAGGCAAAAAAGGACCGCCACTCATCGAATTCAACTCCTACTACAGCTTCGTCAATCCCACCCGGAAATATAATCTCCTGGACGCCGATGGCTACAAAAAAGTACATAAAATGATGTACGAAAATGTAGGCAGAACACCGCCCGCATTCGTCACCAAACAAACTGGTGTCAATACCAACTGGCAGGATGAAATACTCCAACAGGGAACAGCAGAAAACTATAATATCAACCTCCGCGGCGGTGGCGACTTTATCAACTACGCCCTCAGCGGCGATATCACCAATGAAAAAGGAACCTACGTAGGCTCCGGCTTCAAAAAGAAAACCGTCCGCTCCCGAAACGAATACAAAAAAGATTTCCTCACCATAGAAGCCAACATCACCTACTCCGAAACAAGAGCAGAAGCACATAAATTCAATCCCAGGGAAGCCTACTTCCAGTCTCCGCTGTTGCCAGTATTTGACCCGGCAGAAAAATATCGCTACGCCCTCCAGGTCGATAACCTGCCCAAATACCAGAACCCACTCGCCGCAGACCACTATCTGCAGGGATACACCAACACACAATATTTTAATGCGAATGTCCGCCTGAGCGCACAACTATACAGAGGCCTCAAATTCGTGAGCAACCTCAACTTCATCAACGCAAACGAATTTACCTATACCTTCCGCCCCGTAGTACGTATCAACCCGAACGACGGACAAACACCCTATGCCAACTTATATAACCAGCGCTCCAACTATCGCGAACGCCTCATGGAAAACCTGCTGTACTACGACTTACTAAAAGGAAAACATTCCCTCAACATCATGGCGGGTTACACCGCACAGGAACAAACCAACGACTGGCTCAACGTAACCGCCGATGGTAAAACCATCGTACGAACCGTCGTAGATGGAGAGATAAAAGAACAGGTAGTACCGGGCGGTTTCCTCGACCCTTCCTTCGTCACCATCGATGGCGCTAAAGGGGGCACCTTCGGCGCCGGTGGCAGCCGCAATAAATATGTAAGACTGTCCACCCTCGGCCGTATCAACTACGCCTACGACGATAAATACATGCTCCAGTTCTCCGTCCGCCGCGATGGCTCCTCCAAATTCGACATGGCCTACCGATACGGCATATTCCCTTCCGTATCCGCAGGATGGAATATCCAACGCGAACCTTTCATGGCAGGCATCAAATGGCTGGATATGCTGAAACTCCGCGCCAGCTACGGCCAGCTGGGCAACGAATCCGCATTGGGATTCTATGACCACCAGACGCTCATGTATGTCGACAACACCTGGCTCGGCGGATACGTGCAGGGATCCGGCGGAACACCCTGGACAGGCATCATCGCACAGGACCTCGTAGAACGTAAACTGCGCTGGGAAACAAGCCGCTCCACCAACGCCGGCTTCGACTTCGCATTACTCAATAACCGCCTCAGCGGTGCCTTCAACTTCTTCAACAACGTAACCGATGGCCTCCTCATCACCAAAGAAGTAGCACCCTCCTCCGGCCTCAACAACCCCGTACTCAACGTCGGTAAGATCCGAAACAGAGGTTGGGAACTCGAAGTCACCTACAGCGAAAAGAAAAAAAATTGGCAATACAGCATAACCGGCGTACTCAGCTCCGTAAATAACAAAGTACTCAGCCTCGCCAACAACGGACAAACATTGTACGGCACCGGCCTCAAATTCGGTTCCGATCACATCGCTAACCAAACCCGCGCAGGCAAAGAAATCGGCGCCTTCTATCTCTATGAAGCCGATGGCATCTTCCAATCCGACGATGCCGCCGCAAACTATAAAAACAAAGAAGGACAACCCCTCCAACCTGCCGCCAAAGCAGGCGATATCCGCTTCCGAGATACCAACGGCGATGGCGTCATCGACGAAAATGATAAGTCCTACCAAGGCGCCGCTTTCCCCTCCCTCGAATATGGATTCAACCTCAGCGCCGCCTGTAAAGGCTTCGACCTCGCCCTATTCTTCCAGGGCGTAGCTGGCAACAAAATATACAATGGCAACCGGTTCGAACTCGAAGGCATGGATGCCGGCCGCAATTTCCTCAATACCACCCTCAACGCCTGGACACCACAAAATACCAACACCGATATGCCAAGAGCCGTACTGGGAGATCCTAACCGCAACGCCAGAGAATCCACACGCTTCCTGGAAAAAGGCGATTACCTGCGCCTGAAAACAATACAGCTGGGATACACCTTCTCCACCGCATTGCTGAAACACATCCACGTACAACGGCTTCGGCTATATGTAGGCGCACAGAACATACTCACCTTCACCAAATACAGCGGCCTCGATCCCGAGATCGGCAGAACTGCCGTACTCAACTCAGGCCTCGACCGCATGCAATACCCACAGAACAAAAAGGTGATGTTAGGCGCCCAGCTATCATTCTAAAACATGACAACCATGAAAAAGACAATACTATATATATGCTTGCTCGGAGCGACCCTGGGAATGACCTCCGCCTGCAAAAAAGATGTCCTTAACCAAAACGCTCCCGACAAACTGGATAGCGAAACCTACTGGACCAGTAAAGAAAGAGCACTGTCAGGCCTCGCCGCCGCCTACTCCCAAATAGAAGGTTTCGTATACTGGGACAACTACGTCGAAGCCCGCTCCGTACGCAATTTCTACCGCGAAGATTATGTACAACCCGGCGATGACGCCTACAACTACTCCTGGTGGATGGAACACTATAACTTCAACTTCACCGCAGGCAACTACGCCATCGACCTGCTCTGGAGAGAGAACTACAGAGGTATCTACTACTCCAATCAGGTACTGGAAAAAGTCACCGCCATGCCACCCGCCGCGATCGATGATGCCGCCCGTAAACAGATACTGGCCGAAGCTCATTTCCTCCGCGCCTACTATCACATGAACCTGTTGCTTAACTTCGATCGCATCATCATCCGCGAAAAAGTACCTGCCAGCGAAACAGACATACCCAAACAACTGTCCGCCCGCAAAGAATCCTGGGACTTTATCTGCAACGACCTTAAACAGGCAGAACAAACCTTACCGCTCAGAAGCGCACGCCCGGCAACAGAACTGGGCCGCGCAACAAAAGGCGCCGCCCAGGCATTCCTGGGTAAAATATACCTCTACCGCGCAGGAGAAGAAAAAGCAAGCGCACACACACACTACACCGATGCCGCCACCTGGCTGGGTAAAGTATACGCCTCAGGCGAATATAAACTCACAGAAAACTTTATGAACATGTTCAATGGCCTGGGTAGAAATACAACCGAGTCCATATTCGAACTGCAACAAACCGCCGATGTCAACAACGGCGCCTCCTACTCCTCCTATCTGAACGACTGGATGGCCGCCAGCGAAATGGGTGGATATGGCGAAATATATGGCACCGGAAGACTGCTGAAAGAAATGCAGCAGGAGGGAAGAGTAGCCACCGATGGCAACTATGACCATCGCATTTACGCCACCATATTATTCAACGATCCCTACTTCAACGATCCGGCCACACGAAGAGCATATGGCTATACCTACCATGATATTTTCGGAGAAAACGCCACCACCGTCGCCTTCCGCAAATGGATACCAGATTCCTTAAACCGCCTGGGAAGAGACAATGCCATCAACGTCCCCCTCGTAAGATTAGCCGACGTAATGCTCATGCTGGCAGAGTCCTATAACGAACTGGGCAAACCTGGCGAAGCCATGGACCTCGTCAATCGTGTAAGAGCCCGCGCCGCCATGCCGCCATTACAAAGCAACGACAAACAGATCGTCTTCCGCTACATCATGCACGAAAGGGTCATGGAACTCACCCTCGAAGGCTGCCGGTTCTATGACCTCCGCAGATGGGGCCTGCTACCCGCAAAGATGCAGGAAGCTGGCAGAACATTCAGCCCGGACAAAGCATTCTACCCGCTCCCGCTGAAAGAAACAGTCAACAATCCAATGGCACACTAGGTTTTATCGCAGCTATAAAAATGGAACAGTGAGTATGATCAGTTTAATCCACCTCCCGTTAGCAGCCGTTCTAAAAACGGCTGCTAACGCCTTTGCCGCCAAGAAGTACCTGCAGCTGATGATCTGCATCGCCTGCTACTGCTGGCCAATGACCGCCCTCGCACAACAACCCGATTGGGAAAACCCGCGTCATACCTCCCAGGGAACACTTCCGCCTCGGGCTCATTTCATTCCTTTCGCCTCCCGCGAAACAGCCCTCCGGCAAACACTTCCAAGCCCATGGGTACAATCCCTCGATGGTAAATGGAAGTTTAATATCGTCAGCAACCCGTCCTTACGCCCCACCGGCTTCCAGCTGCCATCCTTCAATGATGCCGCCTGGAAAGAGATAAACGTACCGGCCAACTGGCAGACAGCGGGCTTCGATAGCTACATCTTCACCGATGTCGAATATCCCTTCCCGCCAAATCCACCCAAAGTGCCCGCCGCCTTCAACCCGGTAGGTTCCTACCGCCGCTCCTTTCAGGTACCCGCACATTGGAAGAACAAACAGGTATGGATACAGCTCGGCGCCGTCAACTCCTTCTTCTATATCTGGATCAATGGCCAATACCTGGGATTCAGCAAAGACAGCAAAACACCAGCAACATTCAATATCACACCCTTTCTCCGGAAAGGTAATAACGTACTGGCGTTGCAGGTATTCCGATTCAACGATGGCTCCTACCTCGAAGGACAGGACATGTGGAAACTAAGCGGCATCGAACGTTCTGTATACCTCCTCGCAAGACCGCCCGCCTGCGTGTACGACTTCTTCGCGCAACCTTCCCTCGTCAATAACTATCGCGATGGCCGCCTGCAACTGCAGCTAACATTAAATCAACAACCAGGTAGCACCGCCGCCGGCCAGCAACTAGAAGTACAACTGCTGGATAAAAACAAAGTACTGCTGTCCCGCCAATGGCTGCCAGCAAAGGATACCGTCTGGAACATGGATGCCGTCATCCCCAACATCAGCGCCTGGAGCGCAGAACATCCCAACCTATATACTTTACTCATCACTCATAAAGACAAACAAGGAAAAGTACTGGAAACGATCGCTCACCAACTGGGCTTTCGCAACGTAGAGATCAAAAATGGTCTTTTCCTGGTAAATGGCGCCCCCATCAAGTTAAAGGGCGTCAACAGGCATGAACACGACATGTACAACGCCAGGGTCATCACAAAAGAAGAGATGATCCGCGACATCCGGACCATGAAAGAATATAATATCAATGCCGTCCGGAACAGCCACTATCCTTGCAATGAAGAATGGTACGAACTCTGCGACCGCTATGGCATCTATGTCTTAGATGAAGCCAATATAGAATGTGATGGCATGTCCTTGCATCCCATGAAGACCTTGTCAGATAATCCCGATTGGGAAGCCGCTTACCTCCATCGTACCCGCCGCATGGTACAGCGCGATAAAAATTATACCTGCATCGTCACCTGGTCATTGGGAAATGAAAGCGCTTTCGGCAACAACTTTAAAACAACCTATAACTACATAAAATCAGTCGATCCCACCAGGCCCGTACAATACGAAGGGGGAGGGGATAACGCATGGACAGATATCTACTGCCCCATGTATAAACCGGTCAACGTACTGAAACGATACGTACAGCAACAGCAGCAAAAGCCGCTCATACTTTGTGAATACGCCCATATGATGGGCAACAGCGGTGGCAACTTGCTCGACGATTGGGAACTGATCTATCAGCATCCGCAACTACAGGGTGGCTTCATATGGGACTTCGCCGATCAGACCTTCAAACGTAAAGACGAACAGGGCCGCGATATCTGGGCCTATGGCGGTGATATGGGTACCGTAGGCGCTACCAGCGATACCAGCTTCTGCGCCGATGGCTTGCTCGCCGCCGACCGGTCCCCGCATCCCCAGGCCTTCGAAGTCAGGAAAGTATATCAATACATACGGATCACCCCCGTAGACAGCTCCATGCAGCAATGGCGTATACAGAACCACTACGACTTTACTAACCTGTCCGCCTATACTTTACGCTGGTCCCTCCGGGCCGATGGTAGGCATATCACCGCCGCCAATATGCCGCCCATCCAACTCCGGCCAGGCACAGATACCGTAGTGACAATACCACTGCCTCCCATACATCCGCAACCAGGAGTGGAATATTTCCTGCATTGGCAGGCTTCCACCAACGCTGCCGCACCGCTGTTACCCAAAGGTTGGGTAGCCGCCACAGAACAATATCGTTTGCCTGCCTACCAACCTATTCGTCTGCAACGACTCAACACCGCTATGCTGTCCACATTGCGGGTACAGGATACGGCGGACGAACTTCGCATCGGCAATGATCATTTTACCGCTGCCTTCAGTAAGACCCGGGGCTGGCTGCATCAGCTTGTAGCAAATGGCACCGCTCTTATGGCAAGTCCACTCATGCCACATTTCTGGCGGGCAGCCACCGACAACGATATTGGCAACAGTATGCAGATACGCGCCGCCGTATGGCAACATGCCGCAGATAGTGCCGTATTGCAGGCGATCACCGCTTCCATACAGGATAGCTTCCGCATAACAATAAGTACCCGCCACTTCCTGCCCACCGTAAAAGTGCAATACAATACCTCCTATCGCATACTGGCCAACGGAGATATCAACGTCAGCGTCGACTTCCTCCCGGCAGATACCACCATGCCCGAACTACCGCGTATCGGTATGCGCATGTCCGTGCTCCCGGCATACGACAACGTAAGCTGGCTGGGAAGAGGGCCCTTCGATAATTATGCCGATCGGCACTTCGCAGCAGAGGTAGCTGTCTATTCCGCAAAAGCAGATGCCCTCTTTCATCCCTACCCAAGAGCACAGGAAAGCGGCTATCGCACCGGCATCCGCTGGGTAGCACTGCAAGCCGCCAACAAAAGCGGCTGGATCATGACCAGCGACTCCCTCATGAATACCGGTATACTGCATTTCAACCAACAACGGCTCGACTTCGATCGCTCCCGTAACAAACATGGTGGATCAATGACCAATGAACCGCTCATCACCTGGAACATCGATTACCGGCAATCAGGCGTGGGTGGCGACAACAGCTGGGGCGCCAAAGCACACCCGCAATATCGCATCCCCTGCCGCAACTATCACTACTCATTCCTCCTGAGACCATTACCCGCTGGCGCCAACGCCGGCACACTGGCAAAAGAACGATGCGAATAATTACAAGATACTTGACCGCCCTCATAGGCATAGGCTGCCTGCACGCGCAGGCCCAGCAACCAGATAGGCAAAAGTTCCCGGATGTACTCGATATCCGACACCAGGTAAAAGATACCAATAACACCGTTGCTGGTTTTTTCGCCGACCAGGGCGCCTGGCACGCCTACGCACTGCCAGCTCGTGAAGAAGATAATGGAGCCTTCGTCGGCCCCCTCATCATGGACATGCAGGGGCGCTGGCTGGGCCATAACACCGCCCGCTTGCGCATATTCGAAAACGAGAGAGAATTGCCCATGTCCGCCATCACCGTGCATTATTACCCGGGAATACTCGTACAGACCTGGCAACTGCCGGGCCTGCAGGTAAACATGCAACTGCTGTATAGCAATAAAAACACAGCCGTCATACAAGCGACGATAAAGAATACAGCCAAACAATCGCGCACCCTCGACCTGCAATGGTCGGCCAACGTACTGCTGGCTACCAGCTACAGCCGCCCGGCCGGCGACCTGCTCCTGCAACTGCAAAAAGGTGGCCATCAGCTGCGCATCCGGTACGATACCCCTACCTGGCAAATCACCACTGCCAAAGAAGGATACAGTGCCACAAAAAAGATCTCCCTACCACCGGGCAACACCAGCCGCATCACACAAAGCCAATCCTATAATGCAGACGCCTTACAGACACCGGAACACCAGCAGATATCGTCATTTACCTCCCTGCTGCGTGCCAACCAACAACGCTGGAACAACTACCTCCAAAAAGGACTCAAAGGCGTCGCTCCGGCACAACAACGGCTGGGTACTAAATGTATCGTCACCTTGCTCACTAACTGGCGCAGCGCTACCAAAGGATTACATCACGACGGCGTATTCCCCTCCGCCAGCTACCAGGGCTTCTATGGCTTCTGGGCATGGGATAGCTGGAAACAGGCAGTCGCACTCACCCGCTTCCACCCACAGCTGGCAAAAGATAATATCCGCGCCATGTTCGACTTCCAGGATACCGCCGGTATGGTACCCGATTGCATCTACACCGACACGACAGAGAACAACTGGCGGGATACCAAACCGCCGCTGGCAGCCTGGGCCGTCAATGCCGTATTCCGCAGCACGCACGATACCGCATTCGTAAAAGAAATGTACCCGCTGCTGGAAAAATACCACCACTGGTGGTACGCCAACCGCGACCATGACCGCGATAGCCTCTGCGAATTCGGCGCCACTGATGGCACCCGCATCGCCGCCGCCTGGGAAAGCGGCATGGACAACGCCGTACGTTTCGATAACGCCCGCATGCTGCAAAATGGCCCCCACGCCTGGTCCCTCGACCAGGCCTCCGTCGACTTGAATGTATACCTCTACGCCGAAAAGAATTACCTGGCCACATTAGCCGCCGTCCTCAAACAACCGGCACAACATTGGCACACACAGGCAGCACAACTGAAACAACACATCGATCGCCGCTTCTATGACACAGAGACAGGCTTCTACTACGATCGCCGCCTGCCGGGCGACTCCCTCGTCAAAGTGCTGGGCGCCGAAGGATGGCTACCCCTCTGGGCCGGCCTCTCCAGCAAAGACCAGGCACAAAACATCGCCAACATACTACAGCAGCCAACTACCTTCAACACACAAGTACCCCTACCCGTACTGTCTGCCGCTCACCCGGCTTTCGATCCACGCCGCGGATACTGGAGAGGCCCCGTATGGCTCGACCAGTTCTACTTCGCTGTCAATGGACTACAACGCTATCAACTACACGCTATAGCCGATACCTTCCTGCATAAACTCTGGACCAACGCCGAAGGCATGCAGGACAGCCGGCCATTGTACGAAAACTATCATCCCCTCACCGGAAAAGGACTCAATGCCATCCACTTCAGCTGGTCAGCAGCCCACGTACTGCTCATGCTGGATAAAACAAGCGTAGAATAGATCATGATGAATACACAACTGACAACCGCACAACTGGATAACTTACTCCATATACACTATGGATTGCAGGCAAGCATCACGCCGCTGGAAGGATACGATGAACAAAACTATCTCTTACAGACCGCCGATGGTAATCGCTATATATGTAAACTGGCCGGCATCCGGCACAACCTGTACTTCCTCGATGCACAGGTCCGCATATTGCAACACCTGGCCCAGTCCCCGGTTAGCAATGGATTTCAACGGGTATTACTCAACCGTAACGGCGATGGCCTCACCGTCATCACCACCGGCCCCGAAGTACTGTACATGCGCGTACTTACCTATCTCGAAGGAGATACCTGGGTCACCGCCGCTTCAGCAGATACCTCCCTGCTACAAAGCCTGGGCGCTTTCCTCGGCCGCATGGACCATGCATTGCGCCTATTCTCCCATCCGGCCGCACATCGGGATATCACCTGGGACCTCGCCAACACCGCCATCGCATCACAACACCTCGAACATATACACGATCCGGAACGCCGCCGCCTCGCCGCCTACTTCCTCCTCCAATTTGAAACAGAAGTACTGCCCGTACTGCCTCACCTGCGTAAAGCCATATTGCACAACGATGCCAATGACTACAACGTACTGGTGAAACATAACAGGGTAACAGGCCTCATCGACTTCGGAGATATGGTCTACTCACAACTGATCAACAACCTCGCTATCGCCTGCACCTACGCAATGCTCCACCAGCACGACCCCCTCGCAGCAGCGGTAGCAGTAATACAGGGATATCACGAGACATACTCGCTGCAACTACAGGAGATACAGGTACTCTACTATCTGATCGCCGCTCGTCTATGCATCAGCGTCACCAACTCCGCACGCCTGTCCGCTGCCGGCAGCACCAACACCTTCCACTTCGTAACCGAAAATGCCGCCTGGAACCTCCTCCACCGCCTGATAAAGATCAACCCGGTAGCTGCAGAAAACGCATTCCGCCTCGCCGCAGGTTTCCCACCCTGCATCACCATAAATGAAGCACATACCGCCTTGCTGCAAACACGCAAGACACATGTCGGCCGTAACCTCAGCATCAGCTATCGCCAGCCACTTAAAATATGGAAAGGCGCACTGCAATACCTGTACGATGACCAGGGCCGTACCTTCGTCGACTGCGTCAACAACGTCAGCCATGTCGGCCACTGCCACCCGACAGTCGTAAAGGCAATCGCACAACAAGCCGCCCGCCTCAACACCAACACCCGATACCTGCACGATCACCTCGTCGAATATGCCCGCATGCTCACAGATACCTTGCCCGAACCACTACAGGTATGCTACTTCACCAACTCCGGCAGCGAAGCCAACGACCTCGCCATCCGCATGAGCCGCCACTTTACCAAACAACGCGACGTCATCGTACTCGATCATGCCTACCATGGCACCTCCACCGTCGCCATGGAACTCAGCCCCTACAAATTCGATGGCAAAGGAGGCTTCGGCAAACCCCCGCATACACACAAAGCGTTGAATCCCGACCTCTATCGCGGACCATATCGGTATGATGATACACAGGCGGGCGCCAAATACGCCGCCGATGTACAACATATCATCACACAACTGCAGGCCAATGGTAAAGCTCCTGCCGCCTATATCTGCGAAACATTATTGGGGGTCGGCGGACAAATACCCTTGCCGCCGGGTTATCTACAGGAAGTATATCGATACGTACGCGCAGCAGGTGGCGTATGTATCGCCGATGAAGTACAGGTTGGTTTCGGTAGGGTAGGAGCGTGCACATGGGGCTTCGAACTGCAACAGGTTACACCCGATATCGTCGTACTGGGTAAACCGATCGGCAACGGCCACCCACTGGCAGCCGTTATCACCACACAGGAAATAGCCGATGCCTTCAACAATGGCATGGAATATTTCAATACCTTCGGCGGTAATCCCGTCTCCATGGCCTGCGGCAAAGCTGTCCTGAAAGTCATGCAGGAAGAACAACTGCAACAGTCCGCCAAAACTACCGGCGACCACTTCCTGCAGGGACTCCGCCAACTAATGGACAAACATCCCATCATCGGCGACGTACGTGGCCATGGCCTCTTCATCGGCGCCGAACTGGTACGCGACCGCATCACCCTCGAACCAGCCGTACCGGAGATCGACGACATCGTCGAACAAATGAAAGAACGTGGCTTCCTCCTCAGCACCGATGGACCACTCCACAACGTGCTCAAAATAAAACCACCATTGGTATTCAATAAAGAAAACGCCGACGATTTCCTCTTTCACCTGGATAACATCCTGCAAACAACACCGATCAAAAAGTAAACACATGACACACCATACACTCGATCAGGTCCTGCATGGCCTAATGCGCCGATACCAGGAGCGCGTGCCCGACGTAACCGCCATCACCAACGCCATGATCCATAAAGGCATCATCGCCGAAGCCGCCGACATAGAAAATGATCATATCGCATTCCGCACCATGGGTGTTCCACACCTGGGAATCAGATCACTGGAAAAAATATTCCTGCATTACGGCTACACGAAAAAAGAACACTACCATTTTAATGCAAAGAAACTGGATGCCTGGTGGTACGCACCGCCCGCACCACATTACCCCCGCATCTTCATCAGCGAACTGCGCGTAGCAGATCTCTCCACAGCAGCTCAACATCGCATCCATCAATTCACCGGCCAGGTGACCGCCAATCCGGTAGATATGCTGGACCTGGACAATGCAGCCGCAGTAGAGGAATTCCTGCATAGCAGTCAATGGTCGCTGCCGTCTCTGGAAGACTACCAGGCCCTGTTGGAAGAAAGCGAATACGCCGCCTGGGTCATCTACAACCGGTACTATCTCAATCATTTCACCATCAGCGTACACCACCTCCCTCCGGGATATAACACCGTAGCAGACTTCAACCAGTTCCTGCTGCAACAGGGCTTTACACTCAATACAGCCGGCGGCACCATCAAAACCAGCCCCGACGGACTACTGCTCCAAAGCAGTACCGTCGCCGGTATGATTACCGCCACCTTCGCCAACGGAGCCACCTCACCCATCGCTGGCTCCTACGTAGAATTCGCAGAACGTCGCATACTGCCAGCCTTCATACACCTGCCGCCGGCACAGCTCAAACGCGAACATCGCCGCGAAGGCTTCGAAGCAGGTAACGCCGACCGCATATTCGAAAGCACCTATCGCGAACAGACCAACAAAGTATAACACTGTCCAACACCCTATACCTATGAAAAAAGGATGGCATATAGCCATCCTTTACTTTTAATATAAAAAGCTGGTAGGAATTATTTCGCCGTAACCGCTTTCCGCACCGCCGGTGCCACTTGAGTACCCAGCAATTCTATCGTCTTCATCAGGTCCTGGTGAGAAGGAGCACCCACATCCACATGCATCACAAACCGCGTCAGCCCAAACATCTCCTGGTGATACAGTATCTTGTCGATCACCTCGTTAGGCTCACCGATCAGCAATGCACCCTCCCGGCCACGACCACTTTCAAATTGCTGCCGGGAATAAGGAGGCCACCCCCTGTCCCTGCCTATCCGGTCCATCTGCCGCTCATAATGAGGAAAATAACGATCCGCCAACGCACGCCCGTCTTCACCTACCAACCCATGCGAATGAGTCGCCAACCGCATCTTCGACGGATCATGGCCGGCATTCAGATATTCCTCTTTATACAATTCAAAAAAGGGCTGGAACTGCCGGGGCATACCGCCGATAATAGCGATTACCAAAGGCAACCCTAACCGGGCCGCCCGTACCACCGACTCCGGCGTACCGCCTACCGCTATCCAGATATCAAGGTGGTTGTCCACCGCACGTGGCAACACCTGCTGCTGCTCCAACGCCGCCCGGTGTTTACCCTGCCAACTGATCACCTCGTTGTCGTTGATAGCCAGCAATAACTGCAGCTTCTCGGCAAACAATGAATTGTAATCCCGCAGATCATAACCAAACAAAGGAAACGACTCCGTAAAACTACCCCGGCCCGCCGTCAACTCCGCCCGCCCATTGGATAAAAGATCCACCGTAGCAAAATTTTGATATGTCCGCACCGGGTCCGTAGAACTTAATACCGTCACCGCACTGGCCAGCTTGATACGTTTAGTAACAGTCGCCGCCGCCGCCAGGATAATCTCCGGACTCGATACCGAAAAATCCGGCCGGTGATGCTCCCCAATACCAAACACATCCAACCCTACCTCATCCGCCAGCTTGATCTCCGCTATCATTTCCTGCAGCCTTGTCTGAGGCGACTGAAACGTACGCGTTGCCGCATCGTACCCTAAGTCGCCAAACATACTTACACCTATTTCCATAACTGATTAATTATTGTTGATAATATAAGTTGCAACATCTATTCGTGCCACAAACATAGGCTTTTTATTCCAGTTAAAAGACATACCTCGCGTCCACCGCTCCTGTATCATTCCCATAACATTCGTATATCCCAGGTATACCTCGCGTCCACCGCTCCAATAGTCGGGGCCGCTATTTTCTGCACACATCTTTTGACGATTCTCTGACACATAGTTAAAATGTCAATACATACCATATTGAATGGCCTTGTTTTTCCGGATATCGAAAATCTTTTTCCCGATCTGATCTCCCTAACAATTATATACTTGTCAACTTGCGCGCCAGATCAGAAAAATAATATTGTCATGCTAAGAACAATGATACAACTGGTGACCGTGCTTTTGCTGTTGGTAACCACAACCTATGCGCAACAGAACACAGGAATGATCAAAGGAACCATCATTACCAGCGATGGAGAGCCTGGTGCCCATGTCAGCATCCAGATCAAAGAAGTCAATAGAGGAACAGTCGCCAATGAAAAAGGAGAGTATAACTTCCGTAAGGTAGCCCCCGGCTCTTACAAACTACAGGTATCCCTCATGGGCTACGAACCGGTAGAACAACGGGTCAATGTAGAAGCAGGTAATACTGCCGTAATAAATATCAAACTGAAAGTATCCAACACTCAGCTGAACGAAGTAACCATAGAAGGCGTACAGAACCGCCTGAAAAAAGAAAGTGACTACGTAGCCCGCCTGCCGATCAAAAACCTGGAAAATCCGCAGGTATACAACGTAGTAAGTAAAGAACTCATGAAAGAGCAGATGATCACCACCGTTGATGACGCACTGAAAAATGCACCGGGTGTAAACCGCCTCTGGTCATCTACCGGCCGTCCCGGAGATGGCGCTGGTTATTTCTCTATGCGCGGCTTCAGCGTGCAACCTTCCATGGTCAACGGTATCGCTGGCATCTCCAATGGCAACATGGACCCGGCCAATATCGAACGCATCGAAACGATAAAAGGCCCCTCCGGTACGCTGTTTGGTAGTAGCCTTATCTCCTTCGGCGGATTGATCAACATCGTCACCAAAAAACCATACGATGTATTCGGCGGAGAACTTACCTACACCGGTGGTACCTACGGCCTTAACCGTCTCACCGCAGATATCAATACGCCGCTGACAAAAGATAAGTCAGTACTCCTCCGTACCAACGCCGCCTATCACTACGAAGGCAGCTTCCAGGACGCAGGCTTCAAACGCTCCTTCTTCGTCGCACCCAGCCTCTTCTATAAAGTGAACGATCGCCTCACATTCAATGTCAACGCAGAACTGTACAACGGAGAAAGCACTAACACACTCATGGTATTCCTCAACCGGGCACGTCCGCTGATCGCTAAAACACCGGCAGAACTGGGCATCGACTTCAACCGCTCCTTCACCGGCAACGATATCACCTACAAAACACCTACCGTCAACATCATGGGGCAGGCTCACTATAAACTGTCCGACAAATGGACTTCCCAGACTATCGTATCCAGCAGCAACCGTAGCAGCCGCGGATATTACTCCTACGTCATGTTCCTGGATGCCGGCAGCACGCCCCCCCGTACACCCAATGATAGCATCCTGAGCCGCTTCGCCTACCACCAGCAGTCCACTACCATCGCTACTGATATCCAGCAGAACTTCATCGGCGACTTTAAGATCGGCTCCCTCCGTAACAGGGTAGTAGCAGGTATCGACTTCCTCAGCATAAAAACAGATAATAACAACGCTCCCTACCTGCTGTTCGACTCCCTCAACGCAACCAATAAACTCGATCCGCGTTACGGACAACTCAACAGACAGGCAGTAGACGCTAAACTGGCAGCTATGAAAGGCGGAGGCGCCTGGAATACCGCTACCACGTATACTTACAGCGCCTACGTATCCGATGTACTGAATGTAACCGATTGGCTCATCGCCATGGCCAGTGTAAGAGTAGATCACTTCGATAACAAAGGCACCGTAGATCGCACAAAAGATACCAAGACCGGCAACTACAGCCAGACTTCCGTATCACCTAAATTCGGCCTGATCGTACAGCCCCTGAAAGACAGGCTGAGCATCTTCGCCAACTATATGAACGGCTTCCGTAACCTGGCGCCCGTAAATCCTCCAATCCCGGAATTAGCCCTCACTATCAAACCGCAACAGGCTAACCAGATAGAGGCCGGCGTAAAATACGAATCCGCTAACCGTAAACTGAACCTGACTGCCAGCTATTACAACATCCTGGTCACCAACATGACCCGCTCCGCATCTGCTATCATCAACGGCGTAAGCTACAACTACACCGTGCAGGATGGTTCCCAACGCAGCAAGGGCGTAGAATTGGATCTGAATGCCAACCCCCTGCCTGGTCTTAATATCATCGCAGGATACGGCTATAACGATAGCAAAATGGTCAAATCAGCGCCTAACGTAGAGGGCAGAAGGCCTACCACCGCCGGCCCCGAACACCTGGCCAACTTCTGGGCGAGCTATACCATCCCTAGTGGCCCGGCTAATGGCCTCGGCCTCGGTTTCGGTGGTAACTACGCCAGCGAAAACATCATCACCAACGACAAAGCTACCGGCCTGTTCACCCTCCCGGCTTACACTATACTGAATGCCAGCATCTTCTACAATGCAAGAGCATATCGCCTGGCATTGAAACTCGACAACATCGCCAACAAAGAATATTTCGGCGGCTGGACCACCGTAGAAAAACAAATGCCTCGCCGCCTCTCCGCCAGCGTAGCATTCAAATTCTGATCACTTTAATGATAGGATATAATAGTACCACAGGGGGCGCCAAACCGGCAGCCCCTTTTTCTTTCTGCCACTCTCCACCATCCGCCACTCTCCACCACCCGCCACTCTCCACCATCCGCCACTCTCCGCCACCCGCCACTCTCCACCATCCGCCACTCTCCGCCACCCGCCACTCTCCGCCACCCGCCACTCTCCGCCACCCGCCACTCTCCGCCACCCGCCACTCTCCGCCACCCGCCACTCTCCGCCACCCGCCACTCTCCACCACCCGCCACTCTCCGCCACCCGCCACTCTCCACCACCCACCACCCACCACTTTCCGCCACCCGCCACTCTCCACCACCCGCCACTCTCCACCACCCGCCCGCTATATCCACCCTTTTTCCGTAACTTTATCCTAACAATACCCCCTTAATGGATAGGTTAATAAGCAAACAGAACTATTTTAAGTTCTTT
The DNA here is from genome assembly GCF_020386615.1 of Chitinophaga pendula. Lineage (NCBI taxonomy): Bacteria > Pseudomonadati > Bacteroidota > Chitinophagia > Chitinophagales > Chitinophagaceae > Chitinophaga > Chitinophaga pendula. Next base: position 1,623,056 of record NZ_CP077769.1, read on the forward strand.
TTAACATTAATAGGTAGGGGGTTTGCGGTAATAACGCGTTATATAACTGTACAGCAACAACGAATTATCCATAAATCATTCTTTATGCGCAGCTTTAACACAATAGGGTTACTCTCTTTTCTGCTGCTCCTGGGGCTGCAGAGCTTCGGCCAACAGTTCGCACAGGCAGGTACAGAAGACATACAAAATCCACGCTATGCAGAGAGTCAGGCCAGGTACATGAAAATGTCAGATTCCCTTACCCGTACCCTCAGCGTCACATCACAAGAAACCTATAAAGCCTATGATTGGTACGAAGCTAAATTAGAACGCAGACAACAACGCCGCGAATGGAGGCACCTCGAACGAATGAACCGCCCCCGCTACAGCTCCTGGGACTATACCAACCGCTTCTGGAACTGGGGCATGAGACCTTCTGTAGGATTCCGTACCGGCAACTGGTGGTTCCAGTGGTAATAATATTTTCACGTACACAATTACTTACATTCTAATCTAAAAAATAGGAAATGCGATTTACATCGAAATGGCTGCCCTTCATCGCAGCAGCAGGCATAGTATTGCTCTCAGCTTCCTGCTCCAGAACAGTTACACGCGTAGATACCAATGAACAGATCGACGTAAGCGGCGGCTGGAACAACACCGACTCCCGTATGGTAGCCGACGAAATGACCAGCACCATCCTCAACGACAACTGGCTCAGTGATTATCTCGCCAACCACCAGGGCAAAAAACCCACCGTTATCGTAGGTATGGTACAAAACAAAAGCCACGAACACATCGAAGCAGAGACTTTTATCAAAGATGTAGAACGCTCCTTCCTGCAAAGACAAAAAGTAAGACTGGTACAAGGTGGCAAGAAAAGAGAAGAACTGCGTGGCGAAAGAGCCGATCAGCAAACTAACGCTACCACCGCTACGATGAAGAAATTCGGTATGGAAAATGGCGCTGACTACATCCTCCAGGGCTCCATCAACTCCATCGTCGATGCACACAAAAAGAAGAAAGTAGTATATTATCAGGTCAACCTCGAACTGACCGACATCCAGTCCAACGAAGTAGTTTGGATAGGCGATAAAAAGATCGCTAAATACGTGAAGAACTAAGCATCGCCAACAGGCCGATTAAAAGAATAAGCAGTAGTATGGTCTTAACACTAAGCACCGCCTGCAGAAAGGCATTAGTATTATGCATGCTAATGCCTTTTTTCTTCTCGTGCGCCACTTACCACGGAAGAATAGGCAATTATTATGATGCGGTGATGCAGGGCAATTACAAAAAAGCAGAACAGGAGATCAATCGAAACAAACTGTTGAAAGCAAAAAGAAATCAATTCCTGTACCTGGTCGAAAAAGGCCGCCTCGCTCACCTCCAACAAGCATACGATAGTAGCAATAATTATTTCAACGAAGCCGACCGCTTCCTGGAATCAAACCGTAGCGCATCCGTAAAAGATATCGCCGTAGGCACACTCGTCAACCCGATGATGCAAACCTACAGAGGAGAAGACTTCGAACGGTTTATGATCCACTATTATAAAGCACTCAACTACGTATACCTCGGCAAATATGAAGATGCCGTCGTAGAAGCCCGTCGTATCACCCTCCGTTCCGGCGAACAAAAAGATAAATTCAACGATAAAGACAACCGGTATTCCAAAGACGCTTTCTCCCTCATGATGCAAGGCATGATTTACGAAGCTGCCCGCGATGTCAACAACGCCTTTATCTCTTATCGCAATGCCGCAGATATATTCCTTCAGCATAAAGAACAGCAATACTACGGCACAACCATCCCCCTGCAGCTGAAAAAAGATGTACTCCGCACCGCCTGGCAAAACGGATTCTATGACGAGGCAGAACGTTACGCCAAAATATTCGGCCTGCCAGCCAAACCAGATGCTACCCTCAATGGCGGAGAACTCATCGTATTCTGGGAAAATGGCAAAGCACCCGTAAAAGAAGAGGAAAATATCACGTTCACCCTGGTAAATAAAGAGGGGGGCTTTTTCTTCACCGATGCCGCCGGCGGCTTCAGCTTCCCGGTCATCTTTGACGCAGGGGTCGATAGAGATAAAGTAAAACTGGCTGACCTCCAGACATTCCGGCTCGCATATCCGCGATATGCCCTGCAAGACCTGGGCTATACCTCCGGCTCCATCACCGCCGACAGCACGCAACGCACCTTCGAAAAAGCGGAAGATATCAACGTCATCGCACAAAGCATCTTGAAAGAACGATTCCTCAAAGAAGCAGGCCTCGCATTGTCACGCCTGCTCGTGAAGAAACTGGCTGAAATAGCCGTCAAAGGCAACGATGATGAAAAAGACGACACCCGTAAAGTAATGGCGGGCGCCCTACAGCTGTATAACCTGCTTTCCGAAAAAGCAGATACCCGCAACTGGCAGACATTACCGGCACAGATACAGACCTGCCGCATCCCGTTGCGTAAAGGCGATAACCAGCTGACGCTCGTTGTCAACGACACTCGCGGCGCCCGCAAGGAAATGAAGATCAACGTCACCGGCAACGGTGGCCTGCAATTCTACAACGTCGCTACTTTTTAATACTACACAATATAGCACCGTTGTGATGGATAAAAACGGAAAAGAGGCGGGAGATCATCCCGCCTCTTTTATATCCCTACCGCACTACTTCATCTCGTCATTCGAATGGGTCATCACCTGGTCGCCCCCCCGTAATACGCCAAACACTTCGACCTGCTCCGCAATACCGTATAGGTACTCATGCCTTTATAGCACTTTTCAACAGGTAATAGCTGCCCGTACCGGCTTGTAGCAGATCGGCCGGATTTTTGCATAAACTGCAATAGGCAGCGGTCGCTTTTTTTAGACAGTATCATACTTTGTATATACAGACCGCCGTTCTTAGGGTGTTCATTATTTCTTATCATATGTATATCTTGAAAAATCAAAAGAGCCTGTTTGTATTATTGTTCACGTTCGTCGCCTTACAGGTTACCGCTTGTACAAGGTCGGCAGTACCACGCCGTGACAGCAGCAGCGCAGGAGGCAATCTGGAAGAACAGATCCTCTATTACACCAACAAATTTAGGAAGTCCAAAGGATTAGCGCCATTGGAAATGAATGTAACGATCAATCAGCAGGCCGAGCAGCATAGCCGCGATATGGCCAGCGGCCGTACCGGTTTCGGACACGAAGGATTTGAAGAGCGGGTAGATGTGGTAACCAAAAAAATGGGTAGGGTAGCGGCGGCTGCAGAGAATGTAGCCTATGGCAGCCTCGATGCCGAAGCCGTGGTGAACGGCTGGATCAAAAGTCCCGGCCATCGTAAGAACATGCTGGGCAATTACAACCTGATCGGCATAGGAGCGGCGAAAAAGGGGAAGATCACTTTCTTTACACAGGTATTTATCAAAAAATAGCCTGCCATCCGGCAATGGACAGCCGTTGTAACAGCCACCGTACCGGGGCCGTTATAACGGCTTTTTTGTGTCGCAACCTTCGCACTTTGCCCTACTCCCAGGGAATATCATTGATCGTTGTGCATTTTTGTATTAATTTGGCCCCATGGAAAAGAAGAAGATGATCGAAGTAAAGGAACTGGTGAAAAAATACGGTGACTTCACAGCTGTTAAAGGGATCAGTTTTGATGTGTATGAGAATGAGATATTCGGGTTGTTAGGACCTAACGGCGCGGGTAAATCCACGACGCTGGAGATCATCGAAACACTGCGTGAGAAAACTTCCGGTATGGTGATCGTCAACGGCCTGGACCTGGACAAAGATCCGGATAGCATCAAAGAGATCATCGGGGTGCAACTGCAGAGCTCTGGTTATTATCCTAACCTCAACTTGGTACAGCTGATCGCTTTGTTTGGCGGTTTATATAATCAGCCGGTAGATCCGATAACCTTGTTGCGCCGTTTCAACCTGGAGGACAAAGCCAAATCCAAGTATAAAGAGCTGTCCGGCGGACAAAAACAGCGTTTCTCCATTGCTACGACGCTGATCAACAAGCCTCGTATTATCTTCCTCGACGAGCCGACTACCGGGCTCGATCCGCAAGCCAGACGCAACCTCTGGGATCTCATCCAGCAGGTACGTGCACAGGGTACTACGGTGGTGATCACCACACACTATATGGATGAAGCGGAGTTCCTTTGTGATCGCTGTGCGATCGTCGACAGCGGGCGTATCATCGCGATCGACTCGCCGGATACACTGATCGACAACCTGGTGGCCAGTGGTTTCGAACGAAAAAAAGAAGTAAAACAGGCCAACCTGGAAGATGTCTTCATACACCTGACGGGCAAGGACCTGAGAGAAGCATAAAGACACTGGCGCTTTCCAACGAAAGCGCTTTTTTATTGGAAAAAATAAAACCATCTGAATGGACCCGCTATACGACCTCAAGTTTCCGATCGGCCAGTATGAGCCGCCAGCAGTGTTTACTGACGAGATATTGAAGAGTTATATCAACGAGATCAAGGTGCTGCCTACGCTGATCGAGCTGGAAGTGCAGCAACTGGATGCACATCAGCTGGACACACCTTACCGGCCGGATGGCTGGACCGTTGCGCAGGTCGTACATCATGTGCCCGACAGCCATTTAAATGCTTATACCCGTTTTAAGCTGGCCCTTACAGAAGAAGCACCGTTGATCCGCCCTTATAATGAAGCCGCCTGGGCTTTGTTGCCGGATGTGAGTAACACGCCTGTCAACGTGAGCTTGACCTTATTGCATGCCTTACATACCCGCTGGACGAACCTGCTGGATTCCCTCACCGAAGAGCAATGGGCACGTGCCTACATACATCCTGAACATGGCCGCTCTTTTGACCTGCGCACCGCAGCAGGGATGTATGCCTGGCATGGTAAACACCATCTGGCACACATTACGCGCCTGAAAGATCGTAACAACTGGTATTAATCATAAAAAATAGTCAATAATGTCTTTAGAGTGGAAAGTGCTGAGTTCAACCTATTTACACCGCGATACCTGGTTGACCGCCCGGCAGGACAGCTGTGTGATGCCGAGTGGTAAGCTGGTGGAAAAATACTATGTACTGGAATATGCCAACTGGGTAAATGGAGTGGCTATTACAGAAGAAGGAAAGATCATCCTGATACGGCAGTACCGACATGGTACCGGTAAGGTGCTGCTGGAGATACCGGCGGGCGCTATGGACCCTACGGACCCTTCACCGGAGTTTGCGATGCGGCGGGAGCTGCTGGAAGAAACCGGTTATGATTTTGCCGACATAACATTACTGGGTACTATCTGTCCTAATCCGGCATCGAGCAATAACTATGCACATATGTTCCTGGCGACAGGAGGAAAGAAGGTACAAGAGCAGGACCTGGATGACACGGAAGAGATCGAAATCCTGCTGATGGACCGGGAAGAGGTGATGACGCTGTTGCGTAATAAGGAGATCATGCAAAGCCTGCATATTTCCTGCTTGTTCTATGCCTTTTTACATTTAGGCTGGCTGCAATAGCAGCGTTCTTATTTACAATACTTCTGCAACGATGAAAAAGCTGCCACATACCAGTATCATATCTTCGGGATGCGCTTGTTGTTTGGCGGCATAAAAAGCTTCCTGTACGGTGGCATAGGCATGTCCTTTCAGGCCATGTGCGGTGGCGAGGCGGAACAGCTCCTGTTCGTCGAGTGCACGCGGTATCTGCGCCTTACAGAAATAATAGTGTGCTGTCTGCGGAAACAAAGGCAGCACTTTTTCCACTTCTTTATCTTTTACGAATCCGGTTACGATATGCAGCTGCCGGTAGGTCTGGTGGCGTAGTTGCTGTACGATCTCACCGATGCCTGCCTGGTTATGTCCTACATCGAATACGGTGAGCGGATGCTGGCTGATTACTTCCCAGCGTCCTCTGAGGCCGGTTAATTTTTTGACATGACGCAGTGCTTCCAGGATAGCTGCTTCGCTGAGTTCCCAGCCCAATTGCTGCATTTGTTTGGCGGCGCTGAGTACGGTCATGAGGTTCTTCTCCTGGTATTGACCGTTGAGATCCAGCGACACCGGCCATACCTGCTGGCTGGCGGTATGCAGCAATGACAGCTGCATGCTGCTGGTATCGAGTTGGGTGCTTTGTACCAGCCATTGCTGATCGGCAAAGGTGATAGGTGCGTTATTGCCGGCGGCGGTTTCGAGGAAGACTGCTGTTGTTTCGGACTGTGTTTCTCCTATCACGACGGGGATACCAGGTTTGATGATACCTGCTTTTTCGCGGGCGATGGCAGGAAGGGTATCGCCCAGCAGGTGCATATGATCGTAGCTGATGTTGGTGATAACGGACAGTTCGGGTGTGATGACGTTGGTGCTGTCCAGGCGGCCACCCAGGCCTACTTCGATGATGGCGATGTCTACCTGTTCGAGAGCGAAGTACTGGAAGGCCATGGCCACGGTCATTTCGAAGAACGACGGTTGTATCTCTTCCATTGCGCTGCGCATCTGTTCGGTGAATTCGATGACGAAACTTTCTGGCGTCATCTGTCCGTTTACACGGATACGCTCACGGAAGTCGAGCAGGTGCGGGGAAGTATAGAGCCCTGTTTTGTAGCCTGCCTGCTGAAAGATGGCTGCCAGCATATGGCTGGTAGAGCCTTTCCCGTTGGTACCGGCTACATGGATGGATTTGAATTTTTTGTGAGGATCGCCCAGGCGTTTGCATAGCTCGAGGGTGTTGTCGAGGTCTTTTTTCAAAGCGGCATCGCCGATCCTGGTGAACATGGGTAACTGCTGGTACAGGTAGTCCAGCGTCTGTTGATAAAGCGTCTGATCCATAACTGATGATGAGACGTAAAGATAATAAAAAGTACTGCCTGATCTCCAATTGGTGACCAGGCAGCGTTATGAGTGGTGGATACAAGTGCTTAGTAGGGAGGACAGTTCAGGCGTTTGTCCTTGCGTTGAAAATTGAACGGCGTAATACGCAGGGCTACGAAGGCATCGGCATGATCTACATGTTTGCGGAACAGGTTGCTGAAAAGGCTGGCGGAGCCCAGCACCAGTGGGCCTACGCGGAATACGGCACCTACGTCTGCCTGTCCGAAGCGGTTGACCTGTATGGGCATATAAGCGCCGAAGTAGCGGCGTTCATAGCGCGGCGTGATCTGTATCTGCGTCATGGCGTAGGTCTTGTTATCATCCTTTTCGCCTGCTGTTAATGCGACTACGGCATTGGCACTGACAAAGAAGCGGCCGTCGATATTGTAGTCGGCCATCAGGTTCAGGGCGGTGGGCAGGTTCATGTAGAAGTTATCGTCCGTTTCAGTAGGTGTGAAGTATTGTTTGATACGGCGGTAGTAGGTCTTCCAGCTCTCTCCGTTGCGGTACTTGAGCTGGTTGGGATCTATATTGGCCCGGGTGAGGTCGAGGTCGGCACTCAGCGGGGATTTTTTATAGCGGATACCACCGATGTCGGTGATGGATGCGCCGATGCGGAGTTTGTACATGTCTGCTTCGGGATTCCAGCCATCGGCATCATAGGCGCCGTCGCCATCGGGGTTGAACTCATAGACTACGCCCAGGTCCAGGCCGAGGCCAAGGTTGGATAAGGGCTTATAGTTACGTAAGGGTTGGTCTACCCATTTGTCGACATCTTCGTTGTAGGCTGCTTTGAGTGTACCGGAGGTGATGGTACCGGAGCGTTGGTTGTTGAGTACGAAACTGGCATCCTGCACTATGCCGTAACCGGCGCCCATACCACCCAATATTTTGAGGGTGGCGCCTCCTTTCCAGCGATGGATGCCATCGTCTTTGAGGATGCGGGAATAGGAGAAGCCGAATTCGTTCCAGAGGTGTGCGTTGACGGCGCCTCTGTCTAAGTTGATACGGCGGCCGTTGTATTGTGAGTTCGGAAAGTTATTGAAGAAGTTGGCGATGCCGGTATTGATGTTACCGCCGTTGCCCATGGCACGTATGCGCCAGATGAAGGCGACGGATTGTCTGCGGTCTATCGCGTATAGTACGGAAGGCATGACCAGGTCGGCACTGGCCCAGGCGACTTGTTTGCGGCGGGCGGTAGTATCGAGGAAATAGTCCTTATTACGCCGTAACGTATCAGGCATATGGAAGAGGATGGATTTGGGAAAGCTGAGGTAGGTGTTGCCTCCTTTTACGTCCAGCCCGGCGATATTGACATCCCATTTATAGCGGGAGCCGGCTCCCATAGCCGGATTAGAGATGATACCATGGATACCCGAGTAGTTGCTCGTATTGTAGCCTGGAAATGTTTGTCCGTGTGCAGTGTTCGCTAATGATAGTGCTGTCATGAGCAACGGCAGCTGCCATCTAAAGTTTACAGTCATAGATCTCTACTTGGATAAAAGGCCAGTAGGGTAAACCGCATGGATGAATGAACCTATTGGCCTTTCCTCCAACAAGTGTTGTTTGGTTTTAAGATATGGTCCCCAGCGTTGATGTTCTTAAAACGTCCGGGTAAGGATGTTATTGTACTTTGAAATAAAAACGAACGGGTCCGAATTGGATTTCCGGCGCATCTGGACTTGCATTGTATTTGATCTCTCTTGCTGCACGTTTGGCGATCTCGATCAATTTGGCGCTATTAAGTGTAGAGTTGCGCGGGGTATAGGATGCGTCGATCACATTCCCCTGGCGGTCTACTTTGATATTGATAGTAATATATCCAGTTTCGTCGCTGTCATAGGTGACGCGGGGTGTGCTTAATACAGAGCGGCCACTGAGGCGGAAGTCTGATTTACCACCACCCAGTCCGCCTCCCGTATATCCTTTTGCGTTAGGGTCTCCGTTGAGCTGTCCGCGGTCGCCGGGTTTACCGGTATTACCTTCGCCGGTAGCGTTGTTCCGACCATTGGCATTGTTACCGCTGTTGGCACTATTGGAGGTGCCACCGGTGTATACAGCCTTGGGCTTAGGAGCCGGTGGTACCGGGGCGGGAGGGTTGTCTGATTTTTTCTTGACTGTTTTGGTCGGTTTGGGTTCCAGGTTTTTCGGTGTGACCTCTTTGGGTTTCACGACCGGTTTCTCTGGTTTGGTCACCTCAGGGGCTGCTTCTTCATCCTGCGTGGCAATATCCTGTTCGGTGGCATTGTCGGCAGAAGGGGTGGGCGTAGGCTCTTCCTGTGGTGCAGCGGCATTAGGAGCGGCATTGCTCGGAGGGTTGGGATTGAGTGGTTGTTCATCACCCATCCCGTCGTCGGAGGTACCCAGGTTCACTTCCATACCCAGGTCCTGATCTGGTAATGGAGGTGGCGCGGAGAAGCCGGCAAAAAACAAACCTACTAACAGCAAAGCGTGTACGCCAATGGTGACGCCCAGTGCTTTCAGATTATTTTGTCCTGTTTGTTCCTTTTGCTGCATATGAGTCATTCGCGCTTGATGATAAATACCGGGCTATTGCCGTGGTTTCAAAGTTAATATTTTTTTTTAATGTCGGCGATTACCATCTGCTATTTACCCAGCCAGAATATATCATAGGCAAAACGCAGGATGGTAGCGCATATAACGGCCAGGAACACTTTACGGACCAGTTTGTTGCCTTTCAACATGGCCAGTCTTGCACCAAAAAACGAGCCAGCCAGGTTGGAGATGGCCATAAAGAGGGTGACGGTCCACAAGATATGGCCGTGGGTGCCGAAGTAAAGGAGGGAGGCCAGGTTGGAGCAGACATTGACGGCTTTGGAGTAGGCACTGGCGCGGAGGAAGTCGAAGCCCATGATGGTGATGAAGGCCAGTATCAGGAAGGTACCCGTACCTGGCCCGAGTAAGCCGTCGTAGAAGCCGATGGGTAGGCCAATAGCAGCGCCTAACAGGAGCGGATAACGCACTTTCTTTTCCTGCCCTGTATGCTGCCCGAAATCTTTTTTCAGGAAGGTGTATAGTCCTACGGCTATCAATACGCAGAGTATAAAGGGACGCATGTAGTGGCTGGGGGCTACGGATGCCAGGGACGCGCCGCCGGTGGCAGCGATAAAGGCGGAGATGCCGGTTACCACTAACAAAGGCCAGTTGAAATGTACGCGTCGCGCATATTGTACAGCGGCCATTGCCGTACCGGAAAAGCTGGGGATCTTGGTGGTACCAAGTAAGGTGGCTACCGGGTACTGTGGATAGATAAACAATATAGCAGGTGTCTGTACGAGGCCGCCGCCACCAACAATCGCATCGATAAAGCCTGCTGCAAAGGAAAAGCAGCAAAGTAGAGCCAGTTCTGTCGTGATCATGATGCGCAAAGGTACAGGTAGCCTACTGATTAGTCAATGACGAATATCTGAAAGCATATTAATAATCGATTAAATGCATGGTGGTGGGCCGCGACATTTAACAAGCGGGAGGTAACTTTTTGTTCCTGCAATATTGTGTAAGTAATGCGTTAGGCTGGATGTTTAACGGAGGGATGCAGCTTTTAGTCGTTAAAATACTTCGTAAGTAATTGTATATCAATTTGGTAAACTATTTTATTTGTTTAGTAGATTGATTGGCAGCGTGTTGTAAAAATACAGCTTATAGCTTGTATAAGCAGGCTATAAGCAATGTATAAGCAGGCTATAGTCGTTGTATACCCGTTGTATACGTTTCCTATAGTGTTTGTATAAGTTTGGATAGGGGTAGCTTATACAAACACTATACGAATGTTATACGAATGCTATAGGAATGCTATAGGAATGTTATAAGAAAGCCGAAGAATTGGCTACCTGGAGCTGCTGACAATGATGTAGTTTTGTGTCCTCACTTAATGACCGATTGCTATGATACCGATGCAGCAGTATGCCATCTTTGTACTGGCCGCCATGATAATGGTGATCACTCCCGGCCCGAATATGTTGTATGTAGTGTCCCGCTCTATTACGCAGGGACGTAAGGCGGGTATGATCTCATTGGTAGGTGTGGCATGTGGGTTCCTGTTCCATATCCTGCTGGTGTCTTTCGGATTGACGGCGGTGTTGATGAGCATTCCTTATGCGTATACGATATTGAAGACGGCGGGTATTGTATACCTGTTGTACCTGGCCTGGGAGGCGGTGAAGCCTGGGGGGCGGAGTTTATTTGAGCATCGCGCAGCGCTATCGATAGATGGGCCGCTGCGCTTGTTCAGTATGGGTTTTTTCACCAATGTGCTGAATCCTAAAGTGGCGGTATTTTATTTGTCTTTCTTTCCTCAATTCATAGATCCTGCCCGCGGGCATGTGTTTGCACAGAGCATATTTCTTGGGGGTACATTGCTCGTATTGAGCTTTACCGGCAACTCGCTGATCATTTTTGCTGCCAGCAGACTGACGCATTGGTTTGCGGCGAATCCTAAATGGGTACGTGCACAGAAATGGTTGATGGGAGGTGTATTATCTGGTCTGGCGATTAAGCTGGCATTGGACAGAAGTAAGTGATATCAGCTTGTTGCTATATTGATCAAGTCCGAATGAGGTTCATCATTTGGACATACTTCGACATGATTTAATGCTGTAGTTTCGGTGCTCCAAAATCATTTTGTTTTGTTTGCAATCTATAAAAAAGCATATTCCGGCCTGTCATCTTCCATATGGTGGTTAGCATTGGTGTTGCTGGTGAATCGTACCGGCTCTATGGTAATTCCTTTTATGACGGTGTATCTCACGCAATCGCTGCATTTCAGTATTGCGGAGGCAGGATGGGTCATGGCCTGTTTCGGCAGTGGCGCAGTGCTGGGGGCATTGGCAGGTGGACGGCTGGCGGATAAGATTGGATTTTACCCGATACAGTTCTGGAGCTTGTTGCTGAATGGTATCTCTTTTATGATATTGGGGCAGATGCAGACGTTGACGGCTATCTGTGTCACTATCTTTTTCCAAAGCCTGATAGGAGAAGCTTTCCGTCCGGCGAATGCGACGGCTATTGCGCATTACAGTACGCCGGAGAACAGGACACGTTCTTATGCTTTGTACCGGATGGCCATTAACCTGGGTTTTGCCCTGGGGCCGGCTTTAGGTGGTATGCTGGCCGCCATCAGCTACCATCTTTTATTCTGGGTAGATGGCATCAGTTGTATAGCGGCGGCCTTTTTGATGCGTATAGTGTTGCCACCGGTGAAGGTGGTGCATAAGGAGCCCAAAAAAGAAGCGGCAGCGCCGGTGACAGGCGGCAGCGCCTACGCCGACAAATATTACCTGGTATTCATTTTCCTGGTGACGCTGAATGCGATCTGTTTCTTCCAGTCGATGACGATCGTGCCGGTATTTTTTAAAGAGCAGATGCAGCTGAATGAATTCCAGATCGGATTGACGATGGCGGTAAATGGGGGGCTGATAGCACTGGTAGAAATGATATTAGTATACCGGCTGGAAGGCAAACGGGATAATCTTTTCTTTATCGTCAGGGGTACCGTGATGATGGGGGCGGCATTTGCCTGCTTTAACATATTCCCGCCGATCGGCGCAGTAGCCCTGTTGTATATGTTGCTGCTGACAGTAGGAGAGATGTTGAGCATGCCTTTTATGAACTCTTTTTGGATCGCACGTAGCCAGGATCATAACCGGGGTGAATATGCGGCGCTGTATACTATCTGTTTCTCTGTGGCGCATATTGTAGCGCCTACACTGGGCGCCAACCTGGTGCAACAGCTTGGTTTCAACAACTGGTGGTATATCACGACTGGTCTCTGCCTGCTGTCGACGACGGGTTTTATCTTACTACGCCGGTCTATGAACAATGTAAAAATCCGCGCTACCCAATTACAGGCAAGCGCCTGATCCTCAAAAATATTTGTACGACCAACTATAAGCCCACGTTCCTGCCAGGAGCGTGGGCTTTTTGCTACCATGCTTTTCCCGATATGATCAATAGTTTTCCTGATACGCGGCAGCTTTTTACCCGGGATGGAGGACCTTTACGGCTCATATCAACCAATTCAGGATGCCTATAAAATTCCTATACACACTTTTCCTATACCTGATCGCTTGTTTAGGGTTGACCTTCTCCGTTTCCCGGTTACAGGCACAGGAGCGTAACGGACATATCAGCGGTACCATTCATTTTGCCGACGGGCAGCCGGCAGCCGGCGTGACGGTGCGCATCGCCCGGTTGGACAAAGCCACCAGCACGGATGAAAACGGCCGTTTCCATTTCACCGGCCTTCCCGTACAGACCTATCGTCTTACCAGTACCATGGTGGGGTATATTCGCCTGCACCAGGAGGTACGGGTCACTGCCGGTCAGACGGTTACCCTCGACCTGACGATGGAGCGCGACGAATCTAAGCTGCAGGAGGTATCGGTAGCCGCTAAGTCAGAAGTACGGCGGGCAAAAGAACAAGGGTTTTCGATCAATAGCATCGATGCCAGACGGCTGCATAATACCACCCGCGATATCAACCAGGTGTTGAATAGAACGACCGGTATCCGTATACGGGAGGAAGGCGGTCTGGGTTCCAACTATAGCTTTACGCTGAATGGTTTCAGCGGCAAACAGATTAAGTTCTTTGTAGACGGCGTACCCATCGACAACTTTGGCAGTGCGCTTTCGCTGAACAATATTCCCATCAACCTGGCAGAAAGGATAGAGGTGTACAAGGGCGTGGTGCCGATATCATTGGGAGCAGATGCACTGGGTGGCGCGGTGAATGTGATCACCAACCAGGGCATGCAGCATTTCCTGGATGTATCTTATAGTTATGGTTCCTTTAATACGCACCGGGCATCCTTTAGTGCACGGCATACGACGGAGAAAGGTTTTACTATCAACGCGAGTGCAGCTCATAACTATGCCGACAACAACTTTAAGGTAGATGTGCAGATACCGGATGAGACGGGCAAGTTTGGACCAGTGCAACGGATACGCCGTTTCCATGATGCTTACCAGGCTACTATGGGGCAGGTGGAGTTGGGTGTGACCGGCAAGCCTTATGCTGACCGCCTCTTCATCGGGCTGATCGCGGCGGGTAATAAAAAAGACATCCAGACCGGTATGACCATGGAAGATGTGGTTGGACAGGCTTACAATAGCAGTGAATCGCTGATACCTACGTTAAAGTATAAAAAACGCGATCTGTTTACTAAAGGGCTTTCCCTGGTGGTGAATGCAAACTATAGTTTTGTGAAGTCCCGAATCACGGATAGCAGCTCCCGGCATTATGACTGGCTGGGTAATTATACGATCAAAACGGTGGGAAGCACTTCCGGCGAGATCAACTTCAACAAGACGCTTTTCCGCTTTAACGATCGTAATGCTGTAGCTATGGCTAACCTGAACTATCAGCTGAACGATCATCATCAGCTTAGCCTGAACTATACCTACAACCGTTTCCGCCGGGTGGGAGAAGATCCGATCAGTAAATACCCGATCGCTTTCCAGCATCCCAGCATTTTATCCAAGCAGATAGGCGGCCTGGGGTACCAGTATACGACGACAGATAAGAAACTGATCGCTACTGTTTTTGGTAAGCTGTTCCGCATGTCGGCCGTGAATGCGGAGGCAGGATGGGGTAATTACAAGCCGCTCTCTGCCAGCTATACCAAACCCGGTTATGGCGCGGCGGCTGCTTACTTTGTGCTGCCCTTTGTACAGGTGAAGGCTTCCTATGAAAATACATGGCGCTTACCGGAAGGAGAGGAGATGTTTGGCAACGGGCTGCTGATAGAAGACAATCCTAACTTAAAGCCGGAGCATAGCCATAATGCCAACTTCGGGCTGCTGGTGTCGAAGACATTACGCAGTCATCGCCTGGAGGGAGAGCTGAACCTGTTGTACCGTTTGTCCGGCGATTTCATCCGTCAGGAGGCTACCGGCCCACGGGGGCGCTATATGAATGTAGACAGTGTGCGGACCACTGGTGTAGAGTGGACGGTGAAATATGGTTACAAGGACATCTTCACCTTTGAGCTGAACGGTACTTACCAGAATACGCTGAACGTGAAGAAGCTGGTGAAGGGCATCCGTAACTACGCTTATTGGGATAGGATACCGAACGTCCCCTATTATTTCGGTAACGTAGATGTGGCTTACAATGTGAAAAAGCCTTTCCGTAAAGATGATGTGTTTACGATCACTGCCGGCGGCACATTTGTAGAGGAGTTTTATCTTTTCTGGCCCAGCCAGGGAGATCCCGGGGATAAGTTTGTGATCCCCCGCCAGATGACGGCATTTGCCGGTCTGACCTATGCTATGATGAATGGCCGGTACAACATTACGGCGGAATGTCTGAACCTCGGTGATGCGAAGGTGTATGACAACTTCCGCCTACAGAAACCCGGCAGGTCTTTTAACATGAAGCTGAGATATTTCATCCATTAATCTATTCACAACGATCCAACATATTTACTATGCGTAAATTTTTTTTATATAGCCTGGTAACAACGGGGGTGCTGGCAGCAGTGGCCTGTTATAAACCTAAACATTTTTCTTTCCAGACATCGGGTAACTATGTGGTGGCATTGCGTACGAAAGGAATGAATAAAAGTGCGGACTATCTGGTGGCACAGGATAGTATTTACAAGGAGGCGGCTGTTATTTCCGCAGAGGGTAATGGTAAGGAGCAGCAAGGCTGGTCTTACTATTGGGCGATCGGTAATACGGTGGTGAGTTTCGGTTATGGCGCACAGACGAACAAGGCTGTTGCCTATGAGCTGACAGCCAGCAAGACCTTGCAGCAGAAGGGTACTTTTAACTTTGCCAGGATGGACTGTTTTGGTACGGGCGACAACCAGACGATCGTAGGCGTGGGCGCGCCATGGGGCGGTGGTACCTACGATTGTGAGATACAGCTGGTGGATGTTAATTCGGTAGGTATCCGTAAGCGGAAGGTAACGCCGTTGTATCGTATATCCGATAAGGATACATTGAATAAGTGGCCCAGTTCCCTGATGGTGAACGATGGTAAGTTGTATGTGGCGTTCTATCCTTTGCATGGGGTATCCTGGCTGACCGCGTTGACGGATACTGCTTATGTAACGGTATATAGTTACCCTGGGCTGGATTCTATCACCACGATGAAAGATACCAGAACAGGCCCTATTGGTTATTACGGTGCGCCTACCTGTATGTTGAAGGCGGAGAATGGCGATATTTATACCATCTCACCCTCGTCTATCGCGGCCGGGTATACGCAGGTGACCAAAAAGTCCGGTATCCTCCGTATCCGCAGTGGACAGCTGGATTTTGATCCCGGTTATTTCTTTGACGTGGAGACGATCACCGGCGGTAAGTTGCTTACGGCTGTTTATGTGGGTAATGGGTTGGTAGTGGCCAGGATGGTATTACCCGGCAAGGACAACGAGGCCTGGGCAGCGCTGGACCCTACGATCCCTGCTTGTAAGCTGGTGGTCGTCGACCTGTTCAACAAAACGGTTACTGATGTTGCCGGGGTGCCGGTACATGGCGGACAGTTCGGTGCGGCGGCGCTGGTAGAAAATGGAAAGGTGTATATGTCTATTACCACTCCTGCTTCACAGGAGTGTCGGGTATATGAGATCGACGCCAAGACAGCTACCGGTAAGAGAGGAGCTAATGTAAAAGGGGTGGAGTTGTCTGGTATTTATAACCTGGGAAAGTAAGCGATAATATATAAAGTAACGCCCCGGTAACCTGATGTTGCCGGGGCGTTTTGTATTTACAAGTAGAGACAGCGTTAGTGATGGGCGAAGTCGGAGAGGTAGTCGCCTTTGATCCTTTCCATTGGCGGGTTGAAGTACCCGAACTTGAGGTGCGGGAACTCTTCGCGGATGAGGGACAGCATCTGTGACATGCCGAGGCATTCGCCGGTTTCGGTGAGGCCCAGTTTGCGGAGATACCAGTCGGGATCGATGTTGAAGTTACGCCATTGTATCATACACAGGTCGGTGTCGATGATAAGCTGGCGCAGGGCTTCATATTCTTCTACGCTGTCGGTCATGCCCGGGAATACGAAGTAGTTGATAGAGGTCCAGCCACCGAATTCGCGTACTACTTTGAGGCTTTCTACGATATCGGCGAATACGTAGTTATTAGGCCGGTAGTACGGCGTATAGTAGCGTTCCTGTACGGAGTTCATGCTGACGCGGATGCTGTTGAGGCCTGCTTCGCAGAGGGCACGTACGGCATCGGGTTTACTGCCATTGGTGTTGATATTGATGCTTCCTTTGGCGGTATGTTTTCTTATTTCGAGGATGGATTCGCGGATGGTTTCCCACATGAGCAGCGGTTCGCCTTCGCAGCCTTGTCCGAAGCTGACGATGGGGAAGGGGGCTGATTCCAGGTGGGGTACGGTATATTCTACGATCTCTGCTGCTGTTGGTTTGAAGCGTAACCGGTCCTGGGTAGATACGATGCTTTCTTCTTCCGGCTGGAAGGAGATGCAGCCTACGCAGTTGGCGTTGCAGGCAGGAGAGGAGGGGATGGGGCATTCCCATCTGCCCATGAAGTAGTTACGGGCGGCGGGGCAGTGATAGGTGAGTGCGCAGTTGTTGGCCAGGTGTTGTACCAGGCGGTTATGCGGATATGCGGTAGTCAGCTGCTGTACGCCCTGTTTAACGGTTTTGTCGTCGAAGCCGGCGCATTCCTGGCGGATATCCTGTTCGATACGAACGGCAGGAACGTAGAATTTACCATCGAGCCAGCCTACTGCGGTATAGCAGAAGAGTGGGAGGGTGGGAGCGTCGGGTAATGCTTCGTAGGCAGCGAGGAAGAGGCCGGTATGTGCAGGCGGGATGAAGGCAGCTACGGCCCATCCTTTTTCGCACAGTTCCATATCGCCGGTGCTGGCGTTGATGCCGATACCACGGCGGCCAGGCAGTTCATACAGCTGGCCTCCGTCGGGCAGCTCGATCCATTCTTCCACAGGCACGGGCCATGCATCCCAGCCGGCGCGGCCAGTGACATGCATAGAGGTATCTTCAAAGATGTTACCGTTGCCGTCTGAATAAAGTATATAAGGAGATTCCTTCATGCTGATTAGTTAGTCATACTGGTGGCGTAATATACGCTTCCAGGCAGTTACAGCCTGCTTTTGCAATAAGTGTTGATCGCGGCGGCCTGCTCAGGATGGATATTATCCAGTACCTCCAGTTGTAATATTTTATTGCTCCGGAAGTCGAGGGTGAGCAGATCGTTATTCAAAATTACGTTATTCAGCTGGTTCCAGCTGAACTGGTGCGTGGAAAAGGTGGTGGGTACGGTGATACCGGTATTTTCCAGTTTAACGAATGCGGGCTGGAACATTTTGTATTCGGCCCAGCCTACATATCCCAGGCCTATGCCGGCGATCAGCATGAACAAGGCTGCCAGCGGGTACAGGTGCGACAGGAAGTAGAGGCATCCGCTGAGGCACACGAACACTTGTATGATCCTGGCCATGGCATTGATGCCAGTAAAGTTACGATGTTTGCGTAGGGCAAAGGGAAGTGCCATGCTGGCGATACCCAGCAGGAGGAAGAACCCTGCCATGAACCAGTTGGCCTGTATACTGTTGTAAATGCCGATGGCATTGAACAGGAACAGCAGTCCGGCCATGCCGTGCATCACGGGCTGCATACGCAATCGTGACGCTACGGCAGGGTGGAGTATACGAAAACGGAAATTGGACATTACACTATTTTGATTCATTAAGACCGCTTACCAGCAGGTTGCAGAGCTTGAAGAGTATGCGGGCGCCTACGTTAGCATCCCATTCGTCGTGAGAAGGGCTTACCTCGTTGAGGTCGAAGCCGATCAGTTTTCTGCCGCTGGCCAGTAAGCGTTTGAAGAGGTAGTACACCTGTTCTGTCTCGAAGCCGCCGGCTACCGGGGTGCCAGTATGCGGGCACAGTTTCGGATCGAGGCCATCGATATCGAAGCTGATATATACCTGTTGGGGCAGTTGCTCGATGATGCTGTCGCAGATGGCTTTCCAGGTTTCTCCTTCAAACTGGCGTTCTTTGATATTTTTATCAAAGAAGGTCACTACCTTACCCTGGCTGTTGTTGATATAATCGAGTTCTTCTTCGCAATAGTCGCGGATACCCACTTGTACCAGTTTGGTAAGTTGTGGTACTTCTTTGAGGGCGTTGTACATGATGGAGGCGTGGGAGTACTGGAATCCTTCGTAGCCATTGCGGAGGTCGCAGTGGGCATCGATCTGGAGGATACCGAAGTCGCCTTTATGTTCGCCGATGGCTTTGAAATAACCCAGGGGGGTGCTGTGATCGCCGCCTACGAGGCCTACCAGTTTACCCTTGTCGAGCAGGGCTTTGGTTTGCTGGTATACCCATTCGTTCATGGCTATGGTGCCGGTGTTAACGTCTACCAGGGTCTTTTTGAGGAAATCATTTTCTGAGATATCGCCCCCTTCGGTGAGGAACTTGATATAGAGTTCCGCTTCTTTACGCAGGTAATCGCTGCGCAGGAGCAGGTGACGGTCGGGCTCTATCATGTAGAAGCCATGTTTCCAGCCATCTTTTACATCGGCGTCGTAAAGGTCTACCTGGAAGGACGCTTTGAACATATGCTCGGGACCGCGGGCGGTACCATTGCTATAGGAAACGGTCACTTCCCAGGGTACGGGTAACAATACCAGCTTCGCTTCCTCCTCGGAGAAGGGGAGACCAAATACGTTATTCGATAGCAGTCCTACCGAATTGGGATCAAATTGAGATAAATCAGCCATGATTATACTGTACGTTTCTATTTTTCGCCGCAAAGATAGGAATAAGTTACACTTTACGGATAATGGAATGCAATACCGCGCTGGTAGCGGTGGCCAATGGTCGCGGGGGAGCTTACAGATACCCGCCGGTATATGATGATATTATTCAGGACAGTTATTTCACTATTCACCTATTCCATAAAAAAAGCGTCATAGAAACCTCATTTTACGTTAATTTTGCCGGTGGAAAATCAAGAAAAGGCCGGAAGCTCGGTGTTACCAGATGATAAGGAACGGTAAGGCTGTTAACAAGGGGGTAAGGAAGTAAGCAGATAGCGTACGACAGACTGGCCACAACATTTTCGCCCAGCAGACCTGGAATTATAGATATTATCTAATATGAAGAAAACAAGTATTGTTTTATTAGTGGTGATCGCCGTGGCAATCGGGGTGATAGTGACCATGGTAGGTGACTTTAGCACTTACGAGACATTTGCTACTGCCAGACAGAAAGAAGGTAAGGAATATCACATCATCGGTAAGCTGGACATTAAACAGGCGATGACCTATGATCCGATGAAAGATGCCAACTATTTTGCTTTCTATGTGGTAGATAAGACCGGGGAGACCCGTAAAGTAATATTCCGGGGTACCAAACCCACCGATTTTGAAAAATCAGAGCAGGTAGTGCTCACCGGCAAAATGAAAGACGGCGAGTTCCACTGTGATAAAATACTCATGAAATGCCCTTCCAAATACAAGGATGATCAGGTGGCCGTGAGTAAACAACGGGCATAATAACGGGTAGGCCGTTTATCCCGGCAAGCAGGTCCTATACCAGGAACAGACGTATTTCGCTATTCCTGCCTGTGACCGTCACATTTATTCACGCATTTTACCGTAGTATATTTTGGAAACAACATTTACAGGGGAACACTTACTCCCCGGGCAATTAGGACATTTTTTCACCCTGCTGGCATTTGTAGCATCGCTGGTGTCCGCTGTAGCCTACTTCTCTGCCGTACAACAAAAGGATACACTGAAACAAAATTCCTGGAAAAAACTGGCCCGCTGGGCTTTTGGTATCCAGACCGTTGCTGTCTTCGCCGTATTTGCCATCCTGTATTATATCATCTCCAATCACCTTTTTGAATACAAATATGCCTGGCAGCACTCTTCCAAGGCGCTGCCGGTAGAATACCTGCTGAGCTGTTTCTGGGAAGGACAGGAGGGTAGTTTCCTCCTCTGGAGCGTATGGCACAGTGTGCTGGGTATGATCCTCATCTTCCGCGCCAAACAATGGGAAGCGCCGGTAATGGCGCTGATCTCCATCGCACAGGTATGCCTGGCGACTATGCTGGTAGGGATGTACTTCTTCAGCTATCGCCTGGGTAGCAGCCCGTTCCTGCTGCTGCGACTGGTAGAAGAGAACCAGGCTGCGCCGATATTCAAACAAGCTAACTATCTCGAATTCATCAAAGACGGTAACGGCCTCAACCCGTTGCTGCAGAACTACTGGATGGTGATACACCCGCCGGTATTGTTCTTAGGTTTCGCGTCCGTGATCGTACCTTTTGCCTATGCGATCGCCGGTATGTGGACCCGCAACTATAAAGAATGGACCAAGCCCGCACTACCCTGGGCACTGTTCTCCGCTATGATACTGGGTACCGGTATCATGATGGGTGCTGCCTGGGCTTACGAGTCGCTCACCTTCGGCGGTTACTGGGCCTGGGACCCGGTAGAAAATGCCTCCCTCGTGCCCTGGCTGACGCTGATAGCCGGTATACACACCTTGCTGGCTTACCGTAGCAGCGGCCATGCCCTGAAGTCCACCATCTTCTTCTTCCTGATCTCCTTTACCCTCATCCTGTACTCTACCTTCCTGACGCGTAGCGGTATCCTGGGAGAGACCTCCGTACACTCATTCACCGACCTCGGTATGAGCGGACAGCTGCTGGTATACATGCTGGTATTTGTACTGCCGGCATTCATACTGTTCATCATCCGCCTGAAAGAGATCCCGGCTGTTAAAAAAGAAGAAAGCACTAACTCCCGCGAGTTCTGGCTGTTCATAGGCGCCCTGGTGCTGCTGATATCTGCCATCCAGATGACCTTCACCACTTCCATCCCGGTGTGGAACAAGCTGTTCAAACTGGAGATGGCGCCACCGCTGGACCCCGTATTCCATTACAACAAGATACAGATCTGGATCGCCATCGTATTGGGTATACTGACCGCCGTAGTACAGTTCCTTAAATACAAGGACACCCCCGGCAAACTGGTATTCAAAAAGCTGCTGTGGCCTACGCTGATCGCCCTGGCAGCGACCGTAGTGATCATCCTGGCCGGCAACATCAACTACAACGTACAAGGCGCCGGCTACCTGGCCGCCATCTACGTGATGCTGTTTGCCAGCGTATATGCCGTAGTAGCCAATACCACCTATATCTTCACCGGCCTGAAAGGGAAACTCAAAAATGCCGGCGCCTCCATCGCGCATATCGGCTTCGGATTGGTATTACTCGGTATCCTGATCTCCTCTTCCAAAAAAGAAGTGATCTCCATCGATAAAATGCAGATGTTGGGCGGCGGCTTCTTCGGCTCCGAGAGCAAAGAGAATCCGCGGGAAAACCTCATGCTGCCCAAGAATTTTCCGGTGCAGATGGGCGACTATCACGTGACCTATGCCGGCGATTCTACCGCTGCCGGCGACCCGAAGACCTACTTCGTCGTACGTTACGAGAAGAAGGAAAAAGGTACCGGTGAGGTGAAAGAACGTTTCAACCTCTACCCGGATGCTTTCGTCAACACCAAAGGCCAGTCCGGTCTGACGCCTAACCCGGCCTCCCGCCACTACCTGACCAAAGACATCTTCACCTACGTCACCGCCGTACCTATCAAAGAAGAGGAACTGGCTGACACCGCCAAATACAGCAAACACGTAGTACAGCCCGGCGACTCCATCTTCTTCTCCAGCGGCTTTATGGTACTGGAATCCCTGCAGGCTAACCCCAGCAGCCCCAACTACCAGGCGGAAAAGAAAGACCTGGCCATCGGCGCTAAACTGAAAGTATATACCAAAAACGCAGAAGAATACGCCTTACAACCCATCTATTACATGCGCGACAGCAGCTATCCCGGTAATGTACCGGATACCCTCAGCCCACTGTCCCTGTATGTACAGTTCAACAAAGTATTGCCCGAAGAGAAAAAGATAGAACTGCTGGTAAAAGAATCCGGTACCTTCAAAGACTACATCGTACTGAAGGCGTTCATCTTCCCCTTCATCAACGTACTTTGGATAGGTATCATCATTATGATCGCCGGGTTTGTGATGAGCATCGTCCAACGTGCCCGCAGATAATTAATCACTGTATATCGTTATTGGAGGCCCCGCTACACGCAGTAGCGGGGCTTTTTGTTTGCTCAACTGGGTAACAGGGAGCAGGTAAGGCCGAGGCATCTGCAGGTGAAACCACAGGGCCAGGGTGTCAATGGTAAACATCTGGAAGGACATGCCGCCATCGTTTTGCCGGCGCCGCCACCATTTACTTTCTTCATTTCAGCTCTATTAAGCTGGTTGCCGAAGGATGTCAGATTTTTCAAGACGTGAAATTTTGAGGTGAAAAAATGAGTGGAGTATTTGGGTTAGTTGAAGTAGGTTTAAGCTGGTACCGATATAGTTGGATTAACAAGGTTTCCTGGTATTAAGATAAAAAAGTTTTATGAGATATCCTATAGCAGAGAGGTAAGAAATAGAGGGCGGCGGAAAGCGTAATTTCGGGGAGTTGTTGTATATTGTAGCCTTGTTAACTACCCACATATTCTGTACACTATGGCCAAAACAATCCGCTTCCTGAAGTTGCAGGCAAAATATATTCCCAATCGAAAAGAACCGCATAAACTGGATGAGATCCCGTGTTTGAATATGAGTGGTCGCTGGCTGGCAGCAGCAGGATTCAAAGCAGGCGATCAGATAGAAGTGAAGATCGGAAAGCGGGGATTGAGTATCAGGAGGAAGAAAGCAGGAAACATAAGCGCCTGAAGAGAAAGAGCAGCTAGTGAGGTCGCCCAGTATTCAGCGTATCGGATGAAATTCCGGATATTATTAATTGCTTTGTAATGGCCCATTATGGTTATTGATATTATGGGGTATGATTCATCTCGTATATGCCCTCAAACGCCATATCGCCCGTCGGGAAGAATTAAACAATCAGTAACATGGAACAACAATTCATCATTGAAGGCAGCAGTATCAATAGCATCCCGGACTTCTATGCAGAAATAAACCGTGTATGCATGGCCGGTGAAGACTGGCAATTGGGAAACAGCCTGGATGCTTTCAATGATCTACTATACGGTGGATTTGGTGCATTTAAAGGGACGACACGGGTTACGTTGATATGGAAAGATATGGCAAATAGCCGGGAGGCGTTAGGTGTTGACGCCACGAGAAAATATTACGAAGACAAATTACAGCCAGGGGCACCCTTTAACCAGGAACATTTCGCTCAAAAGCTCGAAGAACTGAATAGCGGTGTCGGCCAGACATATTTCGATATACTGCTGGAGATCATTGCAGATCACCCGAATATTACGCTGGTATCCCGGTAGCCGCTTTATTAATTATTATTTAATCCTTATTCCCGCGTTCGGTCGTACCTTTGTATCACTAAATCATTTCCCATGAAATGGCTGCTGGTATCCCTCTTTGCCCTGTTGGCATTAGTGGCCGTTTATTTACTAGGACCGGCCCCCGCCACACCGGTATACGAAACCCAATTACCCGCCGTACCCGAAAAGGCGGCTGATCTTGAACGCTATATCCGGACCCGGGAACAGCAGCATCAACTCAAGCCGGATAACGAAGCGCAGGTCATCTGGTACGATTCCCTACACGATAAAACACCTTTCAGTGTCGTATATCTGCATGGCTTTAGCGCCAGCAGGGGAGAAGGCGACCCCGTACACCGGGATTTTGCCCGTAAGTTCGGCTGTAACCTGTTCCTATCCCGGCTGGATGGGCATGGCATCGACACCACCGAACCGCTGCTCAACATGACAGCCACCGGACTGTGGAGAGATGCCCGGGAAGCCCTGGCAATCGGCAAACAGCTGGGCCACAAAGTAATCCTGGTCGGCACTTCTACCGGTAGCACCCTGGCCCTGAAACTGGCAGCAACCTTCCCCAAAGACGTGTATGCCGTGATCAACCTGTCACCCAATATCGCCATCAATAACGACTTGGCTTTCTTGGCCAATAACCACTGGGGGCTGCAACTAGCCCGCTTTGTCAAAAAGGGGAACTATAACCAGTCTCCCGGCAAAAGCACCCTGGAAGATCAGTACTGGTACTCCAAATATCGCCTGGAAGCCGTGACCCAGATACAGGAACTGCTCGAAACAACCATGACTCCGGCCACCTTCGCCAAAGTGAAACAACCGGTACTGGACCTTTATTATTATAAGGATGAGGCCCACCAGGACCCTACCGTACGCGTGTCTGCCATCAAACGCATGCACGGTGAACTGGGTACTCCCGATAGCCTGAAACAGCTGATCGATATCCCCGGCGCCGGCGCACATGTGATCGGTAGCAGTATCACCTCCAAAGCAGTACCACAGGTGGAACAAATGATGGATAATTTCGCTATTAAAATATTGAAATTGAAACCCGTCGCACAATAATTAACCCCCATTTTACCGTATATAAAATGGACAACGCAAAATCTCGAAATCCTTCTGTAACTTTAGTTAACTAATATCCGCTTAATTGCCAATGAACCGCTTCAGGAAAGGGCTTCCCTTCATAATCGCAGTGATCTGCATCTGCCTGTGCCACAACAACCTCCGGGCGCAGGAGCAAACTTCTCCGCAAAGAGAAGGGATGGCAGTACCCGCAGTGGTAGTTGGTACGGATACCATCCCGTCCATTACCCTCCATTTGTTTGAAATAACAGAAAAACTCCCGCGTCACCTGCGCAAAGAAAGAGAACGCTGGACCCGCTTACGTAATGCCGTATACGTAACCTACCCCTACGCCAAATCTGCGGCCTATATCCTGAAGGATGTAAGTAAGCAGCTGGCTACCATCACAGAAAAGAAACAACGAAAAGCATACCTCGCCTCCAAAGAAAAAGAACTCAAAGCCCAGTTTGGCGATAAACTCGAAAACCTTTCCATGTACCAGGGCCGGATACTCATGAAACTGATCCATCGGGAAACCGGCGAAAACTGCTATGAGATCATCAAAGAACTCAAAGGTGGCTTCAATGCCCGCCTCTGGCAAACCGTAGCCTTCTTCTTCGGCGGTAACCTCAAAAGCGAATACGACCTCAAAGATGACCAGGATATAGAAGCCATCGTACAGGAAATCGAAATGTACCGCTATTATCGCGCATCATCCAACTAAATCAACTACTCCTTATTTTATCAGTACCTTTACTATATGAGAAAGATCATATGGTTAATAGCCTTTTTATGCATGCAGCAACTGGCCTGGGCACAGGTGGAAACACAAGAAGAGGAAGATAGCGTACCTGTATACGTTGTCGACAGCGTAGTCGCCCAACCCGATGTGATGAAAACGATCCGCCCCGACCAGATCGCCATGCTCACCGTCGCCAAAGGAAGCAAAGCCGTAGAGAAATATGGTAGCCAGGCAGAAAATGGAGTGATATATATAGAGACAAAAGACTTTGCCCGCCAGCGCTACCAGCGCCTGTTCAGCAACCGCGCTAAAGAATACGCCCATCTGCTGAAAGAAAAGAACAGCGATATCGACGTACAATACATCGTCAATGATTCCCTGGTTACCGGCCAGCAAGAGTCCATCCTGGCGCCTGTCAATGATCGGAATATCACTTCTGTAACTATACTCACCCCCAAAGAATTACTCAAAACATACAAGATAAAAGGTAAACGCCTGGGACTGCTCGTCCACTACAAAGAGTAGTCTCCCCGACTGCACCACCGCCGCATAGCAAAATGGAGAAATTTCGCCATCTTTGCCAACCATTATAATTAATATACCACCACAATGAAATTAGACATATTGGCAATAGCCGTACATCCGGATGATGTAGAGCTATGCTGTGCGGGTACCTTGATGGTACATGCCGCTCAGGGATTAAAGACTGGCGTGGTTGACCTCACCAGGGGAGAACTCGGTACCAGAGGCACCCCTGAAACAAGGGCCGTAGAAGCACAAGCCGCTGCCGCCATTATGGGCCTGGAGATCAGGGAAAACCTGGGACTGGCAGATGGCTTCTTCAAAAATGACCGCATGGAACAACTGGCCATTATCCAGGCCATCCGCAAATACCAGCCAGATATCGTACTCACCAATGCGATCGATGACCGACATCCTGACCATGGCCGTGCTGCCAAACTGGTAGCAGATAGCTGCTTCCTGTCAGGTTTGCGTAAGATCGAGACCTCCGCCGATGGTCAGGTACAGGCAGCCTGGCGCCCTAAACAGGTGTTTCACTTCCTGCAGGATCGCTACCATCAACCCGATTTCGTAGTCGATATCTCCCCGGTGATGGATCGAAAGCTAGAAGCTATCCGGGCATACACCACCCAGTTCCTCGCTGCACAAGACAATGAACCACAGACATACATCTCCTCTCCTGAATTCTTCGAGAGCGTGATCTATAGAGCTAAAATGTTGGGAAAATTAGTAGGGATCGCCTATGCAGAAGGATATACCAGCGCCAAAATGCTGGGCATAAGGAATTTTGCAGACCTGATCAACGAAGTGACCTGACCAAAAATGGCTTCGCCGCGGGAGGTGATGACATCTCCCCGGTATCTTATCTATTTGTAATTGGAAGTTAGGTGCGGATGTGTTGTCTATCTGGCACGTAGAGCCGAAGGTTACAAGTACAGAGCCGGGCACAAACAATCCCCCTTCACCGGAAGCGGGTAGTTGCTGAAATTAGGTTCATGGCGTACGCACTGATCATCTTAAATGAACAGATCCTCTGTGGCATCAAATTCGTCTCTCTTGTTAAGGAGGTTTTTAACCAGGGGGATGAGCGCAACGCTAACTGTAACGATTACTAAGAGTACATTTTTAAGTTTCATACCTGTCCATTTTTGCTTTCTAAATATAACTAAATAACGTGCCAAAAAGTTACGTATAGTAGCAAAAAACCGTTAATTGTTTTTAACATATTAGACAATAGTAACATGGCATGGCGGCAACCCCAGCAACAGCTGCCTTTGTCTCCCCGTGCAGCCCCTTCCGTTAGCGGCATATAGAAAATCTCAATACCACATTTTTAAAATCTATTTGCTTAATCCTCTTTGTAAAGTGACCTTTGCATCGGTTTTATAACAATAATGGTCCGCAAGGATCTGGTCATTACGAAATCTATAAATTGAAATAGCAACATGAAAAATGTAATCTTATCCGTAGGTTCAACTTTTCCAGAGTTCAAAAAAACGGCTGTAGTATCTATCGAGAAGGGTAAAGAGTTCTACGAACTGTCTTCCGAAGAACTGAAAAACTCCGGCAAATGGACAGTAATGTTCTGGTGGCCTAAGGATTTCACCTTTGTATGCCCTACCGAAATTGCAGAATTTAACAAGCACTTCCAGGATTTCTCTGATCGCGATGCGATCCTGATCGGTGCTTCTACCGATAGCGAATTCGTTCACGCTGCCTGGAGAAGAGATCATGAAGACCTGCGTGGCCTTCAGTTCCCTATGCTGGCTGACACTTCCAAATCCCTGGCAGAAGAACTGGGTATCCTGGAAGCTAACGAGAAAGTAGCTTACCGTGCTACCTACATCATAGATCCTCAGGGTATCATCCGTTGGGTATCTCTCTACGACCTGTCTGTAGGCCGTAGCGTGAAAGAAGTACTGCGTGTACTGGATGCACTGCAGACGGACGAGCTGTGCCCTTGCAACTGGCAGAAAGGCGAAGCTACCCTCAACGCTTAATATCACGATATACATCCTCGTCCATGGGCAGCCGCCCATGGACGATCAATGACCTTCCCTCCGTTTACTAACTCCGGTTCCCAGCTCAATATCTCCTGTAAAGGGTGCTGCACAGGCAGCGCCAAGGGTGTCTTTGGTCTGGAATACCGTCTAAATAGATATAAGATATGTTCGCAACATCAAACCAGGATACGGCCGTTCAACTGTTAGAATCAGTAGGATTAGCAGCAGCTGATCTTTCCGTGCGCCTGCAATCACTCGCTACCACCGATGCCCGTTATCTGAAAGATCTGAAGATCAACGTAAGCAATGCCCTGGGTGCACAAACCCTTAGTAAGAAAGAAGCCTATCTCATCGGCCTGGCCATTGCAATCAACGAGCAACAGCCCGCCCTCCAGGATGCCTTCAGCAAACTCGCCCAGCAGGAAGGAGCAAACGAGAAAGAGATCGCCGAAGTACTCAGCTGTACTTCCCTAATGAACGCCAACAACGTTTACTATCGTTTCAAACACTTCGTAAATAAAGAATTCTATAACGCAGCCCCCGCCGGTATCCGGATGAGCATCATGGCCAATCCCGTACTCGGAAAAGAATTTTTTGAATTGTTAAGCCTGGTGATATCCGCCCTGAATGGCTGTGAACTTTGCGTAACCTCCCATGAGGAAGCCGTAATAAAACATGGTACCGAACCACAACGGGTAGCAGATGCAGTACGCCTGGGCGCTGTACTGAAGAGCCTCGTAGTGCTCCTGTAATAATATTGTTAAGCAGGGCTGATAGATTAGGTATAAATTATATGATAAATATAATTGGAATATAAAGAACAATACCTTAATTTTGCAGCCCGGCTGACTTGGATGCTAACTTCAGCCGGACCCTGGTAATGGTTCATTACTAACTTTACAATCCACTGGTTAGCAATAGCTGAACAGTAAATTTATCACGGCGCTGTCTACAAATAATGGGCGTTTACAAATATTGTTAATAAATAGTGTTGCCAATATTTGCTAATACCATATTAATTTGGGACATTTGCATTCCAAAATTTTTTCGATCATGGCAAGAGTATGTCAGGTGACAGGAAAGAAGCCGATAACAGGTCACCACGTTTCCTTCTCCAACATCAAAACTAAGAGAAGATTTCTGCCTAACCTGCAGAAAAAACGCTTTTTCTTAGCGGAAGAAGACCGCTGGATATCTCTGAAGATATCTGCAGATGGTATCAGAACCATTAACAAAAAAGGCCTGTATGCAGTAGTGAAGGAATTGCGTGCAGCCGGACAGGACATCTAATTTCAGGATTCACTAATTTGTATACAAATGGCAAAAAAAGGTAACAGAGTACAAGTAATACTGGAGTGCACCGAGCATAAAACTTCTGGTCAGCCAGGTACTTCTCGTTATATCACCAACAAGAATAAGAAAAATACGCCCGAGCGTATTGAACTGAAAAAGTACAATCCTATTCTTAGAAAGGTGACCGTACACAAGGAAATCAAATAATCTCCTTGTAGATTTGACCGAGGAGGCTGCTAACTGCTAATCACAGTGATAAGCCAGTAAAGAAAACCATTAAAACAATACAAAAATGGCAAAACAAGCAAAAACCGCGATCAAGAAAGACGCAAAAGCTGCTGCAGAAGCAAAAGTGTGGACTAAAGTGATCAAAGCGGTTCGTTCTCCAAAAACCGGTGCATACACCTTCAAAGAAGCGATCGTGCACAAGGATAAAGTACAGGAGTACATTAACCAGAAGTAATTCGGCTTTACTAAATAATACTTCAAAAAGCTGTCCATTATGGGCAGCTTTTTGTGCTATTATCAGCTACCCGCCACCCGCCATCGCCTCCATACATCCCCTTTTACCCCGCAGTATACCCGTTTGTCATATAGCATTTGTATATTGCAGCCAATTTGCTGGGCCTCGAACTAGCGCGCATGGATTTAAATCAATACACATGAATTTTTTCAAGAAATTATTTTCACGGGAGAAGAAAGAGAGCCTCGACCAGGGACTACAAAAAACAAAAGAAAGCTTCCTGGATAAAATCGGCCGGGCAATAGCCGGTAAATCTACCGTAGATACCGAAGTGCTCGATAACCTCGAAGAAGCCCTCGTCTCCGCCGACGTAGGCGTCGACACCACCGTTAAGATCATCGACCGCATAGAAAAAAGAGTCGCTAAAGATAAATACCTCGGTACTAACGAACTCAATAATATACTCCAGGAAGAGATCGCCGCCCTCCTCGTAGAAGCACCCGATAGCGGATACCGCGATTTCGATATACCCCAAGATAAAAAACCTTACGTCATCATGGTCGTTGGCGTCAATGGCGTAGGTAAGACCACCACCATCGGCAAACTGGCCTATAACTTCAAAAAAGCAGGCAAATCCGTATTACTCGGCGCCGCAGATACCTTCCGCGCCGCCGCCGTAGATCAGCTGACCATCTGGAGCGATAGAGTAGGAGTACCCATCGTCAAACAACAAATGGGCTCCGACCCGGGTGCCGTCGCCTTCGACACCGTACAAAGCGGCGCCTCTAGAGATACCGACGTCATCATCATCGACACCGCCGGCCGCCTGCACAATAAGATCCATCTCATGGACGAACTGAGTAAGATCAAAAGAGTCATGAAAAAGGTCATCCCCGATGCCCCCCATGAAGTACTACTCGTACTCGATGGGTCCACCGGACAAAATGCTCTCGAACAAGCCCGCCAGTTCACCGCCGCCACCGAAGTGACCGCCCTCGCCATTACCAAACTCGATGGTACCGCCAAAGGAGGCGTCGTACTAGCCATCGCCAACCAATTCCAAATACCCGTTAAGTATATCGGTATCGGCGAAAAAATGGAAGATCTACAGGTATTTAATAAAGAAGAGTTCGTAGACTCCTTATTTACTATAAAATAATGATTAATAGATAGTTACAATTATTGTTGCAGGTATTACTACTACGCCATTTAAAGTATCACTTTAAATGGCGTAGCTGCTTATAGCATTGCTGATCAATGAAATAGCAGATTATAACAACTAGTTGGCCAGCCTCCTATCATTTTTGTCAATACTCCTATAGACAAAAATGCTTGCTTTTGGTATAAAAGTTGTCGTAAATTGCTGCGTTCTAAAACCACAACAATTATAATATCAGCCGTATCTCACTAACAGCGGGATATTAGATCGCAAAAAAACACATATTTCAGGCACTACAGGACTGGAAAAATGAAAAAAGATCATTGTACAACAACAAATTTTTACGGGTAAGTACCTCACACGCGCCAAAGTATATAGGGGCGTTAATTTTATATGTCCGGATTTAATACCTTTGCGTGTTTGAGGATAAAAAATACCTGAAAAGACCGTGTCATGTTGGATCAGCATAAAGAGTGCCCCTGTATGCACAAAACGTTACGGACACCTGGGAACATAGCTTAGCTTAATAAAAACCGCATTCCTTTATTATCAATTCATAGTTTTTCTATACCCTTATTTAAATAGTTCATACATGAATATACAGAGTATCGACAGGGTGGAGGACATAACTCCTGAGGAGTTTAAAAAGTCATATTTTATACCGCGTAAGCCCGTCGTGATCACCAGCCTGAGTAAGGACTGGCCCGCATTGAACAAATGGACTTGGAGTTACTTCAACTCCATCGTCGGCGATAAAACCGTCGGCGTTTATAATAACACGCGTGCAGATGAAAATACCCCCGTAAATGGTGCCGATGAATATATCCGCTTCGGCGACTACCTCGACATGATACAAAAAGGCCCCGCCAGCCTCCGTATCTTCCTGTTCAATATCTTCCAGCATGCTCCCCAGCTGGTAGAGGACTTCACCTGGGCCGATCACCTGGCAAAAGGGTTCCTGAAAAAGTACCCTATGCTCTTTGTAGGCGGCGCCGGCTCCGTAGCGCATATGCATTACGATATTGACCTCTCCCACATCTTCCATACCCAGTTCATCGGCCGGAAAAGAGTACTGCTGCTGGAAAATAACCAATCACCGTACATCTACAGAATGCCTTGCACCGTAGAAAGCGCCGCTAACTTCGTAAACTGGCATGAAAAGCTGGACACCGACCAGTTCCCGGCACTCGACTATGCAAATGGATATACCACTATCCTCAATCATGGTGAGACCATGTTTATGCCCGCCGGATACTGGCATCATATGGAATACATGGATAGCGGATTCGCCATGAGCCTCCGTGCCCTGGATGAAACCCTGGCAGGTAAACTGAATGGCCTCTACCACATTGTAGGTCTCCGGGGAATGAATAACCTCCTGATCAAAATGGCCCCCCGCTGGTGGTACCACTACAAACGCAAAATAGCTAAAGAACGCGCAAACCGGATCATCCGCACACGCGTTCACTAGCCGTATCATATGTATGTTTCTCGCGCCCGGTAGTCATAAATGGCCGGGCGCACTATTTTTCTTATGTTGTCTTATAGTTAATTAAATGAATCAGAGAGATAGGAATAAATGTTAATCCAATCTGATTATCAATTAATTGTGAGATTTGTTGGAATCAGTACTCTATCCTACTTCCCGCATAGTTCCCTTCCCGATACACCGCCTCCTTGACAATTCACAAGAATTGTTTACATTTGCAACTTCCTTACACAACCCCCACTAAGGCTCAAAGTCACTTACAGTAAGTCCTGCTGTTTTTTTCAAGTCTTCGTGGCGGTAAGCAGTCAAATGAACTGCATGCTATAAAATATTCGCGCTTGAAGACAAAAACTTTAAAGAAAGACAAGGTTAACATTATTACGCTGGGATGTTCTAAGAACATGGTTGATTCTGAAGTGCTGAGTGGTCAGCTAATGGCCAACGATATAGACGTCGTGCACGAAAGTTCCCGCAAAGACCATAACATCGTAGTAGTAAACACCTGCGGCTTTATCGACAAAGCCAAAGAAGAATCCATCAATACCATCCTCGAGCAACTGGATCTTAAACAAAGAGGTAAACTCGATAAGGTATACGTAACCGGATGCCTCAGCGAAAGATACCGCGGCGACCTCGAACAGGAAATACCTGGCGTCGACGCCTGGTTTGGTACCATGGAACTCCCGCTGATCCTGAAAAAATTCGATGCAGATTATAAAGCAGAACTGTTGGGAGAACGCTTACTCAGCACCCCCACACACTATGCCTACCTTAAGATCTCCGAGGGCTGTAACCGCACCTGCTCCTTCTGCGCCATCCCACTCATGCGGGGAGGCCATATCTCCAAACCAATAGAAGCATTGGTACAGGAAGCAGAAAGGCTGGTTAAAATGGGCGTAAAAGAAGTCATGCTCATAGGGCAGGAACTGACCTACTATGGACTCGACCTCTATAAACAACGCCGCCTGGCAGACCTGCTCCGTGCACTGGCAGCAGTGCCCGGCCTGGAATGGATACGCCTGCACTATGCATACCCTTCTAAATTCCCGATGGAAATACTGGAGGTCATGAAGGAACATAAAAATATTTGTAACTACCTCGATATGCCCCTCCAGCATGCTGCCGATAACATGCTGAAAGCCATGAAACGCCAGATCACCCGCGCAGAAATGGAAGAACTGGTGCGTAACATCCGCGCTGAAGTACCCGGCATATGCCTGCGTACCACCCTTATCACCGGCTTCCCGGGAGAAACCCTGGAAGATGTGGAAGAACTGAAACAGTTCCTGGTAGACATGCGATTCGACAGAGTAGGTATCTTCACCTACAGCCACGAAGAAGGAACCAGCGCCTACGCCTTCGAAGATGATATCCCTGCAGAAGAAAAAGAGCGGAGAGCACAAGAGATCATGGAAGTTCAACAGGAGATCTCCTACGAAAAGAACCAGGAAAAAATAGGACAAGTATTTAAAGTAATTATAGACAAAAAAGAATCCGGCCGCTACCTCGCGCGCACGGAATTCGACTCCGTGGAAGTGGACAATGAAGTGATCATCAACACCAACAAACGCCTTAAACCCGGCGAGTTTGTAAACGTAAAGATCACCAAGGCATTTGACTATGACCTGGAGGGAGAATTGGTAGATTAACCTCATACCGGTAAAAGACCGGCGTATGGAGGTATTGGAAAACAGTTAAGTAATACAGACAGCTCCGGACGGAGCATAAAGCAAATCAATGACTACATTTGAATCACTGGGCTTACAGGAGCCTATTTTAAAAGCAATCCAGGATCTCGGGTTCACCGCGCCAACGCCCATCCAGGAAAAAGCAATACCTGTATTATTGGGAGGCGACCGGGATTTTGTTGGATTAGCTCAGACGGGCACCGGTAAGACCGCCGCTTTTGGCCTGCCTTTGTTGCAGCAGCTGGATGTCAAAAACAGAAAACCCCAGGGACTCATATTATGTCCTACTCGTGAACTTTGCTTGCAGATCGCCAGCGATCTGGGCAACTTCAGCAAATACCTGGGCGATGTCAGCGTGGTAGCCGTATACGGTGGCGCCAGCATCATCCAGCAATTACGCGAGCTGAAAAGAGGCGCACACATCGTCGTGGCCACCCCCGGCCGCTTGCTCGATATCATCGAAAGAGGTGCCATCAACTTCGAAAACGTACGCTACGCCGTACTCGATGAAGCAGACGAAATGCTCAATATGGGCTTCCAGGAAGACATCAACAGCATCCTCTCCAACACACCCGAATCCAAAACAACCTGGCTCTTCTCGGCTACCATGCCACAGGAAGTACGCCGCATCGCTCAAAACTATATGTCAGATCCTTTCGAACTGACTGTAGGTAACAAAAACAGCGGTAACGCCAACATAGAACACGAATACTACGTAGTACGCCCGCGTGAAAAATACGCCGCACTCAAACGTATCGTTGACTACAACCCGGAGATCTTCGGTATCGTATTTACCCGTACCAAAATAGAAAGCCAGGAAATCGCAGAATCCCTCATCCGTGACGGATACAATGCCGATGCACTCCATGGTGACCTTACCCAGCAACAGCGCGATAAGGTAATGAAACGCTTCCGCGAAAAATCTATCCAGGTATTGGTAGCTACCGACGTAGCCGCCCGTGGTATCGACGTAGACAACGTAACACACGTAATCAACTACGAACTGCCGGATGACGTAGAGAACTATACCCACCGTAGCGGCCGTACCGCCCGCGCCGGTAAATCAGGGATCTCTATCGCCATCATCACCGGCCGTGATACCGGTAAAATCCGCCAGATCGAACGCGTAATAGGTAAAAAATTCATCAAATCCGAAGTACCCGATGGCTTCGCCGTTTGTGAAAAACAACTCTTTGGCCTCGTGCATAAAGTACATAACGTAACCGTAAACGAGGAACAAATCGAACCATACCTGGAGCGTATATACGAAGAGTTTGCAGAAATGAGCAAAGAAGAACTGATCAAACGTTTCGCTTCCCTCGAATTCAACCAGTTCCTGGAATACTACCAGGATGCACCTGACCTGAATGTGAAGGAAGAACGTCGTAGCAGCAGCTTCGAAGGCGGCGATCGCAGAGGCAACAGCAAATTCACCCGCCTGTTCATCAACCTCGGCTCCGTAGACGACTTCACCCGCGGCGACATGCTGCGCTACCTCTGTGATAACACAGGCGTACGCGGCAATAAGATCGGCCGTATCGACCTCAAAGGCGTATACTCCTTCTTCGAAGTGGAAAACGATGTAGTGGATAGCGTAGTACAAAGCTTCAAAAAAGTAGAATACAACGGCCGCAATGTAAGGATCGAAATGTCCCAGGATGGCGACAAACGTCGCAGCGGTGGCCCACGTCCTCCCCGCGGAGAAGATGGTGGCCGCAAACGCCCATGGGAAGGTGGCGCCGGCGGAGGTAGCAGAAAACCAACCTTCAAACGCAAGTTCAGTAACTAAAATAATACCGGGCATCGCCCACCAAAAGAAAAGGGAAAGCACCATAAGTGCTTTCCCTTTTTTTATACAAAATTTAACCTATCTTACCGCTATGCCAGAAGAATCCTATCGTACGTTAAAGCCTGTAGAGCCGTTCTCCTTATTCTCCGCAAAGGATATCACGTTATTCCAGGCTGGTACACACCCACGTTTGTATGAAAAGTTTGGTTCCCACCCCATCACTTATGAAGGCGCCGAAGGTACTTATTTTGCCGTCTGGGCCCCCGGTGCCGCCTTCGTTTCCGTCATGGGAGATTTTAACGAATGGGATCACTACAGTCACACCTTGTTACCTCGCTGGGATAATTCTGGTATATGGGAAGGCTTTGTAAAAGAAGTTACCAAAGGAACCCGCTACAAATACTTCATTCGCTCCAATAACGGAGAAGAACTACAAAAAGGCGATCCCTACGCATGGCATTGGGAACAACGCCCCCAAACCGCTTCCATCACCTGGGACCTCGAATACGATTGGTCCGACAAACAATGGATGCAGCAACGTAATGAACATAACGATCTCCACAGCCCCTTCTCCGTATATGAAGTACACCTCGGCTCCTGGCGTCGTCCCGATCCTTCCAATCATGAAATATTCTATAGCTATACCGAAATAACCGCCAAACTGGTACCCTACGTCAAAGAAATGGGCTTCACCCATGTCGAGCTCATGCCCATCATGGAACATCCCTTCGACGGCTCCTGGGGATATCAGCTCACCGGCTACTACGCCCCCACCTCCAGATATGGTACACCACAGGAATTCATGAGCATGGTAGAGGCTTTTCACCAGGAAGGTATCGGCGTCATCCTCGATTGGGTACCTTCCCACTTCCCCTACGATGCCCATGGCCTCTATCGCTTTGATGGATCACATGCTTACGAATACGCCGATATGCGCAAAGGCTACCATCCGGACTGGAACAGCTATATATTCAACTACGCTCGCAACGAAGTACGCTCTTTCCTGCTCAGTAACGCCATCTACTGGCTGGACAAATATCATATCGACGGACTTCGCGTCGATGCCGTCGCCTCCATGATCCACCTGAACTACTCCCGCAAACAAGGCGCGTGGGAACCCAATGAAAAAGGAGGCGCCGAAAACCTCGAAGCCATCTCTTTCCTTAAAAATCTTAACGAAACCATCTATACACTCTTTCCCGATGTGCAAACAATCGCAGAAGAGTCCACCTCCTTCTACGGCGTGTCCCGCCCGACCTTCCTCGGGGGCCTCGGATTCGGCATGAAATGGATGATGGGATGGATGAACGATACCCTCGATTATTTCAAAAAAGATCCCCTCCACCGCAAGTGGCACCAGGATCAACTCACATTCAGCATCGCCTATGCATTCAGCGAAAACTTTATGCTGCCGCTCAGCCATGATGAAGTAGTACATGGCAAATCACCACTGATCTATAAAATGCCGGGCGACGACTGGCAAAAATTTGCCAACCTCCGTTTACTCTATGGCTATATGTTCACTCACCCGGGTACCAAACTGCTCTTTATGGGCGATGAATTTGGCCAGACACAAGAATGGAACTATAAGACCGAACTAGGCTGGCACCTCTTACATCACCCCACACATCAGGGCCTCCAGGAATACGTAAAAGCCTTGAATAAACTATATACCACCGCGCCGGCATTGTACAAACGCCAGTTCGAACCGGAAACCTTCGAATGGATGAACGTAACCGACTACGACAACAGCGTACTGGCCTACTTCCGTACCAATGAACACGCTTCCGAGACACTGTTGGTGGTATTGAATATGACCCCAATAGCCCGCGAAGACTATCACATAGGGCTACCGGAACAGAGCTCCTGGGAAGAAGTCTTAAACAGCGATGATGCGCGCTTTCATGGCAGCGGTGTTGTAAATACCGGTACACTCCATACCACCGCCGCTATCTGGAATGGCAAGCCGCACTTACTGCGACTTCGCCTGCCACCCCTGGGAGCCACCATCCTGAAAAGGACAATACCAGCCCCATCTAAAAAAGCATAAACACATTACCATATAAATGGAACGGCCTGTTACCAAAAAGGTAGCAGGCCGTATTTGTATAGATAGGCCAGGTTATTTGCGTAACTTGATCTGCCCGATATTCACCTCTTTATTACGCTGGATCTTTATATCCGATAGCGTTGTATCCCGGTAACCATTCGAGGCATTCACCAGCAAATTATAGCTGCCTTCCTTCAATCCGCGTACCTTGAATGCACCTTCTCTCCAGGGTAATGCATATAAAGTATCCTGTTGGTTATACACCGAAATCACAGGGAAAGCCTCCGAGGGCGTCACCCGCCCGGCCAGACTACCCGTCCGGATCACCGTAAAGACGTGGATCACCGGCCGCAGGATAAACCGACCCTTGCTCATTTGGATAATAGAACGGTTAACGTCAAAATCCAACCACAGCCGGAAATTGTCAGGCGTAAACTCCTCCCACTCACTATGCCGTACCCGTATAATGATCTTTGCCTGCCCTGCAATCGCTTTCAGCGGATACGAAACACTATCCTTGACCAGCGAATTATTGCCGCCGATCGTGATCCGTAGCTTTTCCACCCGTCCCGCACGTACATTACCGTTGGCAAGCAACGTGTCCGTACCATTTCTTAAAGACAATACATCATATACCCCCGGCCGGATACCCAGCGAATCCCACACCTCACAGTCATCGTTACGCCCATGATAGTCTTCATCCCACCAGCATCGGTCCTTATCGTCCCAACTATCATCATCCCGGTCCTTATTAACACAGGTATCTATCTGGACCTCCACCTTCCGGATGTCTAATAACACCTTGTCAAAATAACCAGGATCATCTGAGAGATAAATGTGTAATCGTTGTTGCCCCACAGGTACCGGAGCAGGAGAGGAGGAATCATCTTTCTTACAGGCATGGAACAACAGCAGGCATATAATAGGTAACGCCGCCAGCCACACCCCTTTACGGAGATGGTTTTTCATAAAGAATGGTTTAAAGTAATGGTAGACTGACTAATGAAAATAGATCTGGCTGAGATTTATCCCGTCTATCGCTGCTATAAAAACGTTCGGAGTAACTGCTTTAGTGCCCGCAAATGTTATGCCGCCCAAATTAAAGAGCCTGCTACCTGGATGCAGGAAATACATATAAATGATTATTTTATTTAACTTGTGAGAAAATACGCAATATGAATAAATGGATCCTTTGTCTGCTGCTGCAAGGTGTAACGCTGCTCACAATGGCTCAACAACCTGCGCCCAACCAGACAGATGCACAAAAACGTAAACAAGGACATTGGATCGAAGAAATACCCGGCCTGAGAGGGGAACCTGGATATTCCTGGGAAGGAGATTATAAAAATGGACGCAAAGAAGGCCTGTGGAAAAAGTATGCAGAAACAGGTGCATTGATCGCCCAGGAAACGTTTAAAAATAATGTGCTGGACGGCTATTGCACCTACTACTATACCAATGGTAAAAAGAGCGCAGAAGGCCTATTACTGGCTACAGAAATTGAAGGTCAACGTGACACTATTATGGTCATAGACCCGGTGACATCCGCTGAAACACCCACCGTTATTGTAAGAATGGGCAATGCGGCAAAACATGGTCTCTGGAAAATGTACGATGAAGAAGGACATATGACCAAAGAATATTACAAAAGAGGAGAACCCGTTACCGCCGAAGAAATGGGCGCAGAAGATACAACAACAGCTCCCGCTACATCCGCTACAACTGCGCCAAAACAATCGGTGTTGCCACATGAAAAACAAAATAAAAAAGCAACGCCCAAACCTTCCGCAAAACCCTGATCACCATCCCGTAGAAAGATGTAGCTCCTTACTGCGCCTTTAACTGAAAGCCTGCAATAAGCTCAAAATGAATAAAAAGACTTGACAATTATCAGCATAATTTAACTACTTTTAGAAAGTAATACATATTGTTAACCTGAGTTGCTTATTATCTATTAACCCTTTAATCGTGGTGTCGTATGGAGAACCGTAAGAAAAATACGTATGAAAACCCTCGCGTGGACCTGGTGTTAAGATTCCTTTTTACCTTTTTTGTCTTCTGTGCATTAGTGTCCTTCTGCTTCTTTTCATTTTATTGATGGCAGCATAGCGATAGGAATATTAGTGACAATAGGTCAGGCGTATCTCCCCGCAGGGAAGCGTTTTGCCCGGAGCGCCGTAAAACTTGCGGATTAAAATAAAATGCCGTTTATTTGCCTGGATTTTACGAAGGATTTTTAAAGACTATACCTGGCTACGTAGATACAATGTAATCAACCGCCCGACCTTTACACTAATATTTCTGTACGCTATTGCAAACTTATATGTTTAGATCCTACTTAGCTACTTTGTTACTATTATGTGTGGTACGCGTGCTTTTTGCACAGGAGAAGTCATGGCAGCAAATAGATACCGCCAGACAAAAAATAGATAGCACCACCCGGCAGTTATCCCAATTGCCCGATAAATACTTCTCCCAGGTCTCCAACAAAACAGATAAACTACAAAAACAACTGACCAGGAGAACCGATAAAGCATTGTCCCGATTTCTCAAACAGGAACAACGCCTCCAGCAAAAATTAGGGAAGATCGACTCCGTAGCAGCTAAAAATATCTTTACCCGCTCCATCGACTCCCTGGGCAATATGAAAGCCCGCCTCAAAGGCAAATTACCCGGCCTTGCCGGTAAAGTCGCTGACGTATCCGGAGGATCCGGATATCTCGACACCCTACAGAACTCCTTCTCCTTCCTCAAAGATTCTAAAGCACTGATAGGCAAATCGAAAGCCCTGCAGGACAAACTCAGCGGCTCCCTTAAAAGTGTAAAAGACCTGCAATCAAAACTGCAATACGCCGAGCAGGTCAAAGCTTTTATCCGGGAACGCCGCCAGCAGCTTAAAACACAATTGGCACAGTACACCGTTCTGACAAAAGACCTGCAAAAGATCAACAAAGAGGCTTATTACTATATGCAACAGGTCAATGAGTATAAAAGCCTCCTGAAAGATCGTAAAAAGGCAGAAGCCAAAGCAATGGAGCTGCTCCGCAAAACACCTGCATTCAATGACTTCATGCAGCGCAATTCCCAATGGGCAGGCTTCCTGAACCTCCCCGGCGGAAGCAATAGCGCTAACCTGGCTCAAAGCCTCGAAGGCCTCCAGACCCGTAACCAGGTCGAACAACTCATTCAACAACGCATAGGCAGCGGCGGCCCCAACGCCCGACAGGCCATCAGCCAGCAAATGGATGCCGCCCGCGCCCAATTCGACGAACTAAAAAGCAAATTCCCCGACCTGGACAACGCCGGAGACATGCCCAATTTCAAACCCAATGAAATGAAATCCAAAAGTTTCCTGCAACGTCTGGAATTCGGTGGCAATATCCAATTCCAAAAATCCAGCAAATACTTCCCAACCACCAGCGACATCGCAGGCCAGGTAGCCTACAAATTCAGCAAGAATGGTAGCATCGGCCTCGGCGCCTCCTACCGCCTCGGTATGGGAACCGGCTGGAATGATATCCGCTTCTCCCACCAGGGCCTCGGACTACGCTCGTTCGCCGACTATAAACTGAAAGGCACTTTCTTCGTCAACGGCGGCTTCGAACAAAACTATAATAGCCAATACTTTAATACCAACCAGCTGACTCGTGTCGATAACTGGCAGGGAAGCGCCCTCCTCGGTGTCAGCAAAAAATATAAGATCAGCAGCAAACTCAAAGGAAATATCATGCTGCTGTACGACTTCCTGCATAACCAGCATACACCTCGTACAGAACCCCTCAAACTACGTATGGGTTATACCTTCTGATCACTTAATTATACCTATATTAATATGAAGCTATTCATTACTGCCAGGCTAACCATCGCTTGCATGGCGATCGCTTGTGCCCTGAAAGCACAAGATGCATCCGTCTTTAAATACCAGGATACAAAGCAGATATCAGA
Source organism: Chitinophaga pendula (assembly GCF_020386615.1). Classification (NCBI taxonomy): domain Bacteria; kingdom Pseudomonadati; phylum Bacteroidota; class Chitinophagia; order Chitinophagales; family Chitinophagaceae; genus Chitinophaga; species Chitinophaga pendula. The sequence goes on from NZ_CP077769.1 coordinate 1,665,442, forward strand.
CATTAACAACCTGACGGGAAATGGGGTGTTTGGCATTTTGCATCCGGGTGAACACACTTCCACACTATTACAGTACAACAGCAGCTACCCATCCTCCACCGGGCTTTTCCAAATGGAAACATTTTTTAATGGAGATATCCGCTTCCGAAGCAAAATAGACAATATGCAATGGTCCGCCTGGAAAACAATATGGACCACCCAGAACTTCAATGCTGACGACTACATGACGCGTAAGCTGGATGTTTGGAACACCGATGCCGCGAAAAAAGAACGTTTTTTCTTTGCCACCAATGGAACCACCTATTTTAAAGGATATGGCAGCACTCCTTTTGACTGGTGGGGCGAAAACGGCTCCCTTATGAAAATGTCCGGCAACGGAAATATAGGCTTAGGCACCGATCCATCGCAGGAGAAACTGAACGTAGCAGGGCCCATCAGAAGTGGAATAATGAGCTTCGGCTCCACAGGAGATGAATATGTAGCTGTTTCCGCAAAAAATATACTAAACGTAGGATATGACAGACATGGTTCAATACTGATTGGCAGTAACCTGTTCCTGGATAATGGCACCCTATACACCGCTAAAAGTCACCCCACAATGTCAGGAGCAGCCATCGCAATTCCAGGCAACGGACACGAATTCCAGGGCAGCGTTATCTTCTATACCAAGCCACCATCCCCGGCCACAGAAGGACAGACATATACGAAAGGCCCTGCTATGATCATCACCGCCACCGGAGACCTTGCTATCGGTACCAACAACACCTTCGGTTACAAACTGGCCGTAGCCGGCAACACAATCACCGAAAGCCTGAAAGTGAAAAAGGTTATCAACTGGCCAGATTATGTATTCCATGACAACTACCAGTTGCCTTCACTACAGTCTGTCGCAGACTTTATCACGGTCAACAAACATCTGCCTGAAATACCTCCCGCTACTGAAATGGAAACAAAAGGAATGGATGTCGCAGAGATCAATAAACAACTGCTAAAAAAAGTAGAAGAGCTTACCCTGTATCTGATAGAACAGGATAAACAGATAAAAGCACTACAGGCCCACAGCAAAAGAATGGAAGATATACTACAGAAAATGTCGGATAATCATATTAGATAAGACTGCATTCCATGGCCTACCGCTCCTTCAGTTTACCTAAATTCATTTTAAAAGTCTGTCCCACAGGAAGCTCGGTCCCGTCCAGCTCAATATGCCTGGCAAATACAGCATTCACCTTGTCCGCCGCTACAATGTAGGACTTATGGATACGGATAAAGCGCTCGGGCGGTAGCTGCTTTTCCATCTCCGCAGTCGTCGCATTAACGATCAGGCACTTCTCGCCGGTAAATACTTTCACATAGTTACCCATACTCTGTACATAACAGATCTCATCCAGAGATACGGTCGTCCTGCTATTCCCTGTTTTAAGCGATAAGGTAGTAGCGGCATTATTGGCAGAGGGCTTATCCGATAGGATGATCTTATTGACTGCCTTCAGAAAACGCGGAAAACTGATCGGCTTCAGCAGGAAGTCTACCACATCATATTCATAACTCTCCAGCGCAAACTCACTGTAAGCAGTGGTCAGTATCACCTGGGGCTTATTGATCAATGTCTTTAACAGATCCAACCCACTCAGTTCCGGCATATTGATGTCAAGTAAAAGAATGTCTACTTGTTTGCCATGCAGAAAGTTCGCTGCTTCAAGGGCATTATAACAGTTACCGGCCAATGTCAGCGCCTGCACTTTGGCAATATGGGCTTCCAGCACATAGTGTGCGCCTGGTTCATCATCTACTATTAAACAGGTTAATTTACTCATGGCCATTCAGTACTAAACTTAAAGTGGTATAATATACTTTGTTCTCTTCGTAAGCATGCAACTGGTGCTTGCCCGGATACATCAGCGCAAGACGCTGCTTTACATTGTTAAGCCCCACACCCATCGAAGAAACCAATTCCTTATGTTCGGGGATAGAGTTACTTATTTTAAAGGTCAGGGTCTGTCCCCTTACCGTCAGTTCCACCTTGATGAAAGACTCCCGCATACTGGCCGGGCCGTATTTAAAGGCATTCTCCACAAAACCGATCAGGATCAGCGGCGCAATATACAGACCGTCCTCATTCCCTCTCTTTTTAAAGTGTACACGGCAACGTTGCTTTACACGCGCACGCTCCAGGTGAATATAATTACGGATAAACTGCAGCTCATCCACCAGGTGCACCCGCTGCTTCAACGAACTCTCCAGCTGGTAACGCATCAGCTCCGAAATACTGAGTATCAACCCCGGCGTCTTACCCGGGTAGCGCAAACTCACTCCGTAGAGGTTATTAAGCGTGTTGAAAAAGAAATGAGGATTCAGCTGGCTTTGCAGATACTGGATCTCTTTCTCCCGCATCAATAATGAGTTCTTCAGTTCTATATTCTGTACGGTCGCCTGCCTGTGCAGAAACCAGATACCAATGCCGACAAACAAACATACAATGCAGAACACCAGGTCGTCAAACCAAAGCGTGTCCATCTCTATCCGGAAAATATCAACCCGTAACCGGTTCGTCAATAACGTTGCTAACCCCAGCCACAAGCTTAATAACAACGCATAACGCCAATACTGCTGTTTCTCCGTATAAATAGGGAGGAGATAAGCATTATGCAGTACAGTCATAATATAGACCAATACCAGTGAGCTGGCATGGTGCAGGTGATAGGTCCTGGAATTTTCAAATGGCTCATACTGCTTGGTAATCAAAAAACTTACCGCCAGTATCAATAACAGGAACAACACATTCGTCAACCACCTGTTAGATAAAAATTGCTTCATACATCCGCTTCATATTTCCGGACGGAAAGTTACAAGCAAATGCCGGAATGGCAGGGAAATTTCTGATGTATGAGATTCATCATTTGCCACCAGAGTTTGATCACTTTGATTTGAAAGACCACAAAAGAAGCTGAAATTTTGTATCCGTTTTAAACGGAAAACTTAAACCATGCAACTGATTCTTACTGTAGCATTCCTGTTATTCTTTTCCTTGTCAGGTGCCGCACAGACAAGACCCGCCATTATGGGCAGGGTCACCGACGACGCCGGCAATCCATTACCAGGTGCCACCATTATGCTCAAACACGCAAAAGATACCCAATTGGTCAAGGCGACCCTCTCCGATACCGCCGGCCATTTCCGACTGGAAACTCCTCCCGCCGGCAAGTATCTCCTGCAAACCAGTTTCATCACCTACCGAACCCGGTATCTTCCGCTGACCCTACCCGGCAACGGACAACATACCTCCCTGCTCATCAGCCTCCTCCCGGCCGATAAACACCTGCAGGGCGTCACCATCAAAGGCAGAAAACCCGGCATCAGCATCGATCCGGGGAAAACAACCGTCAACGTTGCACAAAGTACCGTCGCCCAAAGCCAGTCCGCCTTCGAATTACTGAAAGACATCCCGGGTGTCACCATTAGTAAAGATGGAGAAATTAGCGTCCGGGGCAAAAAAGGAGTGACCGTCATGCTCGATGGAGAACTGGTCAATATGAGCGCCAGCCAGCTTAAAAATCTTCTGAAATCAACGCCCGGTACTACCATCCAGCAAATAGAAGTACTCAACAACCCACCGGCAAGCATGGATGCCGCCGGTAATGCCGGCGTCCTCAATATCGTATTCAAGAAAAAGACCGGGAAAGGACTCAATGGAACCATTACTTCAGGTATTGGCTGGGGACAGTATGCCAAAACAGACCATACCTTGGCCCTGAACTATGGTACCGATAAATGGAACTTCACAGGCTCCTACGCCTTCTCCTTTGATCGCTCCTGGTACCAGGACAGCACACGTCGCGACCTCTCCGAAAATGGAAAACCCTATTTTATGGAACAGGTACAGCGTTTCCCCGAACGACTCACCTCCCATACCGCCCGAATAGGCATCGACAGGTTCCTGGGAGAAAAACATACCGTCAGCCTCCAGGTAGCGATGGAGAAAAATGCCGTGCCCTATAGCGCACCGGGAATGACCCGCTTTTTCGGCGAAAAAGGGATCGTCGACTCCACTACCAGCCAGGTCAACAACTCCCTCAACCCCCAAACCAACATCACAGGCTCCCTGCAGTATAAGTGGAAAGTGAAAGAGGGACGTAACTTCTCCGCCTCCCTGCATACCGCCCGCCTCCGAACAAATACAGAAGACCTGTATACCATCGAAAACAAGGATAGCAAAGGCCAACTGACCCGCCCCGTTAATAGCTTCCGCAACCGCTACCCGGGAAGCATGGACCTCTATACCTTCCGTAGCGACTACGTACAGGAAATAAAGATCGGTAACCAGAAAGCCGGAAAGTGGGAAACCGGTATCAAAGGCAGCACCGCCGCTACCCGCTACGAACAGATCACCGATGACAAAAAAGGGACACAATGGATCAAAAACCCCCGCCAGAGCAACCGCTTCCGGTTCCGGGAAGATATCCTCGCCGCCTACGCCTCCGGTGAACTCACCGTCAAAAAATGGGAACTGATGGCTGGCCTGCGCACCGAATACACTAATACCACCGGCGACTCCGCCAGCGATCGTAAACTGGTACAGCGCAACTATTGGTCCCTGTTCCCCAATGTCAGAATAGGATACAAAGCCAGTGATAACTATAAGATCTCATTGGCCTATAACCGCCGCATCGAACGCCCGGACTATCAAGCCATGAACCCTGCCGTACGCGTATGGGACCCGTACACCGTAGAAACAGGTAACCCATACCTGAGACCGCAGTTCTCCAACGATATCAGCCTGTCGCAGCAGTTCTTTAAATATGTCGACCTCGTCGCAGGATACAACCTCGTCACCGACGCAATCCTGTTCGTAGTGACCCGCCCGGATGGAGCACTACAGGCCGTTAACACCAACGTCAACGCCGCACGCCAGCACAACTACTACGCCTCCTTGTCGTTCCCACTACCTTTACCCGACTGGTGGCAGAACTACAATAGCGTGTATATCAACATCGCTAAGTACAACACCCAGCTCATCGGACAACATTTCGACGAAAAAGCAGTGTCCTTCGGCTTTAGCGTCAACAACAGCATCTCCCTGCCGGCAGACCTGACCCTCGAATTCAATGGCTGGTACACCGGCAGCGGGCTGTACGGCAATATGCGGTACAAACCTATGGCAGAGGTCAGCCTCGGTATCAGCAAACAACTATGGAAAGAAAAAGCCAACATAGGCTTCTCCTTATCCGATATTTTCTATAACAATATCTACCGGGCAGAGATCGCCGGTAAAGAAACACCCATGTATTTCCAAAGCAAATACGAATCGCGGGTGGCCAAATTCACATTCACCTGGCGCTTTGGCCAAAAAAAGGCGCCTAAAGATGAACCGGCAGAAGAAAAAGAAGAAGAGGAAGGAAGACTTCCCAAAGGTAGCCGCCAAGGACCCAAACCTGGAGGTTTTTAGTCCATATAACCACTTCACCCTTGTTTGTTAGTCTAGTGTTTAGCTTAAATACATTCGCTCTGAATGTATAAAAGTAAAATTAAGCGCCGCAATTCCTTGCGGCGCATCTCTTTCTCCCTAACACCCGCTTTCCCCCGGAAATGCCGCCAAAACCAACTAAAACGGGCATCCGGATAGTTTATCCGCGTTGTCAAAGCGCTATTCGCCTGTTCATTTTGTTCATTTTGGCCTTAGAAGCCCTTGTGATTTTGTCCGCACAAGTATTCACGCTATTTTCGTATTACTCTAAAGTTGGCATAGGTTATGAACCGGCACTGAGATTTCAATCTATAGTGCCTTTTTTTTACTAATCCTTTCCAACTATACAATACCCCACTAAAGACTTTATACAATAAAAAAGGAACGCTTTAAGCGTTCCTTTTTTATTAAACAATAATCTTTAAACTAGCGCAATATCAACTCCTCAAATCCCCGGTCTACCACTACCTTTACCACACCTACCGCATAGTTACGGGCATTCAGCTTATATACCTTACCATCCAGCACATACTCCTTCGGCTCAAAAGGAAGCCCGTGTACCATCACCCGATGCTTCTTGTAAGAAGCATCATACCGCCCAAAATACTTTTTCTTCAACAGGAACTGCTGCTTATTACTCACCTGCTTGAACCGGATAATGTTATACTGGTTGTTCTTATAACCATAATGATCGCCCGCATCCTCATACAACACACTGGATACCGACTCCTCACTGTAATAGACATTCAGGAACATCTCCTCTATATTACGCTGCTCAGTATGCTGTATCTTCGGATATTGAGGTAATACCGCCCCCGCCTTCACAAATAATGGCATCTCATCCAGCGGCGTAGCGATCTTGATTGTCTGTCCTCCCATATACACCTTGTCGTTAAAGAAATAATACCATTGCCCCTTAGGCAGATATACTTCCTTCTCCTTCATACCAGCCTCATTCACATGACTGATCAGCAACGAATCGCCCAACATGAACTCATGCGTGAGATTATGCGTATTGGCATCCAACTGATCCACAAATGCCAGCGGCCGTAACATCGGCGTACCATAAGCACTATACTGCCAGAAAGTAGTATACAGGTAGGGGAGGAGATGATAACGTAATTGGATGAACTTTTTAATGATAAACTCATACTTGCTGCCGAAACTCCAAGGCTCCTGGTTAAATCCGGTCTCGTTACTGGCCGAATGCGTCCGCATCAATGGATGGAACACCGCCAGCTGTATCCAACGGGTATACAACTCCCCGTCAGGCTCCCCTATAAAACCACCAATGTCACTGCCCGCAAAAGAAATTCCAGACACAGACAATCGCTGACACTGTACCGACGCCAGCCATAAATGCTCCCAGTTGGAAACATTATCACCCGTCCATACCGACGACCAACGCTGCGAACCCGAATAACAAGATCGCGTGATCACAAACGGCCGGTTCGGCATCAGGTACTTCCGCATCCCCGCAGATGTCGCCTTACTCATTAAATGTCCGTAAATATTATGCGCCTTCCGGTGACTTACCTGCTCCCCGTCATAATCATGCCGCACATCCTCCGGAAAACTACCCATCTCAAAGACCGCCGGTTCGTTCATATCATTCCATACCCCGCGTACACCTTTATCTACCAGACTCTTGAACAACCCGGCCCACCATTCCCGTACCTCCGGGTTCGTAAAGTCAGGAAATACACACTTTCCGGGCCATACATCCCCCTCCATCAACGCACCGTCCGCACGCTTACAGAAATAATCCTTCGCCGTACCCTCCTGGTATATCTTATAATCAGGATCTACCTTAATACCTGGATCAATGATCACCACCACTTTAAAACCCTGGTCCCCCAGATCTTTGATCAACCCCTCCGGATCAGGAAAGTTCTGCTTACTCCACGTAAAACAACGATACCCTTCCATATAATCAATATCCAGATGGATCACATCACAGGGGATCTCCCGCTTGCGAAACTCCGCAGCAATCTCCCGTACCCGCGTATCCGGATAATAACTCCATCGGCATTGCTGATAACCCAATGCCCACATCGGCGGCAACTCCGCCGTGCCGGTAATCCGCGTATACGACGCCGCTACTTCCAGCAACTCCGGCCCATAGATGAAATAATAGTTCATCTCACCACCACGGGCCCAGAAACTATTCACATCATCCCGCTCCTTGCCAAAATCAAAAATGGTCCGGAACGTATTGTCAAAGAAAATACCATAGGCAATACCCTGATGCAAACCGTAATAAAAAGGAATATTACGGTACAAAGGGTCCGTATCCTTCTGATAACCATAGGCATCAGTACCGTAGTTCTCTACCCGCTTACCTCTCAGGTTCAGATCAGTCGGCTTGTCCCCAAGACCGTAAAAACACTCCCCGTCCTGTATCAGCTTACTACAATACACAATCTTACCGCCCTTCTGCAGGTAATATTGCCAGTGAAAACCCATCTCATCCTGATTGATGATCTTCCCTTCCAAGTCAGTGATCGTCAGCCGCAGATTGTCACGGGCGATAAATACCTTCACCGCCGCCGTATAGATCTCAAATACCTCCTCAAACTCACGAATACCAAAATCTACCGGCGACTCCTCCAGCCGGTCACTGGTCGCATACGAAAAGTCCCGCTGGAACTTACCGTCCGCAGCATACCGGAAACGAATGATCTTATCCGAAATCACCCTTACCTCCAATATCGTCTCCGTCGTATAAAAACAGAAACAGTTACCTTCCTTTTTCCAGTCCTTGACAGTATCGGGATAATGTTTGATCGAATATTTTCCTGACGAGGTAGTTACTTGCATAATTCACATTTACTTGATGGCCATAGTGCGCTCCGTCATGCCAGTCCACAGATGCAGGCGTGCTTTGATCTGTTACACCGGCATCCGCTTTCCCGGGTCATACCGGTCCTTCGGCGGCCAAGTTAATAAAAATTGTTTGATAGCTACTGTTGGCGATGACGGCAGTTTTTATAGCTTTTACCGCTTATATTCATCGGTTAACAAAAAACTACCGGAAATATATATTTTACTTGTTAACTTCAATAATACTTTTTGCTTTAACCTATTTTTTACGGGGCTATACCTTTCCAGGAAGCCCCTTTTTATTACCTGCGATCTCCCGCACTATCCGCTACTACCTTCGCAATACGGCCCCCCTGACCCGCCAGGTATACCACCCGCCCATGCAAAGCCCGCTGTGCCACATGATACCCCGCTCTGCTAATATTACGCCAATCTTTTCCGCCGTTCAGCGAAATATCCGTACCCCCCGGACCCGTCGCCAGCAACCGGTGAGCATCTATATATACGACAGCAGAACGATAGCCGTAAGGCGTCCCCACCGGCAACTCCCACCGACGTCCCCCATTCATCGTCAACGCACAGTTACCTTGCCGTACCGTATCCTTCATATAATCACCGCCTACGGCAATGCCCTTACGTTTATCATAAAATGCCAGGGAAAATACACCCGTACTGGCCTCGCCCTGTACCACCGGCAGCTTGTAACTCACCGTATGCTTCCGGCCCAATACAAAAAAACGCGACACCGTACCGCCAGTCGCAAAATAAATAGTACCATCTGGCCATAAACGAATACCACTGCCACTAGCCGCAAATAGCGCCTCCCCTTGCTCCGCAACTGGCCCGTCCACCGGCCTCCAATGCTGCCCACCATCGTTCGTACGCAACATAAAGAAACGGCCTCCCATAGGATCGCCTATGATCACCCCGTCCCGCTCATTGGCAAAATCCATCCCGTCCAGGAAAATACCGGGCGCATCATTAAAATAAACCCGCTGCCAGCTGATACCGCCGTCAGCAGTGGCATAAATATGCGCAGGCGCTCCCGCATTCACCACAATAGCCTTCTGATCGCTGAAAGCCGATATATCACGCCAGTCGCAACTGTCACAACCAGCCACCCGCTGCCAGCTCCAATTTTTACCTCCGTCCGTACTACGACCAACCATACCCTCCGTCCCCGATACCCATACCACCTGGTCAGATACCACACTCATCCCGCGGATACTCTGAATAGGTCCCTTCACCAACGACTGTATCTCCGGCAAAACACCCCCTCCCTGCGCAGCCACCCGCGCCGGAAAAATACTTGCACCTGCGAAGGTCAATAACAATAAAAAGCCGCGTACATCACGGGCCATAGACAACAAAAACAGTTTTGTAGACATAAACATATTAGCTGAATATCGGGTAATAACAAACTCATATCTTCATATGAGCATAACTGACATAGACCCGCGACCCTTATCATCTTATTGTCTTTCAATGCAGATGACCCGCCGCCGGATACAGCAAGAAAAATACAAAATCATTAGAAAGTGTGGAGCAGATTTATATATTTGCAATCAGCCTTTTAACCTGCTGTCATAATAACCAAACATCGAAGTGCATCAACCGGTCCAGATAAATACGCTATTCCTGATACTCTTGTGCTTACTTGCCGGCACTGGATTATATGCACAAGATAAGCCCTACATATTCGATGCCTATGGCGTCAACGAAGGCCTTTCCCAAAGCAGCGTACATGATATCATCCAGGACAATCAGGGGTTCATGTGGATGGCTACCCGCGATGGCGTCAACCGCTTCGATGGATACGTATTCAATGAATATCGCTATAAACCCGCCGTCAGAGAAAAGAACGGAGAAGGCAAAGGCGACCTCGTACCCCGCGCCGGCAGCGGCGGCAAAGCCGTCATTAACCGCTTCGACCTCAAAGGATATAAAGGATACACCTTCTATACCACCTCCAAACAACAACTGCTGCTCGCCAACAACAATGGCATCAGCCTCTATGATAAATACCGCAACAGCTTCCGTCAGGTACTCGACGATCCCTCCTGGATCAACGAACAGGAAAGAGATGCCATGTCCAAATTCTCCATCCTGGGAGAAGATACCGCCGCACAGCAACTCTGGGTATGGCGACCCATGAAAGGTCTCTATGTCTTGGATAACAACACCTGGAAAGTAAAACGTATCATCCTCTATCCGCCCGCCATCTCCCGCAAAGGCATATACCCCCAATGCGTACTCAAAGATGGCGATAACATATGGCTCAACTTCGAACAGGGAGAACTCATGGCCATGAACATACACTCCCTCCGCCTCACCAGCTACTGTCTGCCAGGTATCACCGGCGATCCCGTCATGCGTAACCTGAACCACGACTCCCTGGTCATCGTAGGCAACGGCCATATCGTAATGTTCAATAAAAGACTCAACCAGTTCTCGGACCTGGAATTCGATATCAATAACGACCTGGGTGAACCCTTCACCCCCTATACCACGGAACTGGACCACGCAGGCAACGTATGGATAGGTGGCAACGATGGGGTACTTATCTATAACATCCGCCAAAACGAGATCATTAAACACATCGTCAGCTTCAACACCTTCGAAACCAGGTCCCTCAATAACGTACTCTCCCTCTACCGCGACGCAGCAGACAATATGTGGGTAGGCACCGATGGCGATGGCGTAAAGAAATATGCACCGCATAAAAAAGTCTTCAATCTCTACCGATCCCCCTACATCACACATAATATGGTCAAAGCCATCTATCGGCACGATAATGGCAAACTGTATGTCGGCCTCCTTCAGGATGGCCTCGATATATATGGAGAAGGAGGGAAGTTCGTAGAACGCATATCCAACGAACAAACACCAGGCAAATTCCCCGATAACACACTCAGCGCCATCTGCCGCGAAGACTACCAACGCCTCTGGTTCTACTTCCGTACCAGCCACCTCGGCCTCTTCAACGTCCAGACCAAAGAATTCAAAGATATCACCCCCACCATCCACGAACTGGGCCTCCCTCACCAGGAAAACCCCTTCGCTTTCCTGTGCAAACGCACCAATGGCGACCTGTACTTTAACTATGGCTGCTACCTGCTCCTACTATCCCAGCCAGGCCGGGAATACAAAACAGCCATCGTACACCAGTTCCCGGGAGAGATACTGACCAGCTATTTCGAAGACTTCATGGGCAACCAATACGTAGGTACCAAAGCCAACCTGTACTGCAAACACGCAGGAGGCTCCACCTGGAAACAAATCGCACTGCCCGCAGGTACCAACGTCCGCTCCATCAACAAAAACGCACATAAACAACTACTGCTCGGCACCTCCCGCGGATTATTCATCTTCGACGAAGCCATGCGGCTTATCAAACACTACAACAGCTACGATTACCCCTCACTCATTAACGATCATATCTACGGCGTACTACTCGACGATAAAGACCGCATCTGGATCAGCCACAACAAAGGCCTGTCCCAGATCAACCCCGTCTCCGACGAGATCGCTACTTATAATCATGAAGATGGCCTTCAATCCAATGAATTTACTACCGGCGCCTACTTTAAATCCCTCGACGGAGAACTGTTCTTCGGCGGCATAAGAGGCGTCAATGGTTTCTATCCCAAAAACTTCCGCAACAACCCGTTCGAACCGCATGTCGTGATCAAAAGAATGGAAGTACTGGACAAACCCTACGAATCCGATACCACCATCTCCCTGCTCAAACGGGTCGTTCTGCCATATAATCATAATACCATCGCCATCGAATTCGTACCGCTGGAATATACCAACCCGCTGAAAAACAAGGTACAATACAAACTCGAAGGCGCCGATGAAGATTGGGTACAGGCAGGCACCTTCCGCATGGCCAGGTATACTAACCTCCGCCCGGGCAACTATACCTTCAACGTCCGCGCCTCCAACAACGATGATATCTGGAACAAGAACCCGACCGTACTGGAGATCGTCATCCAAATACCCTTCTGGCAATCCCTCTGGTTCCGATTCCTCCTCCTGCTGCTCCTGTTGGGCATCGCCTACTATTTTAGTACCCTCTACCTGGATTATAAGATCCGCCACGAAAAACTGAAATTGGAAAAAGAACAGGCCGTAGACCAGGAAAGAGCCCGCATCTCCAGCGATATGCACGACGACCTGGGATCCGGCCTCTCCACCATCCGCCTCCTCAGCGAGATCGCCAAAAGAAAGATACAAGACCCCTCACAAACCAGGGAAATTGAACGTATATCAGAATCCGCAGGCGAACTGGTCGATAAAATGAGCGAAATCATTTGGGCCATGAACTCCTCTAATGACTCCCTCGAAAACCTGATCGCATACATGCGCAGCTTCGCAGCCGATTTCCTGGAACACGCGCATATCACCCACCAGTTTAACATCCCGGAAACAATTCCCAATATAAAACTCAGCGGCGGCACCCGCCGGAATATCTACCTGGCCGTCAAAGAATCACTGCACAACGTTATGAAACATGCCAAAGCCACCGAAGTAACTATCACCATAGAAGTCAAAAAGAATATGACCATCGTCATCAAAGACAATGGAAAAGGCTTCGACCAGGAAAAAGTAAGGCTATTCGGCAACGGTCTGAAAAATATTCAGAAGCGCATGCAGGCCGTAGGTGGGCATGCAGATATTACTTCACAGAATGGAACGATAGTTTTTCTAGATATACCGTTAAATTAATATAAATTTGTTTTTAATAACATTTAAGTGTTATAACTCTAAAGAAATGACTGTATACTCTAAAAAGAAATCTCAGGATAACATGGATATCATCTCTGTGGCAATTGTGGAAGACAACCATGATATCCGTACAGCCATGGAACTGTTGATAAATGGATCGGAAGGTTATGCTTGTATTGGTACTTTCAACAACGCAGAAACAGCGCTGGAACAAATACCACAACTCATGCCTAACGTGGCACTTATGGACTTCAATCTTCCTGGTGGAATGAACGGCATTGAATGCATCGCCCGGCTCAAAGCCGAATTCCCGGATATGCAATTCATGATGCTCACCGTATATGAAGACGATGATAAGATATTTCAGGCCCTTGAAGCTGGCGCCAGCGGATATATCCTCAAAAAAACCTCCCCAGGAGAACTCCTGGAAGCCATCCGCGATCTCCACGAAGGCGGCTCCCCCATGAGCTCCCAAATCGCCAGAAGGGTAGTGGCCTACTTCCAAAAACAGGCAAAACCAAACCCTGCCCTCGAAGCACTCACCTCCCGCGAAAAAGAGATCCTCGATCAGCTATCCAAAGGATTCCTCTATAAAGAGATCGCCAGCAACCTCTTTATCAGCATAGAGACCGTAAGAAGACACGTACATAACATCTACGAAAAATTGCACGTAAGAAGCCGCACAGACGCAGTTAATAAATATTATAATCGCTAAATACCCGCCTCCTCACGATAGATAGGCGCGAAAGGTGAATCAGGAATGATCTATGCCATCCGGCACATCCCAGATTCACCTTTCCCGTTATAAAACTTTCCGTAAAAAGGCTAAGATACCACAGCTCGCTTCCGCAACCGCAGCCGAGCCGCATTCTTGCGGATCAGATGCACCGTTAACACCATCGATGCAATAAGTAAACATGCCAGTTTGAATAGTAAACCCGTTTTCATAGGAACAGCATTTAAAAAGTGTTAGCAAATGACTAACGCATCATCTGCCAGGAATCAAATTTTTTTACTAATTCAGTCAATCGGGAAGAAAAACGACTCATAGATACTTGCTCACTCCTCACCAGATACAACATCCAGCCGGCAAAAGCAAGTACGGACAACAGTGGTAATAGGAATAGTATTTGCATAGGAATAGGTTTTTTGCTGTCGTATATACTTGGCTGTAAATATAATTATATTTATCATATAAAGTATTATTCACATAATTTTTTTCTTGATAATATGAAAAGCTGGTAAACCCCTAAAATCTCCCATTCCTGTAGTTCACCTCCACCTCTCCCATAGCTCAGGTATATCATTCCTATAGTCTACGTATAGCACTCCTATATCCCGCGCTTTTACACCGATCTCAGCCCCCACGGAGGCCCGCACTCACATTTACAGGCCGTGCCCTCCGGAAAAACACCCAAATACCTGCTCCGCAATCCCCTGATTACCAAAAAATAAAGCATAGTGTATAACTTATACTTGGGATGATTCCTTTAATCCATTATTTTTGCCAGCAATCAGATTTTGCTAAAAGTTTTAGTAAGCGTGCACCAGCCGCCATTCCGACCCCTCCGGAACACCGGAATCCGGGAAACCAGGGCTTTTGTAACAAAAGAAATTGTTCTATAATAGATTATGGCAAATACAGATAATACGGACAAAAAGGACCTTTTCGCAGCCTATACCGAAGACTCCATCCGGTCACTCGACTGGAGAGAACATATCCGGCTAAGACCTGGTATGTATATCGGTAAACTGGGAGATGGCTCCAGCATGGATGATGGTATCTATATACTGCTCAAAGAGGTGGCAGACAACTGTATCGATGAGCATACCATGGGCTTTGGTAAACAAATAGATATCAAAGTGTCAGAACATAGCGTAACCATCCGCGACTTCGGCCGTGGAATACCCCTGGGAAAAGTAGTCGACGTAGTGAGCAAGATCAACACAGGCGCTAAATACGACTCCAAAGCTTTCCAGAAATCAGTAGGCCTCAACGGAGTGGGTACCAAAGCTGTAAATGCCCTCTCCAGCTACTTTAAAGTACAATCCATACGCGATGGCAGAGCAAAAGTAGCCGAATTCGAAAGAGGTGTTCTCGTAAAAGAACATAAAGAAACCTCTACCACCGACGTAAATGGTACCCTCGTAACATTCACTCCCGATGATACCGTCTTCAAAAATTACCGGTACATCCCCGAATTCCTAGAGAAACAGATCTGGAACTACTGCTTCCTCAACGCCGGCCTTACCATCAACTTCAATGGTAAAAAATACATATCCAAAAACGGCCTGCTGGATCTCCTCCAACGACAAACCACCGCGGAAGACCTCCGGTATCCCATCATCCACCTCAAAGGGGAAGATATCGAAGTCGCCATCACACACGAAAATCAATACGGAGAAGAATACTACTCCTTCGTAAATGGTCAACATACCACCCAGGGCGGTACACACCTCGGCGCCTTCAGAGAAGCCTTCGTGAAAACCATCCGCGAATTCTATAAAAAAGATTACGATGCCACCGATATCCGCGCTTCCATCTGCGCCGCTATCGCCATCCGCGTACAAGAACCCGTATTCGAATCCCAGACCAAAACCAAACTGGGCTCCGTAACCATGTTCGAAGGTGGTCCCTCCGTCAAAGCATTCGTACTCGACTTCCTCGCCAAACACCTCGACGACTACCTGCATAAAAACCCAGCCGTCGCCGAATCACTCAAAAAAAGAATCGAACAGAGCGAAAGAGAACGCAAAGAACTGGCTGGCATCAAAAAACTGGCAAACGAAAGAGCCAAAAAAGCCAACCTCCACAACCGCAAACTGCGCGATTGCCGACTCCACCTCAACGAAGAATATACCGGTAAAGACAAAGAGGAAATGGCCGTAAAAAGCCTCACCAGCACCCTCTTTATCACCGAAGGTGACTCCGCCAGCGGATCCATCACCAAATCCCGTAACGTGGAAACACAGGCCGTATTCAGCCTCCGCGGTAAACCACTCAACAGCTTCGGCCTCACCAAAAAAATAGTATACGAAAACGAAGAGTTCAACCTCCTCCAGCACGCCCTCAACATCGAAGAAGGCCTCGAAGGCCTCCGCTATAACAATATCGTTATAGCCACCGATGCCGACGTAGATGGCATGCACATCCGCCTGCTGCTGCTCACCTTCTTCCTCCAGTTCTTCCCCGACCTGGTAAAGAACGGACACGTATACATCCTCGAAACACCGCTGTTCCGCGTACGCAACAAACAACAAACCATCTACTGCTACAGCGAAGAGGAAAAACAAAAAGCAATCAAAAAATTGGGCAACAAACCCGAAATAACCCGCTTTAAAGGGCTTGGAGAAATATCCCCCGACGAATTCGGCAGATTCATCGGAGAAGATATTAAAATGGATCCCATCATCCTCTCCACAGATATTCATATCCAGAAACTACTGGAATACTACATGGGTAAAAATACCCCGGCTCGTCAGGAATTCATTATCAATAACCTGAAGTACGAAAAAGACCTGACAGAAGAAACAGCAGAGGCCTAAGCGCTCTTCGATCAATGATATGAGTATGGAATTGTTGCATATAGTTTTTGGCGCCGCCTCCAAACCAACCCTGGAAGCCGCTTTTGACCTGGATGAACAGCTGAAAGGCGAGATGCTGCCCTTCGAAGACGATCTCTCCGTAGGCCCCCTATTCATCCTCGACACAAAAGAAGGCCAGGAAAGTCGCTACCGCTGGTGGCAACAACTGGCCGGCATACGCGAACCCGAACCTGCACCAGCACAGGAAAATAATACACCGCCTCCAGTATCAACAGCTCCCGGATCCGCCGAAGATACCGATGCCGCCAGGTGCAAAGCCCTCAAAGCCCGGCTCAAAACAGAACCGGAACTACAGGCCTGGATCTGGGCCGGACAAAATGCCCGCGACGTCTGTGGATACTACTGGCTCGTTAGCCAACTCTACGACTTCGCAGGCCGTATCCATATTATATATCTTAATAACCTGCCATTCCTCAACGAGAAAGGTGCCATATTTTATCCAACCCACCTCCACCAAATACAACCGAGAGAATTCCTCAAAGCCAAAAAACTGGCCCGCGAAGTCTCCCTCGCAGAATTTGAACTGGATGGCGACGAATGGCATCGCCTCATGAACGAAAACGCCGGCATCCGCCAGCTCGAAGGTGGCAAAAAAATAAAAGGAGAATCGGCCGACTTCCACGATAAAGACCTCATTAGCCAATCCGGTAAAGAATTCCAAAAAGCCTCCAAAGTAGTAGGCGCCGTCACCGGTAAACTCAAATACCCGGTTATGGACCAATACCTCGGATGGAGACTCAAAGAACTCATCGCAGATGGCAAACTGGAAAGCAAAGGCGAACTGAAAACAATACGCGACTTCGAAGTGAAATTGCCTGGCGATCCTTCACCGGACAATACAACACCAAATACATCAGCATGATCACCGTGACGCCTTTACAATTATTAGGACAAGACGATAGAGGAAGCAACTTCTCCTGGCTCACAGACCGGACCGGCGAGTTCCTGCTCTGCTACCGCCACGCAGGCTCCAGCAGCGGACAACACTACCACACCGGCGCCAGCGCCAACAAAAACCCGGAAGTGATGTACCTGCTCAACGGACAAGCAACACTACACTGGTGCACACTCAATGACATAACAATACACACCGTCATCGCTACCGCACCAGCCAGAATAGAAGTACCGGCCAATATCTGGCACCAGCTCATCGCGGTCACCGACTGCACCTTCATCGAACTCAATACCGTAGAAGACGTCCGGAACGATTCCATCAGGATATGGAAAGAAGACCTGGAAAAAACACTAATGGCGCGCTAAACAATAGTTAGCACACCACAGCAATAAATTAGTTTATCTCTTATTTTTTTGACGACGGCATATGGACAACGAAAATATATTACCATCTGATGAAGCATTACACAACGTAACACACGTTGGTGGAATGTACGAAAGTTGGTTCCTGGACTACGCTTCCTACGTAATCCTCGAACGTGCAGTTCCCGGCGTAGAAGACGGCCTCAAACCAGTACAACGCCGTATCCTCCACGCCATGAAAGAAATGGACGATGGCCGCTTTAACAAAGTCGCTAACATCATCGGCCAAACCATGCAATACCACCCGCATGGCGACGCCTCCATCAGCGACGCAATCGTTAACCTCGGCCAGAAAGACCTCCTCATCGAAACACAGGGCAACTGGGGCGACGTACGCACCGGCGACGAAGCCGCCGCCGCCAGGTACATCGAGGCCCGCCTCTCCAAATTCGCTCTGGACGTCGCCTACAACAGCAAAACCACCTCCTGGCAACTCAGCTACGATGGCCGCAAAAATGAACCGCTGGCACTCCCCATGAAGTTCCCCCTGCTCATCGCACAAGGCGCCGAAGGAATCGCAGTGGGCCTCTCCACCAAAATATTACCGCACAACTTTATCGAACTGCTCGATGCCTCCATCAAATACCTGCGAGGCAAAAAATTCGAACTCTTCCCCGACTTCGCCACCGGCGGCATGATTGATGTCGCTAACTACAACGATGGCAAAAGAGGGGGCAAAGTAAGAGTAAGAGCGCACATCGAAGAAAAAGATAAAAAGACCCTCATCATCAAAGATGTCCCCTACGGCATCACGACCACCCAACTGATGGAGTCTATCGTTAAAGCCAACGATAACGGTAAGATCAAGATCAAAAAGGTAGTAGACAACACCGCCAAAGACGTAGAAATTGAAGTACAACTCGCTCCTGGAATATCCCCCGATATTACCATCGATGCCCTCTACGCCTTCACCGACTGCGAGATATCCATCTCACCCAACGCCTGCGTTATCGTAGAAGATAAACCGCGATTCCTGTCCGTCTCAGAACTCCTCAGACACTCCACTGATTTCACCAAAGAACTCCTTAAACAAGAGCTCGAAATCAAATTGGCAGAACTGGAAGACAAATGGCACTACACCTCCCTCGAAAAGATCTTCTTCGAAAAACAGATCTATAAAGAACTCGAACAGAAACATAAAGACTGGGAAGCCGTCATAGCCGCCATCGACAAAGGTTTCGCTCCCTACAAAAAGAACCTGAAAAGAGCCATCGCCCGCGAAGACATCGTCAAACTGACCGAAAAACCAGTACGCCGCATCTATCGCCTCGATATCAACGAACTCAACGACCAGATCAAAGGCATAGAAGGAGATATCAAACAGGTGAAACACGACCTGGCCAACCTCGTCGACTATACCGTTAACTACTTCGAAGGCCTGCTCAAAAAATATGGTAAAGGCCGCGAACGCCTCACAGAAATCAAAACCTTCGATACCATCCAGGTACAACAGGTCGCCATCGCCAATACCAAAATATATGTCAACAGAGCCGACGGCTTCATCGGTACATCCCTCAAAAAAGATGAACTGATCGCCGAATGCTCCGACCTCGACAACATCATCGTATTCCGCCGCGATGGTAAAATGATGGTCACCAAAGTAGCCGACAAAACATTCGTAGGAAAAGATATCATCCATGTCGACATCTTCCGCAAAGGCGATGAACGAATGACCTATAACATGATCTACGTAGATGGCAAATCCGGCGTCAGCTACGCCAAACGCTTCAACGTAGTAGGGATCACCCGCGATAAAGAATACGACCTCGCACACAAAGGAGAGAAAAACTCCAAAGTCCACTACTTCTCCGCCAACCCTAACGGCGAGGCCGAAGTAGTAACCATCAAACTAAGCCCTAACTGCGTAGCGAGAAACAAAGAATTCGACCTCTACTTCGAATCCATCTCCATCAAGAACCGTAACTCCATGGGTAACGTAGTCACCAAATACCCCATCCGTGGCGTGAAGTTCAAAGAGAAAGGTGCCTCCACACTGTCCGGCCTGAAAATATGGTACGACGACGCCATCGGTAGGCTCAACACCGAAGAAAGAGGCGTATACATCGGTAGCTTCGAAGGAGAAGACAAAATATTCGTAGCCCACAGAAATGGTACCTACGAACTCACCAACTTCGAACTCACCAACCGCTACGAACCAGATGAAGTAGTATACATCGAGAAATTCAAACCCGAAAAGATAGTCACCGCTATCTACTTCGATGCCGATAAAAAACAGTTCAATGCCAAACGTTTCCGCATAGAAACCCAGACACTGAACAACAAATTCCTCTTCATCAAAGAAGGAACCGGCAACCACCTCGAACTGATCACCACCCACAGCGAACCAATAGTACTCCTGCAAACAGGCAAAAAAAGAAGCCCCGAACAGGAAGAGATCGCTCTCCACGAATTCGTAGAGATCACCGGCTGGAAAGCAGTAGGTACCCGCATCGCAGGAGAAGACTTCATCAGCGTAGAACTCCTCTCCGAAGAGGAAGAAGAACCTAAATCCGATGACAATGGCGTACAGGGCGAACTGTTCTGATCCCCCCGTCCCGTCATAACATAAAAAAGCCCCAGTACACACGTACCGGGGCTTCTTGCTTATAAGAATAAATGACTTACTTGCGTTGCTTCTTATTACCGCCGCCGCCGCTATTCGCCTTCTTTTGCTGCTGCTCCGTCTGCATATCCTCCACCGTCTGTGGCCGCATCAGGTTTTTCCTCCGCTGATCCTGCGGCTGCTGCAACGGAAACTTACCTTGCTTCAACGCATCATGAAATACCTTCTCGATATGCACCCACTTGCCCGCCTGCCATTTGAATCCCTCATAGTCAAGATCAGGTACATACGTGTATGGTTTCCCTGGCTCATTAGTCTCCGATATCAGGTGGTCATACACGATCATATTCATCTCCGCATTGTAACTTAAACTGATCGTCGCATCCTTCTTATACTCCAGGATAAAACGGTTACGCACCGGCTTAGGGACCGTATCCTCCGCAAAACTGAAATAAGGCCCACCAAACACCGGCTTGCCGTTCTTGAATGTCAACATATCCACCAGCTTCTTCTGACTACGGAGATTATTGGCGTCCCAACCAAACAACGTATAGAACTCCTGGTTGAAATAATGTTTGTGCAATATCTTATAATAAAGACAACCATACCAACCCTTATTATCCGCCACCGTATCAGTATTGGCAGAATAATCCGAATTATCCAGCAAAGGGAAAAGCTGAAGGTGCCCGTCAGCCGTATTCAGCTGGATAGCCCCGAAATGCCGGTAAAACCCGTTGTCATTCTCCACCCCCCAGCTGAAAATGCGGAAAGTACTATCCTCCGGATACTGTATGGAAATAGTTCGTAAAGAATCAAATGGGAAGTAGAAGGAACCCCTAGCTTTTAATGCCTTGACCAGGCTGGGTATAAACCGGTCGCATGCCGTCTGCCGGCTATTTTCATCCTTCCCCCGCAGGATAAGGGTACTCCAGTACTGTAAAGAATCCTGCTGCTGGCGCAACTGGACAACAGCCGACGCATCAGGCCGGTTTGCCCGCTGCTGGGCAATCGCCGGTACAAGCGTAATAATAGAAAACAGTAGTAATGACAGTCGTTTGATCATCGATAGCTCCGGTCTGGTTTGAGGTATCCCCCGGCGACAACGCAGCCGCCGGCGTACACATAAAGTACGTAGAATATACAAATTTATTGTAAAAGCCGGGAAAACGCCAGCAAGCTATCACATCGCCGGTCGATCAGGGGATGAGGAAAAGCAGTGTCAGGAAGAGTAGATGGAATAAATACCGTAGTCATACCCAACGTCTTACCAAATTGCATATCACTCAGCGTATTACCCACCATAACAGCCCGCTGGAAATCTATCTCGGCAAAATCACGCTGCGCCTGCATAGCCATCCCCGTCTGAGGCTTGCGGCAGGGGCTGGTACTATCTATATCCGGGCAATAATAGATCCCGTCAATACGCCCGCCTGCTGCCACAATCTCCGCCGTCATATGCTGATGGATATCCTGTAAGCCGCCCGCTGTCAGCAACCCTTTGCCAATACATCGCTGGTTCGTCACCACCACGATCCGTCCAAAGCGCTGCGACAACATAGCCAAAGCCTCCAGCACACCCTCGCTGAACCGGAACATCCCCCAGTCCAGCACATACGACCCTTTGATCTCCTCATTGATCACACCATCTCTGTCCAGGAACAGCGTCCATTGTCGGTCTACCTGCATAATAATTGTAGGGATGAATTTAAAAGGTGATCAGGTCCCGCTGTGCTTGCTCATAATCAGCAGGAATACCTATATCGATAAAGTAAGTATCACTGTTATAACCATACAGCTGACCCCGGGCCACCTGCGCCTCCAGCACTTCTTTCTCAAAAGAATGTTTCACCGGCAAAGAAAGCCCCTGCAGATAAGAACGGCTGCTCAGGTAAACACCACCGTTGATCAGCCCTTCCTCGCAATATTGTTTCTCCCGGAAAGCAGTAATATGCCCGGCATCATCCGCAACAATACTACCATAACGGTCAAATTGCCGCATCGGCTTCAATGCCAATGTCAGCTGACTCTCATGAGTATCGTGAAAAGCAGCCATACCAGACAGGTCCACATCGAAGAAGGTATCACCATTACAAATGAAAAACCGCTCTTCGCTTACCTCAGAAAGTGCATGTAAGATGGCGCCGCCCGTACCCAATGGCTCCGGCTCTATTGCAAAGGATACCTGCAAGGGGAGGGGCGTATGCGCACACCAGCTGATCACCTGCTCCGACTTATAACCCAAAGACAGCACTGCATAGGTGATGCCCTGCCGGTACAGGTATTGCAGCAGATAATATAGGAAAGGATGAGGGCCTACCGGCGCCATACATTTGGGCTTGTCCGCCACGACACTACGTAAACGGGTACCCAGGCCGCCAGCCAGCACTATACAGGTTCGGATCATGGAAATAGCGTCGTTTCTACCAGTTCGCAAATAATATGACCTACCGTAATATGCGATTCCTGTATCCGGGGGGTATCCGTAGAGGGCATGTTCAACAAAAAGTTACTGTCCGCCTTCATCTTACCACCGGTCTCCCCCGTCATACTCACAACGATCATACCCTTCTCCTTCGCCACCTTGTAGGCTTCCAATATGTTGGCCGAGTTGCCGGAAGTGGAAATACCCACCAGCACAT
The DNA here is from genome assembly GCF_020386615.1 of Chitinophaga pendula. NCBI lineage: Bacteria > Pseudomonadati > Bacteroidota > Chitinophagia > Chitinophagales > Chitinophagaceae > Chitinophaga > Chitinophaga pendula. The sequence continues at coordinate 1,688,585 of NZ_CP077769.1, forward strand.
CTCCCGGCTGACCAATACCGCTCAGTATACGGGCATATACCTGATCATATCCATAATCATTACCTACCGCTGTCAGGTAAGATGTATTACAATGCAATGCCTCCGCATACAACGGCGTACGATCTTTGTAAAAACGGCCGGAAAACTCCGCCGCCAGGTGCTGTGCATCCGCCGCACTACCACCATTACCACAAAAGAGGATCTTGTTGCCATTACGCAGACTACGGGTGATCACCTTGGCAACTTCCTCTATCGTAGCTACCAATTCCGTATTGCTGATGATCGCTTGCTTGACCGCAATGCTCTCCTGTATCGTTTGTTGTATTTTCTCTGTCAGGTTCATGCCTGTTAAAATTTAAAATGTCAATGACTGTTTAGATCGTCCACGAACAAAGACCGTGATGCGTAAAATGATAGCGCTTTACCGCACCACCAAATTGTTGCAGTGCATTCACCACCGCATAACGCGTATTGTTAGGACAATAAAAGATCATAAAACCACCGCCACCGGCACCGGAGATCTTACCCCCCGAAGCACCGGCCTTGATAGCCGTTTCATAGATCTCATCCAGCTGCGGATTGGAAATACCCTCCGCCATCGCTTTTTTATGCCTGAATCCGAAATCAAGGATCTCCCCGATCTCGTGTATCTGCCCTTTTAATAAAGCTTCCTTCATCATCACCGCCTGCTTCTTCAAAGAGTGCATCGCTTCGATAGAAGAAGCCTTCTTGTCGGTCACATTACGCTGCTGCTCAGATATGATCGCAGAAGAAAGACGGCTCGTAGAGGTGTAGAACAATACCAGGTTGTTCTCCAGCTCATACAGGTATTTCTCTTTGATACGCAGCGGGTTCACAATGACTTTGTCGTCTTTGTAAAACTCCATGAAGTTCACCCCGCCGAAAGTGGCCGCATACTGATCCTGCCTACCACCCGCCTGTTGCAGGTCTTCCCGTTCAATAGAATAAGCCAGGTGCGCGATATCATATTCACCCAACGGTAGCTTCAGCCACTCGGTGAAGGCACCTACCACCGCTACCACCAGGGTAGAAGAAGTACCCAGACCAGATCCCGCCGGCGCATCGACAAAAGTCGTCAGCCGGAAGCCGGACGGAAAATCTCCATACTCCTTCGCAATTCGGTTGGCAATACCTTTCAGCAAATCCAGGTTACCATCCAGGGATAAAGGGAATACCGCGTCATACTCCAGCAGCTCATTACGATCAGCAGTTTCGAAGATGACCTTATTGGTATCCAATAATTCAATCGAGGCATGTGCATACATGGAGATAGTGGCATTGAGGATCGCACCGCCATGCATATCAGCATAAGGGCTTACATCAGTACCACCACCGGCCAGGCCTATACGTAAAGGTGCTTTACTTCTATATATCATATCACATAAGATGCTTGGTGCATTACGCCTGCTGAGCAGCGCGCGCAGCTAAGTTATATATTTCCGTGGCAAGCCGCTGCCAGGAGTATTGCTTTTTTTCTTCTTTCAAGGCAGCTACCATCGCCATTTCCTGCTGCTCTGTATAATATTTGGCAACAGCAGTCGCAATAGAAGCCGGCTCCGGATCACACTGATAGCCTACCTTGCCATCCGGTACCATCTCTACTAGACCACCCACCCTGGTCACCACCATCGGCTTCTCAAAGTGATAGGCAATCTGCGAAATGCCACTCTGGGTAGCACTCTTGTAAGGCTGTACCACCAAATCAGCCGCACAGAAATAATACTTGACATCATCATTCGGGATAAAGTCCGTATGCATACTCACCCGGTCACCCAGCTGCAGCCGCTCCAGCAATTGCTGATACGGCGCCGCATCCTCATAATATTCGCCAGCCACCAGCAGGTGCACATCCAGCTCCCGCATCCTCGGATCTGCCATCGCCTGCAACAAAAGGTCCAACCCCTTGTACTGCCGGATAAATCCAAAGAACAGGATATACCGCTTGCCCTCCGCCAACTTTAACTGTATCCTGGCACCCGCTTTGCTCACAGGCGTGCCGTAATTATCGTAGATCGGGTGGGGGATGAGCGACGCCGGTTTGCTAGGCTCAAACACACGCAGGTCATTCAATACAGACTGGCTCATCGCAATAAATGCATCCACCGGCCGCACGAAATACCTGGTGAACGCCACATCTCCCGGCCGCTTTTCATGCGGTACCACATTGTCCAGTATAGAGACAACTTTAGTGCCAGGCCGCTTTTTACCCAAGCGCAATAAAGTACCCAGACAAGGCCCCATAAATGGTAGCCAGTATTTGACAATGATAAGGTCCGGCGCCATTTTGCGGATCATTCGACCCACTCGCAACCAGTTCAGCGGATTCACAGCATTGATAACCCGTTTTATACGCAAATGAGCAGGAGGAGCATCCGTCGAATATTGACTTTTGCCGGGAAACAGGAAATTAGGGTATTGCACCGTAAACGTCCAGATCTCCACATCACTATGTTCCTGCAATTCCTCAGCCAGCCGCTCATTATAGGCCGCCAGCCCACCCCGGAAAGGATAAGCCGTACCCAGTATCAGTATTTTTTTTCTAGTAGTTTGCATCGTCGTGTATGTGGACCAATATCATACCGGGTTATAAAATATCAGCAATATTTTATAACCCGGTACCTGGTAAAAAATGACAAGACTTATTTGTGCTCCAGCCGCTCTTCCACTAAGTAGTTATTACGCTCCGGAGCATTACGCGTCACCAGCTCCCCGATAAATCCTGTTAGAAACAATTGGGAACCAATGATCATCGCCAGCAAGGCCAGGTAAAAGATCGGCCTGTCCGTCATATTGTATTTGTCAAAGACTAATTTGGCAAACGTGAGATAACCGGCAATAATAAAACCGATAAAAAAGAATAACACACCCAAAGCGCCGAAAAGATGCATCGGACGTTTCCCGAACTTGCCGATGAACATGATAGAAGCCAGGTCCAGAAACCCATTGATAAAACGCTCCAAACCGAATTTGGAAACCCCATACTTTCGCGCCCTGTGCTCTACCACCTTCTCACCAATCTTCCGGTAACCACTCCATTTGGCGATCACCGGGATATAACGGTGCATCTCTCCGTATACTTCGATGGACTTGATCACCTTCTTACGATACGATTTCAAACCACAGTTCATATCATGCAGCTTGACCCCGCTCATTTTAGTAGTCGTCCAGTTATATAATTTGGAAGGGAGATTTTTGGTGACAGCATTATCATAACGTTTCTTCTTCCACCCACTGACCAGGTCATAACCATCCTCCTTGATCATCCGGTAAAGCTCCGGTATCTCATCCGGACTATCCTGCAGGTCCGCATCCATCGTGATCACTACATCCCCCTGCGCCGCACGAAACCCCTCATTCAAAGCCGCAGACTTACCATAGTTACGTTGGAACTTGATACCCTTGACATTGTAGTTGTTAGCCGCCAGACCTTGGATCACATTCCACGAATCGTCCGTACTACCATCATCAATCATCCACACTTCATAAGAGAAATGATGCTCCTGCATCACTCGCTCGATCCAAGCCGCCAGTTCTGGTAATGATTCTTCTTCGTTTTTTAAAGGAACGATAACGGATATGTCCATAAATAGTTGAAATAGATTATTGAAAGTCCGATACAGGCGCCTTTTTACGTACGATCAATGCAAGAATGCAAGACACAAAAAACATAAAAATCAGGCTGTACAGATAGTTCATAAAAACCTTACCAATTGTCATCGAGAAATCGGTCGCGGCCAGTTTATCCAATTCTTCATCGATCTTATCCTGCGGCGCCTTAAACTTCACCAGCATACTCTCCGTAGTAGAAATGCTGTAATGTTTCAGTTGCTCAGTCAGCGAAGGATCGATCACGTTATAAAGCAGGTAAGTATAAAGAGTACTGATCAAACCCGAGATCACAAACGCTAAAAAGATCGGTTGTAACGCCTGTTTGAAGGTGATATGACCTCCCAGCTGGGTTCTCCGCTCTTTACCTACCAATATCCCCACGATAACAGCGATCACCATGAATATAAGAGGCAACCAGAAACTGAACATAAGCTCAGGAGTAATGATCCAGATGATCACACTTATTACTACGGACAGCAGGCCATAAATAAGGCCCCATTTGATACCAGGGTTAGTTATTTTCATGAGGTAAATGTTTATAGGTGATAGTTGTTACCATAGATGATTCCCTTCACTCTTCCTTTTAGTGACGCGCCAATATACGCTGAATTTTTCGACCGGGATGCAATGTCAGCCACACGGAATTCCCATTCCTCATCAGGATGGAACACCGTCAGGTTAGCTGCCGCTCCTTCTTCTATGGCCGGTATAGGGATGTTAAAGATATTACGGGGTTGTATAGTCAGCATAGTAATGAGCTGCTCCAGCGATACGGCAGGCAGATGTTTGCGCAATACACCAAATGCACTCTCCAGACCTATCATACCATTTTTAGCATATTCGAACTCCACTTGTTTGGCATCCCACTCCTGCGGCAGGTGATGGGTCGCAAAACAATCGATCACCCCTTCCTTAACCGCCGCCTGCAACGCTTCCACATCTTCAGCAGTACGCAAAGGGGGATTCACCTTCAGGTGCGTATCGTAATTGTACAGGTGAGCATCCGTCAACGACAGGTGATAAGGCGTCACAGAACACGTCACCTTGATCCCTTCGCCTTTGGCTCGTTTGATCAGTGCAACAGACTGGCGCGTACTGATACCGGTAAAGTGTATCCGTGAATCTGTATAACGCGCTAATTCCAAGTCCCGTTGAATGATCAGCTCTTCCGCCAGCGCTGGCTTGCCGGGCATACCCAACTGCGTGGAAAATACGCCCTCATGCATCAGGCCATGAGCAGAAATACTCTGGTCATCCGGCACCTGTATGATAATACCATCAAACGCTTTCACATATTGTAACGCCTTCAGCATAATGCCGGGCGACTGTATCGGTTTCGTTCCGTCAGAGAATGCCACAGCGCCGGCTTCCTGCATTTCATACATCTCCGCTAGCGAAGTACCCTCCGTTTGTTTGGTAGCAGCACCGATCGGTAACACCTTTACCGGTCCCTGCTGAGATTTACTTAATATATAGGCTACCTGTGGTTTGGTAGAGATCGCAGGCTGTGTATTCGGCATCGCCATCACAGTCGTATAACCACCCTTTGCCGCCGCCGCCATCCCGCTGATCAGATCCTCCTTGTGTTCCTGCCCGGGATCACAGAAATGGGCAAATACATCCATCCAGCCGGTAGACACATGCAGCTGTTCGCCAGACACTACCTGCGCGCCATCCGCACTGATATCCTGCCCGATCCGCCGAATGATACCGTCTTTTATCAATATGTCCTGTTGTTGCCCGTGAAATTTGGAGGCAGGTGCTACGATCTGAACTTTCTTGAGTAATATATGCATGCTTTTCAATCTATAAGTCGCTGTCCTTTGAAGGGAAACATTCCCGTATAATACCGGGCAAAAGTAACATAAAACTGTTAATCAGCTACTTTTGTATGGATGAAATACTGCCATTCTGACTGCCGTTGCCGGTACCTCCTCACATAGCGCTATCCCGCCTGGGTCTCTCGGAGGCGAGATCATCATATGCACTGGCTACTATAAATACAATTGAAATACAACTGACGGCTATGCTGTAAAACTAAATATAATATTAGGTTTTTACAACCTTAGTCCAAACGGCCAACAAAGTGATAAATAATCAACTGGAACTATTTTTAAAAAGAAGTAGGAATTTTTTTTATAATTGAAAATAATAATTACTTTTGCATCCCGTCGTTGAAAAACGGGTGCTACAATGTCCTCACCGGGGATATTGCCAAGAAAAAAGTTCGGGACGTAGCGCAGCCCGGTAGCGCACTTGCATGGGGTGCAAGGGGTCGCTAGTTCGAATCTAGTCGTCCCGACCATTTTACCTTCTTTTTTCAAGACCCGCTCTGGTAGAGGGTCTTGTTATTTTAAGGCTTTCATTGTCTATGTTGAAGGTGTGCTATCAAGTTATTTTCGCGGAACTGAATAAAATGTTGCCCGGTTCATAACTATCCACAAGAAAGCGCTTATTCAAAAAAGTAAGAAAAACTCTTATTGACCTTCGTCGGATTGCCTGCCTTCGTAGTAACTTCATCTTGTTTGTCTATAAATTCGTTTCAAATAGAAGAATGTCAATTAGCTTTGTGGATTTTGGATAAGCAATAAAATGAGAAAAGATCGGATTCCCATTTTCAAAAAAACATTTTCATCTTCGTCATACATAGCATTATTATTTGTCAATCCTATTTCGAGTCCTGCATTTTCAGAAATTATATAATCGCTGTTCAAAATGTTGTATCGTAAATGTATTTGTGGAGAAAGCTTGGAATAATCAAACAGGTGTAATGATCCTTAAACCCTTCCGTCTGAAATAGTGTATGAATCCGCTGATGCACGTATCGTACTATCCCTGCTCCATAGATATAATTCACTAGAGAAATATTGCCGGGCTAATGTCCAATTTGCAGCAGGCATGCTCAATAGCTACTGTTTCTGATTGTTGGTAACAAAACCGTGCGTGAATATACCCTTTATGGACATACCACATCTCCGGGTGACTAAACGCTCTTTCTAATAAATTTCCTTAAATTGCTAAAGTCCAAACCCCAAAACTTATCAGCCCAATTTACTGTATTGGAAAAGCAAAAAAACATACTGTCTTTTTGGAAAGACATTGAAATATTCAGCATGCCGGATGTTCCCCGCGAAGCAAAAGTGCTTAACTTCAACAAGTCTCTTCCATGGGAGTTGAATTATGAATTACAGGAAAGCAGTACATTAAGGCACTATGTTTTCTTGGGAAAACATAGTAAGGAGCAAATAGTTAAATTAATTGAGGATCAGGTAGGGGATGAACCAGATGATGACTTTAGAGAAAAACCAGGCGGTGATACGTGCATGGCTGTACTGGTCCTGGATGAACAAGGATGCTTGGTGTCGGAAAATCCGTATTTGCAGGCATCATATATACATGGGCTGAAATGCCTGCAAGATGAAGTGAGTTTGTCAACGCTCAACGATCGTTTATCAGCTGCACAGTTAGGGTTTGCTGAACGTCATCCCATTAACCCTGACGCAGAAGATGTAGAAGAGAGGCTGTCGCCTGTAATAACAATTGCACATTTAAAGAAGGAAATAGAAATCCTGAATAAGCTAGGTATAAAAGGCATGCGTTGTGAAGAACAGGTTTATGTACAATCCGTCCGAGTATCCAAGCGTGCAAAAAATGATATTCCTTTTTTAAATAGCTTTTACCTGGACGACTTTCAACAATTACTTAATACGCAAACATCCTTTGGTGAGGGACTCAATCAGTTGCTAAGATTGGAAGTAAATGAAAATCTCAAAGTCGATTTTATAAATGATGAAAAGGCTGTATTCGAGGCTTTAGATCCTGGGAAACTTACCGCTGGCAAATGGCCATCTAATCCTTTATTTGGCCTGTATACCGCCCAGCTCGGCGCAGTAAGTTCTTGTTTTTCCGAACTGACAGATAGCGGTATTTTGGGCATTAACGGCCCACCAGGTACCGGAAAGACGACGCTTTTATCTGATGTCGTGGCCGAAATAATAGTATTACGTGCGCAAAAAATTATGCAAATCGGTGTAACAGGTTTGTTTAGCAAAGGAACCAAACTGGAAATGGATGATAGATTCGCTTATTATTTTATCACAACAAGTAAGGTTTTTGACGATGTCGGAATTGTTGTGGCGAGTAACAATAATTCAGCTGTAGAAAATATTTCTAAGGAATTGCCTGATGAACGTAAAATTGACAGGGACACCTTTGCAGATGCCGGCTATTTCACAGATAGCTCGCAACAGCTCATTGACGGTAAAAGTTGGGGCGCATTAGCTGTTGCATTGGGAAATGCCGATAACCGGACCAATTTCAAGAGTAAGTTTTGGTACAGAAACGAGAAGACCTCCGGTTTTCAGGAATACCTCAAATCAATATATAGCAATACAGAAGGCGAAGACCGAAAACAAATATACCAGGATTTATTTGATACTGCAAAGGCAGAACTGCAGGTATTATTGAAATCGTTTGATGATTTTAAAACGGCCGCTTCGAATTTTTATCAGCTGATCCCAGCCTATTTTGAAGATCGGGAACTGATAACCGGGACCGAAGACAAAATGCAGACAGTGATCGAACGTCTCCAAATTATACGCACGGATATACGGAATCTTCTTCAAAAAATGTCGGTGATAGACTCAGATATTTCTCAGATACAGCATCGTATCCAGCTACATCAGTCTGCGAAACCCCGCTTCTTCTTCTTTAAAAAACTGTTTAATACCGCCGGCTTTAAAAAATGGAATGCTATTTTTCTTGCTTTACTGGTAGAATACAATAACTCGTCAGATGAACGAGCCGTACTCCGAAAGAAACAGGATGCGCTGGAAACGGAGATTGATAACAGGGAAAAGAAGAAAAGGCATTTGCAACAGCAATTAGCAATAATTGGTCAGCGTATCAATAAGTATAATGAAACACGGAGAAGCCTTCATGAGCTTTATGGTATTGATTATAACAATATTCCGGATGACCATTTATTAGAAGCCTTAAAGCATGATACGAAAAAATTTCATAAAAGCAACCCGTGGTCATCTGTCTGTATCAATAAACTAAGGAGTGAAATATTTTTAAAAAGTCTGAAATTACATGAATATGCCATTTTGTGCAATGCGAAACAGTTTAGGAACAATATCAGTTTGTTGATCGACTTAATGGATGGCAAGGCTGAGGTTAGTGATAATATTGCATTAAGCTTATGGCAATCATTTTTCTTTTGTATTCCTGTTGTTTCGACAACCCTTGCATCTGTTAGTCGCCTGTTCCGTAACCTTGGAAAAGAAAGTATCGGATGGGTATTGCTCGATGAAGCAGGTCAGGCAACTCCGCAGTCTACAGCTGGCATTATTTACAGAGCGAAAAGAACGATCATAATTGGCGATCCTTTACAGATAGAACCAGTAGTCACTATCCCTGGTACACTTATAAAAATATTGAACGCTGCTTACAAAAATGATTTGTTATGGTCGCCATTGAGAAGCTCAGCGCAAACATTGGCTGACCGGGTCACAACTATTGGTAGCTGGATGATGCAAGGAGATGGTGAGCAGATATGGACCGGGTTCCCATTACGTACACATCGGCGGTGTAACAATCCGATGTTTGACATCTCTAATGAAATTGCCTACGGTGGTCAAATGGTAAAGGCCATCGATGATGTACCTTTTAACTGCGTACTCGGTAATTCTCAATGGTTTGACATAACCGGGTTTACCATTGAAAAGAAGCATATAGTAAAAGAGGAAATTGACTTACTTAAAGAAAAGATCCAGCTGCTGGAAGAATCGAGTAAAAGTATATTTGTTATATCGCCCTTTAAGACCGTTGCCCACGCCTGCAAAGAGACAATGTACAGAATCAACCCTAATGTACAATGCGGAACAATTCACACCTTCCAAGGTAAGGAAGCTGACATCGTTTTTTTAGTGTTGGGCAGTGATCCAGGAAGGAATGGGGCAAGAGCCTGGGCATCAAAAACGCCTAATATGCTTAATGTAGCATTAACTCGTGCCAGAAGGAGGCTTTTTGTCATCGGCAGTAAAAAGCACTGGAAGCCGCATGCATATTTTAACGTGCTTTGCAGCAGGCTATCCTGAGCTTAACGATCTGAAAAGCCTGACGTAGTGTAGCGCTTTTCAATACCGTGTCAAGACAGCCTTTTATTTTTAAAGGCATTCTGATAGCAAGCTTATTTTTTCAGTGATCCCAGGTGTTTGTAAGTATTGATGAGCAAGCCAGTGGGGGTGGCTTTTGAGTCAACAAAGGTAAGTTCCCGGGCGTCAATACTGTGTGATATCAGGCGTTTACCACGGCCAAGCAAAACAGGATAGGTGATAAGTATCACCTCATCAGCCAGCCCCTGATCAAGTAATAAGGAGGTTAGGGTCGAACTCCCCACGACGATTATGTCGGGACCATCTGTAGATTTGATATCATGGATTGCCGCAGCAATGTCTCCACTTAAACCTTTTACAGGCCCCCATTCCAGGCTGTCTGGCCGGTGTGTGACTATGTATTTCGTGGCTGTGTTGATGGCATTGGCCATCGGAAAATCTCCGGCAGTAGGCCAATACTTGCTGAATATATCGTAGGTATTACGGCCCAGCAGTATGTCGAAGTTAGGGCCATATGCTTCAAAAAGCATGGCTGCTCCCGCAGGACTGCGATAAGGTGTCGTCCATGCACCATAGATATAGTCTGCGTCGTGCTCGATCACACCGTCGAGTGAAATATGTTCGAAAATTCTGATCCTTCTCATGTTGTTTGATTTATCTGTTATCCAAAGTTAATACCGATAAAGTACGCACAGGAGGTGTAATTCCGACATTAAGCGGGTGTTTTCAGCCACGAGTATTTGTGTGTCTACTGCTGCTCCTGGAAGGCGTTTAAACAGTCATTTGCATTTGTGGAATGCCTATAAGTACGGTTTTGTCAAACGCGTATTTATACGGGATATTATAAAAAAGGAAAGTCAGAAATTGTACAGGATACTTCGAATTATTGCACCACTCAAGACGAACTTACCAATTTATTCATTAACCTCAAACCATCTTTCTATGGAAACTAAAGTAAAGCCTGCAGCAATTTCCCTATCTGACGCTATTAAGTATGCCAAATTAGTAGACCTGGCGGACATTATTTACAAACAGGCTGTAAAGAATAACGATACCGCTACACAACAAAATCCTTCTTTAAAGGCGTACGCAAATATATGTAATGATAACACCTACCAGCTATTGGTAGATAAAAACTTCTTGACAAACTACCAGGTATTGTATCATGTACAGATGATAGAGAACAGGACACCGGTCTATTTTGGTTTTATAGCACAGGATAACGACTCAAAGGAATATGTAATGGCCATCCGTGGTACAGAAAGTGCTTTTGAAGATATCGCGGATAACTATTTCGTTCCGACTCCTTTCAAGGAATTCAGTAGTGATCCTTCTGTCCCTTCCGGATTTTACAATCTTTACGAAGCAGGCCGCCTGGTATCGCCGTCCGGATCAGTCAACAAGATAACTCCTGTTTCATTACCTACAGTGGCAGCTAATCCGGTGGCGCTTATGAAAGATGCGGCAAAGGTGCGGACGGTACTCACAGGTCATAGTCTGGGCGCCACATTGGTCACTTATTATGCGGCTGCTGTGACAGTTGGTCAGGGTAAAGATTTAAATCTTTGCCTGTATACTTATGCGTCTCCGATGACCGGCGATAGCACCTTTACTGATGCGGTCAACAAGGGAGTAGCTGAAAGTTATCGAGTATACAACAAGCCGGATGTTGTTCCAACGCTTCCAATTTGGATCGGGAGCAATGGTGGAAATATCTATACGCAGATAGCCCAGGGCTTTCCCATCGATTCGACAAATAATAAGAATGTGAGTACTGCTTTCGGGTGCGCACATCAGCTCCCGGTTTATCAGTATCTATTAGAGAAACTCAACGGAAATGATAATCCTAACATTATAAATGCCGCAGGTGGTAGTTGCAGGCGCAAAGGCTGATAAAAATATGCGGGTGGCTGGATCATACTAAATCCGGCCACCGGTATTTACAGTTAATGCATCCCCATGAGAGAGAGAGATGGCATACTATTCAGTACATTGCCACAGATGAAAAGGCTAAAAAACAGATTAGTGAGAAAGTTAAATACTAAGGTTGCCATATCCCAGCTAGAGAAAAGCCAGGATATTATCCTGGCTTTTCTCTTTGACTAGCTATAGGTAATTGCAAGCCACTCCATCGCAATAACAACCAACAGGGCATATCCTTGGCGAATCAGAACAGCCATACCGGCAATCGGTAACTCCCTTGCGAGTACCTGCGCCTGTAATTTTTTTTAAATCAGCACGGTCAATGACAGTGAATTTTTTTAAACTTTTCATACGTTTCATTTAGGGGTAAAGAAATCAGCAAGATCTAATCATAAAAGCTATGCCATATTCATATCATAATATCATGTTCAACCAATATAAAGGAAGTACCTGAATGTAAATTGCAACGTGTATGACATACACTAGAGATGATGCTATTACCTATAAAATATGGCTTCCTGTAATAATAAAACTAACCAATTTCTTGGTTGGCAACTTTAAGAGGTTGTCCTTCTGTAGGAATGGAAATCTCTTTCCCGTCTGCATACATTTTTCCCCATTTACACAAGCTGTCCAGAATCGGAACAAGGTCAATGCCCTTATTGGTTAAAATATATTTTATACCTGCTGGTACCGTGTTCGGTATTTCCCTTTTTACAAGTATAGCATGACGTTCCAATTCCTTCAACTGCCTGGCCAAAACAGTTTCAGATATATTAGGCAATTTTTGCTGCAACAGGTGGAACCGATCATTTCCTTGGGAGATGTAATAAACTATTTGACCTTTCCAGCGGCCACTAATCATACTTATAGCCGAATTGCGTTCACACAGCTGGAATAAAGACTGTTCATTGGTATAATCTGTAGACTCTTTTTTTCTCATGGTAAATACATTTATGACTAACAATTTTGTCAGTTATTGTGCATAGCGAGAAATGTTCTCAATTTCGCTGACGGTTTATCTCCTAATATACAAGATGTTTAAGAAAACCAACCTAATTTACTAACTATTAAAAAGTAAGATGAAAACTAGCATTTATATTGCAATGTCTGCGAACGGATTTATTTCAAATGCCAGAAATGTGCCAGATTGGCTTTCGCCTGAGTATGGTCAGGGTATGTATGGTATTTGTCAAAAGTTCAAAGCTGTCATCATGGGTAAAACAACATATGATATTATCGCACCTGATCACTTACCACTAAAAGAGGAGGGCACAACGATAGTCTTAACTACACATGAAGATGAAACGTCTGCAAACCCAACAGTACATTTCTCTAAAGCTAGTCCGGCCGAAGTTATACAACGCCTGGTGGGCGAAGGTTATGAGCAGGCGGTGATTATTGGTGGAACAATGACCATAAGCCAATTCATGAAAGCCGGGTTAGTCGATGACGTATATTTTGTCATAGAACCCGTATTGTTTGATGGTGGACTGCCGCTATTAAAAAACCTAACGAGCGAGTTAAAACTTAATTTACTGAATGTCTTGAAGTTGAACGACAATACAGTTCAACTTCATTACCAGGTACAGAAAAGTTAAACTAAGTATGGATATTAATTTAAAGCCCATAACCGTAGTTATATCCAGTTTAATTAAGCCCGGAATGATGAAGATCGCCAGACAAGCACTCTATGAAGTCATTAAAGAGGTGATCGCTCAGGAAATTGACTGTCAGGCGATACATGTTTATGAAGATCACGACAATCTGCAGCGCCTCCTAATTATCGAAAAGTGGACTTCGAAAGGAATTTTTTTAGGTTCCCATATGCAGATGCCTTATATGAAAGCATTTATGCAAGCTGCGGAATCATTTCTTGATGGTAAAGCCGATTTTACATGCTGGGATGAAGTATTAGTAGCGCCTTAGGAGCTTACGGTCTATTACTGTTGATAAGTAATGTACGACGCTTTGATACAATATTTCAGCTTAGGATTGTTATCTGGATAGCGCTTGCATAAAAAAACGGTAGTAGTTTTTGCTACTGCCGTTTATAAAAATTCGGTTTAAATACATCATGGCCTGGTCTAAGCTAAAAGCTCCCCCATACCAAATAATGTCAGACCTTTGCCATATTGTTTCTCTATAGCCTGGTTAGCTGCTTCAATGAATTCTCCTGTGATTGGGTCAACAACAGTCCTTAAAGGTCTTTTGCCTTTTTCAGAATCGATTAGTTTGACAATGGCATCGGCAACATCCTGTGGATTTGGATTATGAGTCTCGATCAGACTACCGATAGCATCCATCATTTTGTTAGGAATATCCGCAATTGCGCTATAACCTGCATACACCGATAGGTCTGAAGCTAGAGGCGCCTTTTGGCTTATTTCGGTAGGAAAAGCACCCGGTTCTAAAATAGCCACATCCACACCCAGGGGTCTGAGCTCGTAATGCAAACCTTCGCTCAGCCCTTCAAGGCCGAACTTGGAAGCGGCATATATGGTAGCAAGAGGAAAAGAGACCCTTCCAAAACCACTGGTCACATTAATGATCAGGCCGTCCGACTGCTTACGCATGGATGGCAACACCTGCTTAATAAACCTCCAGGCGGCAAACACATTCACGTCAAACATATACTGTACATCTGCCGTGGTAAAGCTCTCTGCCACTCCGTTCGAGGCGAAACCAGCATTGTTAACAAGCACGTCGATCTTACCTTCTGCAGCGATGATCGTATCAACCGCTTGTCTGACACTTTCGTCATCTGTAAGAGTAACATCTAAAACGGTCACATTTTCTACAGCCGATAGGGCATTGGCTTTTTCCACATTTTTACCCTTTGTATCCCGCATAGTTGCGTAAACCTTATGCCCCAAACCAGCAACGCTGTGGGCAGTCAGCCAACCAAATCCACTATTTGTTCCTGTTATTAATACAATTTTTTCGCTCATTTTTTTTTGTTTAAATCAATGAAGCAAAGGTCTGCAACAGCAAAGAAATAATATTTACCATTTGGTAAAAACTAAACTTAGCGGATGTTCCGGCGTATTCTGCTGAGGGATTGTTGGGTAATGCCTAGATAAGACGCTACATAGGAAAGCGGAATGCGGTTAACAAGAGTAGGGAAGGTCTCAATAAAATACAAGTATCGCGTGGTGGCATCTTCGGAAACCAAGGGGCTTCTTCTTTCCATAGCCAACATCAAACATTTTTTAATGATATTGGCCTTGATCATTTCAAAGCCAACAATGGTGTGGGAGATATCATCCCAATCCTTTTTGCTGAAAGCAACGACCTTGCAGTCGGTAACCGCCTGTATATATTCAGATGCTTCTAGCTGAGATTCAAACTTCACATTATCTGATACGAAGTTACCTTCATCGACAAAGTAATTGGTAATCTCTTCGTTTTTATTGTTGTAGTAACAAAAGCGAAATATGCCTGTAACAACGAAGCCAACATATCTAGGCACTTTACCCGCTTCTGAAAAATAGTCATCCTTCTTAAACTCTAGTGTCTTGGTCTTACTCAAAAGAAGATCAATCTGCTGTTCATTCAAATCTCCGAATTGGAGAATCAGATCAATTAGCGCTTTCATGGGCGAAAAATACAATTTACCTGCAAAACCTGATTTACCAAATGGTAAAAAAATAGATAGCTAAGGGGCATTCGGATGAACAGCGGAGTGGGGGCTCTCCAATCAGCCAGATATAGTTAGCAAATCAGTAGCAGCCTATTCTGTCCGGATTTTTCCCTTGGTGCACGGTGAATACAAGGAGGGACTTTACTTTCAGGATGATCAACTGCCAGCCTCCATAAGTGACCACGCCCTAAGCTTATTGGACGTGCACCAGGTTTCGCCTCATAGTGCAGATCAAAGAAATGTTCGCTTAGAAAGGATTCAAAACCTGCAGCAGACCCATGATATAGTTTTTTTCAGTTCATCACGTATTTCTGGAATAAGAACTTTCTGTTGGCCTTGTGCATTGGGCAATATTTCGCTGGAATCGCCATAATAAGTACATAAAAAGGTATCTGTGGGTATGGGAGAACGATCTACGTGGAAAGAATAAACATCGGTGGGGAAAAACAGGTAGCTATCGTCCTGCTCATAGTGGTTGATAACATTAAGTACCGGGGAAGCCCCATGAGCCGTCAATAGTTGCAAATCATTGAGAAGAATATCACGGGCAAGTTGCCCTTGCTCACTCAATTGAAGTTCACGAAGCTCCTCCGGTTGGATTTCGGTTATATTCCCGTTTAGTGCTACTCTTTTAACAATCTCAGAAAAATTACCTCCTAGTGTACGACGCCAGCAAATCGCATTGATGGCGCCCTCAAAAGGTGTATAAGCAAGATCCTGAAAACTTGTGACATACTGAATATGTTGCTCAGCAGGAGATAAATCTGTCATCATGGCTGATATAAATGTGAAATGATTTAACTGCGAAGCACGGACTTTTTTTTCTTATAACCGAGACTTTACGATTATTAAATGAAATCCCGGTGTCAATCTACGATCTGGAATTAAATGTCAGCTCTTGGGAGCAATACGATCTTGCCAATATTTATTTTGAGTGCACTTTATCGTCAACAAGCGCTTGAATATATTCTTCCAAAGTGATGTTACCTTTCTCAGGGCAATCCGATGTATTTTTACTGTACAAAGTGACGTGCGTCATGTTGGCCATTGATTGCGCAGCAGCTGTTGAGAAACCAGATTCCAATAGGAAATCTACCCACCCGCTTTCTGGTATCACGGTTACTTCCACCTCTTTTTGCAAAGCCCGACTAAAAGCTATTGCCACGTCAGCAGGAGCGTATTGACGAGGCCCTTCGATATAAAATAAGGGATGTTCATCTGCCGGCGCTTGTAATGCTTTGGCGGCTAATAGGGCGATATCGGCAGGTGCTACCATAGGAAATACAAAGTCGGCGGGATACAACGAATAAATGGTCCCCGTTGTAGTAGCCGAGTGGAGCATCGAGTCCCAATTACTATAATAGTAAGCACCACGTATTATTGTTGGAGTTCGAAAGATCGCCTTTACCTTTTGCTCCAGGTTATATAGTACAGCAAGGTCTCCTAATTGGCTACCCGGCTGTGCGCCATAAGTCGATTCGACTACAATTTTTTCAAAGGAACTCTTCGATATAGCCTCAACTATAGATACAATGTTTTTTTCCTCCTCTTCAGAGGTGTCAGTATGAGGTGCTGCAGGTGGATTAAGTACATATAGCCGCTTGCCTGTTTTAAATATCCGGGTCAGCGTTTCGGTATCTCGGACATCTGCTACAGCAGCAGTTGCTCCTGCTTTCTCTATCTGTGACGCATGATCATTGTTGCTGGTAATGCCGGTGACAGATGCACCATGCTGTACCAATTGCCTGATGACAGCTGAACCAATATGTCCAGTGGCTCCTAAGATAATATACATAGCAAAAAAGTTTTGGTATCAAACCCAAATTCCAGGCCAGCCTGAACCAAGGATGAGATTGCATGCTGGCATAAATATTCGTAACTTCCATATAAAGTGGCAAGTAACGCTGCATATAAAGACCAGCGCTCAGATGTTTCTCAACTATCGTAAAATAAACGTTCCATCTTTGGAAAATGAGAAGTGTTATTCTAAATCTGGCGATAACTTTTGATGGATTTATTGAAGGCCCTAATGGAGAACTTGATTGGATTGTAAAAGATGAAGGATGCATACCAGTTGCTGAATAGTAAAATTAAGTACGTATTTTCAAAAACGATGCAACCTACAGATTCGAATGTTACTGTCATTAGTGCGAATAATTTTAGGGCGGGGAAACCACTTTTTGAGAACATTCAAATAAAAAAAAGCAACCTAATATTATTAAACACAAAAGATTATAAATCCGGAGTGATACTGGTTAAGATATAAGGTAAATAAACAAGATGACAATCGAACAGATATTTCAGGACAAATCGATAAAAGCTAAAGGCAAAGTATCTGCTATTGGTGATTGGCTGCTAAGTGGAGCGCTGCGTATAGATGAATTAACGGCTTATGCAGAAAGGCAAAAGGCAGTGGATAAAGCTACTTGTATCGAAGCCATAGAGTATGCAACTAAAAAGCAACCCGCCATTGCCGACCAAGAGCTGCTGGCTTATGTGACCCTGGCGCTAAAGGAGGCAGAACCGAGGATAAAATGGGAAAGTGCGAAAGTAATGGGGAATATAGCTAAACAATTTCCGGCTCAACTCGAAAAATCAATAAATAACCTTTTGGCAAACGCTGAAAATTCAGGTACTGTAGTACGATGGGCAACGGCATATGCCCTGGCCGAGATATTGAAGCTCAAAACAGAAAGCAATAAAAAGCTATTATCCAAAATGGAGGACCTCTGCGAGAAAGAAGAAGACAATGGTGTTAAGAAAAAATACCAGGATGCCTTAAAGAAGATAAAGAAGTAGCTCGCCATCGCCGATCTGATAAACCGTTTGGCAAAGGGGAAAACAAGCATTTACTAAATATTCGTGTACGTACACAAAAATAAATGCTATTTTTATTTTTCCAAGAGATACTTAAAAAGATCTGGAAATACCTAATAATCAATTCATGAAAAAGACTATAGAGCCCTCTTTGGTTGGTGTGAAGGAAATTGCAAGAAGAGCAAATGTATCCATTGGTACGGTGGACAGGGTATTGAACAACCGTAGCGGTGTCGCACTGAAAACACGGGAGAAAGTGCTGGAAATCATAAAGGAACTGGATTATCGGCCCAATATAATGGCTCGCAGGCTAGCCTCCCGCCGTAGCTGGAAATTGGGGGTGCTGATTCCCGCAATATCCACAGAGACTGGCTATTGGAATGCCCCTCTACAAGGAATTAGAGAGGCTGCCAATGAAATCCGTGACTTCGGTGTAACCGTACAGGTGTTCCTTTTCGATCAGAATGACAAATCCACCTTTACGACAGAAGCAAACAACATCCTCAAACAATCCTTTGATGGCATCCTGTTGGTACCGATGTTTGAAGAAGAATCCTTGAAGCTGATAAAAAAATGTCACGCCAAACAAATCCCCTATGTATTCATCAACTCCGATATGGAAGGCCAGCAAAGACTCAGCTATATCGGACCCGACCTTTTTCAAAGCGGCTATCTCTCTGCCCATCTCGTCAATTACCTGATGCAGGATCAACAAGAAGTACTCATAGTAAATATCTCCAAAGAAATGGACCTGCATCACCACCTGTTAAAAAAAGAGGAGGGCTTCAGGGCCTATTTCAGAAGTAATAAAAGAACCGTTCAACTAAAAAAAATAGATATCCGCGAAACAGATTACAGATCGGTGAAAATAAAGCTGGATAAGATGCTGAAAGAGAATAATATTGATGTCATCTTCGTAACCAACTCCCGGGTGGCTACAGTAGCGCGCTTCCTGGAAGAGACCGGAGATGTCAATATCCGACTCATTGGCTACGATTTCCTGGCGGAAAATATTGCATACCTGGAGAAATCTGTGATCGATTTTCTTATCTGTCAGAAACCCCAGGAGCAAGGCCACAAAGGTCTGATGGCATTGTACCGGCATCTCGTGCTCGGACAGTCAGTAGAGGAAGAACAATACATGCCAATAGATATCATCACCCGGGAAAACTTTCGTAACTATCGCAATTAAAACTTTCCGATAAATTTGGATTTCAGTTTTTATTCTTATATTGTATAGGTTAACGTCTTTGTAGGACCTAAGTAAAGGTCCTTTTTTAGAGACAGTATCGTTAACGTACACGTTATTCCGTTAAAGGCATCCGCTTTGATGAGAAACTAACTCGTAAAAACAGACACGCAAGACTTCGCTTGTGTCAGCCAAAATGAATTATACAAACGCTTTCTCTATACAAAAACAAGGTACGCTTGGACAAATTGAAGCAGACGTTTTTTTTAGCCAGATTCGTGTACGTTAACGAAGGGTGGTCAATCGGGATCATCGCTATATTATTCCATCATTTTAACTAGAAGGCAAGTATCTCTATAAAAAAACAGAACAGTCCATCTAAAGCAGGTATTTTACTCAAATTATTGCGTGTACAAATTGCAATAAGACAACCAAAACCGTAAGACCCTGTCCGCGCATGCCACTGACTGCATTACGACCGCCACCTGCATAAGTTACCCCGTAACTGGCGGAGCACGTAGATTTAGCTGGGAACTTAGTATCGTCATACCAGCCGCCGTATTCTGCTTTCATCACATCGACAACCTGGCGACCATGAAAGCCAGGGGAATTTTCATAAATGTGGCGATGAAATGCCTACACCACATTTCCTGACCTGGAACCATGTAAGTACACACACACACACACCCGACTTCCACCGCAAAGAGGATTTTGAAGAAATTCTTTTTCTATGAAACTATATCCGGGCGGTACCTTGCATCAGACGCCTCTTAGAACGGGCACTAAGTACGGCTCTCTCGGGAGATTAAGTAAGAAAATTAACGATTGAAAGTAGGCATCTCTACAAGTTTGATACCATTGTCTTTAGCATATTGCGTACCTAGATCATACAGTTTGTTGTACTTGGCCTGAAAAGTATCGTAGGATTTTTTATCCAAGGCTTCCAGCGCTTTGTTGATCTCCTCTCCAGGAGCTTGTTGATCAATCATCTTCGCGATGACCAGGTGATCAGTCTTATAGCTCTCCAAAGCAAAGCGAAAGAGGTCTTTTAACGCATTGAGCATGGGTTCCGTATTTTTAGTAGGCATCAGTGCCTCTACATTTTCTAGGTATTTCTGTATGCGTTGAATATTATAACCTACCTGTTCCTCGAAGAGATGTGCCCCAGGAGTGATTGTTCTTTTCCCATATCCAAGAGCTCTGACAAAGTAGTCAGTACCAAAAAGAGAGACGGAGTTGGCATTCAACGCTGCCGCATCGAAATATTTTTCTGGACTTGCCGGCATTTTACAGGCTGCTAATAAGAATAATAGACCACCAAAATAAGCAAGAATGTTGTTGGTTTTCCTCAATAGGGTCATATGTAGATATTTTTATAATATTAAAGTCGCCTTGAGATGTTTCACAAATAGTAATGACGCCGATAGCTAACCGAAATTACTCGTATTTAAACGCATTGACTAATTTAATTGTTTTCCAAAGCAACCTCATCTTCAAATAAAGACATCCGAAAATCGCTGATATAAATCCAGTACACCCTATCGGTATCAATGGGGAATATCAAAGTAGTAATGTAACCTATAGCGAGGTGTGTACAATTTTCCCTGGAACGCCGTTTGTGTAAACAGAGTATATATTTATAAAGTACCTTTATTAGTGAATATGCTGAAGCAGTCATGGTGAAACCTGTTCTATTCAAGTGCCCTTTGGTAGGTAAAACTAAATGGATAGAGAGGCTTTATGCTGATTAAAAATATTCGGAAATATGAAATCCGCAATTAATCCTAATGTCAGAAATTACGTCTCCAACAGCATAATGGGCAAGTTGATCAGTGAATTCGACTGGTCGAAAACCCAGTTGGGGGACTACAGGGAGTGGTCTGAAAGCTTAAAAAACCTTGTAAATATAATGTTAGTTAACCCATTTCCTATGCTACTCTGGTGGGGAGAACGTTATATTCAAATCTACAATGATGCATATATTCCCATACTTGGCCTCAAACATCCCTCCCCAGGATTGGGCCGTCCTGGTTATGAATGTTGGGATGAAATATGGTCTGTAATTGGCCCGTTGATAGATACACCATTTGAAGGCGGTGCAGCAACCTGGATGGACGATATCCTGCTTAAGGTTAATCGGAATAATTTTGTTGAAGAAACACACTTTACCATCGCTTATAGCCCGGTACCGGACCCATCTGCCGCGAATGGTATAGGTGGAGTGTTGGCCACTGTAAACGAAACTACAGGAGAAGTGATAGGAAAACGTCAGACCGAAACCTTGCGGAAATTAGGAGAAGGGATCAATTCCCCTTCTTCCATCGATGATCTTTATTCACAGGCTGCCTCGATCCTGCAGGAGAATAACTTCGATATTCCGTTTGTTTTCATTCACAAAATTGACGCTGGTACAAAAGCATATTTGGTTACTGCCGCCGGAATTCATAAGGACCACCCCGGGCTACCGCGGGAAATAGACCTGACTGATGATCATTTGGTATGGCACGACTTGATTCGGTCTGTAAAAGAAAGTAATTTGATTGTAGCTGAAGACAATCAAATAATAGCAGATATACCTACCGGCATATGGGATACCTGTCCCACACAGTTTGTTTATCTCCCTATCAGAGAAGCAAAAAGGGGCGCTCCGATTGCTATCGTGACACTGGCATTGAATCCTTACCGCAAATTTGACGCATCCTATCGCAACTTTGTACAGTTCATCGCAGACCAGATTTCTTCAGGAGTAACGAATGTCCTCGCTTTTGAAAAAGAAAAGCAAAGAGCAGAGACATTGACAGAACTGGATAAAGCCAAAACTGCCTTTTTTGGAAATGTCAGCCACGAATTCCGGACACCGCTCACACTAATGTTAGGTCCACTCGATGAACTACTCACACAAAAACAGGACAAAGTCGTGGCAGAACGGGAAGTAATTTCCCTTATTCAAAGGAATGGCCTGCGCCTTCAAAAGCTGGTGAATACCCTGCTCGATTTCTCGAGAATTGAAGCTGGGCGTATGCAAGTGACATTTAAGCCGGTAGATATTTCTAAATTAACCTGCGATCTGGCAAGTAATTTTAAGTCCGCCACAGAAAAAGCAGGACTGGAGCTCGAAATAGACTGTCCACCTTTTTCAGAACCCATTTATCTGAATGAAGAAATGTGGGAGAAAATTGTATTGAATCTTCTCTCAAATGCCTTCAAATTTACATTCGAAGGGAAAATATCCGTCCGGCTGGAAATGTTACCGGATACATTTACATTGACCGTTGCAGATACCGGTATCGGTATATCCAGGGAAGATCAGGAACATATATTCGAGCGTTTCTACCGCGTATCGCAAGCTCGTTCTCGATCTTTTGAAGGCAGCGGGATAGGACTGGCGCTGATAAGTGAACTTGTTAAACTACATGCTGGAAGTATCCATCTGAATAGTGAATTGGGAAAAGGAACCACCTTTACCGTTCATATTCCACGGGGAAAAGCACATCTTCCAAAAGAACAGACGACAAGTGATATAATACCGCAGCTATCAACATCCATAAAGGCAAATGGTTTTATCGAAGAAGCATTGAGATGGTTCCCTGATGAAGTGAACGTACGCCAAACACTCCATCCTGATAACGATCAACAGACACCAGAAAAACCTGTTGTCGTACTGGCAGATGATAATGCCGATATGCGTGATTACATCAAAGGTATACTCGATGAATACTGCAGTGTTTATACTGCCGCAAATGGAAAGGACGCATTCAAACTGATCAATGAAATAAAGCCTGATCTCGTCCTGTCAGATATTATGATGCCGGAACTTAACGGACTGGAATTGCTGGAGATGCTGAGGCAGGACCCGTCTTTAAAAGCGATACCCATTATCCTGCTTTCCGCCCGCGCAGGGGAAGAAGCAAGAATTGAAGGGCTTCAAGGCGGTGCAGACGATTACCTGACCAAACCCTTTACAAGAAATGAGCTTGTTGCCAGGGTAAATTCCAACATTCAGCTTTCGAATATCAGGAAAGAAATTGAAGGAGCGATTCGTCAAAGTGAATCAAGACTCCGTGCGCTTGTAATCGCCACCTCTGATGTAGTCTATCGGATGAATCGGGACTGGACAATCATGAGCCAGCTGGATGGACGGAATTTCCTTCAGGATACAGGAACACCACTTTCCGACTGGCAGAATAAATATATTCATCCAAGAGACCAGGCACGCGTTTGGGGAGTAATCCGGGAAGCAATCGAAACCAAAAGTTTATTTCAGTTGGAACATCAGGTGATCCGGGCTGATGGATCGTTAGGATGGACGTTTTCCAGAGCAGTACCCATCTTTGACCGCCAGGGTGATATTGTAGAGTGGTTCGGTGCAGCCACCGATATCTCAGACAGGAAACTGTACGAAGCCGACCTGGAACGCCGTGTAGCTGACCGTACAAAAGCATTGAATGAAGCCAATGCTGCCCTAAGAGTTTCAAACGATGACCTCCAACAATTTGCCCATGTAGCCAGTCATGACTTGAAAGAGCCTGTCAGGAAAATCAAAACATTTACCTATCGCCTGATGGATGATGAGCAGATTGTTAAATCTGAAAAAGGAAAATATTATCTGGATAGAATACTTAATTCCGCCGAGCGGATGTCAACAATGATTGATGGTGTACTTACCTATTCTTCTTTGAATGGCGCCAGCGTCGAATTCGAAAATGTAAACCTGAATACCGTCATAGAAGATATAAAAGGAGACCTGGAATTACTGATTCAACAAAAGGAAGGGACGATAAATAGTGCAGGCCTCCCCGTGATCGTTGGCAGCCGCTTACTTTTGTATCAATTATTCTACAATCTTATTAGTAACTCCCTGAAATTTTCCCACCCTGAAAGATCGCCCGTAGTAGAGATTAACTGGACTATTGACCATGCAAACAAGCCTGGTAGTCACAGGATCACGGTAAAAGATAACGGGATTGGATTTGAACCTGCTTATAACCACTTGATTTTTGAAACATTCTCCCGCCTGAATACAAAAGATCTCTTCGATGGCACCGGGCTGGGATTGTCATTGTGTCAAAAAATCGTTGAACGACATAATGGCTCTATTCATGCAAATGGCAAAAAAGGAGAAGGCGCGATTTTTACCATCGAAATCCCAGTCATCGGCAATCCATAACAGTCCTATGCCATTCCCAACCAGTCATCTTGATAAAAGATGACTACCTATATAACGATTGGAATTTATCTCTCCACTCTTCATGCCAATCTAAAATAGCTTCCAGTGGCTGAGAAAGACTCCGCCCAAAATCCGTTAACGAATATTCTACTCGGGGTGGCACCTCAGGATAAACCATCCGTTCCACCATCTTCAGACTCATTAGTTTTCGGAGTGATTCATTTAGCATCTTCGGCGATATACCGTGGATCTGTTGTAACAATTCACTATTCCGTTTAGTCTCCTGCATCAGAGACACCAATACCAGTAAATTCCATTTGTTGGCAAAGATCGAACAGCAGTCATATAATATCGTGTGTTTGTACGCATCAGGCCCTGCAGTTATCGTTCGTTGCAGATCCAAAAATCTTTCACTTTTTTTCTCGTTGCTTTTCATTGTCAGACGCAATTCTTTCGTGAACGTGCTGAAGGAACTTTGACGTGCCTACTTTTCATGATTTAATATTAGCGCTAAATTCGCAATTACTTCAATCAATCCAATGAAAATATTAATATTCGGCCGTGGGGTTATCTCCACACAGTACGCTTATGCCCTCGAAAAAGCACAGCATGTGGTTGAGTTTTATGTAAGAGCCGGAAGAGCAGTACAAGAGATTCCATTGAATATTTACGACAGAGGACAATACATTGACACAACGTGGAAGGTCCGCATGAGGGAAGAGCTACCTTCCGATCACGATTATGACCTGATACTAGTGAGCGTACAACATTATCAGTTCAAAAAAGTGGCTACATTTCTAAGCGACAAAGTCGGCAATGCCACCGTCCTTATTTTTAATAATTGCTGGAATGATCCGCTTAAAGTGGCCGCTACCTTGCCACAACAACAGCTGGCCTGGGGCTTTCCGGTCGCAGCAGGTGGCTTTGACCAAAATGGAATACTGAAAGGTGCATTATTCAGTATGGTGCATTTCGGTACCTTCAATACCACCCCGACCGCAAGAGAAATAGCAGCGCGCCAGATCTTCAAAGCAGCCGGGTTCAAGATTAAAGAACACAAGGATTTCAGGAGCTGGTTATCCATTCACTTTGTGGTCAATGCAGGATTCCTCTCTCAGGTATTACGTACAGGGTCTATTAAAAAAGTATTGACTTCAGGAGAAGATATCAAAAGTATTGTCTTGAATGTGAGAGAACTATTCCCGGTTTTACATCAGCGGGGGATTGCTGTAAAAGGAGAGGCGGCAATCTTTAAATTACCGCCATGGCTGATAAGTATCCTGGTAACTGCTATGATCAAGCTCAATCCCGTTTTTAAATATTCATTAATGAATCATGCTAATCCGGAAGAGATCAAGGCATTTTGCCGCGATGTACTGGCGGAAGCTAACGAAAAAGGGATTAATGTACCAAGATTGACAGCGATCACCTCTTTATTATAGCTTCGCCTGTGTAAAGGCTAATAGCGCGAGTTCTATAGATAGAACGGGTTCCTGCGCATGCAGGAAGCACGTCTATTATTGCCCCGTACCAATTGTTGTATAATTAATAGGGAACCAACGATACCCTTTGCCTGACTTGCTTATATGACCTATGCCAGGAAAGGAAAGATGTGCACTTGCTACCCAATACTTCCCTTTGGCAGCCTCCAGATAGGCCTTTTTACGCGTTTGAGCAGCCGCCGCAGGATCAACATCATATACAATCGTAACACCCGGCTCGGCAAATTGCACCGCTGCTGAATGCATGATATCTCCCCAGAAAACGATCTTTTCCCCTTGACTGATTACCTGGTAAAAACTATGTCCCGGGGTATGACCGGGTGCTGCTATGGGAAGAATACCTGGAAAGAGCTCCTTCCCGTATTCATAAGCCATGATCTTGCCGGCTTTCGCATAGGGTAGCAGCTTAAGCCGTGCCTGATCGAAATACGTCTTTAACCGCGCGGGAGCTTTCGCATATTGTGCATCACTTAACCAATAATCAGTTTCCCTTTTGCTAACATAAATAGTGGCATTGGGAAATACCATCTTATCTCCGTCCATTAAACCTCCCGTATGGTCGGTATGTATGTGCGTGATTAATACCGCATCGATTTGCGACGGATCATAACCGGCACGCCTCATATTGGCAGGCAGGTATCCCAGTGTCGGACCATACAGTTCCGAAGTCCCCGCATCCACCAAAATGAGTTTACCGTCGACCTTGATCAGAAATGCATTCACAGAGGCCGTTACAACCGGTGTCTGGAAATTTTGTGCAGTCAGCCTTTTAACCGCTCCGGGGCGGACATTAGTGAGTAATTGAGAAAGATCCTGCAGAACACTACCGTCCGAAAAGGCAATGATTTCCATCTCACCAAACTGCATATGATAGCTGGATGGCTGAAGAAATGGTGGAATGGACTCCTGCGCAAAAGTAACAGGTAAAGATAGTAGCTGGATAACCAGCACGAGCATAAAAGTATAACCTGATCTGAAAAAAATACGATTAACATTGAAATTTATCATTGTCATGTTTTTTTGAGGGCACAAAACTATCCCAACAGCCGTTACACAACAAGTACGTACTTTATTATAGCATAGGGCTAAAATTATCTCTATAGTCCATCTCACTAATAGTCCTTAATTTTGATGTCTTAACGTAGATGGATATGGTGGAAAGAAAGATACCTAAAGACCTGGATTGCGGAATGGCAATGATCATGGAAATTATTGGCGGAAAGTGGAAACCCTGTCTTATCTATAATATCTGGAAGGGATATAACAGACCCAGCCAGTTACAGCGGCTGAATCCAAAGGCAAGCAGACGGGTGTTGTATCAGCAACTCATGGAGTTGGAAGAGTATGGTATTGTTACGCGTATCATTTATCCGGTAGCGCCACCGAAGGTAGAATATTGTCTGACAGAACTGGGCAATTCATTGCTGCCGGTTATCAATTTGATGGAGAATTGGGGGACACAATATTTAAAAAAGCCGGGAAAAAGACCTGCTTTGGAAATACCCTCCTGAACGCTATTATTTTTCGTTATAAATTGCCAATAAACAAAGCGATATGTATTTTACCTGCTTACCCGACCATACGGAGCCGGGATTCAATGAGTCGCAGCATTTCAGCAAGTTTAAAAAGCACAATATCATTTTTAATGCAGAAAGTAGCGAAAGCTTTTGTGATGACCATGTAGGATGCCTGTCCATTAAAACGATATTGAATGGCGAAGAATGTTACGGAATAGATGGCCGCCAGTTGATGGTACGGCCAGGATTATTCCTGGTGCTAAACAATGATCAGCGCTATTCCTGCCGTATCAGCAGCAAGGAAAAGGTAAGGAGCCTGTCCATTTTCTTCAGAACAGAATTCGCAGCGTCAGTGCTGTTCGATATTTCCCATACAGAAGATTCTCTACTGGAATATCCCTTTCCGGAAAGTAAGGCCCTGCCCGAATTCTTCCAGACCCTGCAATATATAACACCAGATATGGGCTTTCAGCTATCAGCCCTCCTAAGGCTGTTGGAGACAAAAGGGTATCATAAAACAATGACGGATGAATGCCTGGTATTTTTATTACGTAACCTGATAGAGCTCCACCGATCGGATAAAAAGCGTGTAAGTAATATAATGGCAATTAAAGCCACGACGAGACAAGAGATCTATAGACGATTGTGCATCGCAAAGGATGTATTACATTCTTCCTGCCAGGAAGACCTGGACTTGAATAAAGTAAGTGCCGAAGCATGTATGTCTGTTCCTCAATTGGTCAGACAGTTTAAGTCCGCTTTCCAGACTACTCCGCATCAATACCTCACCAGGATCCGGCTTGAGCAGGCAGCCGGTCTATTACAGCGATCAAATGAACCTGTGCATGATATCGCATGGAAGTGTGGATTTGAAAGCGCAAGTGCCTTCAGCCGGATATTCAAAGCTGCATATGGTATACAGCCTACCAGCTTCCGGAAAGGACATAAAAATTGAGCATTTTTGCACGATACCCCAACGATATTGAACCTGTGTAGCACAGAAAAACATGTCACTCCCATATACTCCGCCAACTTTTTTAGTACATGCAGCCGATGACGATGTCATCCCTGTTAAAAACTCCCTTATATTTTTCAACTCCCTGCTAGTCGCTAACGTGAAAGCAGAAATGCTCATTGTCCAATCAGGAGGTCACGGATTCGGTATAAATGACTTAAACAGTGGCAATAACTGGTTTAAACTGTTCAGAAAATGGATGGCCGAAAATGGCTTCTGACAAAAAATCCCCCGAAGCACTTTACACTTCGGAGGAAAATTAACTTAAAAATTAAGATCACCTTTTCTTCCTACATCCATCTTTTGATCGGAAACAGCACTAAGAGCTACTTTAAAAAAGGTAACCAGTTTGTTAGTTTTATTGTCCCAATAATGCGCCTCCGAAGGAGTAACCCTGAGTACCCGGATACGAGGGTCTTCCTTCCCTTTTTCAAACCAGGCCTCAATCATCTTATTCCAGTATTTGTCTATCCTGGCGGTGTCTCTGGATACTTCAGCGGTACCATTAATACTAAGGAAGTTGTAGTCTTTGATATCTGAATATAAAAGACTGACCTTATTGTCATGTTGTATATGCTGGTAGGTATCGCTTTCAGAAGAAAATAAAAACCATATATTACCTTCCTCATCTACTTCCTGTCTGCTCATCGGAACAGCATGCAAATGCCCGCTGTTGATGTTTGAACAAAGCATCCCGATGTCTATTTTGTCAACCAGCTTCTTCAATTTGTCTATGGCCTCCTGGCTATGTAAGTTCTCTGTACTCATAATGTAGACTTTGTAGTTAAAAATTCGACTGAAGAAAGTGGTTCAAATACTATGCCGCCGCAATACCCGTAGAGATCGGATACTTTAAGAAGTAAAGTTGTGAGTAAATTCCTTATATTGTAGAACTATCTTTCAAACAGTAGAACCCGGTACATACATTTACTAACATCCTTAAAACCCCAACTGCTTCTGTATGCATTCTCGTCGTTATTTCCTGCAAAAAATTGCTGCTGCCTCCGTTGCACTACCATTTCTACCATTGTATAGATCGCTGGGCAGCCCCGTCCTGGAAACTGCTGCTTCAGATAAGATATTACGGGTAGCGATCTGTGGCTTGGGTAGTTATGGCACCCGGGTGGCAGAAGCAATGCAATCCAGCAAAAGAGCTAAACTGGTAGGCGTCATTAGTGGCACGCCTTCAAAGATCAAGGATTGGCAAACAAAATATAATATACCAGAGAAGAACTGCTATAATTATGACAACTTTGATAAAATAAAAGATAATCCGGATATAGATGCAGTATATGTAATCACGCCAAACTCACTGCACCACGACCAGGTCATCCGGGTAGCCAAGGCTGGCAAACATGCGATCTGCGAGAAACCAATGGCCCTAAATGAAAAGGATGGGCATGAAATGATAGCCGCCTGCAAAAAAGCTGGTGTTAAATTGCTGGTAGGCTATCGCATGCACTTCGAACCCAAAACCCTGGAAATTGTACGGATGCGCAAAGATGGAGAGTTCGGCAAACCCCTGTTCTTCCAGGGACTCAGCGGCTTTAAAATAGGAGATCCCACACAATGGCGCCTCAATAAACAATTGGCCGGCGGCGGTGCAATGATGGACATTGGCATCTATTCGATCAATGGTGCCCGCTATATGATAGGAGAAGAGCCGGTATGGGTAACCGCACAGGAAACAAAAACAGATCCCGCCAAATTCCGCGAAGGAGTAGATGAAACAATACAGTTTCAGCTCGGATTCCCGGGTGGAGCAGCAGCCTCCTGCCTGTCTACGTATAATATGGATCACCTGGACCGCTTCTTCCTGAATGGAGAAAAAGGATTTGCGGAACTAATGCCCGCAACAGGTTATGGTCCCATCAAAGGACACACTCATAAAGGAGAAATCACTCATCCCCATGTGGCCCATCAGACCATTCAAATGGATGAAATGTCAGCCCTCATCTTCGATAACAAACAACCTGTCATCCCCGTTGATGGTGAAGAAGCCGTAAAAGACCTGAAAATAATAGACGCCATCTACGAAGCCTGCCGCACAGGCAAAAAGATACCACTCAAATGGTAAGGTTATAATTCAATGGATATTGTCAGGAAGCAATAACTGGCAATATCTATTGTTATATAATAATATCACCCAAATATATACGTACGTCCCCAAAAAAGATGAATGCATTCCCACTGCATCCAATTCGGGTACTTTCAACAGTAGTAGCACCCTAGGAACACCCTAGGAACACCCAAACTGACAGTAACCTATAATAAATAATGTATCTGTAAACCAAAATCCCATAATATGAAAAAGTATATCCTTTTTTTATTGATACTATTTCCAGTCTTATTCTACTCTTGCCAAAAATCAGATAAGAAAGACAGTCCCGCCGAAAGAATGCCGGATCAGATTGTTAGCAAGCTGAAAGCCGCCGGCTTTAACCTGAGTGAAGGCTTAATGCGATTTAAAGACGGATATCTGGTAGAACACGATATATACCTCACCAACGAACAAATCCTGGCATTACCTGCGGCTAAAGACAGCAAATCTCCGCAAACGGAACATTATAGTACAGATAATCTGGTCGCCATCAGTGCTGGCACCAGGACCATACGGGTGTTTATGGACGGTGGATTTGGCCCATATATGCAGCAGGCCTTCGATGCCGCATTGGCCAGGTATAATGAACAACACCTCAACCTGGTATTCGAACGTGCCGCAACTGCTGCCCAGGCAAATATCAGTATCCTAGCCTTTTACCAGGTAGGCCCGATATTAGGTTATAGTGCGGGATTTCCAAGTGGTGGTAATCCCGCTAGCCCTATCAGCCTCAATACCTTCTATTATAACGATGGCGCTTCAAGAGCAGATGCGACCACGACGATTGCTCATGAGATTGGGCATGCCATCGGCTTCAGACATACCGACTATATGAACCGCGCCTATAGCTGCGGTGGCGGTGGTAACGAAGGTGGTGCCGGTGTAGGTGCGAATCCGATTTGGCCTTCACCAACCGATCCTACTCCTGATTCCTGGATGCTCGCCTGTTCCAATAATACAGATCGTCCCTTTACATTGGAGGACCGGATCGCATTGGTAGCACTATATCCGGGAGCGTATCCCGGTGATGTAGCCCCGGTCGGAAAAATCATTTCACTGCGCTCCGCCAGCCTTAACAAATTTGTTTGTGCAGAGCATGGTGGCGACGAGCCACTGTTGGCAAACAGAGATGTAGTGGAACTGTGGGAACAATTCAGGGTAATAGACCTGGGTAGTGGATTGATCGCCTTGCAGGCTGTCGTAAATAATAGGTATGTATGTGCAGAAAATGCAGGACTGTACCCGTTGATCGCTAATAGACAAGCAATAAGCACATGGGAACAATTCCGTTGGATCAACAACAGTGACGGTACCATCAGCCTGCAAGCCGTCGTAAGTAATAGCTATGTATGCGCAGAACATGACGGTGGCGCCTATCTAAACGCCAATAGACCCGCAATTGGTGACTGGGAAAAATTTTACTGGCAGGAAGTGCAGTAAAATATCATATAACAATTGACAACATCATAGGCTACCCGAAAAGGTAGCCTATTTGTTTACTGAAAAAATATACTGTATCCTTGCATCCTCAATTCAACTACAGTGTTAACAAACATCACATACCATACGGCGTTAAACGCAAGTACTGTCATCAGGGCAGTAATTGCCAGTACCTGTATCGTCTTTATTTAAGACGGGGAGGCAGCCTTGCACCCGTATATGATTGATGATCACTCCCATACTTCTTTATATTTATTATAAATGCCACAGCCTTCCAGGCTGTGGAGTAAGTTTGCTGTATCTCCCCTGAACAATCACCTTCATTTTATTTTATTAATAGCATGATGCTCCTGATCATTAAAACATTGATTATCGTAATTTGACAAACAAAAAGGCTTTACATCATTGTAATGTCTTTTTCAACACATCATTCACATTGCAGGCGTCTACCATTACCTTTACATTGTATGCATTGGCAGACTTTTCTTTTGCAGATGTCGCCAAATGACTTACTAATTTCCGGGTGAGTTATTGATGGGATAATAAAGGTCTGCTACCTTGCGTCGTAAAATGATAAACCATGAAAATAAAGACGATGAAAGTATGGCTATGCCTGCTATTTTTTGTAGCAGCCACCAATGTGGCGGTAGCACAAAGTAAACCCAAAACACCCACATTCGTATTGGTGCACGGTGCATGGCATGGTGGTTGGTGCTGGCAACCCGTTACGACCCGTTTACAAGCTACCGGCAGTATTGTATACACCCCCACACTAAGTGGGCTGGGAGAATATAAACATCAGCTATCTTCCTCCATAGACCTTAACACGCATATCAATGATATCGTACATTTTATTGAAATGCAGGATCTCTCAGAAGTGATCCTGGTCGGACATAGTTACGCCGGCGCCGTTATTGCCGGTGTGGCAGATCGGATCCCGGGCAGATTGAAAAAACTGGTGTTCCTGGATGCACTTTTAATAGAAAACGGCAAAAGTTTATCGGATTATCTGCCAAAGGAGATGAGAGAAGAGAGGAAACGACAGGCAGCAATGACAAAAGGGCTGAGCATACCTCCACTACCAGCCAGTATTTTCGGGGTCAAAGATCTGGCAACACGCAAATGGGTGGATGAACGGCTGACCCCACAACCCTATAGGAGCTTCACCCAGCCACTGATATTAAAGCATCCGTTTGGTAATAAACTGCCGCTGATTTACGTCGCCTGCCTCGATGAACAGCTATCTGTACTAAAACAGTTTGATGAAAAGACCCGCAACAATAAAGATTGGGAATTTTACAGTCTCGATACCGGCCACGACGCTATGATCACCGCCCCAGATCAACTGGCAACCTTACTACTGCGTATCAACACACCTTGATCATATTTTCAGTAGCCGCTCCAGCTCTTCCAGCAACGCTATCTGACGCTCATTGATCAGTCGCCGGGCTGTGCTTTTATTAAACCAGCCGGCTTTATCAATTTCCGGAAAGCTTTGCTGCCTGCCGGAGCGGGGCGGCCATTCTATTGTAAAGGTATTACTGCGTATATTATCTGCATCAGGAGAAGATTCGATCGCCCAACAAGTGATATGTTTACCACCTTTTTGTAGGATAGGTGTTAAAGCAATAAATTGCCCTTTAAGTACATAACCAGTCTCTTCTTCAAACTCACGGATAGCGGCCGCCAGCGGATCTTCCGCTACCAGGTATTCCCCCTTGACGATTGTCCACCACCCAGCTTCTTTGCGTGCAAAGAAAGGTCCGCCTGGGTGTACCAGGAAATATTGTAGCTCCCCATAGTGTTGACGATAAGGAAGTAAACCTGCACTTCGTTTCATATCAAGACATAAACTTGTTATTTTCGCATAATGCGAAGGAGTGCCGCCCTGACAGATAACACCCCCATCACGAGGATTAGTCAATCCTTTACCTGGTATGACGCAATAATTTTCTTTAGATCAATACCTTTTCCAAGCACTGGTTTGAATATATCGCTGTCACTCTGTAGTCGCTCCAATGCATTGAAGATGTTAAAGTCTTTCATTTTCATCCCCGCTCTTACCTCATCCCAGTGCAATGGCATACTAACTGTAGCACCGGGTTTGGGACGCAGGGAATAAGGTGCTGCAAGTGTCGCATGCGGCCGGTTTTGCAGAAAGTCGAGATACATCTTCCCCTTTCGTGCACTGACGATCCGCTCAAGTGTTGTAAAGGCCGGTAGCTGACGATGTACAAGCGTAACTACCCCCCGCGCAAATTCCTGACATTGATCATACGTATACTTGTTCCCTAATGGGATATAGATATGCAATCCGGTTGATCCACTGGTTTTACAATAAGACACTACGCCCATATCATCTAGTACAGCCTTCGTCATCCTCGCAGCCTCAATCACCTGATCAAAAGTCTGTTTATCCGGGTCCAAGTCGATCATTGCCCAGGAAGGATGATCTGGTTTCCTGATCGTACTACTCCAGGGATGCATCTCAATACAACCGAAGTTGACCATGTACAGTAGCGTCGCTTCGTCGTTACATAACAAATAGTGTTTCTGCTCCTCATCACCTTCACTGAAATATCCGTAGGTCTCCATCCAGTCCGGCACTTTCCCGGTAACATCTTTCTGATAAAACGATTTGCCGTCGATACCATTTGGGAAACGATTCAATGATTGCGGACGATCCTTTAAGTAAGGAAGTATGTAAGATGCTACCTGATAATAATAATTGATCAGATCCCGCTTGCTGATTTTTTCTTTCGGCCAGAATACCTTATGCAAATTAGTGAATTTTAGTTCATGACCACCAATCTTACGTACCTGCGTTACATCTTTCGGATTGAGTAATGTACGGCGTGTACCACCAGCCGCGGGCATAAGCAGAAGAGCGCTCGCATCGGCGGTTTTAACAATGGCAGCTGTTGCTGTCTCTTTTTCCAACACTACATCACTCGGCTGTTTGTCTTCTAGCAACCCCTCAAAAGAAGCATGACGCATCACACCATCATTGGTGATCTCCGCAAAACTTACCTCGCAGATTAGCAATGGTCGTAACCAGGTAACCTCTGCCTTAGGCGGATGAGGCCGGAAACGACTGGGCTTATTATAATCCGGCTCCTTATCAAAAGGTACCTTATTGACTTCTAGTCGCTTGAATTGCTGCAATAATAACTTTTGTTGCTGCACACTCCAGCCAGTACCTGTTTTGCCAGAATAGACTAGTTTACCCTTTCTATACACACCCAGTAGCAACGCACTGAATGGTTTGCTACTTCCCTCATTACGCGTATAACCGCCAATAATGACTTCTTGTCGTTTGTTGGCTTTTATCTTGAGCCAGTCCTTCGTTCGTTCACCTGTATGATAAGTGCTATTGCAACGTTTGGCAATGATCCCTTCCAACGACATGTTACGGGCTGCTGCCAGAAACGCGGTACCATCGGTATGAAAATCATGACTGTAATAAAGTATATCGCTTACAGGAAGAAGCTGCTGTAGCATGACTTTCCGCTTTTCGAGCGGCAGACCTCTTAGATCATACCCTTTATACCACAACAGATCGAAAATATAATAACGTAACGTACCATCCGCCTCACTTCGCCAGTTCTGCAACTGCCCGAAATCAGCTTTGCCAGTTTCATCTACCACCACTACTTCGCCATCTACTATAACATCAGCTCTCCATTGCTGCAAAGCTTGATAAACAGTATAAAATTTTTCATTGAAAGACTTATCATTGCGTGACTTCAACTCCAATATCTGCTTATTCTTGAAAGTAATGACGCGATAACCGTCCCACTTCACCTCATAAAGCCAACCAGGCTGATCGAAGGGTTTGTCAACGAGTGTAGCTAGCATAGGTGATAATGAGGTGAAAAATGGTATCCGTGGAAGTCCTTTAAGCAATGTCGTGATAACAACCTTTTTACCAGGGACAGCGACTTTATCCTTTATGGACAATTTTGTCCGCGTTCTCTTTGCGTCAGCAAGATGCCCTTTTTTCTCTCGCTTGCCGGCAGGTCTTTTATTGGTAGCCTGCTTGGCCCCGTTTTTCTTGGAATTCACATGGCTCATCTCTCAGCTTTTAGTAGAACTACAGGAAATACCATGCCGGAATGACTTGCACATCAGGCCGGTAGACTATTGGATACCCCTTCTTTTTACCTTAAATTGTATGGGATGATACCGGTGTCAAACACAGTTTGATGCTTGCTCTTCAAAATGGAAACCAATTTAAAAAGCACCCAATGGAGAAGATTACCGCCAACGATCCGCGTTATCCTGACCTCGCAGGAAAAAGATTCAACAAACGTTTTTCGGGAAAACCGGAATACATTTGCCTGCCTACCACTACTGTACAGGTAGTAGAGGCGGTTCAGGAAGCCGTAGACAACAATAAACGCCTGGTCGTCCGAAGTGGAGGCCATTGTCTGGAAGGATTTGTAACCGACCCTGCCATTCAGGTGGTGCTGGACCTATCATTGATGACAAACATTGCTTACGATACGGACAAGTCCGCCTTCATGGTCGAAGCAGGCGCCACAGTAGGAGAGATGTATCGCAGGTTATTTCTGGGATGGGGAGTGGTCGTACCCGCAGGAGAACATCCGGGTATCGGTGTGGGAGGCCACGTAGTAGGAGGCGCTTTCGGCTTCATTTGCAGGGAGTACGGCCTCGCTGCTGACTACCTGTATGGCGTCGAGGTAGTCACCGTCAACACATCCGGTAAAGCGCAGCGTGCAATCGCCACTCGTAACACAAACGATCCCAATAGGGAACTCTGGTGGGCACATACCGGCGGTGGCGGTGGTAACTTCGGTATCGTTACCCGCTACTGGTTCAGGACGCCGCTTAACACCGGATCAGATCCCTTTACAGCCTTACCCCCGGCGCCAGCAGCAGTAACGACCTTCCGGGTTGCATGGGACTGGAAAAATATCGATAAAGCATCGTTTACCCATCTTATCAGATATTTCGGAGAATGGTGCCAGCAAAACAGCGGGCCCGACTCTCCTTACAGACAACTGTTTAGCTTGCTATTCCTTAATCATCGCAATATCGGGACCTTGGAAATGAAAGGGGGGGCTACAGGCCCCGCAGCCAAACAATTGATAGAAGAACACCTTGCGGCTATTGCAGACCCTCTTGGATTATCATACACCCCGCAGATCGAAGAATTGCCCTGGTTACGTTTTGCCTTGAATCCATTTCCTGAATTATTCCAACCCGGATTCGATGATGCAAAAGCTAAAATAAAGGATGCCTTACTACGTCGGCCTCTCGATGATAGCCAGATAGCAACCGCTTACAAATACCTGACAATGGAAGGGAATATGGGAGTACTCGGGATGGCCACCTACGGAGGCAAGGTCAATGCCATCGCACCGGCAATAACGGCTTCCGCACAACGGGATTGTATCCTCGATATTGCTTGTAATACAGGATGGGGAGATCCGGCAGAAGAAGCATCCGCTGTCGCATGGGTACGCCATTTTTATCGCGAACTATTCGCTCATACTGGTGGCGTGCCTGTTCCCAACGAACAAGCCGGCGGCGCCATGATCAATCACCCGGACACCGACCTCGCCGATCCGGAATGGAATAAGTCAGGTGTACCCTGGCATGCCTTGTATTACAAAGAGAACTATCCAAGACTACAGAAAGTTAAAAATCAATGGGATCCGCTGAATATATTTCATCATGCGTTGTCAATAAAGGCAGTTGATCAGTAAATTTGGAAAATATGGATATTATGAACGGCCTGGAACGACGGACTGCATAGTTGACAAAGAACAAGGTGATAAAGAAGCCAATATCATTGACGTCATACACAACCTGACACATCTCGAAATAGATTTTCCACCGACAGAGGAGCTGTAACAATGGAACACCACTTACACACTAAAAAGACACCCTGGCAATTTTTGCCAGGGTGTCTGCTGCTCTGATAACAGGGCTCGAACCTGTGTCCACCCGGTCCAAGAGCCAGGCGCTCTGCCACTGAGCTATATCAGAGACCGTACAAACATATTAATTTTTCTCCGGAAAGATCCGCTGACCTCCCTTACCGGAAAAATATTTACTTCTTTTCAGCATAGCGGCGATGTAAGGATTGGAAATACTAACACCGTACACCAGCTCAGGAGTAGGGGTAAAAGGCACTACCCCATGAGTTTTTGGGGCTATCCAGCCGGATTGTTCAGCATGCAGACCCGCACCCTTACAATGTTGTATGATCAGGTCCTTATTACAGGTAGCCCTGTTCGTCAACACCTCCCAGGGTAACGGAACTCCGGCCCATACCGACGTATTGGGATCAAGCTTCCCGCCACTTGCAAAATGCCACGCCGCTACATCCCCTGCAATAAGCCGGAGGACTTTACCAAAACAAACTTCCTCCAGCAACATATCCATGCCCAACGAATAGACCAATTGCATCCAGTTATCCCTCGCCTTATTCCATGCACCAGCCGTATTATTCCATGTGCTGGAATCATTCCCTTTCTTAACGATCATAGTCCGGCGATCAATACTATTACTATACCAGAGCTCCTCTAAAAAGGCAGCTATATCTTGGAGTATAGTGGTCCATTGCCCCAAAAGAATGCCTCGCTGCTTATCCGTCAGTTGCCATAGCACTTCTTGTGTCGCATAGATATGAGAAATGGCCCACCATGCTTCAGCAGAACGGGCTGGGTCCTGCTCAGCCCGCTCTCGCTTATACAGCATAAACAACATATCACAGATCTCATCAAAGGGTCTTTCCTGCTTTTTATTGGTGAATACACTCCTTAGATTGCAACGGGCATTATAATAAGCTATAAAACAAGCAGCATAAATATCTGCTGAAAATGTTTCGAATGAGATCGTATGCCCAAGACCGTGTTTGGCCACTTTCTGGAATGTCAGCTTTTTCGTTTCTCTTAGAATGGTTTGGAGTTTGCGCTCGATCCGTTTTAACATCCGCCACTTTTTATTATAACGGCGTTTTGATATATCCAGTTCCAATATCTCCCGCTCTTCCCGGTTCAGCCGGTCATGCCTGAAATCGTTTTTGCCAACAGTTTTATGAATGATCCCCGCAGCGTGTTGCAAAAAGTTAGTGATATGTATAGGATCATCATAAAGTGCAGCATTATCCTCCTTTAGCTGAAATAAAGCTACAGCCGCCGCCACCTGATGTCCGGCGCCAACTACATTACCAAAATCCTGTAACATAGCCGTATAACCCCAGGCATTCTTCGCCAATGAACCATTAGCTGCTTTTTCCAATATATTTCGTTCAGAAGGACTTAGCTTATCAGCCAATAAATAACGGATCATTTCCGCAATATCTTCCGGCCGTTTCCTCGTCTGCAATGTTTGATATAAAGCTGCAATAGTTGTCATCTGTCCATAAGTTAATTGCTTCATTAACAATATAAATATATAGAAATTACAATCACAGGGTGCTGTACAGCCATTATTCAACGCATATTCGTAGCGGGGAAACTTCTTTTTATTGATCTTATACCTTATATTTATTGACCCGTGTAAGGGGCGTGTTGTTACCCAAAACTGCCAATCCTTAATTGCAAAATAAACCCATGAGAACAATCGCTAGAATTCCCACGTTACTTTTGTCCCTTCTCTTATTGTGTACGTTCACCGCTACGGCACAGCTGGTATGGCCAGCCGGACAACTTTTGCCATCCTTTCCTGCCACTAATCCTACACAGGACCTGATCATCCTACGCGAGTCCTCCTCATTTTGGGAGGCTGAAGGTAGTGCACTGAGTCATAAAACAGGGCGGCTGGAAACCGATGGCTGGCTATGTCAGACAGGTATTGACGCGCCTAATGAACACATGATCTATGGTCCTTACGTTAATAATATCCCCGCAGGACCCAATGTCGCCGAATTCCGGATGAAGATCGACAATAACACAGCAAATGATGACCCAGTAGTAGACATCGATGTCAGAAATGCAACTACCGGCCAGATATTAGCAGCAAAAACATTGACACGTAAACAATTCCCGGTCGCATCCGATTATACCAATTTTACCTTGCCGTTTATAATTCCGGCAAACGACCAATCCATAGAATTACGTGTTTACTGGAGAGGTTCCTCTTACACTAAGGTAGACTGGGTAAGCGTACAACAGAATAATTCTTCTTCGGAAATGTACCTGTTCGCCTCACTAAAGGGTATCGTGAATAGAACAAAACCGCGTATCTTTTCCTACGAAGGAGATGCATTTGCGGAAGGACAGTATACCTGGCTACAATCACTGGGACTTAGCTGGACCGAACCCGCCGATAAATGGAGCCTCATCACCAAATATCGAAATGAAATATCTGGTTTGATCGTATATGATCCTGCACAGATACATACGGTTAACCTGGCTACCGTACTGGCCAAAGACAAAAAAGCATTGATCGTCTCCCCTGCATTGCTTTCACGGCTGACCGCAGCACCTTACAGCCTGCCGGTATTATTGGACCTACGCGGACAATTCAGTAGTAAATTACAGGTATATCAGACATTGTACAATACCTATTGGCCCAATTTGGACCATCGCTTATTAATAGGGCTTAACCCCGATGCACACAAGGCTGCCTTGCGGGAATATGCTACCGCACTGGGTGCTGCCGTTATCTGGCTCGATCCCGATATCGCCGCCGAAAGTGCCTTACTCAATAACTTCCTGTCCACTATGCCTCCGGGATCTAACTATATGGGATGGTGGCCCGCCGAAGCACCGGGCGTTGAAAGAGGTTCAAAATATGGCATCACCACCATCGCCAGCGACTGGGCAACTAACCTGACGGTCCATAGCGGTATGTCCAGAACAGTAAATGTTAAACCCGTACCTGCTAAACCTACCTTGGAGAATAAACTGTATGTAGCCTTCATATTGAGCGATGGCGACAATCTCCAATATGTTGAACACCTGATGCGCAAACTCTGGAGCAATCCCGACCGCGGAGCAGTACCTATTGGATGGACATTGTCGCCAGCCATGCTGGATGCTATGCCAGGCGCCCTCAACTATTATTACCAAAGCGCATCCGGCAATGATAACCTGATTTCAGGCCCTTCCGGTTACGGATATACCTATCCCAATAGCTGGCCGGATCAGACGGCATTGAACAAGTTTGTAATTAAAACAGAAGAATATAATAAACGTGCAGGCTTCCGGGTAATCACCATTTGGAATACTATTACTGGTGGTATCAACCAGAACGTTGGACAGGCATTTGCAGATAATGCTCCTTCCTTACTGGGACTCACTGCGCAAAATACAGGGGGCGGCCTGACCATACACAATGGTAGTAGCGGCAAACTGCCGGCTATGGCACTTTCCTGTAACTACTGTACCAACGAACAAGCGATGAAAGATCATATTGCCTCCGCCTCTTCCGGATGGAACAGGACATCACCCCGCTTTATCATCATACAGGCACAACCGTGGCAAAATGTAACACCCACCAGCTTTAAGAACGTAGCCAATTCGCTCAACGCGGACTATAAAGTAGTACGGCCCGATCACATTTTCCAGCTGATCCGGGAAGCAAACGGTCTTCCAACCAACCCCGCCCGCCGAAGATAGGTGCTTTAAGACTGATAAGTACCTGGATAACGGTATACTATATATCGTTATCCAGGTAACTTCTAAAACGTATCCAATTCGGCTAGCTTGGCCGTGCAAAGCCGTTCTGAGATGCTAATTAGTTGTTTGACTTTATCCAAAAGAATAAGGAGCTCTTCCTCAGATAGATTGCTATAGATAGAGCGATGAAAAGATAAATCAGATCGTAAGTAAAGAGAACAGTACGCATATCTGTCTTCCCAGCTTTTATAAACAAAGACAGCTGCCAACTCCGGAGAAAATTTTTCACTGATCTTCCTTAATTTCTCCAGGTTGTAGTTACGGGGTATTATACCAATAAAAAGAAGAATTGCGGCAATATAGGCTCGCTCGGCACTCTCGCGCAATAGGAATGTCGCTAATGAATAATCTTTTTGATTAAGAAACAAATCAACTCCCTTTAAAGCGTTTTGCGCAGTACTAATCCAATATGTATAAGTACTCCTTGTTTTCCTTGATAACTCCTGACGTGCACTGGCGGATGGATCACTAAGTCGCGCTAGCTGAATAGTGCCTGCATCATATAATAATATACCTTCTCTTTTTATTGCCGAAAAGAGGGGATGTTGTTCTCTTATACGTTCATTGACAAAGTCGATGCTGTGGGCAAAGATAGTGACCGGAGTATCAAATTTGCAGCGGTCATTTATACGCCTTACCAAATCATATTCATCCTCATACTCTTCATTTGTTCGTCCCGTTACAACCAGTATAGCATAGTCAGGTAGTGAAGAGGTGTTACTGATGACAGATGATCCTTTCCATAATACTGCTACTTTGGAATCCATTAATATGATCTTCTCAGGGGAATCACAAGTAATTAAAGTCCCAACGATTTTTCTGATCTCCTCAACTTTATCGGCTGACAAATGCTCCAGAGATATTTTCACGTGACTAGGGGTTTTATTTGATAATAAACATGTTATCGTAATATACATCATTCTATGAAGATGGCACACATTACAGGAGATGAGCTCGCTATAACTGTTCATTTCATTCAGTGATCATTTTTTATTCTTTTTATCTCTTTGACTGGTCTTACTAGGTATACGGAAGTTTTGTAACTAACTTCTCGCAACGAAAATCCATTCTCGCGTTACACCTAGTTTTAACTCCGCTCTCCATGACCAGAATCTCCAATCCGTCTATCCCGGAGCACTTTTACAGCCTGGATGCTATCAGAGGCTTCGCTGCAATTATTGTCGTACTCTACCACTGGCAGCTGTTTTTTTTTAAGGATGATATCTTCATATTGAATGGGTACGATAAAGCAGCTTTACCACTTCATGATCTGTTGGCCGTTTGTTATAACAATGGTATGGTCGTGGTAGATATGTTCTTCCTGCTTTCAGGATTTATCTTCTTCTGGCTATATGCCGCCAGGATCGCAGAGAAGCGAATATCCGTCAGTAAGTTCTTTCTGTTCAGGATCAGTCGCCTGTATCCTATTCATATCCTCACCTTTCTAATGATGATCGTTCTGCAATGGTTGATGATGCAAACCTATGGACATTACTTCATCATCCAACTGAATGATTACTACCATTTCGTTCTGAACATTTTCTTCATACAGACCTGGGGATTTGAAAAAGGTCCATCCTTCAATGGCCCCTCCTGGTCCGTATCAGTAGAAGTGTTCCTGTACGTAGTTTTCTTTCTCATCTGCCGGCTTAAATGGCAGTCCAATAAGTTACTGCTGCTTTTACTCATCCCACTGGGAGCAGTCCTGCAACACTATGACCTTCTCATAGGAAAAGGCCTATTCTCTTTTTTCCTGGGAGCACTGGTATATTATGTCTATAGCTGGATCATACAGCGGAATCGCTTTGGGAAATATTTTACGCCCATTTTACTCCTCACCTGCACACTATGGATACTGGTTGTGGTAGAATATCATGGGGGCTTTCTCCGGACTTTTTATATAGACAAAATAAAGGAGCTGCGGCCAGGGATAAGCGATACAGCTGCACAAACAAGCTATGGCGTTGTCCGTAACCTGTTTTTTCGTGTAACGGTTTCTCCCTGCACAATCCTGCTGCTGGCCCTCTGGGAAACGGGGAAAGGCACCCTCAGCAGGCATTGGGCTTGGATAGGGAACAGCAGCTACGCCATATACCTGCTGCACTTCCCCCTGCAAATAATGTTTGTATTGGTGGCTCATCAGCTGGGATTAAGCCGCAGTATAATGAGCCATCCGCTAACCTTATTACTGTTCTTCGGTATACTCATACCGTTAAGTGTACTTACCTACTATTATTTTGAACTACCCGTACAAGATAAAATGCGGGGCGCACTCCGGAGAAAAGAAAAAGCAGCACTTGCATAAGCCTATTCTTTTAACGATGCTACTACAGACACCTCCAGGTTGGCACCAGCTGCAAGATCCTTGACAGCCACACAGCTCCTGGCCGGAAAAGGGGCGGTAAAATAAAGGGTATATAACCTATTAAAAACAGCATACTGACTCATATCCTTCAGATATACCGTCACA
This sequence comes from Chitinophaga pendula, assembly GCF_020386615.1. NCBI lineage: Bacteria > Pseudomonadati > Bacteroidota > Chitinophagia > Chitinophagales > Chitinophagaceae > Chitinophaga > Chitinophaga pendula. The sequence goes on from NZ_CP077769.1 coordinate 1,732,774, forward strand.
TTGACAATGGCTGAAAGATCTATCCCCGACTGCCTTAATATCTCCCGGATATTACCCATAACAACAGATACTTCCTTTTCAAATGTCTCATTGGCCAATTTGCCGGTAGCGGGATCGATGCCGACCTGTCCGGATACATATAACATGCCATGACTAGCCCTGGCGCTGCTATAAGGTCTGACAGGCTGCTTTTCCTGTGAAAAAACCGGCAACGCACCTGCCAGTAAAATAAATACCAAAATAACCTTGCCTATTATATGCATAGCTGTTCTACTTTTAATAAGTATTAATATATACAAGAGAGAGACGCAATATACGACGTCTCTCTTTCTGTTTAATCTGCAAATAACAAATGACTATCGGGCGATATTTACCTTGGATACTTGCTCCGTCAATCGGGCAAGAGCTTCCGGCTGTGACATATATACCACATGATTACCCTTTATCTCGGTTACCACGGCACCTGCACTTTTGTACATCTGACGTCGCAGATCCATATGAATGATAAGCTACAGTAGTAGGCTCGCAGCTATGGTTTTCCTGATTATTACGTTTGCCTGTCTGATCCCAGGCCCGACAACCCTACCGTCTGTTGAAAATTATTCTCGGGACAGGGCTTTTTTGTATCTTAGCTTAAATGTTAATCCTTTCCATTCGGTGTCTTTTCATACATTAAAACGAATAATTGTTAACCATTCACATAGTACCTGCCCAGGTGGGTAACGGGCCCTATTTCACTACCCGTGGCAGAAGCAAGTTCAACCTGAATCAAAAATTAAACCCAAAAAACATCACCCATGAAAAATCTAATGAAAACAGGATGGTATATCCTGGTGTGTAGTATTATGTTTGTTGCCTGCCAAAAAGAGAAAACACAACAACAACCCGGTACCGGAATATCCAATGATATAATCACCCAGATAAAGAAAATGGGATTCAATACCGAAAGTATCCGCAGAGTAGATAATGGTTATGTCGTTGAAGGGGACATCTTCCTGTCAACTAGATCATTGGATCAGCAGTCAGACAGTAAAAAGCTGCTGATAGCAAAAGAAGAACAGTATCGCACTAACAATGTGATTGCAATCAATGGTAGTAATAGGGAAATCACAGTATCTGTAACCAATCTTCCGCCTATATATGTTGCCGCAGCTGATGAAGCGATAGCGCGTTATAATGCATTGGGATTGCGACTTACCTTCCGCAGAGTTGCGAGTGGGGGAGAGGTAGATATCATTAATGCGAATCTTGGCTGGGGTATACTAGGGCAATCTGCAGGTTTTCCAGATGCCCAGGGTAACCCGCCTAACCCGATTAAACTGAATGCTGCCTATATAGGTAACACGCCTAACCAGGCATACATGGCGACTATTATTGCACACGAAATAGGTCATACGATCGGGTTTAGGCATACAGACTATTTTAACAGAGCATACAGCTGTGGCACCCCTGGTAATGAAGGAGATGCTGGTATAGGTGCTATCAATATCCCCGGCACTCCTACCGCCGCTGACCCTAACAGCTGGATGTTGGCCTGTGTAGGTACCAATATAAGCCGCCCATTCAATGCCAATGATATCGTTGCATTGAGATACCTCTATGGCCAGACTGGCGGCGGAAACCCCATTGCCGATGGTATATACAAAATTGTAAGCGTCGCCAGTGGCAAAGTATTAGATGTAGATGCTGGAAATGTCAATAATAACGGTGCTATCGTGCAGCAATGGGGCTGGCTCAATACCCCTAATCAACAATGGAGGTTTGAAGCATTGGGCAATGGCTACTATAAGATTTCAAGTGTCGCCAGTGGTAAAGTATTGGATGTTGATGCCGGAAATATCAATGTAGATGGTGCCGGTGTACAACAGTGGGCCTGGTTAGGTGTTGAAAATATTGGAAACCAGCAATGGGCCATTCGGCCGGAAGCTAATGGATCCTATGCCATTATCTGTAAGGAAAGCGGCAAAGTATTGGACCTGGCAGCTAATAATATTAATAATGACGGTGGCCGCATACAACAATATCTATGGCTCAACGGTGGCAATCAACGCTGGTACATCCAGGCGCCCTGATAAGATAACATAATGGCCCGTTAAAGAAAGGTTGGCAGTATTATGCCTGTTTGGTGCATGATATCGCCAACTTTTTTTAGTTATAGAGGGAATAAAAGATCAATCATCCAGTTTAAACCTTCGCAATAACTCCGTTAGCTCTCTCTCGCTGATACCGAGCTCAAATCCCTCTGCCGTCAATACCTTCCTTTCACGAAGTTGCTTGACAGCCCTGTTAAAGCTGCGGATCGTAATGGCTAGGTAATCCGCCATATCCTTCTTGGAAAAATACACCTGCTGCGCCTCCTGTAGCATCAAGAGCCGTATCAGACCATATTCTACAGGATAGAGCTGTTGATACGAAGCTCGTACACAGGTCTGGGCAAGGCGTGTCGCCAACTCCTCCAGTAATACCTGGTTCAGTTCAGCATCCGAATACATCAGCATCGTAAAGAGCTCCTGAGATAGCGTATAAGCTTTTACCGGAGTAATAGCCTCTACGTTGCAGATACTCACCGCCTTACGGATCGCCTCTAATTCACCGGTAATCTCGCCTTTACCCAGGAACTCAAAAATCAGGTTCTTATCATTGTCCTCCGTCATATAACATTTGATAATACCCTCCAGGATGACATATACCTTATGAATATGATCTTCCTGTCGGATAAGTTTCATGCCGGGCTCAAAAGATTGCAGGGAGATATGATGTCCATGCTTCCCAGCCAATAGTCGCTCCATACACGACAAAAATGCGGGATTAGTACGTAGCATATTTTAGTTGGGACATATGTCCCGGTTTTTTAAATGGCTCCTTTTTATTTTTGTGCCGGATTCAAAGATATAAATAACAATGAAACAACTACTGGACATCGACACCTGGTCGAGAAAAGACCATTTCCGGTTCTTTACCGCATTTGAAGAACCATTTTTTGGGGTTTGTGTAGACATCGACTGTACCGTCGCTTACCGGCGTGCAAAAAATATTAAAACATCGTTCTTCATATATTACCTGCATAAAGCGCTGGTAGCAGCCAACCGGGTAGAATCTTTCAGATATCGTATCGCAGACGACCAGGTCTGGATCTACGATAAAATACATGCTACCCCTACCATTAACCGTCCCGACAATACCTTCGGATTTTCTTATATGGACTACTACGAAGACTACCGGGAATTCGAAACTGCGGCCTTACTGGAAGCCGAAAGGGTACGCAATACCCCCGGGCTGGAACCCGCCGGTGCTGATCAGAATGTGATACACTTCTCTGCAATACCATGGGTTAGCTTTACCGGCCTCTCCCATGCAAGGAGTTTCTCCTTCAAAGACAGCTGTCCCAAGATATCTTTTGGCAAGATCAAAGATCATGGTACAAAAATGTATATGCCTGTATCAATACATGTGCATCATGGACTCATGGATGGATACCATGTAGGACAATTCGTTGCCGCATTCGAAGAATTGATGAATGATTAAACACAGCTATGGCACCCGCTTGGCCTTATCTTTCTTTAAGATAGCCTGGCTTTTCTGCTGTATGGCAGGAGAAAGCTGCTTCCAGTTACTGTCATACTCGATACGATAAGACTGTGCCGCCTCCTCGTCAACGGCATAATAAGCTGTTGCCTTGGACTTAATGAAACTTTTTCCTTTTGTCGGGGTGGCGGGCGTAGTATAAACGATCTGCTTTAACTCCTTGGCGTCAAGGCCATCACTCGCACCGTAATAAGTCAGATAAAACTCTGGCATACCGTCTTTATCTTCATCACTGACACTGCATAGAGGATACTCGAAAGAGGGCCAGTAAACTACATTGCCAAAGTCCTGGAATCTGGCCTTTTCAACTACACCACCATGATCCTGCAATAGTATAAAAGCATATAGATTATGCTCACTGTATACGATGGTATCGATCGGTGCAGATCGCATATCCTTATGCGCATGAGTGCCAGCCTCATGCTCCCATCGGTTGGTCGAAAAGTTGAAGACCTCACCGACACCCCCCTCTTTATATTCAATGATACGGGTTAGCGTACGTACTTTTTTCGTGAAAACAAACTCAAAATGTCCTTGCCGGCTTTCACAATGAATGATCTGTGTCGTTTTTCCGTATGTGCTATCTCCGTAATTATAATCCAGATCCGTTAATTGCTCGTATTTTGCTGCATCTTTAGGATAAAACCAATTTACCTTCAGCGTACTGCCTTGTGCGAAGGCCGACAAGTAGAAGGATATACAAAAAAGCATAAGTAGTAAACTTTTCATCGTATGATCATCTTTCGGTGATGGGTAATATCGGACAAAGGTAAAAAGAAAGCCCGGCTATCAGAAGATAACCGGGTGGTATAGCTAAAAAAGGAGAACAAAATTATTCAAACTTTACAGCAACGTTAGCGCTGAACTGGCATGGCATCAGCTGGCCGATATAACTACCCTAGGATACCTTATCCGTGAGGTGGTCCTCATTTGCCACCAACTGGTATCTGGGACGGTCGTAACTTCGTATAAGAGACCTCTTCCCTTGAGATTACATTATAGACTTACGGATTTTCTAGATTTTTTAAAGGCATCCGCGTAACATCGACGACCTCCTCACGCGCGAATTTATGGTAGCCGGCAGTTACCCGTACCCGTATTACTCAAGCTAATTCAATTAGGGAAAATGTTTTACGCGATAGGGAAATGTCTGAACTAATGATCAATGTCGGCTGTTATATTAAGCCGGATCAGATCCGCATGCAGATCCAACCAATAGTAGTATACATCATATTAATCCTTCACATCCAAAAAACAAATTATGGCAAACAAGGAGCTGAGTATTATTCTCGTTCATGGAGCATGGGGAGACGGATCCCACTGGCGCAATGTTATCCCCGCCCTCACGAAAGAAGGCTATAAGGTCCGGGCCGTTCAAAACCCATTGACCTCGCTTGCCGATGACATCAATAGGACCAGGGATTTGATTGATGCACAAGAGGGAAAAGTGTTATTAGTAGGACATTCTTACGGCGGAGCGGTGATCTCCGGCGCAGGCAATCATGACAAAGTAGTAGGATTGGTATATATCGCCGCCTTTGCACCCGATGAAGGTGATAGTTTGGGCAGTATATTTGCCCGCCGGGAGCAGCCCTCCGGCGCTGCTAGCATTTATCCCGATGCAAAGGGTTTCTTGTGGCTTAAGTATGACGAATTTCACAAAGCCTTCGCAGATGATATGGAGGAAACAGATGCACAGATAATGTCCCTCACACAAAAACCCATCAATGGACAATGCTTCGCTGACACCGCCGGTATCCCGGCATGGAAGAACAAACCAAGCTGGTACCAGGTATCCGACCGGGATAACATGATCCCGCCGGCGACGGAAAAAGAAATGGCAGAAAATATTAAAGCGAAAAAAATCATTCACCTCGATGCCAGCCATGCCTCCCTGGCCACGCACGCCGGAGAAGTGACAGCCCTGATACTCGAAGCGGCGGCTGCCGTTTGATATAACGTAACTTCCCGCTTGATATACAATCAAAAAAGGGCGGTCACATCAAGTTGACCGCCCCATATATAACTGATTGATATCGTTCACAACTACCGGAAACTAACCTGACCTCTATAATATCCTCTGGCGATCTCACCCTTTACAAATTCAATATAATATTCAATAGTATATTCATCATTCTTCTTGCTTACCTTCAAAGTACCGCTCTTTACATTTCTCACTATCTTACTGTTCGCCGGATCAATATCCCCATCCTTAAAAGTGGCATCATAGGCAACACTCGCATTGGAGAAATATTTCTTCCTGTCATAATTATCTTGTGGGGATAAGTAAGTGTAAGTCTGCCCATCGATCAGCGTATCTACTTCAATATCGATGACGTTTATCTTACTACCACTTACATTAAAGGGCATCGGAACGCTGGAAATAGATAGGTCTCCCATGGCATCACCCCAGCCATCCAAGTTAGCAAAAGGGGTACTGAATTTCTGATCGTTTAAAGTAAATGAACTCTCCGGGGCTGCAGGGGTGTCTATGGTTTTATTTCTACTACAAGACATGGCAGCAGCTGCTATCACAGCGCTCAGCAAAAGTTTTTTCATAGTGCAGTAATGTTGATTAAAAATGATTAATCGTGATAAAATAATGGGCAACAATTATCGTCGCATAGGCACACAATGACAAATAGAATGCCTGGTTACAATTTAGCGGCTAATTTTGTTGCAATATTTAGGGCATAATATCTTATTATGAATTTATTTATTGTTTAACACTATGTGATAAAGGTATAGGGTATCCCTCAAGGCTTAAAAATTTAATAATAATAATTGCATGGCCCGAACTAATGAGAGTAGTTATTTTTATAGGACACTAAAAATTAGAACCATGAGACAATGTTTGCTTTTAGCCCTGGTAGTCGTAACCCTTTTTACTACCATTGACACATTCGCTACCATCCCTGTTTTTCCCCCCGTAAAAAAAAATGAGACCGTTGCTAAATCCTACAACATCAGGATCGGATTAATACGCCGCGACGGTACAGTCATCACCTCCGGCTCTGCTGATCTCAGCGGTTTTTATGCACATGATGCCAAAACAGGCAATTACTTTTACGCCGAACATCATGTAATTGGTGGTTTCTTCCAGCTCCCAGCCAAGATCTATGGATTACCTGGAGGCACTTATACATTTGGTGCAGACAGAGGACAAGGTAACTGGATCGCCGTTAGCGACAAAGTAGTTACCATCACTCCGGATATGGTTGGGCCCGATGGCTTTGTCGACATTCTTTTGGAGATCGCTTGGGAAGAATAAACTGAATGATACATTAATCAACTAATTGACATACAGGCTCTCTACGGAGGGCTTGTATGTCTTTATACATACCTAATAACAGGTATCAAAGGAGATAAAACCACTGGCAAAGGAAAATATAACCGGGTAGCCTTGTCTCCCAAAATTCGGTGTCGTATACCAACCCGTACTCAATAAAATATCTCTCTTTGCCAATTACATGAATGCCTTTATTAATGTTCGACAGGGTATTGACCGATGCCAGAAATACTGGACTATACGCAGGGAGGAAAAGTAAGAAGTAAGGGAATAGAGATAGATATTAATGCCCGTCCCTTGTGGCAATTATGCCAGCCGTTATAAGGTAATTGATAATAGCAAAACAAGTATCTTTTACCTGCTGGAATACACTCTTTTAAATGGTAGCCTATTCTACAACGTTAGACACTTCAGGGTTACACTAACACTGAATAATATCACCAACGAAGTATATTATGCGGGATACTGATTCGTAAACCCTCAAAAACCGAGGAAGTTTACAGCAGGGTTTGCCTATAAGTTTTAGAAGATCAACCGATCTATAAGTGGCATCGCCGGTCATTATATATTGACCGGCGATGCCACTTATGTAGAAGGATAGAAGGAGTATTAGACTTTATAATATTGCTCCCAGCCCTTACGAGGAGGAGGTCCTACCAACAGCTCATTGGCCTTTTTATTATTGGTAATGATTTTTTTATTACGGTCAAATTCCAGCTTGCTACCAGTCCATTGCGCTAATACACCCAGGCAGAATACCTGGCTTAACGGTCCGGCAATAGCAAACGGAGAACGGGTCTCTTCCTGTCCCTTACATGCCAGCAGAAAGTTCTTAAAGTGATTGGATGGGCTGGCTGGTACCTCCGGCAAACGGGAAGCCATTTCTTTGGCTTTCTCTTCCGGAATAATGGATAAGGTACTGCCATGCGAACCGCCCTTAAAGATCAGCTCTTTGCTGTAAATGATTTTGCCAGGGTTCAGTTTCGCTGGCTCAATCTTCCCGGTGCTCGGCGGCGGAATGTTCGGATCCAGCCCGGATACTCCATAACCCTTCGGAATAGGCGGTAAGTTATCTACCCCATCATACCAGGTGACATCGATTGCAGGCATATTGCCGCGTTTAGGAAACTGGAATAGCAAAGTACTGGACATGGGGTAGAAGAAGTTGTTATGCCCGCTCAGCTTTAATGGTGCTACACTGCTGGGGAGTCCCATGTCCAGGAACTGATGTGCCGTATCCAGTATATGCGCACCCCAATCCCCCAATGCGCCCATACCAAAGTCGAACCAGCAACGCCATTGGCCATTTACAAATTCCTTATTATATTGGTGTCCCTGTGTCGCCATCTGCCATATATCCCAATCCAGGGTATCCGGTACCTGTTGGGCAGGAGGGAAAGAGGTAATATGCGGATCCCAGCCATGCCAGCGCCGAGGAGAATTCATATGAGCAGTGATAGCCGTTACATCCTTTATAATGCCCGCATCTTTCCAGGCCTTAAACTGGAAATAGTTGGCTTCGGAGTGTCCCTGATTACCCATCTGGGTTACCACCTTATTGTATTTCCTGGCAGCTTTCATCATCAGCTCAACCTCATTAAAAGTCCTGGCCATCGGTTTTTCCACGTATACGTGTTTGCCAAGCCCCATAGCCATCATCGTAATAGGGAAATGTGAAAAATCGGGAACGCCAATTGACACCGCATCAATCTGGTTGCCCATTTTATCAAATAGCTGCCGGAAATCCTGGAACCGGGGAACATCCGGGAACTGTTTCAGAATGTTCAACGTATGAGGAGCGCCCATATCTACATCGCACAACGCGACAATATTAGCCAATCCTGTCTTATACAGGGCTTCTATGATCTCCGCACCGCGGTTGCCAATACCTATGCAAGCCAGGTTGACACGTTCATTGGAGCTAATACGTCGAGGGCCCGCCGGCAGCCCTTTTGCTTTCAATAACGATGGACCAGCAGCTGCTGCCGCAGAAAGCAGCAGCGCATTTTTTAGAAATGATCTTCTCGAATTATCATTTTGCTTCATTTCTCTTTATTTATGTGTTAGTCTTACCAAAGTACATAAAATGCGGAAAGTCTCATAACCACCCCTGTATTCATTCCAATACAGACGATATAGAAGCAGCCTACCAATAAGGCTTAATAGATACCTGGTATCAAACGGCTGGTGCGCTGACAATAGTCCCGGTAGCTGTCGCCGAAGGCTGCTAATAAGGCCGCCTCCTCCGTGCGAATGCGGTACTGCAAGGCTAAAAAGATAGGTATCACCATTACAAGCGTAGATATCAGACTGCCGGTTGCAAATCCCATCCCTGCCACTATCAGTAACAAGCCTGCATAACTGGGATGACGTACATACTTATATAACCCGCTTGTCTTTAGCTGGTGGGAATCCCGGATTGCAACATCTACCGTAAATAACCTACCCAATTGTAATATACTTATCCAGCGAAGGATCATCCCCGCGACGGCGATCACAATACCTGCCGTCTGCAGGTAAAAAGGCAGCCATAAACCCCATTGCCGGGTAAAGGTCATTCCCAACGTCATGCTGACGCAAATGGTTACCCATAAGATCAATAAAGAGTGTTTATCGCGGTCTCCCTGCTGAGGAGCCTTCCCCGAACGGGAACGTTTTACTATTAATAATGTAAGCTCTGATAGGAAGAAAAGTGTGCCGATGATCTGGACAGTTTGCATAGACGAAGAGATAAATAATGTAAACCAATATCGCTAAAAGGTACGGATTTTCAAATCTTTATCAGCTTACTTACGGTCGTCCGGGAAAAAATACCCCCGGTTATTTGTCAACCGGGGGCAAATTCGCAGTAGCTAATGGACCATTTATGCCAGGACCTCGCTATCTATTTTCTCAACGATCTCTTTCAAGATAATAGCATTCTCGGGTAGATAAGACAGGTTCAGCATAAGGGGATGTTCCCCTTGGCCGCGATAAACGTTAAAACTGCCACGCGTGCTCTCGCGCCATTGCTGCCTGTTTCTGATGGGGGTATCCATCTCCTCCGGAGACGTGACCAGGTGAATGTTGGCATCTACCTGCCCCTGGTCCGCTTTGTCATTCATATGTTTGGAGTAAGCCGTGATCTTCTTTGCGGTCTTCTCCCGTACATTGGCAAAGTATTCGGGATCCATGCCGTACATCTCCGCATCCAGATTCTGTAAATGTAAAGCAGTAACACTGGCCAGCTCTTCATCAGATTTGGCATCAGGTTTCGAACGGCGATATGTATCTATCATGATAATATCTGATACCGCTTGCCCCCTGCTGGCCAACTCCTGAGCAATTTCAAAGGCGAAATTGCCGCCGACAGAATAACCCATCAGAATAACAGGCCGGTTACCTTGTAACTCATCGATTACTTGTAGATAAGGCGCCAAACCCGCTGCTGACTCCTGGAAGTGGAAACAGCAAAGTGTATGATCCGGGAAATAATCGGTAAGTGCTGCATATACAAAAGAATAACCGATGTACGGAGGAAAACAGAATATAACCTGCGACTTACCAGGATTAACGATCGAGTAGGGGAGCTCCTCATAGATTTTACCTAACTCCTCTGCATTCCGCATATGCTCCGCCAGGTCCCTAATCGTAGCAAACTTGAATGCCGTGGCCAATGGAAGATCTATATCCAATTCTTTCCTGATCCTGTTTAGGACTTGTATCAATTTAATAGAGTTACCACCGATCTCAAAGAAGTTATCCGAAACACCCACACGTTCCAATCCAAGTATCTCCTGCCAGATAGCCACCAGTTTTTTCTGGATATCCCCTACGGGCGCTTCATATACATGGGTGATCGTTACCTGCTGACTACCGCTTGCCGCCAATGCTTTACGGTCTATCTTCCCGCTGCTGGTCAGCGGAAGGGCTGCCATATGCACGTACGATACCGGCAACATATAAGCGGGCAGATAGTTAGCCAGGAAAGCCCTTAACTCTGATGTGTGATAAGTAGTGTCCGCTTCATAAAATACCACGATCTGCTGATCCCGGTTAATCTCCGTTAAGACGGCGGCAGCTATCTTGATTTGTCTGAACTTAAGCAGCGCATTCTCTATTTCTCCCAACTCTATCCGGTATCCCCTCAGTTTTACCTGGTTGTCAATACGACCTATATATTCTATACGTCCATCGGGCAACCACCTGCCAAGGTCCCCGGTACGATATATAGGTCCGGTAGAAAGGGAGGTAGTCCGGAAGAACCGTTCTGTAGTGAGCGCTTCGTTATTAAAATAGCCGGCACCCACCCCATCTCCGCTGATACAGATCTCCCCAATCACATTGATTGGCTGTAACTGATCTTGTGGCCCCAGAATGAATACCTGCTCATTGAGCAGCGGACGACCGATTACGATCCTGTCATCTTTTAATTCCTCTGCCGTACTCCATATACACGTCTCCGTCGGTCCATAGACGTTAAATATCCGCGTAGACCGGAAACTGCGGAGCGTGCCAAACAATTCACCGGGTAGCGCTTCCCCACCAACCAATAACGTTTTGATCCTTGACATACACTCAGTGCCAATGCTGTTAAATAACAAGGATAATCTCGAGGGCGTGAATTGTAATACATTGATCTCATATTGATAGATCAGCCGCTCTGCCTGCTCGAAATCGTTAACCTCGCTGTCATTGGCCAGTACCACACTTATACCGGTCAACAGGCTACAGATGATCTCCAGGACAGCGATGTCAAAGGTGATATTGGTAAGGCCCAGTATGCGGTCTCCTGCATGCATACCAAATACCTCCGTCAGGTTTCTTGTGAAAGAAACCACATTGCTGTGTTGTATCATCACACCTTTGGGAGTACCGGTGGAACCGGAAGTGTAAGTGACATAAGCCAACGCATCGGGTGTAATAGCAGGCGACACAAAGCGGGGCATATCAGTATCTTGCGCCGCGAGGATATTATATATTGGCAGGGTGTGTTCGACAGTCTTGTCTGATACGATCAGGCTACAGCCACTATTCTCAAGGACGTAGGCAATACGCTGTACCGGGAAACTGGGATCTACCGGTACATATACCGCACCTGCTTTCAATATAGCCAGCAAGGTCACCGGTAAAGCCGCACTTCGCTGTAACATGACCGCCACCTTATCACCTGGCTTTATACCGTACTTCACCTGCAGATATGCCGCCCTTTCTTCAGCCTGCTCATCCAACTCGGCAAACGTAAGCTGTACGCCATTACTGATCAATGCAATTGCAGCTGGCTGTTGTCGTACTCGTTGTTGCCATGTCTGCGGTATGGTCATCCCGGCATCCCTGACAACAGTAGTACCGGCAAACGCATATAACGATTGTTGTTCGGCTGCATCTGTCAGCAGAATGTCTCCCAGCAGCCTGGCAGGTGTATGCAGGACCTGTTCAATGATATGAGTAAAGTGATGACCAAGTCGGTGGATTGTCGCTGTAGTAAACAGATTGGTATTGTAATTCACGAGGAATTGAATACCATCAGGTTCCTGGATCGCTTCGAAAGCAAGATCGAACTTTGCAACATCGATCTCCAGCGGATAAGACGAGAACCGTAAAGTATGTTCCTGCTCTTGTTCTTGCGGTCGTACAAAAAGGAACATCGTATCAAATAATGGATTACGGCTGGTATCCCTTTTCAGATGGAGAGACTCGATCAGTTCTTCAAATGGATATTCCTGGTGCTCATAAGCTGCCAGTGCATTGGATTTTACCTCTTTCAGGAAGGAAGTGAATGTTTTGTTCGCACTGGGATAGTTACGTAACGCAAGTGTATTGACAAACATACCGATGATCGGTTCAAGATCGGCATGTGTACGTCCTGCTACGGGGGTACCCACAATAATATCTTCCTGTGAAGCATATTTTGAGAGTAGGATATTGTATGCTGCCAGCAGGAACATGTTTAAAGTAACTTCCTGCTGCTGGATGAAGTCAAATACGCGCGCTGCCAGCGCTGGGGTGAGTGAAAAGAAATGATTGCGGCCGTTAAAGGTCTGGACCAAAGGGCGGGGGGCATCCAATGGTAATTCCAGTTGCGGCAATGTTCCGTCAAACTGCTGCCGCCAGAATGCCCGTTGTACCTGAATAGCCGGGCTTTGGAAAAAAGCTTGCTGCCATGCCGCAAAGTCTTTGTACTGAATAGTGAGTGAAGGATGTTGCTGACCATCATATGCTTCCCATAACTCACGCATAAATATCTCCATCGACAGACCATCCGCAATAATGTGATGGATGTCAAACAGTATCAGGTGCTTCTCGGCAGATACGGTAATTGCTGCTGCCCGTACCAGCGGGGCAACGGCCAGATCGAACTTTTGTACGAATTGCTGGATATATGTAGCTGCTTGTGCTTCTTCGCCGACCTGATAAGACAACTGGAATTGAACATGATCGTGTACAATCTGTACAGGTTCGTCTGCTGCAATAGTGAAGGAAGTACGAAGACTTTCATGCCTGTCGACAAGTGATTGGAATGCCTGCTCCAGTCGCTTCACATCCAGTGGGCCGTCTATCCAGAAAGCGGTGTACATATTATAGCTTGTACCGGCTCCCTTGAAATGACTCATCACATACATCCGCTTTTGTGCAGACGATAACGGGTAATGCGGCTGCCGCCCTACCGGAACGATCGGTGCAAAGTGCCTGCCGGAAACGCCACTTAAGTGAGTTGCCAGCGATTTTACGGTCGTATGAGTGAATATATCCTTTAATGTGATCTCCACATGCAATGCCTTCTGTATACGGGATACGAGCAACATGGCTTTCAGGGAATGGCCGCCGGCATCGAAGAAATTATCGGTCGTACCTATCCCATCCGTCTCCAGTATCGCCTTCCAGACTTCCAATAACCGGGCTTCCATCTCATTATCCGGTGCGGTAATGGCAGTGGTCAGATCCGTAGCACTGGGCGCCGGTAATATCTTTTTATTGATTTTACCATTAGGCGTAAGTGGTAAAGCATCCAGCTGTACAAAGTAGGAGGGAACCATGTAAGAAGGTAATTGTCCACCCAGGTAAGCTTTTAATGCAGGTATGCTAATAGATTTGGCGGAAGAAAAATATACAGCCAATGACTTATGGCCTTGTTTTGCCTCATAAGGCACCACAACGACCTCCCGAATATCTTCATGATGCAGCAATACTGCTTCTATTTCTCCGGGTTCAATACGATAGCCATTTATCTTTAACTGGTCGTCTTTACGTCCTGCAAAGGAAATATTACCATCTGCACGCCAGCTGCCGATATCTCCGGTACGGTATACCCGTATGCCGCCTAACTCCGCAATATGAGTGAACTTTTCCGCTGTTAGCTCTTCGCGGTTCAGATAACCTCTACCTAATCCCACCCCTCCTATGCAGATCTCCCCGGATACGCCTACCGGACATAACTGGTTATCCCTGTCCAGGATATAGATATGTGTATTATGCATCGGTCTGCCAACAGATACACTATTGCCGAGATCTCCGGCCGCAGACATATTAAAATAGGTGGTATATACAGAGGACTCCGTTGGGCCATATGCATTGATGAACAGCCTTCCTTTACGATAGATATCCGCTGTAATAGGATTGATTGCCTCTCCGGCTGTCATCAATTTATTGATCGGCGCTATTAATGCCGGATCTATTACCGACAGGTAGGAGGGAGGCATTGTTGCTACGTTCAGTCGGTACTCCCGGATGAATGCTCCGAAGGCCGCGGTATCAATGATGGTAGCACGTGCAGCAGGTACTACCACTCCTCCGGTCACCAGTGCGATAAAGATCTCCGCCAGGTGAATATCAAAACCAGGACTGGCGAACATCAGGCTACGGTCCGTAGCTGTGAACTCCTTAATGTCGATCTGGCAATAAATAAAATTTACAAAGCCACTGTGCTCTATCTGTACTCCTTTAGGTCGGCCGGTAGAGCCAGACGTGTAAATAACGTAAGCCCAGTCATCCGGACAAATAGTTGGTAACACCACCTCTCCGGCAGCTCCAATACTGGTTACGGGCACAACATTAGCCTGATGCTTGTCCAGTAACTCCTGAACCGCAGCAGGAACCTCCCCGGTGCTAAGTACATACGTACACGCAGTATCTTCCAGCAGGAATCCGATTCGCTCCAGAGGATACTCCGGGTCTATAGGTAAATACACCGCCCCGCTTTTGAAAATACCGATCAACGTGACTACCAGCAACTCATTTCGTTCGGCAAGTACACCTACCACTTGCCCTTTCTGAATATTCAGGCTTACCAGATGCCTGGCTATCCTGTCAGCCTGCTCATTCACCATACGATAGGTAAGCTGTACGCCATTACATTCCACTGCGATGGCATCAGGTGTACGTAGTACCTGTTCCTCAAACTGCTGGTGGATAGTACCTTTCTTATATTCTTTATACGTATCGTTGAAGGTGGAAAATACCAATTCTCTTTCAGCGTCGTCCATTAGAGAGATATTCCGTATCTCAGTGGCAGGACGGGCAGCAACCGTCCGCAGGATATTTATATAATGACCCGCCATCCGCCGGATAGTAGCAGATTTGAAGAGGTCTTTCGAATAACTGAATAATACCTCCATGGCATCTCCTACTTCACGAACCTCTATGGATAGATCGTATTTTACCGCATTACTGTCTACATCCGTTGGCTGAAGCTGCAGCCCTTGTAGTTGAAGGTCTTCCAACTCCAGGTTTTGGTAAGCAAACAGGGTGTCAAATATGGGATGCTTCCCGGGTATCCGATCCAGATTAAGTGCCTCCACTAATTCTTCCAAGGGGTATAGCTGGTTATCCAGTCCCTTGAAGAAACACTCTTTAAGTTGTTCCAGCAAAGCGGTAAACGGCTGCTCAGATGCTATCTGGGTTTTTAAAGGCAGGGTATTCACAAACATACCGATCAAGCCATTTACGTCAGGATGGGTACGCCCGGCCACCAATGTGCCTACTACAACATCAGGTTGACTTGAATACTTATACAGGAGTACCTTGTAGGCAGCTAAGGTTAGTAGGAATAGGGTACTGTCAGCTTGCTGACCTGCCTTTTTCAGGCCCGCAGTGATCTCCTTGCTGATAGGGAAATACAGATGTTCACCCTCGAAGGTGTTTTGATCGGGTCGCGGATAATCCAAAGGAAATGCAGCGGTATCCGTTTGGTCCGCAAATGTTGTTAACCAGTATTGCTTTTGCTGCTCAAATAAGGAACCCTGACGATAATGGGTCAGCCATACCGAGTAGTCTTTATATTGGATTTTTAAAGGAGCAAGAGCAGCACCGTTATATAACTGTGATAGCTCCTTCAGCAAGATGTCGATCGACGTACCATCCGAAACAATATGATGCATGTCGAACAGGAGGGTATAACTGTCTGCAGCGTGTTCGACGATGCCGGCACGGAGCAGTGGTGGCCTGCTCAGATCAAAGGGTTGTACAAACGTCCTGAGTATCGCAGCAACATTGTTATCACTATCTCTCCGCACAGGCAGCTCAAATGTTACTGTTTCCTGGATCTCCTGTACTACCATGCCATCTATTGCTTTAAAACCCGTACGTAAAGCGGCATGTCTGGATATCAGCTGCCTGAAAGCTTTCTCCAGCCGCTTGATATCCAATGCTCCCTTTATCGTATAGGAAATTGGAATGTTGTAATTGGCAATATCTTTATTCAACAAGTAACCCAGGTACAACCTGCGCTGTGCATAAGAGGCGGGATAGTAGTCTGCTACCGGTGCCACAGGGATATCTGTAGTAACCGTTTTATCAGCAGTAGCAATATAGGCCGCTAATCTCCGGATAGTACGCAGGGCAAAAATTTGTCTTAAGGGAATTTCTACCTGGAAATCGCGTAGCAACAGTGTCACCAGTTTAGCTGCTTTCAGAGAATGCCCTCCCAGTTCAAAGAAGTTATCATGCACACTCAACATTGGCGTACCAAGGAGGTTTTGCCATAGGTGAACCAATTGTTCCTCTATAGCGTTAGCGGGAAGATCCGCTGCGGTCAGTTCCCGGACTACAGCAGTGGGTACTGGCAGCCGGCGCCGGTCTGTTTTACCATTGCTTGTCATGGGGATGCTATCGAGCTGAATGAACCTGGAGGGGATCATATAGTCGGGCAATACTTTCGCTAATGCTTCACGGATAATTGTTGTATTAATGGCAGTAGCCGGCACGTAATAGCCACATAAATATTTTGTAGCTGATTCGTCTTCAAAAGTACAAACAACGGCTTCCTTTATACTGGGTAACTGACGTAGTGCTGATTCAACTTCACCGATTTCGATTCGGTAACCTCTTATCTTCACCTGATCGTCCGAACGGCCGATGAAATGCAGGTTACCCTCTACATCCCATTTGGCAAGATCACCAGACTGATACATTTGCTCTCCCGGGTGAAACGGATCGCTGACAAACCGGGTTGCCGTAAGCACGTCATTATGCAGATAACCAGCTCCGACGCCGGCTCCGGCAATATATAGTGCTCCGGGTACTCCAATAGGCACTACTTGGAGGCTTTCGTCAAGAATATAAATACGAGCATTAACGAGAGGTTTCCCGATAGATACCGGTTCTCCTTTGGGGGCTTCCGGTATATAGCGAAAACCGGTACAAGTAATACTGGCTTCTGATGGTCCATAAAAATTACCGATATCGATACCTGGTATCAGGTTGGTATAATCATACAGTAAGGTGTCCTGTATGGCTTCTACCCCCACAAATAAACGTTGAAGAGGGATCGGCTGTCCGCTCGACAGTAATGCGTGATAAAGCGCCTGTAACAATACGGGCGGTACATAGGACATGGTAATGCCCTCCCCGATAATGACCGCTGCCAGTGCTACGGGATCAAATAACTGTTCCTTGTCCAGGATAACCAATGTAGCACCGCCGGTCAATGCCAGGAATATTTCCGCTACACTGGCATCAAAAGCTATGTTGGCTATTGCGAGGCAACGGTCGCTGTTATTGATAGGAGTAGTGTAACAGTTATTAATACCTGCAATCGTATTGCTTAGCCCCCCATGCAGCAATTGCACACCTTTGGGTTGGCCGGTAGAACCGGAAGTATAAATGACATAAGCAGTATCCTCTTTTGAAATAGCAGGAAAGGAAGGAGCCGGCAAGGGAATGGAAATGGCTTCATCCAGTAAGATGACACTACTCGCTCTGTTCTCAAATAGCACAGATCTGGAGTCATAATAATGACGAGTGGTAAGAACGACTGTCGCACGACTGTCCCGCAGGATGTACTGGATGCGTTCATCAGGTGCTTCAGGGTCAATCGGAAGATAGGTTGCTGCGGCCTGTATAGTACCTAGTATACCCATGATCATATATTGGCTGCGTTCACAGAGTATGGCTACGATATGCCCTTTTTCAATACCTGCAGTGAAGAGATGTGCCGCTATATAACTACTTTTCTCCTGTAATGCCTTATAGGAAACGGTTACGCCGTTGTATTGCAGTGCGGCATGATCCGGTTGCCTGTTTGCCTGCTGTACAAACTGCTCGTATACATTGGGGTTAACAGCCGCCGGCAGCACATTATCATTGAAATCGCGGATAATATGATCATACTCGGTTTCACTGAGCAATGATATCGCATTGGAAGGAATGGCCGGATTTCCGGTTATCGTATCCAGTACCTGGAAAAAGTGCCTGCCCAATTGTTGGATCAGCCAGCCTGCATAGGATGCCTGGTAATAAAAGTGACAGGTGAAACTTTGTGCTGTCTTCTCAATATGCAGTCTTATCCTGGAACTAACCGGGAAATCGCATTCCGGCGTAAAGGGTGCATAAGAAAAGGCATAGCTGAAAAGCGTGGTAATGTCTCCCTGATGCGCGGTGTATTTTTCGCTGAAGCGTTCAAAGGAATATTCCCTGTGGGAGTAGGCGCCTTTGAGGGTGGTTTGCATGGCAGTGAGCAATTGTTTAACAGGCAAATCCTCATGTGTTGAAGCAGTCAGGAATAATGGCAGGGTTGCATCAGACGCTGCTGAGACAGCGGGCGCAGCACAAGCGATAAGTGATGTGTTCGTATGGGTGTACCGCTGGATCAGGAGGTGAAATGCCGCCAGCAGGAAAGTATAGATACCGGCGTCTTTGTCCTGGCAGATCTTTTTTAATGACGCAGCAGAAGCATCGTTGAGTGTAAAAGCATAAACCTGCTCTGCTGGTGCTGCCAGCTGATGAGTAGCAGAGAGCGGAGCGGGTGAGATGGTGGTAGCAACATCTACCCAATAATCGAGGGCTATCTTATGTTGAAGAGTCTTTTCCATGAGCTAAATGATTTAGAGGCCTGACTAGAAGTTAAAGGAGAAATCCAGGTCAGCAGTTTCACCTGCCGACTCTGCTGCTATCTTAACCGACAGCGCATCGATGGTTTTGTCGGGAGCGGATAGTATATCGGCTAGTAAGGCTAACAGCCTTTCCTTCAGGAGCAATATGCTGTCATGTTCAAAAAGGTCGGTATTATATTCTAACTTAACAGGCCAGTTGTTTTTTTCTTCCTGTATTTCCAGCAGCAGGTCAAATTGTGCAGAATAACTTGGCATAGGATACCCGGAAATATTTAATTGTTCCAATGCTATATCGGGTACCTCGATATTCTGCAATACAAACATGGCGTCAAACAGTGCATTCCGGGATGGATCTTTCCGGAGATCCAGCTTGTCTGCCAGCAGGGCAAAAGGATAATCCTGGTGCTCATAGGCATTCAGGGCATTGGTTTTTACCTCCTGCAGGAAGGCGAGGAATGTCTTATCTGCTGCCGGTTGATTCCTTAATACGAGTGTATTGACGAACATACCTATAATAGGCGCCAGTTCATTATGAGAACGACCTGCGATAGGAGAACCTACCACTATATCTGTCTGCTGCGTATACTTATATAATAGCACGTAGTATACTGCCAGCAACACCATAAATGGGGTGCTACCTGTTTGTGCGGCGAGTGCCTGTATCTGTTGTACTTGTGATTGTGGTAATTCGAAGAATATCCGGTCTCCGTTAAATGTCTGTACGGCAGGACGGGGTTTGTCTGTGTGCAACTGCAATATAGGCAGTCCGTCCGCGAATTGTTGTAGCCAGAAATCTTCCTGACGCTGCATCTCTCCACTGGCAAAGAGCTCCTGCTGCCACATGACGAAATCCTTGTATTGAATTTGTAATGGCGACAGCGCCTCTTCGTGGTATATCTTCACCAGCTCAGATGTAAATACGCCCATGGATACCCCATCCGTGATGATATGATGCATATCCAGGAGTAGGAGATATTTGTCTGGTGCCAGTGTTACTAAGCTTACGCGTAGCAATGGCGCCTGTGTAAGGTCAAAGGGTTGGAGGAACGACTGCCAGATCGCATTAATATCTTCCTGGCTGCTGATCTCCTGTAATACAAAGATGACCTTGTCCTGTATTTGCTGTACTGGCTGGGCATTTTTTTCATGAAAGCTGGTCCGCAAACTTTCATGGCGGTCTATCAATGTCTGGAAAGTAGCGGTAAGCCGCGTTTTATCCAGAACACCTTCTAGCAGGAGCGCAGCGGGCAGGTTGTAAGCAGTACTTTGCATATTGGCCTGGCTGATCAGCCATAGCCGCCTTTGTGCTTCCGATAGCGGATAATACGCTTGTGCAGGTGCTGGTTGTATCGACCGGTATGCGCGTATTTGCGTACCTCCGGAGATCAGTTCTTCTACTCCTTTGGCCAGCGATCTGACGGTTGCAAAGGTGAAAATGTCCTTAAAGATGAGATGTATGCCAAATTCTTTCTCAATAATGGAGATCACCTTTGTTGCCATCAGCGAGTGACCACCCAGGCGGAAGAAATCGTCATCCAGCCGGAGTTCATCCAATTTTAATACTTCGATCCAGATCGCTGCGATCTTCTTCTCCATATCGGACCAATTATCCTGTAAGATGGCAGCTATATGGGCTTTATCAACGGCAGCAGCTGATGTTAATGACGTCTGTTGCTTTTTCTCGTTGATATCGGTAGCGGGAATATCACTGAGTTGTGTGGGAGGTTTTAACCAGCAGCGGATACGTTCAAAGACATATCCGGGCAGTGGCACTTTACGGGCCTTGCTATCCGTATAATAAAGTGACCAGTTGATGGGATATTGTTGTTCGTATAGCACCTGGATGATCTCTAGTGGTGATTGCTGCAGGTGCAGCACGGAGTAGAGAAATTCTTTATCCGGATAAGCAAGTGTTTCCAAACCCTTGGATAACTGTCCGGCAGGCCCCATCTCAATAAACACCACTTTGCCATCCGCCGTTTCTCTTTCTACCAGGCTGCGTAATTTTCCGGACAGGTCAACAGCAGGAGCACCGGTGCTGATGTCTCCAATGGCTGTCTCCAGCGTCATTTCCTGGAGCAGTACGGCTACGACAAGATCGCCGTTGCCGACACCCAACAAATGTTCTGTACCTAAGCCGCGTGTCTCCAGGTATTTGTATAAGGCATACTGAAATACAAAACGGTTGATATCCGGATGGCTCTCCGTATAGAAGGGTGCACATTCATCCACAAACTGTCTGAAGACAGGAAAGGCTGTTGATACCGCCTGTAAAAGCTTATCGCTGACGATGCTGTCATCAGAGAAAAGGAAGATGGCCTTTTGGGTAGCTTCCTGGGCATGGTGGATACTGGCATGTCGCAGTTTTTCGGCCAGTTCCTGTTGAGTAGATGCCGTCACTGACACACGATGTGGATAATGATTCCGTCCGTAGTTCAGTGTGTAGCTGATGTCTCCTAATGAAGGAACACTTTCCGCTGCTAAAAATGCCTGGAAAGCCTGCAGGTAATGCTGCAGGCTCTGTACCGAACGTGCGGAAAAGTTGAACAGGAATGTCTGCTCGGTATGTGCTCCGGCGGTTGGTGCAGGCGCTTCTTCCAGCAACACATGACAGTTGGTGCCACTCAGGCCGAATGAGCTGACACCGGCCCTTCTTGGAAAACTGACATCCCAGGTTTTATAATCAGCATTTATATAGGTAACGGATTGTTTGAAGTCAATAAATGGATTGGGCTGGTCAAAATGTACCGAGGGGTATAACTCCCGGTTCCTTAGCGATAACACTGTTTTGATCAATCCTGACATGCCGGCTGCTCCCCCTGTATGTCCGATATTGCTCTTGATAGAGGAAACGGCACAAGTATGTTTTTCCCTGGCGATGCCCTTAAATGCGAGATCAATACCTGCTATTTCTATAGGGTCGCCTAATTTGGTGCCGCTGCCATGTGCTTCTATATAGGTGATGGTAGCCGGATCGATATTGCTTTTTTGCCAGGCTTTGCGTAGTACTTCCGACTGTGCCTGGCTGCTGGGAGCGGTCAGGCTACCGGACAATTGTGCATCCTGGTTGGCAGCAGTACCTTTGATAATGGCATAGACAATATCGCCGTCTGTGAGTGCCTTTTCCAATGGCTTCAGCAAGACGGCACCCACCGCTTCTCCGGCGCCGGAACCGTCTGCTTTTGCGGAAAAGCTACGGGTCTTTCCATCTGTGGACATGATACCCAGGTTCGGGCCTGCCTGTTTTTCATCCGGAAACAGTAAAAATCTTACTCCACAGGCAAGTGCATATTCGGCATCGCCCAAATGCAGCTCGTTACAGGCTAAATGGATCGCTTGCAGCGACGAAGAACAGGCCGTGTCGACCATGGCGGCATTTCCGCGGAAGTTGAAAAAACGGGCTATTCTTCCGGCAGTAGTTGCATTGGTTGTACCTGTGACAAGGGTGGGGTCAAACCTTTCGGCCAACAGCTGATATTCCTGGTCGGTATCTCCAATGAATACGGCAGTGGCGCTGCCATTGAAATGGTCTGCTGCATATCCGGAACTTTCGATCGCTGCATAAACCACTTCCATCAATATCCGCTGATGGGGGTCCATATGTTCCGCTTCTGCACGTGAAATATGGAAGAACTTATGATCAAATTTATCAATGTCCTCTACAAACCCCAGCGGCATGTACGTCTTGTCCAACGCGATCGCTGTATTCGATTTCCTTTCAAAGGAAAGTTCTCTCACACTATCCCTGCCTTCTATCAGATGCTGGCGAAACATTGCCAGGTTATCTGCTTCGGGGAACCTCCCGGCAATTCCTATTATTGCAATATCTTTCATTGTCCTATAGCTACTTTTATATACTCCGGATATTTGATGAAATCAGTTAACGGATGCTCTAGCAGCATCCCTCCATTGTCCAGGGTACCAGCTTCCTGAAAGCCGGCAAATTTATAGGTGACAAACATCAGCCTGTTCCTGTCCGTAGGCAGGAATTCTGCCTGTAGACGGCATCCCTGTTCTTTTGCCAGGTTCATAATATAATTGAGCAACACACCGCCTACACCTCTCGACATTACCCGGCACGACATCAGCAGCAATTTCAACGTCCAAATGTTTCCTTCACACGATACCATCGCCACGCCAATCTTACCGTATGAACCGTATTTGTCAACCAGTTCGGATACAAACAAATGGTGATCCGGCGATTTGATCAATGCTGCCAGCTCATCATAAGAATAGGAGTAGCCGGTAGCATTTAATTGGTTGGTACGTACCGTCAGCTCTTCTACCCGTTGCAGATCATTTACGGTTGCCCGGTGTATCGCAAATTCAAGCTCCAATGATTCCAGGAACTTCCGGTTATTACCGATCTCCTGTTCTTCCTGATTACGGATATCATCATCCAGGTACATCTTCCGGCGCAGAGAAGATTCTTCTGTAATAAAGCGGGGTTTGAATTGTGTCAGTACATTTACTATCTGATCCACATCCAGACATGTTACCTGATCATGTACAAAACTGACCTCATCCCGTTCGAACGGTTGATCATCGATAAAGGCAATAGCATCTATGCCGATATTGAGTTTTTCTTTTATACGCTGGATGGAATTGGACTTAAGATCCCAATTGATCTGGGGATATAGGAAATATTCCCTCAGGCCGAAAATTTCCAGTTGTTTTATCGCATCTTCATGATTGTTTTTGCTGGCAATCGAATTGATAATACCCCAGCTATCCAGCGTGGCCAGTACTTCTTTAATACCTTCCCGTAATACCAGCTGGTCATGCTCCAGCAGCACGCCATGCCATATTGTATGGTCGAGATCCCATACGACACATTTGATCACCTTTTTTTTTCCTTTTTTCTGCGGGGTTTCGTTTATTTCAGTTGTTGTATCCTTCATGGTAACATGTTTTTTAATGGTGGTGATTAAACTTCCATCAATATGGAACTCCAGGCAGCAACAGGACTGTTGTTCATGATCAATACCTGTTCTCCTTTCTGAAAGAAACCGGATTCAATGCCGGTTTGATAGTTAACAAATACGTCACCGGCGCCCAGGTGACCGTATTGGGAAAGGTTCATAGCGCAGATGGGGGATATTTTGATATCAAAGGCAGACTGATAGTATTCGTAAGCCCGGGAAGAGATATTCTGTAACATAAAGTGACTAATATCTTCTTTACGCTGACCGTTCCGGCTTAGGATGGATTCGTTGATCTCACGGAACCTGTTTTTGCTTTCTATCGCAAGCTCAAACCCATATTTCCGGATATCACTGCACACCTCGCGATACTGGTCAAACGTTTTGTCCCGGTATTCCAGTTTGAACAGATCCCAGTAATGTCCGTTGGTCTGTATCTGTATATCGGTGATCCTGTTGTCTTCGCTACGTCCTACCAAGGCAGCTACCCCGCCATCGCCGATAATGGTGACCGGGTTGCGGAACCGGTAGTTGGAGAAAAGCTTGTTGCCGTAGCAGATGAGTACATGGTTGGCTTTACGGTTGGCAGAGAGGTAGTCTTTTGCCAGTTTAAGTGCCATAGAGCTGTCGGCACATCCTAGGTTGGAAATAGCAAAGCTGACAGCCTGTTCGGCTTTCAGATCAAATTGCAACCTGGTCGCTTCTGAACTGATGAAATGTTCAGGCATCCTGCTCTGCAGATAAATGATCAGATCAATGGAAGATGCATCCGTTCCTGTTTCTTGCAATAATTTCTCTGATGCACCTCTGGCCAGTTCATAGCTGGAGATACTACCGGCGTCATATATGGTGTCAACGCCGCAGGTAGTGAAATAGCTCAGCTCACTTTCATTTAGCCCCTGTTTCTCATCCAGCTGATGGATAGAATGAGGCGTACCTGGTGTAAATAGTTTGATGGATTTGATGCCTATCATTGTCTTCTTGGATTATAGGATGGAACTTAAACTGGCTATACTATGGTCTGCGATGAGTATCTGTTGAATTTCTGTGCTGCCTTCGATGATCTCCATGACTTTGGCATCCCGGAAATACCGTTGTATGGAAAAGCTGTCGTGACAACCCAGTGCGCCATGTAACTGTACGGCTTCCGCAGCAACTGCGTTTGCCATCCTGGATGCATGGTACTTGGCAAGGGTAGTCTGTATGAAGCTGTCCGGGTCTTTCTTATCACGTAACCAACCTGCATTCCTGCAAAGTAGCGTAGCTGCTTTTACTTCGGTCACCATATTGGTGATTTTCTGTTTAATCAGCTGGTGCTCTTTGATAGGCCTGCCGGACTGGTGCCGCTGTTTGGAATATTGTATGCTGGATTCTAGGCAGGCCCGGGCGATGCCCAGTGATCCGCAGGCGACACTATACCGGCCATTATCCAGTGCCGTATTGACGATCTGCTGTAGGCCCCAACCCATTCTACCCAGTATATTGGCAGCGGGCACCGCACACTGCTCCAAATGTATTTCGCCGAGCAGCGATGCCCGGGTGCCGAGGATACCTTCCAGTGGTACTACGCGTAGTCCCGGTGTATCACGGGGTACCAGGAAGGTGGTAATGCCTTTATCTCCCTGGGCAGCTATCAGGAAAAGATTGGCTATCTGGGAAAAAGTGATCCACTTCTTCACACCCGTCAGCACATACTGGCCATCTTTTTCCTCATAAGCCGTAGTAATGCCATTGGTATCGCTACCGGCGCCTGGTTCCGAAAGGCCGAATGCTGCGAGCTGCTGGCCACTGGCCAGTAAGGGCAGCCATTGTTCTTTCTGCTCCTGGCTTCCCCAACGTAAGATCGTTTCTGCTGTCAGGGAAGAATGTACGGTGATCAGGCTACGGGTAGAGGAGCATGCCCGGCCTATCTCTTCATTGAGTAGCCCATAAGACACCTGGTCCATGCCCCGGCCACCATAAGCAGTGGGAATGGTGGCTCCGAGGTAGCCGGCGGCCCCCAGCTTTTCTATGAGCGAGCGGGGAATAGCACCCTGTTTGTCATAGTCATTCGCATATGGCTCCAGTTCTGTACGAACGAATGTGATGAATTCTTCTTTGAGTGCCTGTTGGGCTGTCGTCAATTCCAGGTTCATGTCTATATACTTTTGGGCGTCCGGTTTATATCCCTTTCTTATTACGGATGAAACCTTCCAGGTTGTCTACCGTACTGAAGTTGTTGAGGTTCAGATCACTGTTCTCTACCGCTATATCGAAAGTGTTTTCCAGGAATACTACCAGCTCCAGCGCAAACAGGGAGTTCACCAAGCCCAGTTGGAAAATATCATCTCCGTCATTGAACGATACATCTTGTCCGATACGCTTTTGCAGAAATGTCCTGATGGTCGATTTGATATCCGTTTGAAGTGTTACGTTCATTTTTATTGATTTAAAGATTGATGATGTTGTTGTAATAGCAGTGTTTAGTTGTACTTGTAAAATCCTTCCCCGCTTTTTCTGCCATGCAGGCCGGCATCCACCATTTTCCGTAGTAGAGGTGCCGGTCGGAATTTAGTATCGTTGTAACTGGCCAGTAGAACATCTAGTGTGTAGAGGATGGTATCGAGACCTATCAGGTCTGCTGTTTCCAATGGGCCCATTTTATGTCCGAAACATTCCCGGAATATCTTGTCGATATCCGGTACGGTGGCCACGCTGTCCTGTAAGGCAAAAATGGCTTCATTCACTGTCAGCATCAATACCCGGTTGGAGATAAATCCAGGCAGATCGTTTACAACTACACCGGTCATCTGTACTGATTGCAGCAACGATTGTGTTACATCAATGGTAGTGGTGCTGGTATGAAAACCCCTGATCACCTCTACGGTAGGTTTCAGGTGTACCGGATTCATGAAATGTATGCCCATCACCTGTTGAGGATGTTTTAAGAAAGCGGCCAGCCGGGTAATGGATACGGCAGAGGTATTTACGGCCAGTAAGGCATGATCGGCAACCACTGCTTTTAGCTGCTGATAAAGTCCTTCCTTCAGTGAAATGTTTTCTGTAACGTTTTCAATGATAAAATCTGCCTGACTGATGGCTGCGAGTTCCGTTGTCAGCGTGATCTTATCCAACACGTTAACGGTGCTGGCGGACTTGTGCAGCATTTTGTCCAGCCTTTCGATGTTCCGGATGTTCTTTTTCGCATTGGCCAGTATGTCTTCTGACAGGTCTACCAGGGTGATGTCATAATCGTATTTGGCAAACTGGTAGGCTACTCCCTGCCCCATTACGCCTGCTCCAATGACTGCAATGTGTTTTATTTCCATGGCTTGAGTTTTCATGCTTAAAATTGTACGCGTTTTACTTTTTTGGGTGTCTCCGGAATATTATTGGTAGAATGTTTTGATATGGCAGCTGCTTGTTCTCTTATCGTAGGTTTGTCAAACAGGTCACTTACTTTGAGGGCGTCTCCGAAGGACTGTTGTATTAATCGCAGCATGTTGATGATCTTAAGACTGTTGCCTCCTGATTCAAAGAAGTTGGCTTCTACACTGAGCTGTTCAGTCGCTAATACCGTTTTCCAGATATCATGCAGTTGCTTTTCGGTAGCATCTGCCGGCGCGACCATGTTTTGGCTCTTACTATCTTCGTTAATGGCGGGTGCGGGCAGGGCTTTACGGTCTACTTTTCCGTTTTTGGTTAGCGGGAACTTATCCATCGTGACAAAGTAAGCGGGCAGCATATATACCGGCAGGTCCTTGGCCAGGTGTGCCTTGATCTCTGCGGTATCCAATGTCCGGGTACTGATAATGTATGCACACAGGAATTTGTTGCCCTGCAGATCTTCCCGGTCTATTACCAATGTTTGTGTGATATCGGGGTGGGTGAGCAGCTTATTTTCTATCTCTCCCAGTTCTATCCGGAAGCCGCGTATCTTGACCTGTTGATCTTTGCGGCCAATGAAGTCAATATTACCATCGGGCATCCATTTGGCGAGATCACCGGATCTGTACAGCTTATGGCCAGGCAGGAAAGGATTGTCTACGAATTTTTCAGCCGTCAATGCAGGGTTGTTCATATAACCCGGGGTCAGGCCAACTCCGGAGATGCAGAGTTCTCCCGGTACGCCTATGGGTTGCAACTGCAGTTGTTCGTTGACGATGTATACCT
Organism: Chitinophaga pendula; assembly: GCF_020386615.1. Lineage (NCBI taxonomy): Bacteria > Pseudomonadati > Bacteroidota > Chitinophagia > Chitinophagales > Chitinophagaceae > Chitinophaga > Chitinophaga pendula. The sequence continues at coordinate 1,761,030 of NZ_CP077769.1, forward strand.
GGATATTGGGTAGCGGTTTGCCGATAGGTACGGTGCTGCCTGCTGGCCGTGAGGGATCGTATGTGTAGGTGGTACTGACGATGGTGCCTTCTGTAGGGCCATAACTATTAATGGCCTCTAATTGATCGGACAGCGAGGTATATAACCGCAGTAGGTTGTCTTTGATCACTTCTGCACCTACATCCAGTTTATTGAATGCGAGCGGACCACTATTTTTTAAGGCGTCATACAATGGCTGCAGGAGGGATGGCGGGATGTAAGCAAAGGTGACCTTTTTACCGGCAATGGTGTTGGCCAGTCCCTGTATGTCATATACTTCTTCCCGGCGTAGTAATATCAATTTTGCACCAATGCTTAATGGAATAAATATTTCCATTACACTGGCGTCAAAAGACACAGAGCTGATACATAAGCCTACATCTGCTGCGCTGAATTCATTTTTATAACTACGATGGGCATAATTCAGGAAGTTATGTAGCGAGTGATGTGCGATCGGTACGCCTTTAGGTGTTCCGGTAGAGCCGGACGTATAGATCACATAGGCGATGTGGAGCGGATGATAATCCACCTGTTCAAACAGTACCTCTTCCGTAGCCGGCAGGGTAACCTGGTCCAGGAGGATATGGGGGATCTCTTTCGGGAACAATCCTGTATGATGGGATTGTGTCAACAATACCTCTGCATGGCTGTCTTCCAGCATGTATTTGATACGGTCGGCCGGATATTCGGGATCGATAGGCAGGTAAGTAGCGCCGGCTTTCAGAATGGCGAAAATGCCTATCAAAAGATCCAGGTTGCGGTCGGTAAGTATGCCAACGATCTTACCTGTACTACTTCCTTGTTTGAGGAGTAGGGTGGCCAACTGTCCGGCCCTTTGATCCAGTTCATGATAGCTGAGCTTGTCAGTTCCTGTCTCTACCGCTATATGATCAGGATAACGGTATACCTGTTGGCGGAAAAGCTCATAGATATGCAGCGCTTTCTTATCTGCTTCCGGGTCGATCGGCGCATTAAATTGCTGTAGTAACTGTTGCCGTTCTCTTTCGGTGACAAGTGTCAAGGCTGCGATCTGATGATCTGGCTGTCGCAGGACCTGTTCCAGCAGGTGAATGAAGTGACCGGCCAGTCTGCGGATTGTTTGTTTACTGAATAACCTGGTAGCATATTCAATGATACCTGCCATGACGCCATCTTCCTCTGCACTGATCTCCAGCGAGATGTCCATTTTCGAGTTGTGTTGTTCGAATGTTACATACTTCAGCAACAGGTCTGAGAGCTGTATGGTATTGATGTTGTCGGCTCTGTAGGAGAACATATAATCGAACAGCGGATTACGGCTGATATCTCTTTTGATCTCCAGGTCATCGAGGAGGGCTTCAAAAGGATAATCCTGGTGTTCGAATGCTTTGAGTGCTCCCTCTTTTACTTCCTGCACGTATTCCCTGAAAGTTTTGTTGCCGTTGGGTGCTTGTTTCAGTGGTAATGTATTTACATACATCCCCATGAGTTCCTGCATGTCGGCATGTGAGCGGCCGGCGACGGGTGTACCCACAATAATATCTTCCTGACCGCTGTAGCGGGAAAGTAATATAGCATAAGTGCCCAGCAGCACCATAAACGGTGTAACGCCATGAGTGCGGCTGAATGCCTGGAGGGCAGCTGTGGTTGCCGATGGAATAGTGAAATGGAACAAAGCACCTTCGTAGGATTTCACTGGTGGACGAACATAGTCGGTGGGCATGTTCAACTGGCGCTCTTCGCCATCGAACTGTGTCAGCCAGTAGGTTTTCTGCGTGGCTGCCGCAGGTGATTTCAGCCATTGTTGCTGCCAATAGGCAAAGTCTTTAGACTGGATACGTAGCGGCGACAGTGTGGTCCCACCGTAGATGGCAGACAATTCCCGGATAAAGTTGTCGACGGAAACGCCATCTGCGATGATATGATGAATGTCGAATAGGAAATAGTACTGGCCGGATGGTGTTCTGACAAGGCAGGTCCTTAATAACGGTGCCTGAGACAGGTCGAACGGCCTTACAAATCCTTTGATGAAATCCGTTAGGTGCTCATCGTCGCAGTTGAGTATCTCTACTTCCAGGTCGACGGTATCATGTATTCTCTGCACTACTTCCCGTTGTTCTATTACAAATGAGCTACGTAATATTTCGTGCCGGTCTACAATGGTGCGGATGGTCTGCTGTAATCTTTTTAGGTCGAGGTTACCTTCTATGGCGTATACGGCAGGGATGTTATAAGAGATACCTGAATTGTCGATCTGGTTAAGTATATATAAGCGTTTTTCAGCAGAGGAGGCCGGGTAGCTATTCATCAGCGGCGCCTTTTCGATTGCATGGTGCTGAGAGTGGGCACTTTGGTCTACCAGTAAGGCCAGGTCGCGTAATACCGGTGTGGAGAAGATATTTTTGATGCTCACTTCCACCTGGAATTCCTTGTGTATCAATGCTGCCAGCTGGGCTGCTTTCAGGGAATGTCCGCCCAGCTCGAAGAAATGATCATTCAGGCCTGCCTCCTGTGTGGACAGCAGTTGTTTCCACAGTGTGGCCAGTCGTTGTTCCGTACCTGTTACAGGCGCTTCATACACCGCGGTGGACAATTGGGTGTCCTCCGGTAGTGGTAACCGTTTGCGATCTATTTTACCATTGCCGGTAAGAGGGAAGGCGGGCAGCAGGATAAAGAAAGAAGGGATCATATAGTCTGGGAGGAACGCTGACAGGTGTTTACGCAGCTCTTCACGGGCAACGGCTGCGGGCGTTACGATGTAGGCACACAGGTATTTGGTACTGGAATGATCGTCCCGGTCTATGACCAATGTATCTTTTACGGCGGGATGCAGCAGTAGTTTGCTTTCGATCTCACCCAGTTCTATCCGGAAACCGCGGATCTTCACCTGATGGTCTATTCTGCCCAGGTATTCAAAATCTCCGTTGGGCAGCAGTTTGGCGAGGTCGCCGGTGCGGTAGAGGCGTTCCCCGGCCACATACGGATGATCGGTGAACCGTTCGGCTGTCAGTTCTTCCCGGTTGAGATACCCACGTGCGAGGCCGGCGCCTCCTACACAGAGTTCGCCGGCAACACCTACCGGCACCAGTTGCCTGTCCCGGTCAAGGACGAGCAGCGAGAGGGTCGGGATCGGTTGGCCTATATTGCTGGCATTGTCGGTGATCTCCTTTTGGGTGATCGCTTTATAGGTCACGTGTACGGTCGTTTCCGTTATACCGTACATATTGATCAGTTTACAATCCGGTAGCAAGGTGTGCCAGGCTTGTAGTTTACCCGGTTTTAATGCTTCGCCGCCAAAGATGACATACCGTAGGGATAATCCCTGGTGTGAGCTCTCCAGTACTTCGCTGATGACATTATAAAAGGAACCCGGTGTCTGGTTGAGGATACTAACCTGCTGGTCTTTTAACAACTGCAGGAAGGCGCGGGGGCTTTGTGCGGTAGCTTTAGGCACTATGACCAGCTTGCCGCCGAAGAGCAATGCCCCGTACATCTCCCATACAGAGAAGTCAAAACAGTAGGAGTGGAACAATGTCCAGGTGTCCTGCGGGTTGAAATCGAACAGGGGACGATCGGTAAATAGTAGGCGGACCACGTTCCGGTGGGTTACCATTACGCCTTTAGGCATGCCGGTGGAGCCGGATGTGTAGATGATATAAGCCAGGTCATCCGGTTGCACGGCGACCGCTGTTGACAACGGTATAACGTCCTGTAACTGGTCGGTGTATACTGTGTGGCCCTGGTAGCCTGCTACCGGTGTAATGGAGGAATGTGTCACCAATACAGCGGCCTGACTGTCATCCAGCATATACCGGATGCGTTCTGCGGGATAGTCGGGATCAATGGGGAGGTAGGCGCCACCGGCTTTCAGAATGCCGAGCAAAGCGATCACCATCTCTGGTCTTCTGTCTATCAGTACGGCGATGATCGGATTCACGGCACCTGGTAATGCGTGCCTGATGGCATTGGCTACCTGGCCAGCCATTTGTTCGAGAACGGCATAACTGATGTCCTGACCTTCCCAGTGCAGGGCGATGTTATTGGGGAACTGTTGTACTTGTTTCAGGAACAGTTCATAAATAGAAGTATTTGCCGGATAATGTACCTGTGTATCGCTGAGCATGGTCAGCAGCTCATTTTTCTCTTCCGGCGTAAGCAGCTGTAAGGAGGATAGTTTTGCTTCCGGCCTGGCCATTGCATCAGTAAGCAACTGGAGATAATGCGTCATCATGCGCAGGGCAGTCTCTTCGCGGAAGAGGTCTGTACTGTATTCCAGGCTGAGGGTGATATCATCGCCTGCTTTTACGCCGGATAATAACAGGTCGAATTTGCTGATATCATAGATGTTATTGACAGGGGTAAGTACCGCTTCGCCCAGCTGCAAGGTGGATTGTTCTTCATGCAGGAAGGTGAACATGATATCAAACAATGGGTTTCTGCTCATATCCCGTTTTACATCCAGCTGCTCTATCAGTCGTTCAAACGGATAATCCTGGTGTTTTAAGGCGGATAGGCTGGATTGTTTTACGGTAGTGAGGAAATCGGTGACACGCAGTTCTCCGTCCGGGTGGCTTCTGAGTGCCAGCGTATTGATAAAGATACCCATTATCTGTTCAAGACCGGCGACGGTGCGTCCTGCTACTGGTACGCCTACTACCAGGTCTGTATTACCTGAGTATCTATATAGCAGTACTTTAAAGACGGTCAGCAGTAATTGGTGGATAGTACAGCTATAGGACTGGCAGAATGAATGGAGTTGTTGCGTCACTTCTGCAGGCAGCTGTACCGTATGTCTTTTACCGTTAAATGATTTATGGGCTGGCCGTGGGAAATCTGTTTGCAGATTAAGTACTGGTGGTTCATCAGCAAACTGGTCGAGCCAGTAACGTTCCTGTTCGCGGATAATATCTGTTTGCAGGAATTGTTGCTGCCATACGGCGAAATCTTTGTATTGCAGCGATATGGCCGGTAGTGGTTGTTGTTGATAGAGCTGTGTCAGTTCTGTAATCAGCAGCTCTGCTGATACGGCATCGGAGATGATGTGATGCATATCTATCAGCAGTAGTTGCTGCTGGTCGGCCAGTGTATATAAATGTGCCCGCAGCAAGGGAGGGCTGGCTAGATCGAAGAGCCGGATGAAGTCTGCGATCAGTGCAGTTGCTGTATGATCACTTACGGTGTGGCCGATATGGAATGGTACGTTTGATTTCACTACCTGTACCGGTTCTCCATCTTTCATTTCGAAGGCGGTGCGTAAAATTTCGTGCCTGGTGATCAGCTGACGAAAACACGCTTCCAGTAGGGAGCGATCGATCTGCCCTTTGATGAGGAAGGCGGCAGGCATATTATAGCTGTTTTCCGAGCCCTCGATCTGATGTAACAGGTAGAGACGTTTCTGAGAGGAAGAGAGTGGGTAGTAAGGGCGGCTATCTACCGGGGTGATAGTCGTTACAGTCTCTCTCGACTGCAGATCGATGTATGCAGCCTGTGCGGCGATGGTTGGCTGGCTGAAGAAGATATTGAGCGGCAGGTTGACCTGGAAGGTCTTATAGATGCGTGCAACGGCGTTGGTGGCTTTTAAGGAGTGGCCCCCCAGCTCGAAGAAGTTGTCTGTAATACCGATACGATGACGACGGAGTACATCTTGCCAGATGGTGAGCAAGGTTTGTTCTGTTCCGGTGACAGGAGCATTGGTAATGACTGTCTGTTGGTCCATATAACGCAGCGGGTCGGGTAGGGCTTTCCTGTCTACTTTGCCATTGGGGGTCAATGGCAACCGTTCCAATGGAATAAAATAGGCCGGGATCATATGATCTGGCAGGGAGTGTTTAAGTCCTTCGCGTAGTGTTGCTGCGGATATGCTGGCATCGGAAGTTACATACCACGCTACGAGTGCCTGTTCGCTGTCTTTGCCATATACGGTAACCAATGCTTCTTTTATACCGGTCTGTGTGAGTAATACGCTTTCTATTTCCTGTAATTCTATCCGGAAGCCACGTACTTTAACCTGGTCATCTTTACGACCGGCGAATTCGAGGTTACCATCCGGCAGCCATCGTACTATGTCTCCGGTACGATAAACCCGCTGCCCGTCGCGGCCGAGAGGGATGAATTTTTCTGCCGTGAGCGCTTCTCTCCCGAGATATCCGCTGGCCACGCCAGGGCCGCCGATATAGAGTTCGCCTGGTATGCCTACCGGCACCAGCTGATGCTGATGATTGCAGACATAGTATATGTAGTTGTTTAATGGTTGGCCAATAGGTGTATTACCAGCGTTTGGCAATAATGCGGCCGGGGCTTCGTAGTATCCGGAGTCGATACAAGCTTCGGTAACACCGTAGCTGTTGATCACCCGCATGCCCGGTGTAAAGCGTTCTGTCAGCCGTTTAAAATGTGCTACCGGGCAACTGTCGGAGCCCAGGATCAGCAGCTTGAGGAAGCTGATATCCAGTTGTTGTTCATATACATGATCCATCAGCGGGATGATGAGCGCGGGAGTGGACTCGAATATGTTGACGCGGTGTTTTGCGAGTAAGGCATATAAGGAAGCTATTTCCAGCCGTACGGAGGACGGGCATATTACCATCTGTCCGCCACTCACGAAGGTCCTGATTACGTCGCCGGTGAATACGTCGAAGGAGAAGCTGGCCATTTGCAATAGGGATACTTCAAAACTATCCAGCCGGTAGGCCTGTTTCCAGGCCTGGGCAATATTGCTGACAGCACCATGTGTGATCATGGCTCCTTTAGGGCGGCCGGTGGTACCAGAGGTGTAGATGACATAGGCCAGTTGTCCCGGTGTTACCAGGTGGTTTACGGTCTTTATGGGCTGTAACGGGATATCTTCGATAGCAATGGCGGTAATGCTGGCAGGTACACGTTCCTGCCATTTTTGATGTGTCAGGAGCAGGGAGGCCTGGCTGTCCTGCAGCAGGTAATCAATACGCTCCTGCGGATATTCGGGATCGACAGGCAGGTAAGCGCCCCCGGCTTTCAGCACCCCCAGCAAGGTTACTATCATCCAGGCGGAGCGTTCTACCATGATACCTACGATATCGCCGGTTTGTAAGCCCAGGCTTTCCAGGTGGGCGGCGACAGCATTAGCGTGCTGGTCCAATGTTGCATAGCTGAGTGCCTGGTCTTTGTATACGACGGCTGTCTTTGCCGGATGGTTGGCTACCTGCTGACGGAAGATGGACAGGATATCTGTGGTAGCAGCCAGGGAGGTACGATCACCGATGTTGTGCAGCAATGTTGTTTCTGCTGGCAAGAGGTAGTTCAGTTGCTGCAGGTGCTCTACGCCCTGCAGGAGTTGCTGACAGACATGTTTGACCCGTTGCAGGAATTCATGTCCGTTGAAGATACGCTCATTATAATCGAGCCGCAGTTCATATTTTTCTTGTATTTCCGCTACCCTGAGTTCGATCTGGTTGTCCATCAGGCGATACACCTGTTGCAGTTGTCCAATACCGGATTGGGTAGCCGGTAAGTTGAAGTATTGATAGTTAAAGAAGAAGGATAACGGTTCATCCCCGATGATCCGGTTCTGCAGGGAAAGCGAGATGTATCGCAGTTCGCCGGCAGAAGTGCGTTGTTGCATCAGGTAGGTACAAAGTGCCTGGAAAGTGGTGTCCGGTTGTAAGGCAGCTGGTGTTATCAGTAACGGGAAACAATGCGACAGGTTGCCGATCATTTGCTGGTACTGCCGGTCTCTTCCTGCCAGGTGTTCCCGTATGCAATAGTCATGGTCGGCATTGCAGTAGTATTTTACCAGCAGTGCGTATATGGTACGGAAGAACAGCGGTGCGTTAATATGATGGGTATGGCAATAGCGGCGGATGGCATCCGCTTCTGTTGCTTCGAGCAGGAGCACATCGGCATGGGAACGATCGGCAGTGGATATAGCACCTTCATAGTGTAGTGGCTGTACGGCTGCCAGTCGTTGCTGCCAGAAACTATCTGTCAGTGCGGTATCAAAACGGGAGAGGTGACGGAATACATAATCCCGGTAGGGCTGGGAGGTGTGATCATCGGTCACGGTTCCTGTCAGCAGCTGGTGATAGACGGCATCTATCCGTTCTGTCAGCAGCCGGAAGGAGGCACCGTCAGTGAAGACGTGATGTGCATTGATAGCGGTGATGTAATGGCTGTCACTGATCCTGAAGAGGTAGTGTTTATAGAAGGGCAGGTCCAGTGTCTGTGGGTCATTACAATAGTCGCTGATATATGCATGGAATGTGTCCCGGCTGTAGGGAAGATGTTGCAGGTCTACGTATTCGAACCAGCTATCTGCTGTCCATTTTACGGCCTGATAGGCCTCTGCATTCCTGGTGATGAGTACGGAGCGGAGGCTGTCTTCCTGTTGGGTGACGATGGTGATGGCTTGCTTCCAGGTGGGAGGATCGACGGAGCAGGGGATATCGAAATAGGCCAGCAGGCGTAACCCGTTATCGGCAGGCTGTAAGAGGCTGGTGAGATAGATATCGCGCTGGCTGGTACTTAAAGGGTATACGGTTGTATAGTCTTTGTTGTCTATGCCCAGATAGCGAAACAGTTCCGGTTCTTGTCCATCGGATAGCTGGAACTGGCTGATGGGCATCGATGGCTGTGCAAATACCTGTTGGGCGAGGTTACTGAAGTATTTGCCCAGCAGCAGTATGTATTGATGATCAAAGAGGCTGGCATCGTAGATCACCTGCAGTTCTATGCCTTCGCCGCGGGTGTCGAAGTCGAAGGTAGCGTTTAATTTGGCGGCGTTATAAAGTGCGCGTAGCGATTCCGTTTCGGGTGTATGTGTAAGGAATAATTTGCTGTTGCTCTGGAGCTGCTGGTCATCGGTGGCGATCATCACATCGAAGAGGGCATTGGTCTCTGGTTGTACGAGCTCCAATACTTTGTCGTAAGGCAGGAGCTGGTGTTCCAGCCCTTCCAGAGAGGTTTGTTTTACCTGTTCGAGGAAAGTTTCGAAGCTATCGCGTTCATGTACCTGGTCGTAGAGAGCGATGGTATTGATCAGCATACCGGTGATGCCCTCTGTTTCGGCGATAGCCCTGCCGGATACGGCGGCACCTACGGTGATATCCCGTTGGCCGGTCAGTTTGAAGAAGAGGACTTTCAGCAAGGCTTGCAGTACGATGAAGGCTGTACTACCGGAATGTGTGGCTAGTTTTTCCACTCCTTCTTTGATGACAGCCGGGAACCGGAAGATGTGTATGGCACCTTCCTGTTTGCCTGCATTACTGCGGCCGATGAGATGTGCCAGCGAGAAGGGGGAAGTATGCTGTAGTTTTTGTTGCCAGTAATGCAGCTGTCTTTCTCCTTCCTGGCTATGTATGACCTGTTCCAGCCAGTGGGAGTAGTCGCGGTATTGGAAGAGAGGTAAGCCTAGAATCGGCTGATTTTCCAGCAGGCTGGCATAATCTGCTGCCAGTTCATCGAACAGTTGTTGTACGGACAGTCCATCGGTGATGATATGATGGAGGGTAAACATGATGAGCGTCTGTTGCTCATTGAGTGGTACCAGTGCGATGCGGAAGAGGGGGCCGTCGGACAGGTCAAAATGTGTCTGTATATGCGACCTGTACAGGGCTGCAAGTTGTTCCTGTAGGGAACTATTCTGCGTGGGTGTATAGCGTTCCATCTGTACGGGCAGGTGTGCTTTCACCTGTTGATAGGGCAGGCCGCCGATGGTGGTAAAGGTCGTCCTCAGGGATTCGTGCCGGTGTACCAGGGCTTCAAAGGCCTGTTGGAGGACTGTTGATTGTACGGGGTGTTGCAGCACGAAGGTGAGTGGCACATTGTACAATGTTTCTCTTCCTGCCAGGTGGGCATTGAGCCAGATACCCTGTTGGGAAGGGGAGAGGGGATAGAGATCCCTATCGGGTATTTTGACCAATGCGGGTATGTGCAATGTCTGGTCTATATCGAGCAGGCGGGCGACTTCTTTCAATACGGGCGCCCGGAATACTTCGCTGAAAACCAGTTTGATGCCGGTCTCTTTATGTATACGGTTGATGAACTGTCCTACTTTGAGGCTATGTCCGCCCAGCTGGAAGAAATTGTCTGTAGCGCTGACGGCGGGTATATCCAGTAATGTGGACCATATGCTGGCAATGAGTTGTTCGCTGGGTGTAGCAGGTGCGATGTATGCACGTTTGGATGCCAGTTGTACCTGTGCCAGGAGTGCCCTTTTGTCGACCTTTCCGTTGACGGTAAGGGGGATTTGAGGGACTGGCAGTATGAGGTCTGGTATCATGAAGTAAGGCAGGCTTTCGGCGAGGAAGTCGTACAAACGTGCGGTGTCGGTATCGTTATTCATGACAACGAAAGCGTATAATGCTTTTTCCTGGGGGCTGCTTTCTTTGACGATCACTGATACGTTTTGTACGGCGGGGTGCAGCTTTAATGCTACTTCGATCTCGCCTGTTTCGATCCGATGGCCGCGGATCTTCACCTGGTCGTCTTGCCGGCCCAGGTATTCTATGTTACCATCGGAAAGCCAGCGTACAACATCGCCGGTGCGATATAACTTTTCGCCAGGAACAAAAGGGGAGTCGATAAATTTCTCTGCGGTGAGGGTGGGTTTGTTGAGATAACCTTTGGCCAGGCCGATACCGGCGATATAGAGTTCTCCCGGTATGCCGCAGGGCATGAGCTGCAGTTGCCGGTCGAGAACATATGCTTTCGTATTATAGATCGTTTTACCGATAGGCACGTTGCGGTTGATCTCCGCTGTTTCGTTGAAGATGGTCACGCAGACGGTGCATTCAGTAGGTCCGTATCCATTATAGTATAGCTGGTCCGGCCGAAGTTGTAGTTCTGCACGGGGAATGGCAGGTTCGCCGGCGGTGAGGAGTATCCTTAGTTTGGACAATCCTGTTTTGTTCAGGTTGCGGATATAAGAAGGCGGCAGGGCAGCTATGCTGATGTGGTGCGTTTGTATGAATTCGCAGAAAAGGTCGAAGTCGGCGATGATGTCTTTGGATACCGGATATAAGGTAAGTCCGTTAAACAAGGCGGTGAATATTTCGAATACGCTGACATCGAAGGATAGGGAGCCGAATTGCAGCATGCTATCTGTCTGGCGGATATCCATTTCCTGTTTGAACGAGTTGATGATATTGATTACGCCCAGGTGTCTGATCACGGTGCCTTTAGGCTGGCCGGTGGATCCGCTGGTGTAGATGATATAGCAGGTATCGTCTGCGGTGTTGACAGGTGTTGGATTATGTACCGGCGAATGTGAGTAGGTGCGTTCATCCATGTAAAGGACGGCACCTGAGAAAGCAGGCAATGTTCTGTCGCTCAGGGTGAGTAGTACTCTGGCGCTGGCATCTTCGAGCATGTATTGCTGTCTTTCTTCCGGATAGGCAGGATCTACGGGGAGGTAGGCGGCGCCTGCTTTCAGGATACCGAGGATGGCGATGATGGCATCATCGGACTTGGGTAGCAGGACGGCCACTACTTCGTTGCGTTGTATCTGCCAGGTGTTACGGAGATGATGGGCCAATGCGTTGGCTTGCTCATTGAGTTCCTTATAGGAGTAGGAATGGTTGCCGAAGAGGAGGGCGGGCTGTTGTGGATACTGTATAACGGCATGTTCAAATGCCGCTATCATGGTATCGAATGGGATGGGTGTAACGGGCGTTGGTGTCAGCCATTCGGCGGCCTCTGTAGCTGTAATGAGGGGGAGTTGGGAGAGGGGTGTATCCGGCTGTGCTATGACGGTTTCGAACAGTTGCCGGAATTGTGCCAGGAACTGTTCCATATAGTATTCCTCCCAATGTCCCTGGTTGAAATCGAAATCTACTTTTACATCGTCATCGGTCTGGCATTCGCGGACGAATACTGCCAGGGGCGATTGTTCTGCCTGATGGGGCAGTGCGATGGTTTGGGTAGGTATGCCATCGAATGGTACGCTGAAATCCTGTTTCTCAAAAGAGAGGGAGATTGTATACAATGCATCGAGATCATGTTTATTGGATTTTAATATCCGTACGATCTCGTCTACGGGGAACTGCTGGTGTTCTATATCTTTTTTGAAAGCGGTTTTGATGTGGGCCATCAGTTCGTTGAAGGAGAGTGACAGCGCGAAGTTCATGCGGAACGGCAGTACGCCTACGAAGAGGCCCAATGTCTTTTTAAAGGCAGTGCTGGACCTGTTTAGGACGGGAATGCCGAGGACGAGATCTTCGAGTTGATTGGTCCTTGCGAAGTAGGTATACAGTACGCCCATGAAGGTATAGAAGGTGGTGCAACCTCTTTCGGCGGCGAATGCCTGTATCTGTTGATAAAATGATTTAGCCAGAAAGATCGACTTACGTGTGCTGAGGGGTTGTTCGTTCTTTTTACCATCTTTTGCGCCTACGGTAATGGCAGGCGACATGGCGGTAAACCGATCTTGCCAATAGGCGGCATCTTTGTCATATGCGGGGGATTCCAGGTAGCGCTGATCGTGCTGAACGAAATTAGCGAAGGGCAGTACGGTATCTGTGGATACGGTTTCACCTTTTACTAGTGCGCTGTATATGGCGGCTGTCCGGGAAATGGTCAGTGACATGCCCCATCCGTCTGTGATTAGGTGATGAGATTTGTAGTACCAAAAGTAGGTACTGCCGGTGATCTTCAGCAGGGCGAAATAGTATAGCTGGGTTGCATGAACGGCTATTGATGTTGCAGCCTGCTTAAGCTGCCAGTCCATGGCCGCCTGTTCCGGATCCTGGTGAGTGGAGAAATCCAGGAGGGGCAGCTGGTATGGGTGAGCGGGATCATATGGATGGAATTTTTGCATAGGGATGCCTTCGGACTCATAGAAGGTAGTACGAAAGGCATCGCTTTGTGCAATCATTATATTGATGGCTTTTTCAAACAGCGTTATATCGATATTTCCATTTATACGCGTATATACACTAACGTTATATAATGCACTATCTGGAAATAGTTTCTGTTCGAACCAGATGGGTCTTTGGTTAGAAGTCAGCGGGAACATGTATCATCAATGTTGAAGCGGTTAAAACAACAGGTTTAAAAACTGGCTAAGGTTCAAAAGTACGCTGGCGTAAATTTGGGTAAATGTTATTACACTAAAATTGGCTTTAATACATTATGATTATAGGGTCCTTTTTTAGGTGGACACACTAGTTTTTTCGGGTTTAAAGGTTTATTCCAGGACTATCCTCACAATTTAGAGCAACAAAACTTTATAAATTCCTGTGGGTTTATGGGCAAACTCGGGCTAAGATCATAAACAGGGTGATTTATAATGTTTTTCAATTAGGAATTTCTCGAATCATAAAAAGAGTCATTAGCATATAAAAATGATGAAAAAAATGGTTTCATGGTTCCGTTCCAACAAATAGGATCGCCTTTTCTATAAGAAGGCATATAAAGGTCAGCAAGGTATGAAAAATATATGATATTCAATATGATATCGATAGCATTTTGCAACCTCTCTGCACAAAAGTACTTAGTTAAAACGAAAAAGGAAAAAGGAAGTTACATTATTTGCGGTCCTCGTGAGGGATGGCTGCAGGTGGCTGATATTACAGGGCCCCTACAATCAGTCAGTTAGTTGATATATAAGCAGACGAGGCTACAGGTGTACATGATTTGTTAAAAATATTTTTGCGTGATTTATACACCAATAAAAACCTGTGAATGGATGGGATAATGAACCTTAGGAGACGGGATAATGATACTTAGGAGGGTCATGTATGGGGAGTTGTTTTTTAGCAGACGATATAGCAATATTCAGCAGATGGTATGCGACTATATTGTATTAGATTGATAATTGTGTGTAGTTGCCCCTATTACTGCAGTGCAAGATCAGTCGATGGAAATAACGGTAATAAAGGACAGATAGGGAAGGGAAATGCTTGGATTTCTACAATTTTTTGTCTAGTTTCAGGAGCCGGTATAGATGATTTTTATACTATTCTGTTTGTTGGTCCCCAGGTAGAACTTTATTAAATATCCGGTAGTGTCTTTTTACTGATGCCATAGGCGTTTTATTGAATACAATTCCACGAGTTATGACTGCATCTCAGGTGCCGCCAGTGATTCGCATGCCTTTTCTGCGGCATAGTCTGCTGGTATTACATCCTATCCGTAGTCCGCCCATGTGAGCGGGCTCCATTTCCTTCCAGTGTTTGACACTGCCAGCGTTAATCTACGAGGCGCCGGCTATCTTATTTCACGACCTCAAAATAACTATTATGCAAAAAATCACATTGTTGCTTTTATTGGCTTGTTTTTCTCTGAATGCCCGCAGTCAGCAATGGAATCTGATATGGAGTGATGAGTTTAACGGCCCTTCTCTTGATTTGGGAAAATGGTCTTATGAGACGGGTACGGGTGTGAACGGTAACTGGGGTACGGGTCAGCTGGACCGTGCGACTGACCGGGTAGAGAATGTAGGGATAGAGCAGGGTATCGCAGGTGCGCAAGGCGGCGCGCTGCGTATTACTACGCGGAAGGAGCGTTTTATAGACCGTGATTATACGAGCGGTCGCATTTTTACGAAGGGGAAGGCTGCCTGGGGGCCTAATCATCGTATTGTAGCGAGGGTATGGCCGAAGGGGGTGCGTACGATGGGGCAGGGTTTTGCTTTCTGGATGATGCCTGATGAATTACCGCAGGGGCAGCCTACGCTTAGCTGGCCGCAGGGAGGTGAGATCGACATCATGGAATATGTCGGTTCTATTCCTAATTACAATCTCGGCTCTACGCATTATGCCTGGGCGTGGAATAACAACCAGTGGGCAGACTGGAATCACGGACATCAGGGCGGTTATTACAGTTTTGCGGACAAGCAGGCACCTGATAGTCCGGAGTGGATACGGGTGGATCTCGGGTCTATCCAACGGGTGACCAAGGTGACGCTAACTTGGGAGAATACGGGTCGTGCCTTTGAGATACAGACCTCCTTGAATGGTACGGATTGGAGCACTGCTTATAGTACTGCCAATGGCGGTGGTGGTACTAATGAGATCAGTTTTGGCGCCAGGGATGCGCGTTTTGTACGGATGTACGGTACGCGGCGTTCTAATGACTGGGGATATTCTTTGTTTGAGTTCCAGGTATTTGCCGGTGGAACAACGAATATAGCATTGAATCGTCCGGCTACTGCTTCTTCTATCCAGGGTAATGATGTATCGGCTGACAAAGCATTTGACGGGCAGGCCAGTACGCGGTGGGGTAGCCGCCTGCGTAACCCTGACTACCAATGCTGTGCGGCTTCTTCGGCTACTGATCCCAGTGTAGCTGCGAATGGCTGGCATGAATACGGCATTGATTGGTTTGCGGACCGTATGGAGTTTTTCGTGGACAACAACGTGTATCATATCCATTATTTTGAGGATGGCGCTGCTTTTGCGCTGGATGGTCAGAATGAGGCGCAGGTGGATGTGATCAATGGGCGGCGGGTACGTCGTTCGGAGTTTTCCAACCTGTATCCCGAATGGCATCCTTTCGAGCATAAGATGTATGCGATCCTGAGTGCCGGTGTAGGTGGCGGTGGTAATACTTATGGTGGTCCGATCGTAGACCAGGCGACATTCCCATGTGATGTATACATTGACTGGGTGCGTGTTTATTCCAACGGGGTGGTATATAATCCTCCGCCAGCCGTAACGTTAACGGCTCCTACGGGTACGCTTACGTATCAGGCGCCGGCCAATATAACGTTGTCGGCTACTGCATCTGACAGGGAAGGCGGTACTATCCGTTCTGTGAGTTTCTATCATGGTGATCAATTGATCGGTACTGTTAACCAGGCGCCTTATAATTTCAACTGGACGAATGTGCCTGCCGGCGTATATACGCTGCAGGCGAAGGCTACGGATAATGGCGGTGCGGTATCTTCTTCCAACAAGATTGCTGTAACGGTGAACAATGCGGCGTCCAACCTGGCGTTGAACCGTCCTGGTACGGCATCTTCGGTGGTGGGTAGTTTCAATGCCTCCAATGCATTTGATGCCAATGC
The DNA here is from genome assembly GCF_020386615.1 of Chitinophaga pendula. Classification (NCBI taxonomy): domain Bacteria; kingdom Pseudomonadati; phylum Bacteroidota; class Chitinophagia; order Chitinophagales; family Chitinophagaceae; genus Chitinophaga; species Chitinophaga pendula. Next base: position 1,777,030 of record NZ_CP077769.1, read on the forward strand.
ACAGAGTCGCTGGGAAAGTGAGTATACTGATCCGCAATGGATATATGTAGACCTGGGTAATACGTACAACATCAACCGGGTGAAGATCACGTGGGAGACTGCGTTGGGTAAAGATTATGATGTACAGGTATCTACAGATCTGAATGGCTGGCAGACGATCAAAAGTGTAAGAGGGAATACGGTAACGGTGAACGACCTGTTACAGCTGAGTGGCAGGGGACGTTATGTCAGGATCTATGGTACGGCGAGAGGTACGCAGTATGGTTATTCTATCTTTACCATGGAAGTATATGGTAATGGCAGCGGTGCGAGAGAGATGAGTGGCGGGCAGTCTCCGAAGTTGCTGGAGACGACCTTCAAGGGGTATCCTAATCCTGTAGTGGACGATTATCATGTGACCGGTGTGCCGGAAGGCGCTGCGGTGCAGGTACTTCGTACGGACGGTTCGCTGGTGTTGCGTACACAGGTGAGCAGTGGAGAGATCCGGTTGGGAGGATTACCGTCGGGCATGTACCTGTTGCAGATCCGCGGGAACGGCAAAACCGTACAACAGAAGATCATCAAACAATAAGCAAAGCGAGCACTATACGACAAAAACGGCAGCCAGCATAATTGGCTGCCGTTTTTGTCGTGTTTGCATGTGATCATTACGGCTGACATGGCATGATACGGGCTGCTTTTTGGTGCCGTTTCTCGCACTAATAGCCGTATTGCTGGCGATAGTAATATTTGTTATCTCAGCAAAGGATATGACAATGTTGTGTGTTAATCTCTACAGCGTGGTGTAGCGAGGCATGCACATCCTATTAGTGATTTTATCGTTGAGCATGCTGTGGTGTCAGGCCTGTGGATGGTGTCATTGGATGGCACAGTATTTACTTTCCGTAGGGATATGAATACGATATATCAACAAGTAGGTGCTTTATTACAGGAGGACGGCCGTTGCAGTTTCCGGGTATGGGCACCTTTGGCCAATAAAGTGACTTTATCGCTGGATGTAGCTGATATGCGCAGCTATGCTATGGAGCGGGGAGAATACGGTTACTGGGAAACGATAGTCGAGCGTATTGTACCTGGTACGAAATATTTTTATGTGCTTGATGATGGGAATCCACTGCCGGATCCCGCTTCGCGGCATCAACCGGAAGGTGTGCATGGGCCGTCGGCGGTAGTGGACCCTTATTTTTCGTGGACGGATCAGGCTTGGCAGGGGTTGGAGTTGTCGGAGATGATCATTTACGAGTTGCATACGGGCACGTTTACGGGCTTAGGAACTTTCGAAGGGATACAGAGCCGGTTGGATTACTTGTGGCAGCTTGGTGTAAATACGATCGAGATCATGCCCGTAGGGCAGTTTCCAGGTACACGTAACTGGGGGTATGACGGCGTGTTTCCTTATGCGGTGCAGGACAGTTATGGAGGAGTATCGCAGTTGAAGGCGCTGGTGAATGCTGCGCACGCCAGGGGGATGGCGGTAATACTGGATGTGGTGTATAATCACCTAGGTCCGGAGGGGAACTATCTTGCGGAATACGGGCCTTATTTTACGGATAAATACAAAACGCCCTGGGGGCAGGCGATCAATTTGGACGATGCTTACAGTGATCCTGTGCGCGCGTACTTTTTGCAGCATGCCTTGTTATGGTTGGATGAGTTTCATATAGACGGTTTGCGGGTAGACGCGGTGCATGCGTTGTGGGATAACAGTGCGACACATTTTGTGGAGTTGTTGTCGGAGTCGGTGAAGGCGTTGGAAAAGCGTACCGGTAAGAAGAAGGTGCTGATCGCGGAGCTGGACCTGAATAATCCGCGGTATGTGCGACCGGTGACGGAGGGCGGTTATGGCATGAGCGGGCAGTGGGTGGATGAGTTTCATCATGCCCTGCACGCGTTACTGACGGGAGAGCGTAAAGGGTACTATGAGGATTTTGGTGACATCAGTTTGCTGGAACATTCGTTGCAGCATGTTTATGTGTATACCGGGCAGTATTCCTTGCACCGGCAGCGTTGTTTCGGGCAGGCGCCGACGGGATTGCCCTATAGTCAATTTGTGGTGTTTACGCAGAACCATGACCAGATAGGGAACCGGCTTAAAGGGGAGCGGCTGAGTGTTTTATTGTCGTATGAAGCGCTGAAGGTGGCTGCCGCTGCGATGTTGTTGTCACCATTTGTTCCCCTATTATTTATGGGAGAGGAATATGGAGAGCGGGCACCGTTCCAGTTCTTTTCTGACTACGGAGAGGAGTCATTGATAGCGGGTGTACGGGAAGGCCGGCGGAAGGAGTTTGCGGCATTCAACTGGGAGGGGGAGATACCGGACCCGCAATCGGAGGAGGTATTTAACCAGTCGAAGCTGACATGGGAGACGCATGACGGTTTGCTGGGTTATTACCAGTTCCTGTTGGCATTCCGTAAGAGCAGGCCTGCTATGCAGGACCGTACTTCGGAGGGAACGGTGGTGTATCCTGGCAGTGGCCAGCCGGTACTGGCATTTGAGCGTAAAGGAAACGGGGATCGTTTACTGATCCTACTCAATTTTGACAAAGCGCCGCAGGAGTACCGGCTACCATTATCTACGGCTACCTGGATCAAACTGATCGACAGTACGGCAACGTCCTGGAAAGTCATTGACGGTGTAGCGCCGGAGCGTTTGCAATCTGCAGCTGCTATTACGTTACCACCTTTATCTGCCATTGTTTATGAAAAGTATGATGATGTATAATCCGACACATACACCTATAGCGACTTATCGTCTGCAACTGAATGAACATTTTACTTTCCGTGATGTCCACGATATCCTGGATTACCTGCATGCGTTGGGGGTGAGTACTATCTATGCATCGCCGGTATTGGGTGCGGTGAAAGGCAGTACGCACGGTTATGACGGTACGGACCCGCACCAGGTAAGTCCGGCGATCGGTACGCTGGAAGAGTGGCGGGCGCTCAGCGCGCGATTGAAAGAGCGCGGTATGAGCTGGTTGCAGGATATTGTGCCCAATCACCTGGCTTATGATGCTGACAATCCTCGCCTGATGGATGTGATGGAGCGGGGGCCTTTGTCACCTTATTACCGCTATTTTGATATCAACTGGGAGCATCCTTCAAAAGAGTTGCACGGTAAATTACAGTTACCATTTTTGGATAAGCCATTGGCGGAATGTATTGCGGAAGGTAGGTTCCAGTTGCGATTTACGTCCGCCGGCTATGTATTGCAATGTGGTGAGCAGGCTTACCCGTTGTCGATGCCCGCTTACGAACTGTTGTTACAGGCGGTGCCTGCTATTACGACGGCTGCGCCTTTTGGTGAGCTGGTGACTGCTTTGCAGGAAGCGGCGGAGCAGTCGTCTTCACTGCAGGCGTGGCAGGCTGCTAAACAGCAGCTCATAGTGGATTTTACACAGCAGCAAGGCAGTGATACTTTAGCGGTGGCAGTAGCGGAGACGGTCAATATATCGCCATCGTTGTTGCCGGCGTTATTAGATAAGCTGTATTACCATTGGGAGTACTGGCGTAAGACGGAGTCGGAGATCAACTACCGGCGTTTCTTTACGGTGAACCAGCTGATCACGTTGCGGATGGAGGAAGAAGCGGTGTTTGATGAGTATCATACCTTTCTTGCGCAGTTGTACCGGGAGGGATTGATACAAGGGATGCGGATAGATCATATAGACGGGTTGCAGGAGCCGGGTACGTATATACGAAGATTGCGGCGGTTGTTGGGGGATGATTTATACCTGATTGCGGAAAAGATTCTGGAAGGAGCGGAGCGGTTGCCGGCGGACTGGGCACTGCAAGGCAGCAGTGGGTATGATTTCCTGGCGACGGTGAACCAGTTACTGACGGACGGGGGAGGGGCGCAGAAGTTATTGCGGTTCTACCGTTGTTTGTCGGCTGTGCCGGTGAAGTATGAGCGGCTGGTGAGGGAGCAGAAAGAATTGATCCTGTCTGCCTATATGGGTGGAGAGTGGGAGAACCTGGTGCATGACTGTTATACGCTGGGGCTGGCGGACGGCAGCTATACCAGGGATCAGTTGAAAGCGGCGATCGGGCTGTTTATGGTATGTATGCCGGTGTACAGGGCTTATCCGGAGGACTGGCCTTTGTCTGCGGTGGATCAGCAGGTGATACGGTCTGCTTTTGATAAGGCGGCACAGCTAGCGCCTTTGTTGTCGCCGGTATTGGAGATGATGGCGGCCTGGTGGCATCCGGGTATAGGCAATAAGGATATCAATGTGAAGGGGATGGTGTTTTTAAAGCGGCTGATGCAATTTACCGGGCCGTTGACGGCGAAGGGGGTGGAGGATACGGCATTTTATATTTATCACCCTTTGATATCGCATAATGAAGTGGGGGATACGCCTGGTGTGCTGGGTAAGCTGGATGCGCGTGCTTTTCACGCGCATATGGTGGAGCGGCAGGCGCAGCATCCGTTTACGATGAATGCGACCTCTACGCATGATACCAAACGCGGGGAGGATGCCCGTATACGGTTGAATATGCTGACATTGCTCGCTGATAAGTGGATACAGCAGGTGCAGACCTGGCATAGTATGAATGCTGCTTGCTGTACGCGGCGGGGGCAGGATACGATACCCGGATTGAATGAGGAATATTTGATCTATCAGTCGCTGATAGGCAGTTTTCCGATAGACGGGTTGGCGGATATTACTTTTATAGAACGTTTTTGTGCCTTCCTGGTGAAGGCGTTACGGGAAGGTAAAGCACATACTAACTGGAGCGAGCCGAATGTTGATTATGAAAATGCCTGTACATCGTTTGTACAGCAGCTATTATCGCCTGAGCATCCTTTCCTGGATAGTTTTGTCCCTTTCCTGGAGCAGGTGAAGGCGTTGGCGGTGCGTTATTCGCTGGCGCAGGTATTGTTGCGGATCACGGCGCCAGGTATTCCGGATCTGTACCAGGGGGCGGAGTTGTGGGAGCTTAGTTTTGTAGACCCTGATAACCGGCGGCCGGTGAATTACCGTTCTCGGCAGGTGTGGTTATCGGCGTTGATAGAGAAGGAGCGGGAGGGATATGCGGCGTTGCTGGCTTACCTGGAGGCGCATGCACAGAGCGGAGTGGAGAAGTTGTATGTGACCTGGAAGGCATTGCAGTACCGGCGTGCGCATGCGCAGTTGTTCCTGGAAGGTAGTTATGTGCCATTGAGCACGACAGATGATGCCTATCTGGCGTATGCGCGGCGACAGGAGGATCAGTGGTGTATTGTAGTATGTCCATTACCCTGTACGCCGGTGCAAGTTGTGGAAGAGGTGTCTTCTTTGGTATTGTTGCCGGAGGGTGCGCCGTTGAAGTGGTGTAACCTGTTTACCGGTGAGGAAGTAGAAGTTAGTAATGGCGGTTTATCTCTATCCTGTCTGCAGACATTTCCTGTAGCGTTATTAACACCTATGATATAAGTAGCGTTATTTATTGATACCTGCGATATAAAAGTGCCCCTTATCTGCGGGGCACTTCATTTTTCAATACTACCATAGAGCGGGCTTCCACCCGTATTACTTCGCCGGCATGGGCGTTTGTACGTTTTATTTCTGCGGTATCGAGTACTGGTATCCATGTTTCTCCGTATTCAGCCGGCAGTAATGTGAAGGGGATGGCTTCGTAGTGTGCGTTGAACAGGAGGTAGAAGTTATCGTCGATGACAGGTTCGCCTTTTGGGCTTGTCATGCGGAGGCCGCGTCCGTTAAGGAATACGGCTATGGAGCGGGCATGTGTAGCTGCCCAATGTTCGTCATTCATTGCTGTGCCATCGGGCAGGTACCAGCCGATATCTTCGAGGTGGGTACCTTTTACGGGTTGTCCTCTGAACCAACGTCGGCGGCAGAACGCCGGATGTTCTTTCCGGAGGCGGATAAGGCGGCAGGTGAAGTCGAGTAGGGGTTGATCGCGTTGTGCCCAGTTGAGCCAGGATATTTCATTATCCTGGCAGTAGGCGTTGTTGTTGCCGTGTTGGGTGCGGCCGAATTCATCGCCGGCTACCAACATGGGAATGCCTTGGGAGAGGAACAAGGTAGAGAGGAGGTTGCGTTGCTGGCGTTGCCGCAGGGCGATGATGGCGGGATCGTCGGTGGGGCCTTCTGCGCCGCAGTTCCAGGAGCGGTTATGGCTTTCTCCATCCTGGTTATTTTCTCCATTGGCTTCGTTATGTTTATCGTTGTAGGCGACGAGATCGTAGAGGGTGAATCCGTCGTGGGCGGTGATGAAGTTGATGCTGGAGGTGGGGCGGCGGTAGTCTTCTTTGTAGAGGTCGGAGCTGCCGGTGAAGCGTTCGGCGAATTCGCCCAGCATGCCTTCGTCGCCTTTCCAGTAGTCGCGCATGGCGTCGCGGTATTTACCGTTCCATTCTGCCCATCCTGGTGGGAATTTACCTACCTGGTAGCCACCTTCGCCGACATCCCAGGGTTCGGCGATGAGTTTGACCTGTGAGATAACGGGGTCCTGGTGAATGATGTCGAAGAAGGCGCTTAGGCGATCTACTTCGTGTAGTTCGCGCGCCAGTGTGGCGGCGAGGTCGAAGCGGAAGCCATCGACATGCATATCTAGCACCCAATAGCGGAGGCTGTCCATGATGAGCCGTAATACATTGGGCAGGCGGGCATTCAGCGTGTTGCCGGTGCCGGTATAGTCCATGTAATAGCGTTTGTCGTCGGTGAGGCGATAGTAGGAAGGGTTGTCTATGCCGCGGTAGGAGAGGGTAGGGCCGAGATGGCTACCTTCTGCAGTATGGTTGTATACGACATCGAGGATCACCTCTATTCCGGCTTTGTGTAATGCTTTGACCATTTCTTTGAATTCGGTAACCTGGCCACCGGTGGCACCGCTGCTGGAGTATTTGACATCCGGGGCGAAGTAACCGATGGTGTTATATCCCCAGTAGTTGGAGAGGCCTTTATCTATGAGGTGGCGATCGTTGATGAAATGATGGACGGGCATTAGCTCGATGGCGGTGATACCCAGTTCTTTCAGGTAGTTGATGGTGACCGGATGGGCGATGGCGGCGTAGGATCCACGGATATTTTCTGGTATGTCTGGGTGTTGTTGGGTAAAGCCTTTTATATGGGTTTCGTAGATGATGGTTTGGTGGTATGGTATGGTGGGGCGTTTATCGTCTTCCCAATTGAAGGCCGGGTCGATGACGACGCATTTAGGTATATAAGGGGCGCTGTCGGTATTGCTGAAGCTGAGGTCTGCGTCAGGGTGGCCGAGTTGGTAGCCGAAGAGGGCATCGTGCCAGTCTATCCTGCCGGCGATCGCTTTCGCATAGGGGTCTATCAGCAGTTTGTGTGCATTGAAACGAAGTCCGTTTTGCGGTTCGTAAGGGCCATTGACGCGATAGCCATAGAGTTGTCCCGGTTGTATGTCTGGGAGGTAAACATGCCACACATTGTGGGAGCGATCGGCCATTGGGATGCTGGCGTATTCGGAAGGGTCTTCGGTGGAATGGAATAGACATAAAGTGACTCCACTGGCGTTTTCGGCATAGAGGGCGAAGTTAACGCCTGCTCCATCCCAGGTGGCCCCCAATGGATATGGGTGGCCCGGATAGTTGGTGATTTGCATATGGTTACAGCTATGTTGCCCATAGGTCGATCAACTATGGTGCCATGATAGTTTTGTTTGTTTTGTCGTGAATACCCCCTTTATATGACATATTCACGACCGTTGTGAGCGCAGATATCTCTCTAGCTTTGGGGTAACATAAAACAAATGATTATGAAAGCGATCAATCCTTATCTCAATTTTCCGGGTACTACGGAGGAGGCATTTCAATTTTACCAGACTGTATTTGGTGGGGAGTTGCTGGGGCTGCAACGGTTTTCGGATACTCCGTTCGGTGAGCAGCTGCCGGCGGAGGAACGGAATAAGGTGATGCATGTGGCGTTGAGGATCGGGCAGGACAATATGATTATGGCGACGGATGCGTTGCCATCGTTAGGGCAGACCTGTACGCCGGGGAACAATGTACACTTGTGTTTGTCGCCGGAGAGTGAAGAGGAGACGGCTGATATTTTTAACAAGCTGTCTGCGGGTGGGGAAGTAACGATGCCACTGGATAAGCAGGACTGGAATGCGTATTTTGGTATGGTGACGGACAGGTTTGGTATTTCCTGGATGGTGAACTATGATTACGGTACGCAGTCTTAGGGGGGGCGTTAATTGCATCTTTGATATTGAAAGGCAGGTCGGGTGGCCTGTCTTTTATTTTCAATGAAGAATGTATGTTGGATATTTTGTATTTAATTATCTGTTTGAAAGCCAGCTTGTTGCAGTTTTGTTGCATATAGGTTGTATAAGCGTTGTATAGTGATTGTATATGCAACTATATGCCTAGCTTATACAATGATTATACGAATGGTATAGGAATGATACAGGAGAGCTATAGGAGCGGCGAAAAAAAATTATCGAGGGGCTGCTGACATAGGGTTGTCACACCCTGTTTCTTTCTTTGTGTTGTCCATTTACTGTAAATCATTTTAAATCTTAATGAATATGGAGAACAACACCTTAGTAAGCACATCAGCGGTTGCATTTATTACACCGGAAGAATTGAAGGAACATTGGCAGGGGCACCGTCGTTTGACACGCAGGTTGATCGAGGGGTACCCGGAGGAGCAATTATTTACGCATTCGATCGCCGGGATGCGTTCATTCGGGCATCTGTTGCACGAGTTGATCGGCATTACCCGTGGGGTGCGTGGGATTGCGGGAGAAGGTTGGGAGCAGGTAGAACTTGACAAAAAGGCGGTGCCGGATACGAAGGAAGGGTTGTTGCAGGTTTGGGATGAGCAGACGGCGTTGATAGAGGCGGTGTGGCCCGGGATAAAAGCGGAGCGTTTTCATGAGACGGATAAAGCTTTCGGGGCTTACGAGGACAAGATCTATTCGCTGGTACTTTATTTTATTGACAACGAGGTGCATCACCGTGGGCAGGCGTATGTGTATTATCGTTCGCTGGGTTTGGAGCCACATCCATTCTGGGATCGTAATTAATTACGGAAGCCATCTAATACAACGGCCGGCAATTCAGTAAATGAGTTGCCGGCCGTTTAGTGTCTGTTTGTTTTAATAATCTTAGGATTCGCAAACAAAAACAGAAGGGCATCCGGACAGGGATGGGGTGCAATCGATGCAAGTTAAACCGATGCTAACGCAACCTCTGCTTGCATTACCACGCATAGCGGTATTGTCTTGTGACAGGGGGGCGATGATGACTTTTTTTAAGGATAACTTTTTGGCGTTGTTGTTCAAACTTTGCTTTTTCATAAGTGGGTTTTAAAACTTGGGAAAAATGATTTATCCGACGTTGGATAGGGTGATGAAGATAAAGAATATTTATTCATATTGGGCATATAAAATATCAAAAGATTTTATTAGTGTTAGGGTTACCTTAACGCTATAAAGCAGACGAGCGGCGGATGGAGATACCGGTACATGTATTGGATGGGAGTGGATCGGTACCATTGGTATTGCGGTATTTACAGGAGGTATATACTGTTGATATTATGCGCGTGGATGCGCACCGGGACGATCATTATTTTTTTTTGTATGTGGACAGCGGGGCGTGTGGATGGTGATGGATTTTTGCACCTGTGCTGCTGGGGTCCGGGCATCGCAGGCCGGTGCTGCGCGGTTATTCTGGTCGATGGATACAAGATAATAATGACCTATTGCGTTGTATTTTAAGGTAATCTTAATATACACGTATAGATATTTTATATAATTTTACTTTTTGGCAAGTGGAATAGGGGTAAAACTATTTCCGTCCGTTATTATTGCGACGTATTTGCGACCTATATGCAGCCATGGGAAACCACTACTTGAACTAAGATCCGTTATGGGCTGTCATGATCACCAGTATGGAACGAGGACGCAGCATTAAAGAAAACAACTAGAATAGTATTAGTATCTATGACAGAGCAGCATTTGAGTTTGACTATCACTTACTTGTTCAGTATGGTCATTCTTCTCAGTCTGGCTGAGATGTATTTTAGCCACAAACATGATAGGAAGTTATATACCTGGAAAGACACCTGGACGAATATTTACCTGAGCGCTGTTAACTTCGTGGTAAATGCCTGTGTGAAGGTGGCTTCGTTTTTACTCTTGGATTATTGCTACCGTAATTTCCGTTTATTTGTTATACCGAATGTGTTTTTATACTGGGCGGTATTAGTGATCATGCAGGATTTCCTGTATTGGTTATTGCATTATGTGGGTCATATCAGCCGTTTTTTCTGGGCGGTGCATGTTACGCATCATTCTTCTGAGCATTTTAATCTGACGACGGGATTCCGTTCGACGGTGTTTGAGCCGCTTTACCGTATGTTCTTTTTTGTGCCGTTGGCTTTGATGGGATATAATGCGGTGGATATCATGATTGCGTATTTTGTGACGCAGATATATGGCAACCTGGTACATACGCAGACGATTGGCAAGCTGCATCCTATCATAGAATATATTTTTGTGACGCCTTCCCATCACCGGGTGCATCATGCGCGTAATGTGCGTTACCTGGATAAGAACATGGGAATGTTGTTTATTCTCTGGGACCGTATGTTTGGTACTTTCCAGGAGGAGTTGCCGGAGGATAAGGTGGCTTATGGTTTATTTAAGCCATTGGAGGATAAGGGGCCTAGTAATATCATTTTCCATGAGTTCATTGCTTTGCGGAAGGATATGAAGCGGACGGGCCGGTTTATGGAGAAGTTGAAGTATATCTTTTACGCGCCGGGATGGAGTCATGATGATACCACGTTGACTGCCAAGAAGATGCAGCGGCAGTTGAAGGAGGATGAGGCTGGTATTGCGCCAGCGAATAGTTTACCGACTTTTAGTTAGCGATAATAATAGGGGGATAGCATTTTTGATTACGCCTGAAAATGAGTAATTTGAAAGGTGTTTAGTCATGCTATTCCCTATGTCTGTTGAGAAAAATATTACCCCGACGCCTGTCAGCCGGCCATCCCAAGCCGTGGCAGATCATATAGCTCCGCAGGGAATATCCCGCGATGCGGTTCCTTTACAGCGGCAGGCTGTTACGCCAGCTGCTACTTCCACTTCTGTTTCTCCACCTGTTTCTTCAGTGCCTGGTAGCAATGATACTGGTATGCCGGATCAGCTGAAGAGTGGTGTAGAATATTTATCCGGGATGGATCTTTCCGGAGTGAAGGTGCATTACAATTCTGATAAGCCAGCTCAGCTGGAGGCATTGGCCTATGCGCAAGGTAACGATATACACCTTGGACCTGGGGAGGAGCGTCATTTGCCACATGAGGCGTGGCATGTGGTGCAGCAGCGGCAGGGGCGGGTAGCGGCGACGCGGCAGCTACAGGCCGGCGTACCGGTGAATGATGATCAGGGATTGGAGCGGGAAGCGGAAGTGATGGGAGGTAAGGCGCTGTCGGTATCGGCGCCGGTATCGTTTATGCCATCGCCGGCGGGTGGGGTATCTATGGGGCCGGTGGTGCAGCGGGTGGATGCGTATGTGAAAGGTAACCGTAAGAAAAGGATGCGGTTCCGGGCGTTGTCGGACGGTACGTACAAGCATAGTGCGACCGGGGCGATATATGTGTATTCGTCCGGTCGTGCGAACGATGGCACGCTGACATTAAAACCGCAGCGGCGGGTAAGACCTACGCCGCCAAAGAAAAAGGTGACGAAGCCGACTACGGTACGGGATAATAAGAAAGCCCTTCGCCTGCAGAAGAAACCGGTGAAACTGAGAGGGGTATCGCCTGTGAGGCAGCAACAGCCGCAACGGCAACGGCAATCGCAACCGGTGCCCTTGTTTCCTGTAGCGATCACTTTTAATACGTTGAACCGGGTGCAGCAGGAGCAAGTGTTAGCATTGGCCAGGGATATCCTGGCTAATCAGCGCCCCGGGGTGGAGACCCATCTAGCCAAGTTAATTGTCAGTGAGGAGGGAGCGCTATATATGCAAGCCAGTCAACTGTATCATATGTTGAATGTTCCACGTACGCCACTAACTTCTATACGGGATCAGAGTAAACATTTCGATCAGCAGGTGGTCAACATCAATGCGATGATAGGAGGGTCTATTGACAAGCATCCCGGTACGAATATAGATTCGAAACAAGAGACAGAACCTACTTTTGATAATGGAGGAGGATTACTGATTGATTCGCATTATGTGGAAGCCAACCGTACAGCGGACAATCATGTGAGCAAAGGAACGGACAACCGGCTGGTGGCTATATTGGAAACGATGAATAATGCGGATAAAGTGAAATGCCGGTGGGTGCTATTTGCCTATATGCACCTGGAGCATGGGATGACCCTTTACGAGGTGTTGCGATCGGTAAGTTCGTTGATGCCATTCGATCAGGAAGGGATTGCCATTTATGATCTGATACCTGGCAATGTGATGGAGAAGATGGGTTGGGCTATTAAGTTATCTGATTTGCTGAACAGCGAACACCTTACCATACTGGCCAGGGCGTTGCACGGGAATATAGATGAGTTGCGGGCATTAGTAGGCAAAGTGCCGGATTTCGTTATTAATGCTATCGCGAGGGGTATTAATTCGCTGAAGGAAGGTACGCGACGTGTAAAAGAGAAAGATACCTGGTTTGCTTCGGAACCGGATGTATTGGTAGCGGAGACGAGTGACGAAGATCTGGCGGCTATTAAGCAACTGGAGCAGGAAAATGAAGATCAGCGAAGCGATTACTATCAGCAACTGCAGGCCAGATTTGAAGGGAATCCACCTGCATATTTATTACTTAAAATGGTATGGGGAGGTCTTTATGATACAGGTGGTTCGGGATGGGCGGCAGGCATCAATACGGCGCTGACGGCACCGGAAGACAGGGAGGACGGCAGTACGCTGGCGGGACCTTATGTAAGTGGGGTGAGTGGCGAGACTTTAAAAGAAAGTATCGCTAAGATATCGGAAGGTTTAGGTGAATATGATTTTGGTTCTTCTGTAGAGGATAAGAAAGATGAGGTGGATGCGCTGGTAGCAACTGATATTTCCGGTGCATACGGTATCAACAAATATATTAGCGGTAGTTATACAAAGATCAGCAATACGTTGGATGCACCCTGGGAGGTAGGGGATCAGGAAGTATTTAAGACTGTCCAGGGGGCTATCCGGGGATTGGAGGCGTTGCCGGTATATGAGGGATGGGTATATAGGCAGGAGAAAGATGTGCAGAATTTTGTGCCTGGGGAGGTGATTTCGCCAGGTACTTTATGGAGTGCGGCGAGGGCGCCGCGATTCGGCGCACAGTTTGACCGGCAGGGAAGCGGTACCCTGTATATTATCAATAGTATGTATACCGGTAAGGATGTGCAATTGCTGGCCGGCAAGTTGAAATGGTATCAGCGGGAGGTATTGTTCCCTCCTTATGTAAGATTTGTGGTCGAGCATAGACAGCAACATGGGAATAACGGTATTGCCTATATATTAAAAGAGTTGCCGCCATCAGGCCCGCCGTTGACGGAGGAGACTTTGCAGCAGGCGATCGGCACTACTCAACTGGAGGTACAGGAGGTAAAGACCTTTATTGACAAATCGCATTATGATACCGGTATTGATAAATACAATACTTCCAGTCAATGGACTTCTCAGGAAGCTTTTGGGCAGGGAATAGAAACGTTACGCAGTGGTATTCACCATCCGAAGGAGTTGTACGGTTTGCATAAGTTCCGGCAGTGGCAGTCGGTATTGCGGCAACAGGAGAATGTGCAGGCCCTGGGTGAGTTATGGACGATACAGGGATTTATGTCGCTGGCGAAAAAACTGCTCGGTAAGAATGCGCTCCGCGACGACTATAGTGGTTGGGGGGATCCCAACGGGTATGAGCTGACTGATCCGGAGGTACTAGCTTTGCAGCAGAAAGGATTAAATGTGAATCCGCGTTTTCCGAAATCGGCGCTGGTAGATGACTGGGAGGATAAGTTAGATGCGAACTGGGTATCGGAAATAGAAGATGAGATTCTCAATAAGAGGTATTTTAGCTGTGCTTTAGGCGATCTGCAAGCATTACTGCCGGCGTTGAAGCCGGGACAACAGATCCGGTATGATGTCTTTTATCCGCATAGCAACAGCGGAGAGGTGTCTCAGGCGCTTACGACAACACTACAGCAATATAGAGCAGGGTTTACAAACGGCCATCAACAGTTTATGCTACTTCTTGGTACGGGGCAGGTGAATGTGAGGAGTTATAACCGGCAGGTTGCCGGGCTGGCGGCTAACCTGCAGCAGGACCTGGTTGCTATCCATCCATTTGAAGACGGTAACGGTCGTATCAGTCGTATGTATATGTACAAGGCGCTGCAACATTATTCCTTCCATACGCAGGGGCTTAACAAGCTGCCGGTGATCGATAACACCGGTGGCGACCTTACTAGCAGTAAGGATGCCTGGGCGCAGATGTTGGCGGATAAGGTTCAAGCGTAGGGTATTACCAGCCGGTATATACTTCACCGGATTGCAAGGCGTGCAAGCTACCATGTAGTAATCCTTCCTGCTGCATACGTTGGAGTTCCCGCAGCGGTTCGCCTACAGGTTCGTCGCTGAGGTCCAGGGTGCCATAGTGCATAGGAATGAGTACTTTCGCCATTAGCTCGTTGGCAGCGATTACTGCATTGGCCGGGGAGATGTGGGCGGGGGACATGAACCATTCGGGTTTATATGCACCGGCGCCGATGATAGCTACATCGATGTGTGGGAATAAGATGTGTGCGGTTTTAAAGTGATCGCCATAACCGGTATCTCCGCTGAAATAAATTGTTTTGTTTTCACTCTTTAATACAAAAGCTCCCCATAGTCGTTTATTCGTATCATTTAGTCCGCGTCTGCTCCAGTGTCGGGATGGCAGGAAGTAAATCTGCAGTGGTGCAGGTGTGTGGTATTGCTGGTACCAGCCGGCGGTCTGTAATTTGGTATTGCCTATCCACTGGCGTAGGAGGGTCTCCATGCGGAGGCCGGTGAGTACTGTGATGGCGGGATTACCGGAGATGACGGCCCGGACAGATTTTTTCTGGCAATGATCCTGGTGATCGTGAGAAATCAGCAGGTAGTCGAGGTCTTTGAATACTTCGGCAGGGAAGGGCGGTGGCGTATACCGTTTAACGAAAGGTACTTTAAAGAAGATGGGATCTATCAGCATACGTATGCCTGCTATCCGGATGTAGAAAGAGGCATGTCCCAGCCATACTATACAGTCTTCTTCCTGCTGCAGAAAGCGGGTATCGGTATAGGTCTGGAGGCGGAAGGTATCCTGTTGTTTTTCCAGTTTTTGTGGCTGCGGGCCCCATTTCCATTTTAATACGTCCCAGAGGCGGGGGATGAAGGGGAATTCGTGATTGACAAATCGTCCATCGGCAGTTAAGGGTGTGCCTGGCCAGCCTGGTTTGATGGTCTGTAATTCACTATTCTGTATGTAGTTCACTATCCGTCGTATTTACAGGTGAATATGCAAAAATAGCGGATTTTACTGCTACCTTTGTTTTTATGCCTTGACAAAGGTGATCATTTATTCAGCTATAAACGAGCGTCAGCAGATATGAGTTTTTTACAGGTAGTAGCCGCGGAGCAAAAGCAGGGGGAGCAGTATGTATTGCAGGATATCAGTTTTACGCAATTGCCATTGCAGCATATTGCCATTGCTGGTGAGACGGGTTCGGGTAAGAGTACGTTGATGAAAGCGATCGGCGGGTTGGTGCAACTGGATGCCGGGCAGGTATTGTTTGAAGGTAACAAGGTGAAGGGGCCGCTGGATGTGTTGATACCCGGTCATCCGGGGATCGCTTACCTGTCGCAGCATTTTGAGTTGCGGCATAATTACTATGTGGAAGAGGTATTGTCTTATGCCGATAAATTGCCGGTAGGGGAAGCGGAGAAAGTTTATGAGGTATGCCGGATCAGTCATTTACTGCAGCGTCGTACGGAGCAGGTATCGGGTGGAGAGAAGCAGCGTATTGCGCTGGCGCGGCTGCTGGTGACCAATCCCAGGTTGTTGTTGCTCGATGAGCCATACTCCAACCTGGATATGATCCATAAAGGTATTCTGAAGTCGGTGATCGCCGATGTCAGCGAACGGTTGGGTACGACCTGTATATTGGTATCTCATGATCCGCTGGACATACTTTCCTGGGCGGAGTTGTTGTTGATTATGCGGGCGGGTAAGGTGGTACAGCAGGGGGCCCCCCAGGTGTTGTATCATCAGCCAGTGGATGAGTATGTAGCGGCATTACTGGGTATTTACAACCTGATCGATACGGCACTCATCGCGGGATTGCCGGCGGGGAAACGGCTGTTCCTGCGTCCGGAGCAGCTGCGGGTGGTATCCAAAGCGAAAGGTGTACTGGCAGGTAAGGCGACGCGGATCACCTGGTATGGCAGTTATGAGGAAGTGCAGGTGAATGTGGGGGAACTATCGCTGGTGGTGCGGACACCGGTAGGCGTGGTAAAAAAGGGTGGTATGGTGTACCTTGGTATTCCGGAAGAGGATCATTGGTTCCTGTAGTGTTAATGCGGATCGTGTTGCAGCAGCGACAGCAGTGCTGCTTTGTTGAGTGTAGCCAGTAGCGCGCTATCGGTTTGTATGAGATCGTCAGCAAGGTCTTTTTTGCTGGTTTGTAATTTGACTATTTTCTCTTCTATTGTATCGGGGCAGATGAGCCGGACGGCGACTACATGTTTTTCCTGGCCGATGCGGTAAGAGCGGTCGATTGCTTGTTGTTCGACGGCCGGATTCCACCAGGGTTCTATGATATAGACATAGTCGGCGGCAGTCAGGTTGAGGCCGGTGCCCCCTGCTTTGAGGCTGATGAGGAACACGCGTTTTTCGGGATTCTCCTGGAATTCATTCACTACCTTACCCCGTTGCAGGGTTTTTCCTGATAGCCAGCAGTAGCCGATGCATAATTCTTCCAATGCGGCTTTGACAAGTTCGAGCATGCCGACGAACTGAGAGAATACAAGTATTTTATGTTGCGGGGATTTGCTCTGTATCTGTTCCAGGAGCATATCCAGTTTGGCGGAGTCATTGATTGTTTTTACCTCATCTTTTACTAGTACGGGTGCATCACATATCTGGCGCAGCCTGATCAGACCTTTCAGTATATGCATGGGCGTTTTAGTACTGTCGTCAGCCATGGAGGTTTTGATCATTTCCCTGATCTCTTCTTCATGCTTATGGTAGATCTCCTGTTGCGCCTGTTTCATTTCACAATACAATACCATTTCTGTTTTCTCCGGTAGTTCGGTGGCTACCTGTTGTTTGGTACGACGAAGTACAAAAGGTTTTATGCGGGTTTGCAGTTCTTTAGCGCGTCTACTGTCTTTGAATTTGTCTATCGGGGAGGAATAGATATCCTTAAAGTACTGTTTGTTGCCCAGCAGGCCGGGACAGGCGAATGACAGTTGTGCATAGAGATCGAAGGTATTGTTTTCGATGGGAGTGCCGGTGATGGCGATCTTGTTGCGGGACTGTAAAAGCCTGGCTGCCTTATAGCGTTGGGAGCCAGGATTTTTGATATGCTGTGATTCATCGAGGAAGACGTAATTAAAGACATATGTTTTCAGGAAGGTGATATCTGCCAGCAAGGTGCCGTAGGTGGTGAGTATTACCTCGTGTTGATCAAATACTGCTGTATTTTTCGCTCTATCGGCTCCATAGATGGTATGGACGTGGATGGAAGGTGCGAACTTCTGCAGTTCCTGTTGCCAGTTGAAGATCAGGGAGGAGGGTACTACCAGCAGGTTGGTATTGTGTGATACTTTTTCCCGCTGGGAGAGGATAAAGGCGATGATCTGGATGGTTTTGCCTAAACCCATATCGTCTGCCAGGCAGCCACCGAAGTTGCAATCATCCAGGAAGTTAAGCCAGTTGAGGCCCAGTTGCTGATAGGGGCGGAGGGTGGTCTGTAAGGCGGCAGGTACGGGGATGGCCGGGATGGCATCGAAGTTGCTTAACTTTTCTTCATAGGCCCTGATCTCTGTTTGTACCTCTGCGGACAATACTTCTTCCTCATACAAGGCAGTTATGGACGAAAAATTGATCTTATAGGTATGCAGCAGGTCGTCGGGGCCGATATCACCTGATTTGAAATAGGCATCAAAACGTTCGAGCCATTCGGCTGGCAGCAGGCCTATAGTACCATCGTCGAGCTGTACATACCTGCGTTTGTCGCGGACAGCTTTGTGCAGGTGTTTGAGGGAGGCTTTCTTCTTACCATAGCGTACATCTATGCGGGTATCGAACCAGTTGACCCCACTGATCACTTGTACTTTCACTTCGGGTTTGTACTGGCTGAGTTTATTATCTGAAAGTTCGTTGAAGCCCAGTATCTGTATACCTTCCTGGCGCCAGCGTTCGAAAGTATCGAGGAACCAGGCATCGTCGAGGAACCGTTTTTTATGCAAGTAGAAATAATCTATCGACTTCTCCTGTGCCTGTTCCATAAAGAACGGATGCTGGCGGACGATGAGCGAAATAAAGTCTTTTTCGGCTGCATCCTCTCTTTTAACCATGAATTCTTTGCCTTTGTGGTCGACGCCATACACCTGCTGATTAGAACGTACGGATACTTCGACATCGCCGTATCGCATGATGGGTATCAGCATTACATGAGGGCCGAAGTCGGACAGGTAGATGAAACGTTCCGGCGCTTGCTGGAAACCGTATTGGCGGAGCTGGTCATTGGTAGCTGGTGGAATATGTTTGTACTCGACGGGGGTATGTAATGCTATTTTATGTAACAAGGCATTACGGAAGGCCTGGTACTTGGATTGATGAATCAGTAGTCTGCCTGGCCGCTTCCGGAAGAACTGTATGAGCTGCAGGGTGCTCAGCTGATCTACCAGGAAGAAGGTGCCTGCATCGTGCATGAAATATCCGAAGCGTATATCCAGTTCGTATAGCGAGTAACTGCGATCCCGGATGTGCAGCTGCCCGGACCATGCATAAAATTCCCCTTCTTTGTCAACGCTTAGTTTGACCTGCATCTCATCGGTACTGAACTGTATGGGTACGATGTTGGTTGCGGTTACATTTTCTGCTGCTGCAGCGTCGTGATAATATATAGGTAGCTTGTCTGGATTGCGGATGATCGCTTTAAGATTTTGGATGACGGTCGCTATCTGTTTGTTGTCGATGTTGTTTTGTAACCTGGAGATGGCGGTGTAACATTTCAGTGCGGCCGGGTCTTCTTTTTCCCAGATGACATCGAGCGGGTTGACGGCTGAGAGTGGATTTTTGACCTTTCCTTCTTTAGTGGTCGCTGCGGTATAGAGTTCAGCTACCACATGTCTATAATATTTATGTTGGCGGATGACGAGCAGGCGGGTAGCGGCTACGTCGCCTGTGTGATCTGTATCCGGTGGCATCGGCGAGGAAGACAGCAGGAGGGAGGACAGCTGTTGCAGGCTTTCATCCGTAACGGGCAGCAGGTTGCTGGTACGAGGTATGATATTGACCTGTCCGTCGTTATAAGACACTTTGAAATAGGACATGAGGTCCTTCATATGCTCCATGCCGTAATCTTTGGCCACTGCGCTGACTTTTTCGTGACGTAAGTGATCGTCAAAGAAGATACGATAGCTTTCTCTCCTGGTGATGTTATAGAGCACTGCCTGCTGGTGTTCGCATAGCTGGTCTTTTGGTTGTTGGCAGCTACAGGATAACAGGAGGTCGTCGTCCTGTTTTTTCACCTGTACGGTAGTGTTGACCATTGTGCCGTGTTCGCTGACAAATACGCCCAGGTCTTCCTCCAGCTGAGTGGGCGTAAAGAGGAGATACGGAGACGGCGCTGTGGTGGTATCGGAGAGCCATTGCATTTCCCAGGATCCGAAGTCGAATTGCCGGATGATGTATTCGTCATTATGTAGCGAGTGATGTACCATGTTACTGAGCAAGGGCAAAAGTATCAAATATTCTTCCAGTAGTGGGATAACGTTTTCTTAATATTGACAGTATGTGTTGATAATTAATGTATTAAGCGGATGTGCCGACAAGGTTGTACGAATGAAAAAGGAGGCCGAACGGGGAGGTCGTACAGCAGGTTCGGTTCTTTTTGATTTGCAGAAAAAAGGCATGTATTATCTGAGATCTTCACTTGTGCGTTATAGTCTGTTATTGGTGATGCTGTTAAACATCGGCTTATCGTTGTTGGCGCAGCAGCCTTATACGAATAAAGTGATCCGGGAAGATACCGGTGATTTTCAGTTCGTCATTATGGCGGACCGTACGGGAAGTCACCGGGAAGGTGTATTTGAAGCCGGCATCAGCAAGGTGAACCTGTTACAACCTGATTTTGTGATGAGTGTAGGGGATCTGATAGAAGGGTATAAGACGGATGGGCGGCTTTTGAAGCAGGAATGGGCAGAGCTGGATAGTATGGTAGGGGCGTTGGATACCCGTTTTTATTATGTAGCCGGCAACCATGATTATTCCAATACGGGGATGGCTTCGTTGTGGCAGCAGCGGATGGGAGCGGCTTATTATCATTTTCGTTACAAGGACTGTTTATTCCTCTGTGTGAATTCGGAGGACAGTCCGGGTAGTAAGGCACCCGATGTGGGAGCGGCGCAGTACGCTTATTTCCGGGATGTGATAGCGGCGAATAAGGATGTGCGATGGACATTTGTATTTATGCATCAGCCGCTTTGGTTGTACGACAATACACCACAATGGGGGGCATTGGAGCGGTTGCTACCGGCAAGTCGACATACGGTGTTTGCAGGGCATATTCACCGGTACACCAGTTATGTAAGGCAGGACAGCCGGTACCTGGTGTTGGGGACTACGGGCGGTGTGTCGTGGCTGAAAGGGAAAGCATTCGGAGAAGTGGATCATGTAACCAGGGTAGCATGGCGTAACGGGCAACCGGTGATCAGCAACTTGTTGTTGGATGGGATATTGGCACCGGACTTTGTGACGGATACTACTGCCCGGATATTTACTTCTTTTGCCAGTCGTCCGCCGGTTTATCTGCAGCCCCTTTATTTTAACAACATGCAATCCTTTTCTCAGGCGACGCTGGTGGTCACGAACGAGCATCCGTATCCTTTAGTAGCGACATTTCAGGCGCTGGCGAATGCTGATTATGTGCCTTTGCTGCCATCGTTGGAAGTACGGGCGGAGCCGCATACCACTCAAAAAGTGACGATACCGGTACAGGCGTTACATCGTTATGCTATTGATACGGCGGCGACATTGGTGTATATGGCGAATTGCCGTTTTCTACGGGAAGGAGGTGCGGAGATCAACTGGGAGCAGGCTATAAAAATGAAGCCGCTGAGGCGTTATCCGCTACGTCGGGTGCAGGCGCCGGTAGTTGTAGATGGCCGTTTGGATGAATGGGAGCGATTGTCCTACCAGGTGGCAGACAAGAAGGGGAAGAGTCCGCTGCGTTATGCATTTGATCTGCGATATGATACTGCCAATGTGTATATAGCGGTAGATGTGAAGGATGAGGACCTCTATATACCACCTGCTACGGCACCCATTGAGATGGACGGGATCATTATCACAATAGACGGAAATGATAGCAGCCGGAGTGTTTTCAATACGGCAGATATAGATGCGCAATTGCGAGGGGAGTGGCGATACCTGGGGATCGTGCCAGCACAGGATTCCGGAACATTAGTATACCGGCATCTCATTCCTGCTGCATTTAAGGGGCAATATCGTCGTACGCGCGGAGGTTATACGGCGGAGTTATCATTTCCGCTGGCATATTTATCGGAGAAGCAGGGAAGGGATTGGCGATATTTACGGTTTAATATTACGGTGGTAGACCGAGGAAAAGGGCAGCAGCCTGTGAAGATGGACTGGCAGCCTTTTTGGAGTAACAATGTGCCAGGTACGGGTATGTTCTTTCGTTGATGGTGTGCTAACGTGTTTGTTGTACACATAATGATAACAGGCTGGGAGGCGCGGTGGTGGCGGCGAGATAAAATATTGTACGGAACAAAAAATATCGTATCTTGATAACCGTTAACCACCTCCTTCGTGCATCATTTGTCATTTTAATCATTCTTTGACCTCGAACTAAACCGTAAACAATGAACCCAATTATCACCAATTTCAAAACCCTCATCGGTGTAACTGGCCTGCTCGTAGCCTTAGGTACAACCGGATGTAAAAAAGAAGCAGCAACTGTCGAAACCCAACCACAAATCAGTGTTGCCAGTGTAGAAACCCTTACAGATTTTCTCAGCAAAACTACAGGAGCAGACAAAGCGAACATCACTTATGATGAACAAAAAGGTTTGTTTACAGCTAATGAAGACCTGCTGATCACCAAAGATGAGCTGCAAAAACATTACGACAAGAACCAAACTGCCGGTGCTAACACAGAGCATTGGCGTGGTACTTACCTGGTATCGAATGCGTATATCACGAATGTGAAAGTGCGTAATTCCGTATCCAATTCCAGCTGGTCCAATGCGTTGGTATCTGCTATCGCCAACTGGAATGCCAGCAATGTCAGCAGTGTGTCCAAACTGCGTTTCACTTTTGTAAGCTCAGGTCAGGATATTACGGTAACAGATCTTTCTAATGAGGCTTCCGGTTGGGTAGCCCGTGCTTACCTGCCAGGTTCTAATGGCAGACCAGGAGCAACGGTAGAGATCAACCGTTATCATGATGGTCTGGGTCAAAGTACCAAAGTATTTGCGTTGACACATGAGCTGGGCCATAACATTGGTCTGCTGCACACCAACCAGAATCAAGGCGTGTTTATCCAAGGCACTCCTGCTTCCGATCCAAACTCTGTAATGAATTCATTTGTATTGCCATGGAATGGCTTTACCAGTGGAGATGTAACCGCTATCAGGATCCTGTATCCGAGATAAGCAGATACGATCATACGATCGTTAAAAAGGTTACTAAGTAATTGAATGATCCTGCGAAGCGGGGTGGTAATGACGGCTTATTTTATCAGACAGGTCTTCTCCTTCGGGTAGTAAGGCCTGTTTTTTTATTCTTCAGGATCTCCCACTATTTCTGTTACCCGTCCTACCTGTCCGTCTTCCAGGCGGACTTTGATACCTCGGGAGTGATAGGGTGCAGATGTCAGCAGGTCTTTAACGATGCCATAGGTCACTCTGTTCGTACGTTGATCCTTTTTAAGGATGACACCTACTTCCAGTCCAGGGTATATATCTCTTCTGTATTGACCGCTCATGAATATTTAAATTGATCGGGTAAAACCGCAAAATTACATAAAATGACGATATACATTGATCATTGATGAATGATAGCGTTACTCTCTTTGGGAGGTGTATCTTTGCGCCAGGCTAACCAGGGGCATTCTGTTAAGATAGACCTGGCTTTGCAGGCACAACAGCCTCCCGCACAATTGTATCATGGTACGGTATCCAGGTTCCTGGATAGTATCCGGGAAACAGGTCTACTGAAGATGACCCGGCAACATGTGCATTTGTCAACGGAACTACTTACTGCGCAAAAAGTAGGCGGCAGGAGGGGGCGCCCTTATATTTTGTCCGTCGACAGTGCAAAAATGTTCCATGATGGTCATGTTTTTTTCTTGTCAGACAATGGGGTATGGCTGACGGATCATGTACCTCCCCGGTATATTGATTTTAATTATCAGCCAGAGGACGGCAAGTAGTTAATAATCCGGTAACATTAATTCCAGAATTTAGGGTATACTAATACCTGATATGGAACAAGTTCTGATGGCAACCCTTGTCCAGTTGCTTTTTGCTGCTGTACTGCTTTACAAACACCTGTTACGTGAACAGGTAAATATTTACCTTGTCTACCTGCTAGGCCTGGGAAGTTTTCATATGCTGCTGAAGATGTTATTGCTCTGGTTATTGCCTGGTAACCATGAATATCCGCTGATAGTGATGCCCTTTTGTTTTGTTTATGCGCCGCTGATCTACCTGTATATCCGTGCGAGGCTGGGGCGGAGTGTGCTGCAGCAGCGTATGTGGATACATTTGCTGCCATTTGCGGTGCTACTAAGCTGTTGTCTGTGGCTGATCGTACGTCATGCCTGGACGGGGGATAGTAATCAGGTTTATACGCAGGCCATCAGGTATTGTTTTCTGCCTTTCCAGGTATTTTATGCATTGGCTATATTAACGCAGCTGTCCGCAGCGCGCAAGCGGCAGCCGTCGACATCCACCGGGACGATCGTGGCCGTTACGCTGGCGGTGATATTGTTGGTACAGGCGCCAGTGGCGTTGGTTGGCCAGTTGCAGGTATTTGTAGACTGGTTATCATCTATATTTATCCCCGGTTACTATTGGTTGCTGTTATTACTTTTTCTGGTACTTATTTATTCTCACCTGGCGGAGCGGCAGTTATTACCTGTCATGCACATGGCTGTACCTGTAGCAGAACCGCCGGCAGACAAGGTAAAATATGAGAAGTCGGGGCTAGAAGAGGATTACCTGGCTGATTGTTATGAGAAATTGCAAGGTCATATGGAGCGTACCCAATTATATAAAGAGGCGGGATTGAATCTGAATGAGCTGGCGACACAATTGTCATTGCCGCGCCACCACCTGTCGCAGGCATTGAATCAACAATCTGGTAAAAACTTCTTTCAATATATTAACGAATGGCGGGTACAGGAAATATGCCGGCTGATGTTGCAAGAAGAAAATACGGATAATTTTTTACAGCTGGCCTATGAATGTGGATTTAACTCCAAGTCCAGTTTCAACCAGAATTTCAAAAAGATTGTGGGCATGACCCCGAGCGAGTACTACGAACAGCACAAGGTCATAATTTGATAACATGATATCTGCTGGTGTAGAATCCGCTGCCTTAGCCGATTTGGACGTATTGCCCTGCAAGGTTGTACGTGGGTGGCAGAGGGGATGTACATACCGACAGGTCAGGTCGTTATGGTATTGGTATTCCATTTGTTTTGCCTCAAAAAGCAGATGCGTCATATGTACAAGATCCCGGCAGTGCTATTGTGCTGTCTATCCCTAGCCGTGCAGGCACAGCAGTCCCCTTCTTTATCGGGTACTGTCACCGACCAGGCAGGTCGCCCACTTCCCGGCGCCGGTATCAGTATGGGCCGTAGGGCTCAGGCTGTTACAGATGAAAGCGGCCGGTTCTACGTGTCCGGTATGCGAACAGGTGCAGATACCTTACAGGTCAGCCTGGTAGGGTATACTACTGTGCGTGAACCCGTCGTTTTTAAGAACGGACAACAGCAGCAGGTGCAGATCAGGTTGCAGGAGGCGGTTTTGCAACTGGAAGGCTTGATTGTAACCGCACAGAAACGCGCACAGCAAGCGCGTGATGTACCAGCCGCAGTAACGGTGCTGGACGGAAAGTTTCTGCAGCGGAACAACATCCGGGACCTGGACGTGCTGTCAGGATATGTGCCCGGATTGAATATACAGGTACAGAGTACTAACCGCCCGGGGTTTGTGATCCGTGGGCTGACGAGTGATGATGCCAGTGCGGGATCTCAAAGCCGGGTATCTGTTTATTTTAATAATGTTCCCAGCAGCCGGCCTATCGGTTCCGTATTTGAGGTCTATGACATGGCAGGTGTGGAAGTGTTGAAAGGCCCGCAGGGCACCTTATTTGGGAAAGGAGCTTTAGCTGGCGCGGTTCATTTTATCCCACAGCGACCGGTAGCACGCAGGGAAGGGATGCTCTCAGCAGGTTGGGGCAATTATGGACAACAGGTATATACTGCAGTCATTAATACCCCACTATATAAGGATAAGCTGTTAATACGGGCTGCTGGTACTTTTAATCACCGGAATGGCTATGTAGAGAATACTTTCGGTGGTACGCTCAACGGGAAACATACCGTAGCCGGACGTATATCACTATCTTATCAACCCAGCAGCAGTACTACCATGGACTATGTAGCCAATTACCAGGAAGATCAGGCACCCGGTACTGCTTTTATCAGCAAAACATATCCTAACCAGCAGGGAGTGATCGATCCTTTTGCTTTTGTTGCTTCACTAGATCAGGGGAAAGCATTAAGTGCCGAGAAGACGATCCAGGATCATATCTTAACGATCCGTCACCAGTTCAATCCGCAATTAGCGCTGACTACTATCAGTGCCTATCGTAACAATACCGGCCTGGAACATTTTGACGGGGATGGCGCCGCTGCCAAAGCGCTGGATGTAATACAGGATACGCATGCGCAGCAATTCTACCAGGAGGTGCGACTGAATATCAAAACAGGAGAAGGTTTCAACGGATTTGGCGGGATCAGCTATTGGACAGAAAAGGTACATGACATTTATGATGTTACACCTGACGAGCGCAGTTTCGTGTGGTTGCGGCTTGACAAAAATAAAATGATCGACCCCAAAGGAAACCCTGTGTTACTGGAAAATATGCCGGCAGATCCAAAATACGGACCGGCAGCAGGGAAGTTATTGCCAGTAGATCACCGGGAACGGTCGATATCCGATGCCCGCAACAGTTCGCTGGAGGTATTTGCTGACGGGACTTATAAGCTGATCTCCCGCCTGGAGGTGAGTGGAGGCCTCCGGGCAGTAAGGGATATGCTGGAGTTGCAGAATGCCGTATATACGAGCGGCTCTCCTTCCATTGTAGGATATCTGACCAAGAATCAACCCGGACTCATATATAAGCCCCGTAACCCTGTAAAACACAGTACAGCCTACACCACCTTACTGGGCAGGATCGTTTTCAAATATGCGTTGACACCTACCCTGAATATCTACGGAGGATATTCCAAAGGCAGGAGGGCTAAAGTGATACAGTTTAATCCGGATAACAGTGCGACAGTGCTGGCGCCCGAAATACTAAACAGTTTTGACTTAGGAGTGAAAGGAGATCTCGGGCCACGCTTTTATTTTGACCTGGGCATATTCTACTCCAGGTATAATAACTTCCAGACCAGGAGTTATATGGCAGATACTGCATCGGGGCAGTTCTTGCTGGTGATGAGAGATGGGGGGAAAGCCCGTTCCTATGGTGCAGAACTGGCCCTGCGTTATGCAGTTACACGACACCTGCAACTTTATGGTAACTATGCCTGGTTACATGCCCGATTTGATAACTATGATAATAAAGGTAACAAGCAACAGCTGGCCGGCAATCATTTCCGGTTGACACCGGATCATAGCTTTACGCTGGGAGCGGAGCTATCAGGTACTTTGGGACAAAGGCTCTCGGGCTTTTTCCGTCCCGCCTATACCTATCGCTCACATATGTTTTTCGAGGATACCAACAACCCCGGTATTGAACAGGCAGGATATGGTATTGCCAATGTACGTATAGGAGTGGCTGTTCGCAAATATGGATTGGAATGGTCTTGTTATATGAATAACATTTTTAATCAACGTTATCTGATGGACGCCGGTAATTCCGGTCAGACATTTAATATCCCCACTTTTGTTCCCGGGGCGCCGCGGATGTTTGGCGGAGAGGTGACCTGGAGGTTTTAGCAGAAATGGCTGACATATTTTGTAGGGCTGGCTGCATAGTCAGTCCTTTTTTTCGTATCGAAACTTGTTCAATTTAGCTGGATAGTAATTAAATATTTGTCATATTAGCTTAATCTTTGACAAACACAACTGTGTGATAAAGATTAATTGTATTTTAGACATCAAGGAGCGAAAACTCCCTTTAACCATTAATAAGTTACGTGTGTGTATTACCTTACCTTCAGGGAGGGCCGGGACCTGTGTTATAAATTGCCAACTTGATCACATATACTGGAGGTAATGCCAGCTAGACATCAGTTTCCTCTCCGGATAGAACCAGATAACATCATCCTGCTAGTAAAAAGGTTTTAATAATGAAACTTAACAATAGCATGAAGATTATCGTAAATGACAGTCTGCAAAATATATCGGAGAGAGCTGTCAATAATACAACCAGGCAATATCTGCCTTCTGCATTACCATTTACTATTGCCGGGCCGTTCGGACGTGTAGATAGTGAAATAGCGACACTTTCACTGCTAACGCTCAATCATAGCGTATTAAATATCAATAGCCAGGCTGTGATACAGGTGACCGGTCTCATGAGCCTGCACCTATGCTATCTGTTGCGAGGTAAGGGGGCATTAATCAACGGGATGGTGAACTTTAATGAAGAACAGGTCGCATATAATTTCTGGCCGAATGCTCACTATCGTATAACCGTGGGGGAAGGACGGTATATCTTTTTGTTGCTTGAAGTAAAGAGTGAGCTATATCCTTTATTATCTGGCGAATATTCTTTTCTACAGGATAGCGGCAAGTACCGGCCACGGTTGTCTATATCAGACACCGTCCATCAAGCGATTCATCAGGTACTCAATATACAAGAGTCGGGAGAATTGGGTCGCATTAACCTGGAAGCTGCTGCCAACAGGCTTTTCTTTCTGACGTTGAAAGAAGTGAACCGGCATGCAGGCCGGTCTGAAAAAATAGTACCAGACACATATGCTGATAGCGATAATGCGTTGTCTGACATTGCTGTATTCATTAACGACCATTTGGAAGAAAAGCTAACAATAGAAATGGTCGCACGCAAATTCAATCTTAGCCGCTCAAAGCTACTGGAGACCTTCAAAAGTACATTTGGACAACCATTACATGAATACATTGTATTCCGCAGAATGGAAAAAGCAAAGGCGCTATTGCAGCAAGGACTCAGCCTGTCTGAAATATGCGGAGTAGTAGGATATCCCGATAAAAGTAATTTCGTGCGTGCATTCAGGAAAGCCAGTGGTATTACACCTGCCCTTTACCGGAAACGATTCTTTATGAACAGATCAGGGTGAGCGACAAAAAATATGGTGTGATAGTGATAATATGAAATTATTATCGAACTTTACATCGTTGACTCAAATAACCATTACTAAGAAAACAGCTTGCCATGAGATGCCAAAAACGTATAAAGACCGTGCCTGAGTATTGAATATTACGACTATTAATTATAATCCTACGATTATCAGATTTATTCCGCTGACTTTAACGATAAACATTATTGCCAATGTAATACCATTGTTATGATATGACTTTACACAGCGAACTTAGATGTTTTGTCATGGAATACCAGCAACCACGAGCACTATCCGGGAGGGGTATATTAACCTATAAATTGGACCAGACATAGACATCTTTCCCTTTATTATTACATAGAAGTACTAAGAAGGAGCAACACTCCTTCAGCATATCTATGCCTTTTCATTTGAAGATACAGTAACATAATAGTAAGGATATGATCGCTACAACACCGTTTTATGACTACGAAAGCGCTGTAAGAAAGGAAGGAGATAAGGTATCTGTTATTGAACATTGGGTGATAAATGGAGAGCCTCGTTTTGAGAAATGGGTACTGTTTGTGAGCTGTAAGGCTAACCAGGGACCCGAGTTGATCTCCCGTATACTACCGCTACTCCGGCAATTAGGCCGTCCATACCGGATCATTAAAGACCAGGTCCGGCATTTCCAGCTGAATGCTGGCATATTTGGGATAACAGAGGTGGGAAAGGTGATTTCCATATATGCATTGGACGATACTGATCTGCAACATCTCATCACCTTATTGGCCGATCTCGGCTTGTATAGCGGCCCTAGTGTGTATAATGCCCTTCAGGTAAACCCTTTCCTGTTTGTTGGTAAAACAGTGGAGATACGGGATGGATCGGGTTATGAATACATAGAGTTCATAGAACCGGCAATAGACGAATTACGACTTAAAAATATAAAGATCAGGAGGAACAGCCGGAAGCGCATACTGGGGAAATATTATGTACCGGTGGCGTTGATCAGCAAATCAGCGAAAGGAGAAGTCCTTAAAGCGGTAAATATGAGAAAACTTGCCTTCAGCTGGTGCCTGATCAAACAGGGGTTATCACATGCCGTAGATGACATGCACAACCGGGAAATGAAACACCGGCTGCTATGGCAGAAGGAAGTGCTGGAAGATCTTAGGGAAGTATTACCTGTACCGGCTGTATTGAGTTATTTCGAAGAGAAGGATGCCTACCTGGTCATGGAATTTATAGAAGGATTGTCATTATATGATAAGGTAATGCAGATAAAACGGAATAGAAGCTGGCGTGCATTGTCCAGCACAGAAAAGGTACAATTGATCGGTTATCTGCTGGAGGTAGTCCGCCTGATCAAACAGCTGCACCAGAGGGGGTATGTACACCGGGATATTACAGATAAGAACTTTATCGTAAGGCCGGACGAGTCGATCTGTTTGATTGACTTTGAACTCTCCTACAATATACTACGTCATCATCCGGATCCCCCTTTTATGCTGGGGACACATGGTTATGCTGCGCCTGAGCAACTCCGGATGGACAAGCCTTCGGTAAAGGAAGATGTATACTCACTGGCCGCACTTTGTGTGTTTGTCATTACCAGCCGTCCGCCCATTGGGATCATTACAGGTGATGCAACTGTCAACAGTGCCAGGATAGCTGATATGCTGGATGAGGGAATGTTGATGGAGTCTATTGTTTTATGTTTGGAAGCTGATGTTAATAACAGGCCGGACATACAATGCCTGGAGGAAGGACTGGTTGACTATATGAATACGATCAAATATTAAAGAACAAATACTAGGTGAATGAAAGCAAGAAATTTACTCATTGATGTGGTAACTGCATTATACCTGTGCCTATATCTATATGCAGCCGTTTCGAAGCTGATACATTTTGATCTTTCTGTCGCCCAGATGAATAAACAGCCTTTTCCGGATAGCTACACGCCGGTGCTGGTATGGCTCATCCCGGCTTTGGAATTACTGGGTGCTGCCCTGCTGATAGCTGATAAGACAAGATTATTAGGTTTATACTTATGTGTTGGTTTGATGCTGGTTTTCACCGTATATGTGTCGCTGGTAATAATGAATTTTTATGGGCATATTCCCTGTGCCTGTGGCGGTTTGATCGCCAGCCTGCGTTGGAAACAACACCTGTATCTCAATATTTCATATCTGTTGACTGGTATAATAGCTATTCTACTATATAGAAGACAGGATAAATACCATTCACTTGTCGTAAGATAAGTGCACTACAAGGACGTTTACGCAAGGGGGGAACTACTGCCTTTAACAGGCAAAGTCGTTTATGGACATCCTTAAAATTCAAAACCATGAAAAGAATTAAAAGATCATTGCTGGCTATTTCAGCTATTTTTGGTGTGGGCTCTGCTATCGCAGGATCTGCTCAAAGTGGAGATCGCTACGTTAAGACAGACGAAGGTAAGTATCAATTGATTAATTCCACGGTATATCTGCAAGGCACCTGTGCGCAAGGTGGTACAATGTGTTCCTATGCTATAAGTACGTCAGCACCGGTAAATTTACCGAAGCTGGTCAATTCCAAATCGGAGTTGAATACACTGATGTTGCAGAACCCCGGCAAGATCATTCCTTCTCCCGGGGGAAATGGGGTCAATTATCAATTGTTTGTTATACAATAGAGATGATATCTTTTATGCGTGCTGGAGTAAGAGGGTATTTTCCCTTTGATAAAGATGAAAGTAGTTTATAGATGCTGTTGGATCATTTTTATGAACATGTCAGCTTTCCCTTCATCACTGGGACGTTCGGGTCTTGAAGAAATAACATTCCCGGCCTTGTCAACTAATAATATTTGTGGAAAGCCGTTGTACCCGTAATGACTGATCAACGGATGTTCACTTCCCAGACCATTGGTATATAGCATCAACTGCCCGTCAAAAGTGTGTTTCCCGGCTTTAATGACCCTTTTCCAGCTCTCTTTATTTTTTTCGGCTGAAATACTGACAAACAATACATCTTTTTCATTTCGCAACCGGTTACTGACCTGTTTCAGATCTTGCGCCAATTTAATACAGGGTGCACAAGGCTCTATCCAGAAATCAATAACCAATACCTTACCTCTAAGAGCGGAAAGACTGACGTACTTTCCGCTCGTATCTTGTAACTTAAAGTCATATGCCGGACTACCGCTGCCAAATTTTTGCTTCATAGCCAGTAGCGATTGCCGCAGATCAGCAGTGGTGACATATGCAAGTGCATCCTTAAAAAGAGAGTCCGTACTAAAACTTTTGTACCTGTTACTTAGGAAATGTACCAGCAATTGATCCGACAGCGGTTTAGTGTAGGCTTTCTTAAGGAGGTCATAGATGGCTGGTATATTATCCTGCCTGTCGGTACCAGGCGGCTGGTTGATCTGGTAGGCAACGAATTGTCTTAATATAAGATACTCGTACAAGTGAATGGATACGGGGGTGCTCACCGCATCAATACCGGCCGGTAAACCGTATTTTAAATAACAGGCCTTTATTTCACTATATGCTGACGGTTGTACGATCAGGTTAAAACGGTAGTGATTGGCAAGCAGATAGTAAGTCCGGTACTGAATAGCA
The DNA here is from genome assembly GCF_020386615.1 of Chitinophaga pendula. Taxonomy (NCBI): domain Bacteria; kingdom Pseudomonadati; phylum Bacteroidota; class Chitinophagia; order Chitinophagales; family Chitinophagaceae; genus Chitinophaga; species Chitinophaga pendula. The sequence continues at coordinate 1,809,374 of NZ_CP077769.1, forward strand.
GCTTTGATGGCTTCATAGACCTCTGCTTCGATTTGGTCTTTAAAGGTGGCTAGCAGCTTTAGCTTTTGTACATACGCCGCATTGATATTTAATACCTGCGCTTCAAAAGCAGATAGCTGACTGTAGGCTGAGTCGGCGATAATAGCCTCCAGCTTTCGCAGCACATTGTTTTTTGAAGATCCTCTGCCGGATACCGTAATGGTTTTGGTATCCACCTCTATGATCAGACTGTCGTCCGGCATGACCATCAGGTTGTTGATCCGCTTGTCGAAACCATTACTGTCCGTAACGCTGAAATAGTGTAACGATGAGATATCCGAAGTATGGAATTGATATATGCCATTTCTTACCGTGACCTTTTGTTGGGCCGTTTGGGAAGAATAAGCGTAAAGACTTGCGCTCACCGGCGACGGCGCGATATATATCGTTGCCTCCCCCGGCGGATGTGCGTATTTGAGCGTAATAGTCGTATTGGCCGACAGCCCGTTGGATATACAGGCCATCAGGAAGGTGGCTATGAAAGCAGGTTTTGATAGATGCATAATCTTTTGCTTTATCGCTCGTTTTGTTTAATACCCGTAGTAGTGATCTCTCCTTCGGGAATAGGTAATATATACAGTGGACTATTAGGCTGCAGCGTATAATTTTGTGTACCCACTTTTCTGCGTAACGTAATGGGAGCAGATTCTAAATTTAGCCGTTTGATGTCTGTCCATCTGGTCCCCCTGAATACCAGTTCTTTTTTCCTTTCGCTGAATACCAATTCCAGCATATTACCAGGTAGGGGAATCGGAATAAATGTGCCGGATTTGTATCTTTTACTTAATAATTTATTGATAATGGCAAGTGCTTCTTCATTCCTGTTTTTTCTGGCAAGACATTCTGCTTTATTCAGGAGCACTTCGTCGGTTGCAAGTCCTGAATAAGGTGTCAAACCTCCTCCCATACCTACCTTCAGACTTGGCTTTTTGGAAATAGGATCGATTTTGTAGAATATGTTCTTTCGAAGGTCATTGCCATCATATGCATTGTATATATTCGAGTCTATCTTTATTTTATAATAACCCGTATAGGAAAGCATGGTATTGTAGCTGAGCTGGGTATAACTACACATGTTTTCATCATTAACAGGGCTGAAAGGAACGTTGATGTTTGGATTTAATGTATTGTAGTCGATCAGCTGGTCATACAGGGAAAGACAGCTGTCGGAATAAAGCAAGGCGTCATCGTACCTTCTCATAGAAATACAGATACGGGAAAGTAACGCATAGACCGCCGATTTGGATGGCCTGTTACGATATTGTGTAGGCCTGTCATCCGGAAGTAAGCGGATAGCCGTTTGAAGATCGCTGAACACCTGCCGGTAGCTGTCTTCGACAGAAGAACGCTGTTCAATGTTTTCCACAATAGGACTTAACTTTAACGGAATACCCAGGTCAGTACTGGCAGTAGTGGCGTTATAAGCTTTGGAGAAAGTGGTCAGCAGATTGAAGAACGCAAATCCTCTTACAAAATAGGCGTGTCCGCGTACTAGCTTGCCCTCTCTTAAATCTTTCTCTGTATCAGGAATAGATCGTATAATATCCAATACGGTATTGGCAATGAATATCTGTTTATATGGAATAGACCAGTCTACTCCTTCAGGAGAGGTATAGATATTGGCCGCCCATATATAAGCATTCCTTTCCGGAGCAGGTGCAGAGAGAAAAGTAGCTTCGTCTGCATAATAGTACTCATCTGCCGAGATCGTTCCCAGGCTGGGAGACCTGTTGACCGTACCAGTATTGTCCAGCAGGTTTTGCAGGTCTTCTACTGTTGACGGATTTATAATATTGGAATCCGGCTTTACATCCAGGAATTTATCCCTGCAACCTACACATAGTAACAGCCAGACTGCTACGATTGCTATTCTCATAATAATTTTTTACATGTCTAATTTGATACCTAATGAATAAGTCTTCCCGGGAGCAATACTGGTCAGAATATCCGGGTCTATACCACTTTTGTTAGCCCTCCATAGGATACCCAGATTGCTTATATAGGCGTAGATATTGAGCGCGTTGATACCTTTTAACCGCTGGGTATTGACACGATAGGATAATTGTATATCCTGCAAGCGGATATGATCTCCTTTTTCTACATTCACGGACGCATATTTGTAAAATTCATCTCTGGCATCATCTCCCGGATACCGGATAACGGGTACGCTGGTATGCAGTTCATCCCCGGGTTGCTGCCACCTTTTATTATAGTCAGGCTGACGATATCCGATCATAGAAGAACTAATCAATGCTGCATTATTCATCACCGGTTTCCTGTAATAATAGCCGAGACGATACACGATGTTGCAGGACAGATGGAGCGGCCCGAATGAAAAGCTATTCCTGAAGGCGCCAAAAACAGAAGGACTACCAGGACCTATATAGGTCATATCAGTACGATCTGTCGAACTACGCAGCCCCGCCCAGTCTTTTGACACTTTGTCATTTAAATAACCCTGTGGATCACCTTCTTTGTCCAGCCCCACCCATTTATAGGCAAAAATGGCCGAGTATGGTTTGCCTTCCATAGGGTCATTGTAATTGGCCGCAATGTACCGGTAGTTGGTCGTTTGTTTCACATCATACTTCAATATCCTGTCTTTGACGAAAGAGGTCAGCAGGACGCTGTTCCACTTAAATCGTTTGTCCAGGATACGCGCCAGCAAAGTAATGTCGACACCCTGCGTCAGCATCTTCGCATAGTTGCCTTTAGACATTGTAATGCCAGCTTGTGGAGGTGTAAGCGTATTGGCCAAGAGGTCAGTGCCCTTTTTGCTGTAGTATTCAATAGTGCCCCCTAGTACATTATTCTTGAACGCAAAGTCAACTCCCAGGTTCACAATATGCACCTTCTCCCATCTCAAATTAGGATTAACAGGATTGCGGATTTCTGAAAAAGGTGACAAGAACTGGTTAACAGCACCAGGTACTAATTGGGCAGTTGTAAAGGCTGATAAAGAACGATCGATATTACCATTATACCCGTTTGTCACCCGTACTTTCAGGAACGGTAATATATGAGAGCTATAAAAATCTTCCTGGCTAATTTCCCAACTCACACCTGCAGACCACAATGGTACTCCCTTCCTGTTAGTATTGACTCCAAATAGATTCGATTCATCGCGCCTCACACTTCCCGAAAGGATATACTTGTTTTTATAAGTATAGGACATATTAAAGAAATAGGAGAGGAACCGGTCGACTAGTGTCTGGTAACTAAAACTACCAGGAATATTATTCATCAGTCCCGTTACATAATCCGGATAGGTATTGACATAATCCACAGGTCCGGCAGATCCGTTCCGCTTATTTATCCCATATGCAGTACTAGAATTGGCATCTGACTTAGTATCCCTGACCTCAAATCCAACAAGGCCCGTGATATAATGATCCGTATGGATCGTTTTTGAATAGTTCGCCTGGATTCTTCCATTGTGCACATTGGACACTGTATTCCCATACTGGTTAATATCTCCCAGTGGAATAGGCCTTGTAATATTACCGGTAAAAGGATCTATTTGTGTAAAACTGTTGATCAGGTTCCTGGTATAGAAGGTATTCAGGCCATTCGGAATGAGAACATAATAATTGCCACGCCCATACTGATAACTAAGGGCAATGTTGAGATCTGGTGTGACGTAATACTTTGCCCCGAAGTTAAGCCTGTAGTCCGTGACATCTTCTGTCGCACCGAAATCCCTTTCATCCACCGGTTTGTAGGTCCAGTCCAGTAATTTGCCGGCGCCTACCGTGTCAAGAAAAGACTTGCGATAAGAGGTCGTATTTACTGCCAATGCTTTTCCTTCCGGGGAAACGACTTTTTCATAAGGGCTGCCGGGTAAATAACTATTGCCGCTCGTAGTTTTGGATTTCGTCAGTAGAATACCGGTGCTAACTTCCAACCTGTTTTTAAGGAAGTAGTTAGTATTGTTTACATTGATCGTAAAACGTTCATATTTATTGTTGACCATGCTATTGTTATTCCGGTCATACCCGACGGAGGCATAATAATTATGAATGGCCGTCCCTCCTGACACACCTATAGAATATTGTTGATTAACACTGGTGTTGTAAAAGTATTTTTTCTGATCTTTCCTCACATCCACTTCCTTCAGCTGATTGATCAGGCGGTCCGCTTCTCCGGCCGTTATCTTCCCGTTTTTCAGATCACTGAAGATGGCGACAGCAGGGGAAATGGGCAAATAGGGAACACTGATCGTGCCGTCGTACACCCCCTTGTCAAATAACTGCTTCTCCAGATCGATCGTCTCCGCAGAGGTCAGTTGTGGCACGGAGTGCAAGTTGGGCTTTTCGCCGATCGTAAGATTACTGTTAAAGGTGACCTGAACAGGTTGCTGTAATTTCCCTCGCTTCGTAGTAAATACGATCACCCCATTGCCAGCCCTGGCACCCCATATGGAAGCCGCTGCCGCATCTTTTAATATGGATACAGACTGTATATCGTTAGGATTGATATTACGCAGATCGCCGTCATACGGGAAGTTATCCAGTATGACCAATGGGGCGGTGGCCGCAAAAAGGGTACTTCTTCCGCGTATGGACATCACCGCGTCATTACCAGTTAATGTTCCCGCTTTCGCAAAGAGCAGACCGCTGACAATCCCTTCCAGCCTGTCAACAATACTGGTAGATACCTGCCTGTTGAATAAGCCGTTGTTGATCCCAACAAATGAACCGGTAGCCCGCTCCTTCGGAATGGATTGATACCCCGTCGACACGATCTCTATCTCTCCCATACCTACCCGCTTATGACTTAACCTGACATGCAGGTACCCCGAAGTCGGGATATCCGTAAGCGCTGTTTGATAACCAGTATAAGAAACACCGAGCCGAGCCGACTTAGATATCCCACTGATACGGAATTGCCCGTCTATATCGGTAGTCACCCCTTTGCCGGAATTGTCCGAAATCACCCTGATGGTAGCTCCCGGCAAAGCCATTCCTGTACTGTCAGTGACAATGCCAGTAATGACCAACAGCTCTTCCCGTTGAACAACCGGAACGCTGACAGCTGGCACCGGCTTTTTATCGATGTAAATGGTATTGCCACTGATCTCAAAATCAAGCTTGCGCTGCTTTTTTATCAGCAGATATAAAGCCTGCCTTAATTTGATATTTCCCATTACGAGCGCACCCCTGACCTGCTCGTCAGGATTGAACCGGTCACTGTAGGAAAACTGCAACCCAGTCTGAGCAGTGATCCGCTCAAATACCTGTCGGTAGGTCGCTTTATCCATGACTAAGCTGACAATGACATCTTTTTGCTGGCCCGATACCGGAATGTTGAATGCTAACAAAGCAATGCATAGTAACCATAAAGAGGGTAAAATTGGTCTCATCAAGGGAAGCTTTGGCGATTGATATTGGATGTTGCTTGCTCTGTGCGCTGTCTCGGGATTTAGTATATGTGGTCATAATTAACAGACCATGAGACACCTCTCAGAATCGAGGACTACATGACTTAAACCTAAAGTTCGAAATGTTGAGTGGACATACTAATATAATTAGAAGTAATATGTTTAGGGTTTTAATTTGGGCTGCTGGTAAACCTAATACCAATACCTATATTCGAAGTAACAGTCATTTTGGATGTTTGAACAAAAAAAGCCGGCCGTCACATCACATCGCTAACGAATGAGCCGATATTTAAAATGATAATTGGCATCAGTATTTTGAATGTAGAATTGCCACATCCGCCGTTATTTTTATTATATTGTTATACCGAACCCCCAATTTGACCTCCATAAAATCACCAAAAAATATTTCTTATGTTCAAGTACACATGGTATCCCTGCCTCTTTATGCTGCTTTCCATCACCGCCTCTTCCGAACCTGCCCTCGAAAACATGACCATTCCCGGCGGCAAAAACCGCTAGCTGAATCATTATCTCCACTTCCCCCAAAACAGTCGTCATCAAAAAATTATAAAAGATCCTCAGGGTCAGTGCCACCTGGCACGCACCCCAGTATATCTCGCTAAATCCCTCCATTCCTCCCTCATAATAAAATTATCTTACTGCTTTGTAGTGCCTATGAAGTAGTTAAACGAATTGATATTCATTACTTTGTAGCAATCTGTAGTAGGAATGATGTAGTAAGAAAGGTTGCAGATCTGTATTGGGTTCCCTACTTTTATCGCCGTGAAATAGGGGACATTATCAGCTTGACGGACAAAAACATCGTCAGCAAGTATGACGGAATACCAGAGAAATATTATACTAAGATGCAGATGAATAACAAAAAAGCAACAAGTTTGGTGCTGTTGTTGGGGGCATGTTTACACATGTCTGCTCAGCAACGTACGCCCGTGAACGAATGGCTGACCCGCGCCGATCGCAGTGCCTTATTCCAACAACAGGCGCCGCTGACATTCGGTAAACAACCCGCCCTGCAAAATGTGATCACCGTCGATGATAAAACCTCCTATCAGGATATCGTCGGCTTTGGTTATGCACTCACCCAGGGAAGCGCCATGCACCTCATCCGCATGGATAAAGCCAAAAGGAAGAACATCCTCGATGAACTTTTCCGCACCGACGCTAATAACATCGGTATCAGCTACATCCGCCTGAGCATAGGAGCCTCCGACCTCAACGAAACGGTATTCTCCTACGACGACCTGCCAGCAGGTGAAACCGATACCGCCCTGGCCAAGTTCGACCTCGGACCCGATCGAAAAGATGTCATCCCCGTCATGAAAGAAATATTGGCCATCAACCCCGCCATCAAAGTACTGGGGTCACCCTGGTCCCCGCCGGCATGGATGAAAACCAATAACGATACCCGCGGCGGACAACTCAAACCGGAATATTACCCCGCCTACGCCAAATATCTGGTGAAATATATCAAAGAAATGGCCGCCACCGGCATCCCCATCGATGCGATCACCATACAGAATGAACCCCTCCACCCGGGTAATAATCCCAGCTTGCTCATGGTAGCTCCTGACCAGGCCACCTTTATAAAAGAACACCTGGGCCCCGCTTTCAAAAAAGCCGGACTCTCCACCAAGATCATCATATACGATCATAACGCCGACCGCCCGGATTATCCCATCTCCATCCTAGATGACCCTCAGGCAAAAAAATACATCGATGGCTCCGGATTCCACCTCTATGGTGGCGATATATCCGCATTGTCAGATGTACATGACGCCCATCCCGATCGCCACCTCTATTTCACCGAACAAATGGTCATAGAACGTGACTACTGGGATAATCCCGATACCACCGGCCGTACCATCCGCATTGCCCATCAGGTCAAACGTGTACTCATCGGTGCCATCCGCAATTGGAGCCGTAACGTCCTCCTGTGGAACCTGGCCGCCGACCAGGACAATAAACCATTCACCGACAGAGGAGGATGCCCCATGTGTCAGGGTGCCATCACCATCATCGGCAACGATGTCTCCCGCAACCTGGCCTATTATGTCATCGCACATGCTTCCAAACTCGTAAGACCTGGGTCTGTCCGTATCGCATCCAATGTAACAGATCATCTGTCAAACGTAGCCTTCAAAACTCCCGATGGTAAAAAAGTCCTCATTATCGCTAACACAGCAAATGAAGCCAAACCCTTCACCATCAAATGGGGCACACAGACGCTGAACACCACACTGGATGCTGGCGCAGTAGCCACCTATGCCTGGTAATGAAATACGGAAACCGTTAATATTAATCACATGAATCTACTCAAAATAAGCTGCTTCGTCGCTTCTCTGGCGCTACTAGCCCTCTTGCCGGCTAAAAGCCATAGCCAGGGATTCCTCAAAGCAAAAGATCAACAGATAGTGAATGAGACCGGCAAACCGGTCATCCTCCGCGGTATCGGCCTCGGTGGCTGGATGCTGCAGGAAGGATACATGTTACGTATCAATAGCAATGGCCAGCAACACAAGATCCGCGAAAGAATCAAGGACCTCATCGGAGAAAAACAAACACAGGAATTCTATGACACCTGGCTGGCAAACCATACCACCAAAAGAGATATCGACTCCCTTAAAGCATGGGGCTTCAACAGCGTACGCCTCCCCATGCACTATAACCTATATACCCTCCCGATCGAAAAAGAACCGGTACGGGGGCAACAAACATGGTTGGAAAAAGGATTCGCCCTCACCGATAGCCTCCTATCCTGGTGTAAAGCCAACAATATGTATCTCATCCTCGACCTGCATGCCACCCCCGGCGGCCAGGGCAACGACCTCAACATCTCCGATCGCGATACTTCCAAACCCTCCCTCTGGGACAGCGAAGCCAATCAGCAAAAGACCATCGCCCTCTGGAAACGACTGGCGTCCCGCTACGCCAATGAACCCGGTATCGCTGGTTATGACCTGATCAACGAACCTAACTGGGGCTTCGAAGATAAAAACGATCGCAACGGACAAAAAGAACAAAAGAATGCGCCCTTGCGTAAACTGCTGATGGAAATCACCGCCGCCATCCGCTCTGTCGATAAAAAACATATCATTATTATCGAAGGCAACGCATGGGGAAATAACTATAACGGTATGCTCCCCACCTGGGATGATAACATGGTGCTGAGCTATCACAAATACTGGAATAACAACGACGAAAGCTCCATCCGTCACATACTCGAAACCCGTTCAAAATACAATGTACCCGTTTGGCTGGGCGAAACAGGAGAAAACTCCAACGTTTGGTTCACAGAAGCGATCCGCCTCCTCGAATCCCACCAGATAGGCTGGGCATGGTGGCCGCTCAAAAAACTGGGCGCCAATAATCCCCTGCAGATCCGTTCCAATCCCAATTATGACGACCTCGTAGCCTACTGGAGCGGACAGTCCAAACATAAACCCAAAGAAAGCAATGCCTACAGCGGCCTGCTCGAACTGGCAGCATACACTAATATCCGCAGTAACATCGTACATCGGGATGTGATCGATGCCATGATCCGCCAACCGTTCAACCCCACCGCTGTCCCCTTCAAAAACCACCGCCTCACAAAAGGATACACCCTTAAAGCCGTGGACTATGACCTGGGACCTAACGGCGTCGCCTATTTTGATACAGATACCGCCGATTATCATATCTCCAACGGACAAAGAAGTGGTGGCAACCGGGGGCGTACCTACCGCAACGACGGCGTAGACATCCGGAAAGAAGAAAGCCGTTACGAAAGCTATTATATCACAGATACAGAAGCAGGAGAGTGGCTACAGTACACAGTAGACGTACCGGCAAATGCCGCTTATACCATAGAACTGCTCACCGGCGGACAAAAACCGGGTAAAGTAACCTTGTCAACAGGCAACACCGAACTGGCCAAAGAAATAGCAATACCAGCCGCCAAAGGCCCTGAAGACTGGCAAACAGTAACACTGGAAAATATGCAGCTGAAGAAAGGCAAACAAACAATTAGAATATTGATCGGAACCGGCGGGTTCACCCTTAAAGAGATCCGATTCAAATAATAGGAAGTACCCTATGCTTATGTAAACAGGCAGCCGTCACCCTTGGGATGACGGCTGCTTTCTTTTAAACTATATTTTGGCAATCTGTGCACCAGCACCAATAAGCAAAGCGCCAATAAGAGTAGGAAGACCGTCAGAGAGTCTTTTGTGAGTCATATCCTGTTTTTTATATCCCCAGGTATCCATTTTAAAAAGATGATCGTCTTTATAATAACGGACGTAATAAACCACGTTAAAAAATAAACGCCCGTTAACGGATCGCTGGCCAGCCATTTCCGCACGGCTGACAGCCCCACTTTACTTTTACATCTGTCATCCTTAATAGTGTCCGTTATTATCTTTAACCAAACTCGTAAAAAGACAATGAAAATCAAATCAAATGCACTTTTGCTGCTGTTGGCATTAATCGCTTTCAACGCCTGCCGGAAGGACCTGGTACAAGATACCATCCCTTCCACATCCAACAATGCCCGGACAGAAGCAATAGCTGCCGCTCCACGTACACCTTATGTCCCCAAATTTATGGCCTACTGGCTCCCATACGCCGGTAACGACGACGAGATGGCACTACGCGACATCCCCTCCTCCGTCAATGTATTAGCCCTCTTCGCAGGTGGCATCCACCCCGATACCGGTACCGCCGCCCTCGATATAGGCCTCGCCATAAGCGGCCCCCGCAAAGACTGGGATAAGATCATCGACACCGCACACCTGCTGCAGGCCAAAGGTACCAAAGTAATACTGTCATTATTCGTCAACGATTGGACCAAAGCACCGGCTAACCTCGACTACGACGCTTTCGCCAGAGCCGTAAAGAAAAGAGTATTGGATGAATGGAAACTGGATGGCATCGACCTCGACATAGAAGGTAGTCCGGTCGACGCAAACACCTACAAGGCCGTTAACAGCCTGGCTAAATATTTCGGTCCGAGCTCAGGCACCAATGCCCTTCTCTCCGCAGTAGTATACGAAACCTCGGGTTACGATGTGTTGAAAAATACCCCCGGTGTTTACGATTTCGTCTCTACTATGGACTATTGGTCAGTCTCCAGCGGTAGCAATCAATTAACCTTCACCTCAATTATCAATACAGGCGTACCAGCCGGGCAGGTACTGTTCGGCATATCCGCAGAAAAGAACTTCCGAAGTACCAGTACCGCGGCCAACGTACAGAAATGCGTGAACTGGAATCCCACCCAGGGTACAAAAGGTGGTATCATGGTCTTCGATCTCGGAGGAGACTATACTCAAGGATTTCCCATCACCAAGGTGATCACCGGCAAACCTGCTGCCTCCGGTGTAACCTTCTATCAGGATATCAACTATGGTGGCACCGCCTCGCAGGCACTCGCGCCAGGTAATTATACCTTATCCCAGCTACAGGCCAAAGGGGTAGCAAACGATTGGGCCTCCTCCGTCAAGATACCCGCCGGTCGTAAAGTAATTATGTATCAACACGACAATTTCACAGGCACCTCCTGGACATTAACGGCTGATACACCCAATTTTACAAGCCTGAGTCCCAACGCCAATGACCAGGTATCTTCCGTAAAGATCCAGTAATACCAACACACTATTAAGGCATGACAGATGTCAATATCAGGTGAAAACAAAAAAGAATAAGGGGGGAGAAAAAAGGAGAGAAAGGGTACGGGGGCTATAGGGGCCCAGTTAACGGCATGGCCATCCGGATCATCGTTGCATCTTAATGCATTAATCTAAACACTCACAGGAAGTAGGTGTGCATTGCCAGTTGATATAGCCCCAAGCCTGGTATATCTTACGTCCACCTTTCCTGTAGTTAGGGTATATCATTCCTATACCCAAAGTAGCAAAATATGATAATGTTTAGTTAGTCTTCAGCGCCGCATTATGTCAGTCTCCCGCAGCCACCTATTTTTATTAACAACATAGTATATCGTCCATATGTAAAAACCACCTTAACTATGACCGAAACACCGGCAACAGTACGGCCGGATAAGATGAGAGCTTTTATCACCTATGGCACCACCGTCCGGAGACAAGCCTTGCTCATGAAACAGTTGACTGACTACCTGCCCGTCAAACAGGTAGGATGCGTGCTATATAAACGAGAGATCTATAGTAATCTGGAGCATATGGATACCCAGCTACCTACTTTCCTCAAAGGACTAAAGTGGCTCTCGCTCAGGAGGAATGAAATTTTCGCTCATCCTGCTTTAACTGCACATAATCACGGGGTGTCATATGGAACTGCCGCTGGAAATTACGGGAGAAATTACTTTGAGAGCTGAAGCCGATAATGTTCGATATCTCGTAAATACGATGCTCACCTTCCGCCAGCAATACCGCCGCCCGCTTTAACCGGATCAGGTTGATCAGTTCCAGCGGACTGAGATCAGAGACCGCCTTTATCTTCCGGTACAACGTCACCCTGCTCATATTCATAAGCCTCGCCAGCTGCTCTACATTCAGATCCACATCCTCCATATGCTGGGAGATCGTCTCATGCAGCGTCTCCAGGAATCGCTCATCCGCCTTCGTATGTGCCATACTTTTGATATGCACCAGCGGAGAACTGGAAAAGTATTCCCGTATCATATTACGGTTGGTCAGCAAACTGGCAATCTGCGCCTGCAGATGCTCCTTAGAAAATGGCTTCTCTATGTAAGCATCCGCACCCAGCTCCAGCCCGGCAATCTTCGCTTGCAGCGTATTCTTAGCCGTCAGCAGGATCACCGGCACATGAGAATGCTCAAAGTCCGATTTGATCAACCGGCACAACTCAAATCCATCCATCTCCGGCATCATCACATCACAGATCACCAGCTGTACTGCCGCAGTAGCCAGTACCTGTAAAGCCTGTTTCCCGTCAGCAGCTTTCAGCAAAGTATATTTGGACCGGAGTATACGCTCCAGGAACTCCAGTATTTCCTCTTCGTCATCGACAAGTAGTATAGTTGGTAACATAGATAATAGGTTTTATGGATGATCATACAGGGATGTCACATCTGGTGATGATAACCGCACGCCGGTAGCCTCCATGGGAATGGTCAATACAAATACATTCCAGCCTTCCGGCGCATCGGTACGCAGATATAATTCTCCTTTATGTAAGAGCGCCAGCGAGCGGGCCAATGCCAGCCCAATACCGGTGCCTTTCTGTCGTATCGTTTCCTTCAGCCGGAAAAATGGCTCAAATATCTTCTCCGCCATCTCCGCAGGTATCTGGTTGCCATCGCTCCAACACTCGATCACAAAATGAGGAGTACCGGATAATGCAGGGTATAATACCACCTTTACCGCACCGGTAGAATACTTTACAGCATTGCTGAGCAGGTTACTGATGATCTTCTGTAATGCATCTTCATCAGCGGCGGCATAGAGAGGCTCAGCCGGCAGTTCGATCTCATATTGTAAAGAACGCTTTTTCGCTAAAGGTGTAAAATTGATAAATGTACCTTGTAATATCTCATTTATATTGACCTGCGCCAGGTCCAGCCGGAATCCCTTGATCTCTGTCTGCCGGAAATCCAGTATCTGCGTAATAAGCGCCATCAGCCGGTTGGTATTACGTTCCATCATCAGCACATCCTCCTCTATATCAGGTGTCGTAGGTACATGCTCCAGCAGATTCTCCAACGGACCCTTGATAAGTGTCAACGGTGTCCGGATCTCATGTGCCACATTGGTGAAGAAGTCGATCTTCGCTTCGTAGATCTCTTTCTCCTTCTTGATCTGCGTCCGCCGGTGATAATTACGTACCAGCAGGTAACAGATCGCCAAAACCAACAGGGTATATAATAAATAAGCCCATGTTGTACGCCAGAAAGGAGGTAGTATCTTGATTCGAAGCGACCGGTCTTCTGCTGGCCAGAAGCCGTTTACCGCCGCCTGCACCCGGAAAGTATAGTCCCCGGGAGACAACTTGGTAAAATACACCTTTCGGTTAGATGCAATGGTTGTCCACTCTTTATCCAATCCCTCCATCATATAACGGTAGGCGGTCACCTCCGGAGAAGTATAACTAAGCGCTGCAAAATCCAGGCTGAACGACGACTGGTCATAAGGCAGCACGATCTCTTTGGTACAGATAATAGACTTCGACAACAGCTGGCTGTCCTTCCGCACCGTCAACTCCTTATTATCGACCTGGAAACCCGTGATATATACTGGCGGATGGAAATTATTAGGGATAAACTGATCGGGATGAAAAGAGACCATCCCCTTGGTACTGCCGAAATACAACTGCCCTCGCCGGTCCTTATACCCCGAGCTGTAGTTGAATTGATCGTTCAGCAATCCGTTGGCTTTGGTATATACCGTCACCTGGTTGCCGTCCGGGTTAAAGTGCACCAACCCTTTGGACGTACCCAGCCAAAGCGTATGATTATCATCCTCCAGTACCTTGAAAATGTAATTACTGGGCAGCCCTTCTTTAGTAGTATAACGGATAAAACGGTTACTGCCGGGTGTCAACCGGCAAAGCCCACCGCCTTCCGTCGCAAACCAAATATCCCCGCGCTGGTCCTCACAGATAGCGTTCAATGTATTGATAGGCAGACTATATGGATCAGCAGGATCGTTCAGGAACTGTCCCCTGGCGCCCGTCCGCCGGTTAAAGTAAAATACACCGTGATCAAAGGTCGTCACCCAGATCGTATGTTGCCGGTCCTCCAGCAACGCTGAAACGATCATACCACCAGGTATCTCCGGACATTGCTCAAACCGGTCTCCGGCAGCAAAATATTGATAAAGCGTAGTACCCCCGCCTACAAATAACTGCCCGTCAGAAGATTTCAACAGGCACAGCACAAAGTTATTATGCAGCTGCCCCGGACGATCGCCGGCTACATAATGCCGTTTTACCTTACCCGTCCGGATATCCATCACATCCAGACCATGCTCATGCGTCCCTATCCAGAGATCGTCCCCGTCAGCCAACAGGCCGTGTATGTTATAATAAGCCACGCTCGAAGCACTACCGGTCGGCTTGAACTGCGTAATATGACCTGTCGCAGGGTCCAGCCGGTTCAAACCTGCATCCTCCGTACCGATCCACAATTGTCCGTACCGGTCCTCGCAGATCTCCCGCACCGCATTACCACTGATCGCATTACTTTGATAATTAGGATAGTATTTCCGGAAAGGAGTATATGGCCGCGCATAATAGTTCACCCCGCCGAAGAAAGTGCCGGCCCATACCCCACCTTCCAGGTCCTTACAAAGCGTATACACCGCATTGTCCGAAATAGAGTAGGGGTCCATTGCCTGCTTACGCAAATGCTGGAACTCCCGCCGCTCATTATCCAGTATGAAAATCCCCGACTCAGTGGCAAACCAGAACTCCCGCTCCGAATATCGGATGATATCGTGTACAAAAATGGTCGTCTTTTCCGGGTTGTAAGTCAACACATCCGTATAACGCCCCGTCTGCGTATCAAACTCTTTTACCCCCTGGCAAAAAGTACCGATGAACAACGAATGCGGCCCCGATGGCAACATCCGGTTCACCCAACAGGAAGTAATAGGTGGAGAATGGTCAAATATAGAATAAGGGTCAAATCGGCCACGGCTGCTGTCATACCGGTGTATCCGCCCATCCAGTGAAGCAAACCACATATCCCCATCGGCAGACATACACAACGTCGTCGCCGCAAAAAAACGACGGGCCGGGAAAACCGTCACCCGGTTCCCCTCGAAATTGTACCGGCATACCGTCACATCCGAAATAAACCACAACTGCCCACTACGGTCCATCGTAATAGTTTTGATCTCCGGCAACCCTTCGATAAACTTTACCAGCCGTTCCTTCCCCTCATCATATCGGTACAACCCTTTCTGGGAACCCACCCATAAAGTCCCTTTCGGATCTACAAAAAGACAATAGATCAAATCCCGCGTCAATGCATGCGTCGCCGTATCCTCCAGCGTAAAGAGCTTAAAACGGTAACCGTCAAAACGATTCAAGCCTTCCTTCGTCCCCAGCCATAGGAATCCCTTCTTGTCCTGCGCACTGCAGTTGATCGTATTATTAGAAAGCCCGTTCTCTACTTGGTAATGACGGAAATAGTAAGGCTGAGCCTGCAATAAATAAGTACATAACAATAACAGGAGTAATAAGAAGATGCTCCTTGTAGTGACACCGGGTCGGCGTAGATTCGTATGCAATACCTTGACGCTCAATAACACACTGGTTAATATCAGACCGGCTCATCTTCCCGGCCCCTGTAACATTTTGGAAAAATTATGAAACACGTGGAATAATCCTTTCCCTCAACAAACCCTTACTTCGCATCATCATCTAAATGTAGGAATTAAAACTTGAAGATACTATGTAATCGATAACGTAACGTCCATTTTCCAACCAACAATCGCATAATGTATGAAATCCACGTTTTGGCACTCATTTTTGGGTACGCTGTCTGCTGTCCTATGGCATAGCTGGCGAAACAGCAAACCCGCTTCCTTATGCTTCTCCCTACTGATCATCGCCAGCCTTTCCGCGTTTTCTCAGGATAATAGTAAGATCACTGTCACAGGCAGCGTACGCGATAGCGCTGGCAAAGGTGTCGCAGAAGTCACCGTTCTCGAAAAAGGCACTAAAAATGCCACCCGCACCGACGCCGAAGGCACCTACACCCTCAAAGTCACCAGTGCTCAGTCCACATTACTGTTCTCCTCCATCGGCTACGTGCCCCAGGAAGTAACCGTCGGACAAAGATCCGTCATCCGGATACTCCTCATGGAAGACAAAAAAGACATCGGCGAAGTCGTAGTAGTAGGCTATGGCGCCCGTCGTAAAGAATCACTCACCGGTGCCATCTCGTCCGTCTCCGCAAAAGACCTGGGGCGCGTACACGGCGGCGCCACCGTCAGCGCTACCCTCGCAGGAAAAATGCCGGGCGTCACATTCCGTATGCCCGACGGCCGCCCCGGTGCCGGTGCTAACATCCAGATCCGTAACCTCGGAGACCCCCTCTTCGTCATCGATGGTATCCAACAGGACGCAGGCCAGTTCAATAACCTCGCCCCCAACGACATCGAAAGCATCGCCGTCCTCAAAGATGCCTCCGCCGCCATCTATGGCGTCCGTGCCGCCAACGGCGTAGTCGTAGTCACCACCAAAAAAGGAAAACTGGGCAGCGCCAACCGCGTCAATATCGACGCCTACACCGGCATACAGAACTGGTCCCGATTTCCAAATGTCATCAATAACTCCTACGACTATATGCGCTACCGCGCAGAGGCAGAAATGAACGGACCGGGTCGTAGTACTACCATCACCCCGGCAGAACTGGAAAAATATAAAGCAGGCACCGAACGTGGCTACCAAAGCTTCAACTGGCGCGACTTTATCATCCAGCCCAATGCCCCACTCACCTCCGTCAACGTAAACGTTACCGGTGGCTCCGAGAAGATCAACTACTACCTCTCCGGTACAAGACTCGATCAAAACTCCGTGCTGGGCAGAGAATTCAAATTTGGCCGTACCAACATTCAGTCTAACGTTACCGCCCGCATCGGCGAACGTATCAAAGTAGGCGTAAACATCAATGGCCGTATCGAAACAAAAGAAAATCCGGGTGTACCAGGCACCGACGACTACTGGCTCGCCAGGTTCGCCGTTATGCGTAACACACCACTCGAACGACCCTACGCAAACGACAACCCAAACTATCTCAACGATATCAAACATAACGAGACCAACTGGGCATACCTGAACTACAAAAATGCAGGCCGTTTCAAAAGCGACTGGCGCGTACTACAGTCCAACTTTACCGCAGAATACCAGGTGCCGGGTATCACCGGCCTCACCATCAGCGGCGTATATTCCTATTACCTCGCCGACCTGATGTTTAACAATCACGAATACACTTACAACACTTACACTTACAACCCGGATGATGACTCCTACAAAGTGACAGGGGGTAGTACAAACCCCTGGCGCGAAAGAGAACAGGTTAAACAGATCAACATCACCACACAATGGCAGCTGAACTACAACCGTACCTTCGGCAGCCATACTATCGGCGCTACCTTCGTGGCCGAACGTATAAAAAACCAACGCCAGCGCAACTGGATACACTCCGTACCCAGCGCCAACGTACTCTCTTTGATATACTTCAATACCGCAGATAGCTACGACGACAGCGACGACATAGAAGCCAGGATCGGATATATAGGCCGCTTTACCTACAGCTTCGCAGATAAATATTTCTTCGAAGTATCCGCACGCCGCGATGCATCCTATCTCTTCGCACCCGACAAAAGAGTCGGTTACTTCCCCGCAGCATCCGCCGGATGGCGCCTCACCGAAGAAAAATGGCTACGCAATATCATCGGTCATAAAAGCATATTGTCCGATCTCAAACTGAGAGCTTCCTACGGCGTACTGGGCGATGATGGCAGACAACTTGACCTGCCAGCCTACGCCTACCGCGAAGGATACAGCTACAACCAGGGCGTCGCCATTCTCGATGGTAAAGCCATCGTAGGCTCAAGAGATAGAGGCGTACCCATCACCAACATATCCTGGCTCCGCAGCAAAATGTTCGATGTAGGGATCGACTTTAGTATGTTCAATGGAAGATTAAGCGGTACCGTAGACTACTTCTATCGCAAACGTACCGGCCTCAGAGGGCGCAAGTTGGATGTACTCGTACCCATCGAAATAGGGTATAACCTGCCCGATGAAAACATCAACAGCGATGCCCAGTATGGACAGGAAATCGCTTTGCAATACAATGGCGAAGCAGGAAAACTACGCTACCACCTGGGGGGGAACTTCAGCTATTCCCGTTCCAAATTCCTCTCCTCCTACAGCCCCCGCTTCTTCAACTCCTGGGACCAGTACCGCAACTCCCGCGAAAACAGATTGGATAATATCACCTGGGGATACGAAGTGATTGGCCAGTTCACCTCCCAAGATCAGATCAATAACTATCCTGTAAATATTGATGGAGAAGGCAATAAAACACTCCTGCCGGGAGACCTGATCTATAAAGACATGAACGGCGATGGTAAGATTGATGGCTACGACGAACGGCCCATCGGCTACGGTGTAGGTAAACAGCCTAATATCAACTTCGGCTTTTCCTTCGGCCTGTCCTATAGCAACTTCGACTTCACCGCTGACTTCTCCGGCGCATCCGGATACACTTGGTTCCAGAACTACGAAACGCGTTGGGCATTCCAGAATGATGGTAACCTCAACACTATCTTCGAAGACCGCTGGCACCGCCAGGATCTGTACGATCTCAACAGCCCCTGGGTCCCTGGTAAATATCCGGCCAACAGGTTCAACCAGAGCAAGCATAGCAACTATACCCGCAACTCCACCTTCTGGGCACACAACGTAACATACCTGCGTGCCCGTACCCTGGAGCTGGGATACACCTTGCCCGAAAAACTAAGGAAACGCCTCCGTATGCAAGCCGCCCGTTTCTATATCAACGCGTATAACTTGTTCTCCTTCGACAACCTCAAACCATACAGCATCGACCCGGAAGTAAATGACGAAAATGGTTTGCAGTTCCCGCAGAACAAAGTGTTCAACGTAGGTATTCATCTCTCATTATAAATCATGACGATGAAAAAGTTATTATCACTCATATGCATAGGGCTGATCACCGCCACCGCCTGCAACGACAGGGCTTTCCTGGATGTGCAGCCCCGATCTATACTCGACAACGACCAGGCATTCTCAGAACCTAACCAGGTACTTTCCATACTGGCCGATCTGTACAACAGACAACTGGATATCTCTACCTTGAAAGATTGGGTCACTTTCGCCGACTTCAGCGAAAGTTTCCCTTCCGAAAATGGCCGTGTAGAGATCGTACAACGCAATAGCTGGGGCTTCGGCGCCTGGGGCACCTGGGACTATGGCTATGTACGCGACCTCAATCTGTTCATAGAAAGAGCCACCGCCGCCAAAGCACTCACCGATGTCCAGAAAACGCGCTTCCTGGCAGAAGCCCGCTTCCTCCGGGCAGCTTATTACTTCGAAATGGCCAAACGCATGGGCGGCGTCCCCCTCATCTTACAGTCACTCGTATACGAACTGGGCAGCGATCCGGGTAAACTGCAATACCCGCGCTCCAAAGAAGCCGAGATATATGACTTCGTGATCAAAGAAGCAGAAGCGATCAAAAACGACCTGCCCGCCGATGTCAACCAGAAAAGCAGGGCGACAAAAGCAGCCGCCCTGGCCATGGAAGCCAGAGCAGCACTATATGCCGGCTCCATTGCCAGATATGGCGTCAATACCCCGCAAGTAAGCCTTCCGGGCGAAGAAGTAGGCATACCCGCCGCCAAAGCCAATGGATATTACACCCAGGCACTCACCGCCGCCAGGGAAATCATCAACGGCAACGCAGGCAGCTACGCCCTCTACATGAAGAAAAATGAGTTGTCAGAAAACTTCGCCAACATATTCATTGACAAAGCCAATAACCCGGAATCCATCTTCGTCGAAGACTTCAAATTGAAAAGTGGTAAAGTACACAACTTCACCGTTGTCAACCAGCCCCGTTACGGCGCAGAAGAAGAGGAGGGAGGTCGCATCAACCCTTCACTCAACCTCCTGCTGGCTTTTGAAAAACTGGATAATACCTTCGCTCCCCTGTCCATCACCGATGGCGGCGGACAACCAGTCTTCTACAATCAACAGATCGATATCTTCGCCGGCCGCGATGCCCGCCTTGCAGGTACCATCATGCTGCCAGGTAGCATATTCCGCGAAAGAGCAGTAGACATCTGGGCCGGATACCAACTGGCAGATGGTAGCATACTCACCGGCGACGACAGAGGCGCACAGAAAAAACTCCCGGGTACCAATACCAACGTACAAGTCGTTGGCTTCGATGGCCCTGTGCCAGGAAAAGAATTCACCGCCCAAACCGGCTTCTACCTGCGTAAATACCTTGATCCCGCCCCGGGCGCCGGATCAAGAGGTACTAACAGCGAACTGCCGTTCATCCGCTATCGCTATGCTGAAGTACTGCTCAATGCCGCAGAAGCAGCATTCGAACTGGGACAAAAAGACGTAGCCGCCAGCTATATGAACCAGGTACGCGCCAGAGCCGGTCTCATCAACCCACTCAACGCCGCCGATATCACTTTCGATCGCATCGTTCACGAACGCCGCGTAGAACTGGCCTTCGAAGGACATATCTTCTACGATATGAAACGCTGGCGCCTCGCTCACATCGTCTGGGATGGTAATAAACTAAGCACCTCCGACCTGTTGACCAACTTGGGAAAAGCCGCCAAACGCAGCACACAACCATATGGCCTCTGGGCATACAAACTGTATAACCCGGCCAGCCCCAACAATGGCAAATGGCTCTATAAGATCGTTCTGCCACAGGCAGTAACAGGCGCCAACCGATTCCAGCTGGGCAACTACTACTCCTTCATCGATGACAACATCAGGGCTAATAACCCTAAGATCGTACGCCAACCTAACCAATAAAAAAGTAACCGATGATGAAACAACAATATATCTGGTCATTCCTCCTGATAGTGTTAACTTCCATTACGGCGTGTAAAAAAGACAATTATTCACCGCCCTCTTCCAAACTGACCGGCAGGATCGTGTACCAGGGCACCGCTATAGACGTAGAATATGGACAGGTACCGTTTCAATTGTATCAATACGGCTTTGGTAAAACAGGCGCTATGGAAAGTACTTTCGCCCCCGATGGCTCCTTCTCCGCATCACTGTTTGATGGAACCTACAAATTTATCATACCCAACGGACAAGGACCCTTCCAATGGAAACAAACACCCAGCGGCGCACCAGACTCCGTCACCATACAGGTACAGGGCAATAAAACCATCGATATAGATGTAACACCCTACTTCATGATCAGATCGCCACAATTCACCACTGGTAATGCACAAGTCAATACAACGTTTAAAATAGAACAGATCATCACCGGCGCCGCCGCCAGAGAAGTAGAACAGGTAAGCCTCTATATCAATAAGACCGTATTCGTGTCCGGCGTCGACAACATCGCCAAATCAGAAGTCGATGGAAAAGATATCGCCAATAGGAACAACGTCAAACTATCCGTAAACATACCGGCACTCGTACCGGCACAGAACTATATATTCGCCCGCATCGGGCTTAAAATAGTGGGAGTGGAGGACAGGATCTTCTCCCCGGTGATGAAACTGTCGCTTCAATAGCGACAGTTTCATCACTCTTTTATTACAGGTAAATCTAATAATCTCGGATAATGAACAGGAAGCCATTGATCATCACGACAGCGCTGGCATTGCTCACAACAGCCGCCATCGCGCAGACAGGCACAAACACACGCATCGGCACCACCTGGGGCGCCCAGCTGGACAAAGAACACCCATTGCCGGACTACCCTCGTCCGCAACTGGTCCGCAACGACTGGGTCAACCTCAACGGTACCTGGCAGTATAAGATCACACCCAAAGAATCCACTACCGCTCCGGATACATACTCCGGTAACATCGTGGTGCCCTTCGCGGTAGAATCGGCTTTGTCAGGAGTAAGCACCACCGTCGGAAAAGATAGCGTATTATGGTACCACCGTACCGTATCTGTACCTGCCGCCTGGCGTAAAGGAAAAGTATTACTGCACTTCGGCGCAGTAGACTGGCGCTGCGAAGTATGGGTAAATGGACAACCTGCCGGCTCCCACGAAGGAGGATATGATCCTTTCAGCTTCGATGTCACGGCAGCCCTCAAAGGGAAAAATAAAGCCGACATCGTCGTACGCGTATGGGATCCCAGCGATGATGGCCCGCAACCACGCGGCAAACAGGTCAAAAGCCCTAACGGCATCTGGTACACCCCCGTCACCGGTATCTGGCAAACCGTATGGTTAGAACCTGTACCCGAAGCCTATATCAGCGATACCCGCCAGACACCGGATATCAACAAAGGAACACTCACCGTACAAACCACCGTCAACGCAGCACAACCAGGCGATGAACTCCTGATCACCGCTTCGAAAAATGGCCAGCAGATCGCAGAACAACGCGTAGCACCCAACGCCACCGCCGTACTCAACATACCACAGCCCGAACTGTGGTCTCCCGAACATCCGTTCCTCTACGACCTGAAAACAACCTTACTGCGTAAAGGCAAAAAAATAGACCAGATAGCCGGATACTTCGCCATGCGCAAAATATCCATGGGCAAAGATCAACAGGGCATACAACGTATGCTCCTCAACGATAAATTCGTATTTCAGTATGGTCCGCTGGACCAGGGTTGGTGGCCCGATGGCCTCTACACTGCGCCTTCAGACGCAGCACTCCTGTTTGATATAGAACAGACAAAAGCAATGGGCTTTAACATGATCAGAAAACATGTTAAAACAGAACCAGCCCGCTGGTACTACCATTGTGATAAACTGGGGATGCTCGTATGGCAGGACATGCCCAGCGGTGACCTCGGTAACCGCTGGGAACCCAACCCGGGCGTATATGGCCTCGCTTCCGATCAGCAGCGCTCCGCTGCCTCCGAACAAGCCTATCGCTCCGAGTGGAAAGAGATCATGCAAGACCTCTACAACTTCCCTTGCATCGTCGTATGGGTACCCTTCAACGAAGCATGGGGCCAATTCAAAACCCGCGAGATCACCGAATGGACCATGCAGCAAGATCCCTCCAGACTGGTCAACAGCGCCAGCGGTGGTAACTTCGAACCTGTCGGTCACATCGTGGACCTCCACCACTATCCCGATCCCTCCATGCCAGATCCCGCCCTCTTCGGCGCCAACCGCATACTCGTTTTAGGCGAATTCGGCGGCCTCGGCCTCCCCGTACAAGGCCACACCTGGCAGGAAAAAGATAACTGGGGATACCAACGCTTCAAAACAAAAGAAGAACTGCTCCACAGATACAAAGAGCTGATAGATCGCATGCCTCACCTCATCCGGAAAGGCCTGTCCGCAGCCGTTTACACACAGACAACCGACGTAGAAGTCGAAATCAATGGTATCATGACCTACGATCGTAAAGAAATAAAAATGCCGGCACAAAGCCTGAAAACAATACACTCTCCGCTGTACAATGCAAGCCTGGTAGAGATCACACCACAATAACCGCCTAAAAGAATATCGATATGAGAAAAAGTGTGCTTTTACTCTCCCTCGCAGCAGCAGCACTCACCGCAGATGCACAACAGATCGCACCTGCCTACCCACTGGTCACTCACGACCCGTACTTCAGCATCTGGTCCACCACCGATAAGCTGACCGCCGAACCAACCAAACATTGGAGCGGATCCCCGCAATCCCTCACCGGATTGCTCAAAGTAGATGGTAAAGTCTATCGCTTCCTGGGTAACAACGTACCTAAATACAAAGCAATACTGCCCACCGCCAACGAAGCCGCTTACGATGTCGCCTATACGGAATCACAACCCGCCGGCGACTGGATGCAACCCGCATTCAACGATCAGCAATGGAAACGCGGACAGGCACCCTTCGGCGATGATGACGCACAGGTAAAAACACCCTGGCATAGCAAAGACCTCTGGATCAGACGTAGCTTCACCTTACAACAGAACGATCTTAAAGACCTCTTCCTCAAGATCAGGCACGACGATAACGTAGAAGTGTACCTTAATGGCCAAAGCATCTATAACTTCAAAGGTTGGACCCATAAATTTGCGTACATCCCGATCAGCGAAGTAATAGCGGCCCACGCCAAACCAGGCCCGCAGGTATTGGCCATCCATGTGGCGAATACCGCCGGCGGCGCCTGGCTCGATGCCGGCCTCGCCACCTTCGAACATAAAGGTGCCTCACAACAGGTAGCCGTCGCCGAACAGATCAACACCTCCCTCCGTGCCACACAAACCCGCTACGCACTGCGCTGCGGCGGCCTGGGCGTAGAACTCACGTTCACCTCACCATTGCTGCTCAAAGACCTCGACCTCATCGCCAGACCCGTAACCTACGTGAACGTCGACGTAAAAGCAGCAGATGGAAAATCCCACCAGGCAGAACTCTACCTGGGCACTTCCACCGATATCGCCGTAAATACCCCCGACCAAGCCGTCACCGCCTCCCAATACAACGCAAAAGGCCTCGCCATCCTCAAAGCTGGTACCGTTGAACAACCAGTCCTCAAAAAGAAAGGCGATGACCTCCGCATAGACTGGGGCCACATGTTCGTAGGTATCAAAGCAGATAAAAACGCAAAACAATGGGTATCGCCCTACCTCGATGAGCACACCGTATTCGAGGGTGGTACCAACAAGAACCTTACCGGCAACCAGCTCACACTAAATACACTGGTACCCCTCGGCGCTGTCATTAACACGCCTAAACGTACCACCTTCCTGCTGGCATACGACGATGAATACGCTATCCAGTACTTCGGCGAAAACCTCCGCCCATGGTGGAATGCCGATGGCAAGAGTACCATCGAACAACAACTCGCACTGGCAGCAACACAACAGGAGGCTATCCTGAAAAAGTGTAATGCCTTCGACGAAGAACTGTTTAACAACGCCCGTAAAGTGGGGGGAGAAAAATATGCCCGCCTCTGCGAAATAGCCTACCGTCAGAGCATCGCCGCGCACAAACTCGTGAAAAGCCCGCAGGGCGAGCTACTCTTCCTCTCCAAAGAGAACTTCAGCAATGGCTCTATCAACACCGTAGATATCACCTATCCGTCCGCTCCGCTATACCTCCTGTATAATCCCGCCTTGCTCAAAGGAATGATGAACGGGATATTCTACTACAGCGAAAGTGGAAAATGGACCAAACCTTTCGCTGCACACGACCTGGGTACATACCCCTTGGCCAACGGACAAACATACGGAGAAGAC
Source organism: Chitinophaga pendula (assembly GCF_020386615.1). Lineage (NCBI taxonomy): Bacteria > Pseudomonadati > Bacteroidota > Chitinophagia > Chitinophagales > Chitinophagaceae > Chitinophaga > Chitinophaga pendula. The sequence goes on from NZ_CP077769.1 coordinate 1,834,683, forward strand.
ATGCCGGTAGAAGAAAGTGGTAACATGCTCATCCTCACCGCCGCCATCGCAAAAGTAGAGGGCAACGCTTCCTACGCAAAACAACACTGGAAAACACTCACCGTATGGGCAGAATACCTGGCCAAAGAGGGCTTCGACCCGGCTAACCAACTCTGCACCGACGACTTCGCCGGCCACCTCGCCCGCAATGCCAACCTCTCCGTAAAAGCCATCGTAGCATTGGGTGGATATGCCCGCCTCGCCAAACAACTGGGCGACAACACCACCGCTGCCAAATACGAAACATTGGCCAAAGAAATGGTACGCAAATGGATCCAGCTCGCAGATGATGGCGACCACTATTCCCTCACCTTCGAAAACAAAGGCTCCTGGAGCCAGAAATACAACATGGTATGGGATAAACTCCTAGGCCTCCAGCTATTCCCAGCCTCCGTCTACGAAAAAGAGATCAGGTACTACCTGGGCAAACAACAGGCCTACGGCCTGCCACTCGACAGCCGCCGCACATACACCAAATCCGACTGGATCATGTGGACCGCCGTGCTGGCCAACAATCAACAGGACTTCCTGGCACTCACCGATCCCCTATATAAATATGCTACGGAGACCACCACACGGGTACCCCTCAGCGACTGGCACGAAACTACCAACGGTAACATGGTAGGCTTCCAGGCTAGAAGCGTAGTGGGAGGATACTTCATTAAACTGCTGGAAGCAGCGTTTAAAAAGTAGCGTAGATTTCACTTTATGTAAGTTTAAAACCGCCTGCTGTATTCACAGCGGGCTCCTTTTTTAAAACTTTATTCGATCACCGTAATGACTACTACCGCAAATATGATACTCGCTTATATTAGGCCTTTCATCCTCGTTATCGGTGCCTTAACGGTGGGCTTCCCGCCCTCCGTTAAAGCACAATCATTCAAAACTAATGACCCACAGACATCCCTCTCGCCAGCTGCCTACACCGCACTACCGCTGGGCGCCATACGCCCTAAAGCGTGGCTGCTGCATCAGTTGCAGATCATGAACGAAGGTGCCAGCGGCCACCTCGATGAAGTATACGCTAAAGTCAAAAACGACAACGGCTGGTTAGGTGGTAAAGGCGATGGCTGGGAAGAAACCCCCTACTGGCTCGATGGCGCCCTCCCCCTCGCATACCTGCTGGACGATGCCCGCCTCAAACAAAAAGTACAACACTACATCGACTGGACCTTAGACCATCAACGCCCCTCCGGATACTTCGGCCCCCTCACCGCCTGGGAACGCAAAACCGGTAAACAGGTCTCCGCCGACAGCTGCGGAGCAGGAGACGACTGGTGGCCGCGCATGATCATGCTCAAAGTATTGCAGCAATATTATACCGCCACCAACGACAAAAGGGTCATCCCCTTCATGACCCGCTACTTCCAATACCAACTCAAAACCATCCGGCAATGCCCCCTATCCCGTTGGACAGACTGGGCCTCCTCCCGCGGCGCGGACAACGCCCTCATCGCACAGTGGCTCTATACCCAGACTGGCCAGAAAGAACTGCTCGAACTGGCCGCCATCCTCCAGCAACAAGCCATCCCCTGGAGCCAGCTACTCCTCGGCCGCGATTGGGTCATCACCGCCGCCGCCTACCAAGACAACGATAATTGGATGACACGCCATGGCGTTAACGTCGGCATGGGCCTCAAAGACCCCGCCGTTCAATACCAACGCACCAGCGACTCGCTATATCTCAAAGCGCTATATACCGGCTTCCGTGACCTGATGTCCCTCCATGGCTTGCCCTTTGGCATGTTCTCCGCCGACGAAGACCTCCATGGCAACGCCCCCGAACAAGGCACCGAATTGTGCGCCACCGTCGAAGCCATGTTCTCATTGGAAAATATCATCGGCATCACCGGCGACACCCGCTTCATGGATGCCCTCGAACGCATGGCCTTCAACGCACTCCCCGGCCAGACCACCGACGACTATAACAATAAACAATACTTCCAGATGGCCAACCAGCTTCGCATCGCCAAAGGAGTATTCGACTTCTCCCTGCCCTTCGAACGCGAAATGACAAACGTACTAGGCATGCGCAGCGGCTATACCTGCTGCCTCGCCAACATGCACCAGGGCTGGACCAAATTCACATCCCACCTCTGGTACGCTACCCCTAACCACGGACTGGCTGCCCTCCATTATAGCCCCAACGAAGTAAAAAGCAGGGTAGGAGCCGGCAATACAGCAGTGACCATCCGCGAAGAAACCAACTACCCCTTCGATGATAACATCCGCTTCCTCCTCCAGACCCGCGATGCCGTAGAATTCCCCTGGCAGCTACGCATACCCGCCTGGTGTAAAGAAGCCGTCATATCTGTCAATGGCAAAGAATTGCAACGCGAACAAGGCGGCCGCATGGTCACCATCAATCGCAAATGGCACAACGGCGATCGCCTCGAACTCAAACTCCCCATGACCATCACCGTATCCGAATGGGGACGCAATACCCGCGCCGTCGAAAGAGGCCCCCTCGTTTATGCACTGAAACTGAAAGAGAACTGGAAAAAACAACAAGACGAAGTGGAAGGCGAATACTTCAGCGTATCTACCAACGACACCTGGAACTATGGCCTGTTACAAAAAGCAGTAACAGATCCCCAGACACAAATGACCGTCGCACAAACACAACCGGTTAAAGACGACTTCATCTGGAACCTCGCCCACGCACCCCTCGAAATAAAAGTACCGGCAAAACAGATCACCCGCTGGCAACTGACTGCAGGATCACAGGAACTGGCCCCCGTACCCGTCAGCTCCAGAGAAGGACTATACAGAGGACCCACTGAACCAACGGTAACAAACATTACCCTCGTTCCCATCGGCTGTACCAAAGTAAGGATCGTCGCTTTCCCCGTTGTACGATAAATAAAAACGGGCACGCCCTCCATAAGGAAGACGTGCCCGTTTTCAATAAGTTTTTAATAAGGGATAATTTTATATTGTCACATTGGCCTTTCGGAAAGCACTGGGGCTACTACCCTTGTACTTCTTGAAAGCCCGGTTCAGGTGACTCTCATCCGTAAATCCCAACTCCGCCGCAATCTCCCCGATACGCATATTGCTGTATTGCAACCGCGTCTCCACCAGCTTTAACTTATACCCCATAATGTACTGCTGTAAACTATCCCCGTGCTTTCGCTTGAAGTATTCACTCAGGTAATTAGGCGAAATATTACAATGACGGGCTATCTGCTCCGCCTTTAACAACTCCGGATCATAAATATGCGTATGGATATAATGCAAAATATCAACGGCCGTTTCCTGGCCATTCACCACATTATTCGCCAGCAACATCTTCGCTTGTATATTACGGGCCACCAATGTCAGTACCGTATTGATCAACTGCTCCACCACCGCCTCACTACGCTGCGAACAGGCCAGCTCCCGTATCAACGCCTCCAGTAATGCACGCACTACCGGCTTGTCCGTCACATTCTTCAGCACACATCCCGGCAGATGATTATTATGCTGGAAAATATATTCCATTTGCTGATGCCACTCCGGACGCAACCGCTCCAGGTAGATATTGTTGAAACGAATGAAGGCCAGCCGCGTATGACTATGTATCTCAAAAGAATGACAATCCTGCGGCATCAATAGGAACAACTTATCCGGCGCATAAGGTAACTTATGCTGGTTAAGACATTGCACACCCGTCCCCGTCAATACAAACACCATTTCAATAAAATGATGCTTGTGCGGAGCAATCACCCCCTCCTCTAACTCCTGATACCCTGCCTCAAAGGGCTGATAAAGATGCTCTGTTAACATGTCACAAACTTACAATTTAACCGAATAATAGTTTGTACGCAGATACAATGTCAGTGTAATACCCTTTCTTTGCCTGGATAAGTTAAAAGAATCATTGTTTGATGTGACTGTAGCAGAAAACCTTCAACAGTTTACTCGTTTATTGTTCCAATAATCTGTTATACCAATGAAAAAAAGTCTATTCATAGCAGTAGCACTACTGCTGGTGTCCACTAGGGTTACCTATGCACAGGTCAGCGAGACCATCATCGTAAAAGGTGACCCGGACAAATTTTATCCGGTAATATTTCAGGACAAAGGATGGCCGGAGAATGTAGCCACAGAATTAGAGATCGGTCGGTCCAACGTACACGTAGATGTACCTGCTATGTCTTGGCAAGGCTCTTTGATAGCTAAGTTCAGAATACACACCACCCGCTGGGGAAACGGATCTGAGTTCATTGATGCCGATATCAAACAGTACTTTTCACAGTTCAGACCACTGGTCGCCGGTTGGTACGACGCAACAGGTTACAATGGCAGCCATAACGTCATCATCTGGTTAAGGGGCGGCAATCTCCCATATTCCTGCAAATCACAATATGGAGCAACACCCGTCGTATATGACGGCGTACAAAATGCCTTGCCCTTCAAAGAACAAATAGGCGATACCGGCTTTAAAGACCACACCTACAAAACAGCACTGGACCCTTATGTGCCTGCGCAGGGTGGTGCTGTCTACAAATTCGGCGCAGATTTCGGAGGCATTGTCAAGACATTTAACCTATTTCAGAATAATGGACTGGTGCTACATGGCTTTCCTGGTTATTACGCCGATATCTCAAATAACCTCTACTGGGATAACGGTTGGAAATACCTGGCCGCCGGCCCGGCCAACCTCTTCAAGGTCGGTGAGCATAATACCAAAAGCGACTTTGCTTTCTATACTGCCCCCGTAGGAACCACTCCCGGTGCCACCGCCAATCTGCTCGAAGCCATGCGCATCTGCGAAAATGGGAACGTCGGCATCGGTACCAGTACCCCCGGCTCCTTCAAACTGGCTGTAGAAGGTACCCTCGGTGCCCGCCGCATCAAAGTACAGCAAACCCCCTGGGCCGACTTCGTCTTCAAACCAGGCTATCAGCTGCCAAGCCTCGACTCCGTCGCTAAGTTCATCGCCACCCACCAGCACCTCCCCGAAATACCTTCCGAAAAAGAAGTACAGGAACAAGGCATCGACGTCGGCGATATGAACAAAAAACTGTTGCAAAAGATAGAAGAACTGACCCTCTACCTCATCGACCAACAGAAAGAATACCGCAGCATGTTCGAATCCCTGAAAAAAGAAAACCAGGAACTTAAAGCACAACTGTCCCGGAAAAAATAAATAACTGTCCCTCCGGAAACAAACCCCGGAGGGACAGCAACTATATCTCAGGTCCACCTCTCCTGTAGCATTCCTATAGCTTTCCTATACCCGTTGCCCGTCTTTTCCGTATCTTGTAATAGTACAGAAGATTCCCATTTGTATACAAGTCCTCCCGCCCCATACAACCGATCTTTGCAATAACAAAACGCCTATTAAGATGGTTAACAATACAATCGCTTTCCTGCTGGCCCGCCTCGCTATAGGTGCCAGCATGTTCGGACACGGCCTCGTACGTCTGCCTAAACTGAATAAGTTCAGCGAATGGATGGTCGGTACCTTTGAACATTCCATAATACCCAAAGCATTGGTTACCCCCTTCAGCTATGTGGTGCCAATAGTCGAATTTGCCATCGGCGGAATGCTTATCCTGGGCCTCTGGACCAAAGCCGCCCTCATCATAGGCGCCGCCCTCATGGTCTCCCTCATATTCGGCTCCTGTATGATAGAAAATTGGGATATCATCACGCCACAACTCATACATACAGCCTTTTTCACCGTCCTGCTCAACTACGTGTCTACTTACAACACGTTCGCGATAGATAAACTGATCGCTAAATAAGCCTGTCAAAATAATAGCAATGAAGACCACTAGAAAAGACTTTCTGAAAACCGCCGGCCTGCTAGGAGTAGCCGGTATGATACAACCAGGACAGATGATAGCCAATACGACACAATCGCAATCCCGCTCACAGGCCCCCTCCAAATGGGCCGATGGCTCCCGCCTCATCGTTAGCGTCTCCATGCAGTTCGAAGCCGGCGGACAACCACCGCACGCCGAAAGCCCCTTCCCGCAAAACATGGCCAAAGGCTTCCCCGACCTGCCGGCAGAAACCTGGTACGCCTACGGCTACAAAGAAGGCATCCCCCGCATGCTCGACAACTGGGACAAAGCTGGCATTAAAGTTACCTCCCACATGGTTGGTAGCGCCGTCCTCAAAAATCCCTCCCTCGCCAAAGAGATCGTACAACGTGGCCATGAAGCAGCCGCACATGGCCGCGACTGGTCCAGCCAATACGCCCTGCCATATGAAGAAGAGAAAAAATTCATCCGCGATGGGGTAGAGGCCGTCAAAAAAGTCACCGGCGCCACCACCGTCGGATACAACGCCAACTGGCTCCGCCGGGGCGAAAATACCCTCCGCATCCTTCAGGAACTGGGATTCACCTACCATATCGACGACATCAGCAGAGACGAACCCTTTATCATCAAAGTCAACAACCACGACTTCGCTGTCGTTCCATATACCCTCCGCTGTAACGACATCGTACTCATCTCCGGACAAAACTTCTCCGCCAACCAGTTCCTCGAACAGGTGAAAATGGAATTTGATCAGTTGTATGATGAAGCCGCCAACCGCCGCAGAATGATGTCCATCAGCTTCCACGACCGCATCGGAGGCACCCCCCAAATGGTAAAAGCTACCGCCGACCTGCTCAAATATATACAGCAACACCCCGGCGTCAGCTTCCGCCGCAAAGACGAAATCGCCCGCATGGCACTGGAAGATAAAAACACCATCCGCGAATAACATACTTACTGTGTCACATCCCTGAAGAAGATCGCTGCCCCGCCTAATACCGGTAGCGGTCTTCTCCGTGCTGCTAACTCATTGGAAAATATGGCCGTATCAACATATTTGTGTAACTTTTAGGTACATATTTTGCAGCTTTGCAGCATAAGACGATATGATTAATACCATTCTGGATGTTTCGGCCACTAAGGCCATGTCACTCGACGTAGACGCCGCCGTCTCCTTCGGTCCCTTTCTGCGCCATCTTCAAAATCGCATCGCAGTAGAAAAGACCGTCAAAGCAAGTTTCTACCGTACCATCATCGAACAGTTCGAAATGTGTGGGATCACACCCGACACAGATATCCCCATGGATAAACTCGGCGACTACGGACTGCTCATGGAATACATCTACGCCTGTGTCTCTCCTGCCCTCACCGGAGAAGAAGAGATCGCTTGGGGCCTCGCAGTGCCTTTACAGCCCATCGTATTCTACGGTACAGAAGCCATGTACAACATGCTCACCCTCCGCTTGGAAGACAAATCCCAGACCTACGTCGTCGAAAAAACACCGGAAGACCACCACCGCGAGCGCCTCCATTTTATCTATTCGCTCATACTAAAAAGACTTTATAACTTCCAGATACCCGCACAAGCTCAACTGCACCATGCCTGGACACATGCAGAAACCGGGCTGCTCCGCTATTATAGCGTCTCCATGGATACCGACTACCTCGAAGTCACCGCCAAAGGATCCCTGCCTGAGCTGAACTTCAGCGAACTGCAGGGCCGCGTCGTCGAAGCCTCCGGCTACGACCTGCTGGAAGAAATACTTCCCCTGCACCTTTTCCGCTTCCGGGGCTTCGCCGTCCTTAATGTCTGCGATGTCACCGCCGAACAATCCGTCGACAATATCAAAAATGTCCGGCTTACACGTACCCCCGGCAATGAAGAAGAAAGCTATAACAGCGTCATCCGCTCCCTTAAAACACTTGTAAAAAACGATCGCATAGAATTCGACCTCTTTCCCTTCGTAAGGGTCAATGGTAAACCGGTATACGGCTACGTAAAAGGCGGCAACGGCATCCTCTTCTCCGTTTGGGGCGAACAAACACTCACCCCCGAACAATTCAGCGAAGTAGCAGAAGCATATTGCGCCAACCCGAAATCCTTCTTCTCCCCGGATATCAATGGCCGTGTGGAAATCAAAATGAAGTATCTCGACGGATTCCGCAACGCTGGCGTACGCTCACTGGCACTATTACCGCTATTCTATAACCATAACCCCGTAGGCGTACTCTGTATGCATACCTGGAAAGACCAGACCTTCGACGAGAAGATCATTGCCCTACTCGAACCAGCCATCTCACCCATCGGACAACTGCTGCAGATCTATATCGACGAATTCAATCTCGAACTGGAAAATATCATCAAAGAACATTTTACCTCCATACAACCTTCCGTACAGTGGAAATTCAATGAAGTAGCCTGGCACTACCTCCACGCACGGAAAAAACACCGCCCCCTGGTATCCGAACGTATCGACTTCAAAGAAGTATACCCCATCTATGGCGCCGTCGACATCCGCAACTCCACCGTAGAACGTAACATGGCCATCAAAGCCGACCTGGAAAACCACCTCCAGATACTCAGCGATACCCTGGCCGAGCTACAACCCTACGACCCGTCCTCCCTCATGCAGGAAATGAGGTTCAACTGCAGCAAATGGCAACAGACACTCCAGAAAGCAGAACTGGGCAGCCTGGCCGAAAATACCCTCAACAACTTCCTGGCGGAAGAAAGCTGCCAATATCTTCACTACGTCCGCGAACAAGACCCCAAAGCAACACCCATAGTCGATAAGTTCCTGGGCATGCTCCAGGCGCCCGATGGACCCATCCACCATCACCGCCATGCCCTCGAAGTATCCATGCAGCTCATCAACACCACCGTCAATAACTACTTCGAAAACGAAAAAGAACAACTGCAAAGAGCTTATCCGTGCTACTTCGAAAAGTTCCGCACCGATGGCGTCGAATACGATGCCTACATCGGACAGTCTATCTCACCGGATAAACCTTTCAACCCCCTCCACCTGAAAAATATCCGCCTCTGGCAACTGTCATCCATGGTGGCCGTCACCCGGCTCACCCATGCACTCATCTCCGAGATGGCCCGCCCGCTCGAAACCACACAGCTCATATTCATACACAACCATACCATTGATATCAGCTTCCGCCGCGATGAACGCAAGTTCGACGTAGAAGGCGCCTACAATATCCGCTACCAGATGATCAAAAAAAGGATCGATAAAGTACATATCAAAGGCACCACCGAACGCCTTACCCAACCGGGTAAGATCGCACTCATCTACTCCGGCGAACGCGATGTCGCAGAATACCGCCCGTTCATCGCCTACCTGCAGGAAACAAACGCATTGTCAAATGAACTGGAAGAACTCGAACTCGAAGAACTACAAGGACTCAGCGGCCTTAAAGCACTCCGCGTCAGCGTCATCTACTCCTCACCTGGTACCTGCTAGCAGCAGGCAGCACTTCCCTCTTTGCCCAGACAGGTTGCAAAAAATGCAAGAGCGGTAACCAATCCGTACAACATACCCTCGATCTCCTGCGACAGGCAAAAACCAAATAAAGACAATTAACCTGGTAATAAATAAAGCCGGTAGTCCCGAAAGGACTACCGGCTTTATCATTACGGATGACCAGCACTACTCACTTCGTAAAGAACGAACCGGGTTCGTCAACGCTGCCCGCACCGATTGAAAACTCACCGTCAACAACGCAATCAACACCGTCATCAGACCGGCCAGCACAAACATCCACCATTGTATCTCTATATGATAAGCAAAGTCCTCCAGCCACTGGCTCATCATATACCAGGATAGGGGAGTACCCACCACGATAGCAATCAATACCAGCCTCACCATATCTTGGGACAACAATCGCACAATACTGGCTGAAGAAGCTCCCAATACCTTCCGGATGCCGATCTCCTTCGTACGCCGCGTCACATTATATGCCGTCAGCCCCAATATACCCAGGCAGGTAATGAACAGCGTGAAAAGAGAAAATACCTTCACGATCTGGCCAAACTGCTGGTCCGACTTATACTGCTGATCAAACAACTCATCCATAAAATGATACTCAAAAGGATACCCGGGATACTGCGCATCCCAGACCTGCTTCACCGCTGTAATCGTCTGCTGCACATCCTTCGTATCTACCCGAATCGTATAATAAGCCCCTCCATTATAATACCAGTGTATCATCGGTAAGATCGACTCTTTCAACGACCGCTGATGGTAGTCATCCACCACCCCGGTAATCACCGTATGATCCAGCTTGCTGATCTGTAAACTTAATTTCTGACCTACAGCCGCCTCCGGCGACGCAAAACCGAGTATCTTGGCCGCCTGCCGGCTGATGATTACCTGGTTCTCATAAGGGTATCCCTCCCGGAAATTATCCCCCGCCGCCATCTTCATTTGCATATTCGGAATGAAATGCGCATCAATCCCATACAGGTAAAACGTTAGCCCTTCATTACTTTTACTGCCATACCTCGATATCCCGGACATGGTCGCCAGCTCATGCAGGCTCACTCCGGGTAACGAACCGGACATCGCCACCTGCGTTACATGCGGCAACCGCGACAACGACTCCCGCAACGTTTTGTTCTGCAGATTCACCGTCGAATCTGGCATCCCCGTAATTGCATTTTTAACGACCAACACCTGCGACGGATTCAGGCCCAGGTCCTGCCCACGCATAAAAGATAATTGACGATACACGATCAGCGATGCTGACAGCACCAGCAAAGCAGCAGCAAACTGCCCCACCACCAGCATACGCCGCAACAGGTTACCCTGCGAAGTACCGGTACTCGTACGCTGCATCACCGTGATCGCCTTCGTCCCCGACAACGAGATCGCCGGATACAAACCCGACAGCAAACAATTGAACACGAAAATAGCAGCACAGATACCCCAGAACGTCCGGGAACTGAAGAGCTGCAAAACAATAGGTTTCCCGATCAGCTGAACATAAGCAGGCGTCAGTAACTGCACGATCATCAATGCCAGACACATCGCCAATAAGTTCACCAGTATCGTCTCCACCATCAGCTGCCTGATCAGCAACGACCGCGAAGAACCCAGCACCCGCCGCATGCCGATCTCCTTCACCCGGTTACTGGCTCGGGCAGTGCTCAGGTTCACATAGTTGACAGACCCGATCAGCAACACCAACACCGCGATCATCAGCATAAACCGCACACTCTTCGCATCCCCGTTGATCTCCGGCTCGAACGTCTTGTGAGAATATAAATGAATATCCTTGATAGGCTCCGCCGTAAAACGGTTGTTTTGAATAAACTCTTTGGAAATAGGTAACAACTTGCGGTTCACCACCGCCAAGTCCGCCCCGGGCGCCAACTGCACATAAGTGAAATTGTTATTACCCTGCCAATTGTCCATCTTCCATCCCATACTCGATAAGGTAGGGAAAGATACCAGCATATCGAATTTCAGATGCGTATTCGGTGGCACATCCTTGATCACACCCGTCACCGTTAGCAATAACTGCAGCGCCTTGATCGTCTTACCCTTCGCCGGCGAATCCCCGAACAAACGCCGCGCCAGCGACGCCGTCAGCACCACCTGCATAGGCGCATCCAGCGCATGCGCCGATACCCCCTCCACAAATGGGAAATTGAACATGGTAAATACCGTCGGATCAGCAGCATACACCTTATCCACGATATACGATTGATTACCATAATTCACCGTAGAGAACTCCTCCATCGTCTGCAAACGCACCGTCTCCATCACCTCCGGTAACCGCTTCTTCATAATTGCCGCCAACGGAAAGTTCGTCTCACAATCCGTCACCACATACTCCCCGTCCTTGTAACGGTCCATCGTCACCCGGTAAATGTCCTTCGCCTTCGGATGAAAATCCTCATAGCTGTACTCAAATTGTACGAAATCTATCAGGAAAAGGAAGGCTGCCGTAGCCAATGCCAACCCCAACACATTAATGACAGTATAAAAACTGTCCTTACGGAGATTACGCCAGGCAATTTTCAGGTAGTTGATCAGCATGATGATATTTTGGTTGTAATGCCAGCGGATGCAAGAATGCTGCCATATCCGGATAAGCGCTGCCATAGCAGTAGAACGGATAAAGCACCTGTCTCGTTTGTTCGCATGCGAACGGCCCGATGTACGAAAACGAACAGTCAGTAAAATAAAAAGAAATATAGATATTTGCGCCTGCTTACACCTTTCCACATGCACTTCACCGTCATCTTATCTTGCCTGCTTCTCTTATTGCCTGGGTATACCCTCCCGGCACATGCACAAAAAATAACACTATCCCGCCAGATAGACCAGCTAATCCAAAGCGATACCCCACATCGCTTCAATGGCATGATCAGCATCTTCCGGAATGGAAAGGAAATATACCATAACAACAAAGGCTGGGCCGATCTGGAGAAAAAACAACCGTTCACCGCCAACGCCCAATTTACCATCGCCTCCATCAGCAAACAAATAGCCGCCGTACTCATACTGCAACAGGTCGCCAACCACCGCATCCAACTGGATAAACCAATAGGCGAATACCTGCCGGACCTGCCGCATAACTGGAAACAGCAGGTTACCATACAACAATTGCTCACCCACACGTCCGGCCTCAACAAACAGGGAGACTCCCTCGAAAACAAACCAGGTACCCGCTACGCCTATAGCAACACAGGATACATCCTTCTGGGGCGCGTACTCGAAAAAGTAACCGGCTCCTCCTATGCTGTACTGACAGCAACACTGTTCCGCCAATGCAAAATGTATCACTCCCTGGCCCCTGCAGATAATACAGCACAGATAGATACATCGACTATCGTACAGGGGTATACGGAAAATGAACAACGCCGGCTGGAACCCGCACGTAGATTATGGTTACCCTTTTATGCGCCGGCAGGTGCCACCGTATCAACCGTGTCAGACCTGCAGCAGTGGCTCCAATGTTTGCATAATGGCAGATTACTGCCGCCCGCCTTATACAAAAACATGATTACACCAGCTATTACCTACGAACACCGCTGGGGCACATTGGGATACGGATACGGTCTCATGATCAATCAACAGCAGGATATACCAGAGATTGGTCACAGCGGATATGTCGAAGGATTTATCGCCACAGCAGTTACCTTCCCTCAGGCCCGCCTCTCCCTGGTCATCCTCGAAAACGTATCCTGGGACCCCGCCGATATGTCCCGCGTATATCGCCATCATGATAACATCCGCACACTCATCCGCGAAAAAATAAAAACAGATCAGTTTAAATAAACGAGTATTTTTCTTTGATTGTCAATACCACTATTATTATTGTAGTAAATGGCTCACAATGCCCTGCAATAGCGAACTTCACCATTGGTAAAAAAAAGTGTATCCGTGTAGGTTTTATACTTATATTCGATGTAGTTAACCAATTTATAGAACCCTAAAAACTCCAAAAGAAAATGAAAAAGTTTCTTCAGTTAGCCATGTTCCTAGTCGCCGTACTACTTAGTTCCACTGCTATGGCACAAACTGGTTTTATCGTTTTTTATGAAGGCAACAATGGATCCCAGAACATTGTTGATACTAAAGATGATTCTCCCGGACAAGACTTCCGCCCCGCTCAGAACGACGAAGCCCGCTCCGTACAACTCGTAGCGGTTCGCGCTAATTGCACCATCCAGGTATTCGACGATCCAAACGGTTCCTTAAGAGATGACTTCTGTATCATCACCACCAAACGTTTCATCGGCTCTTACATCGTTAACAGCTTCGAACAATCCTACGAAGATGATAATGTTCGCGTAACATACATCCGCAATAACGGATTGGACGGAAAAGTGTCAAGGATTAAGATCCTCTAACACCTGCCTTTATTTCAACTTAGTTCAGGGAAAGGGTATCTGGGATCACCCTTTCCCTTCTCCCGTTTATTCACCCTGGAAAACCCCTCGCTTGATATGAAAACATTCCGTATCATAACTACCCGTTTGTGCCTCACACTCACTATCCTCCAAACACTCAACGCCTGCCGGCAAGACCTGCACGATGTCACTCCCGCTACACCGCCCAACGCCCGCATCGCTACCGCTGAAAGAGCCGCCTCCTACGCTGACCTCGCCCTGCGATGGGCCCCCGTACATTATCAGGACGTCGACGTCACCGGCAGCCACAGCCTCTCCGGCAAATCAGACTATATCACCGCCATCAACTTCGACAACGACTGGATAGCTACTAACAACTGGGATAATATCGCCAGTAACAACGCCTCCGCCCATGCCTACTACTCCGTAGTAGAAACCAGCACCCACTGGTTCATCACCTACGCCTTCTTCCACCCCCGCGATTGGACGGACCTGTTCCTCATCCTCGACGAACATGAAAACGATCTCGAAGGATTACTCACCGTAGTAAAAAAAGATGGCTCTGAATATGGCAGCCTGCAAGGTATCGTTACCGTCGCACATAGCGACTTCTACTCCTTCACACCCGCCGGCAGCCAGCTGCAGAACGGACAGGAGACCATCGACGGCACCCTCTCCCTTGAACAATATAACAACGCATTACACCCCGTTACCGCACAGGAAGCAAAAGGACATGGCCTCAAAGCCCATCCCTACTATAAGATAAATGGAGAGGGCGTAAGATACCTGCCGTCAGCAACCATCGCAGGTATACCCACGCATCCCGACGATCGTCAGGTCAACTACAAACTCGTCGATATCTTCGAAGCCAATGGCCTCTGGGACCAACGCAATAACACGCAATTGTTCAGCAGCCCCGCCGGTGCCTTCAAAAGCAGCTACGGCAGCGGCAACGCCAACGCCCCCTGGAACTGGAACGATGGCAACGATGGCGATGTCGCCACCGGCGAAATAGCCACCGACCCGGCCAAGCTCGTAAGCATCTACTTCAGCAACCTGGGTAACTTCGACCGTAACTACACCTCCAACAAATACAAAGGGATCTGATCCCATATCTACATATCGGCCCTCGACAAAATTCCCTCCCCGCAGGCTTTATGACGTTAGCAGATTAAAGCCTGCGCGCTTTTACATACTTTTGCAGCAAATGGGAAAGAAAATAGAGGACTTCAGCAAAATATTGGCTGCATTGGACATCAAGGCCCTGAACGATATGCAACAGGCCGCCATCATCGCCAATCAACAACATCAGGACGTAGTATTATTATCCGCTACCGGCTCCGGGAAGACATTAGCCTTCCTGCTACCCGTACTCCAACAGATACCTCCCGATACCAAATCCACCGCGGCCATGATCATCGTCCCGTCACGGGAACTGGCGCTACAGATCGAACAGGTATTCCGCTCCATGAGCACCGGCCTTAAGATCACCTGCTGCTATGGCGGACACTCCCGGGAAACAGAAGAGAACAACCTGGTAGAACCTCCGGCAATACTCGTCGGCACACCCGGCCGTATCTCCGATCACATACGTCGCGAAAACATTACCACCAACACCATCACCACCCTCGTACTCGACGAATTCGACAAATCACTGGAACTGGGCTTCCAGGAAGAAATGTCCTTCATCATATCTTCACTCCCGCATCTCCGCAAAAAGATGCTCACCTCCGCCACCGAAGCCGTACAAATACCCGATTTCGTCGGCCTGCAACAACCACATTATCTCAACTTCCTCCCCGCACACCAGGAACAACCGGCACAACTCAGCATCAAGACAGTACTATCCCCCGATAAGGACAAAGTAGATACCCTCTTCCGCCTGCTGTGCCTGTTAGGTAATCACCCGGCCATCGTCTTCTGCAACCACCGCGAATCAGTAGAACGCACCGGCGACCTGCTGTCTAAACTGGGTATCGTAAATACCTGCTATCATGGCGCCCTCGAACAGGAAGACAGAGATACCGCCCTCACCCGATTCAGGAACGGTTCCACCAACGTACTGGTCACTACAGACCTCGCCGCTCGTGGCCTCGATATACCGGATATCCACTATATCATCCACTATCACCTGCCGGGAACAGAAGAAATATTCATCCACCGAAATGGCCGCACCGCCAGGATGCAAGCCTCCGGTACCGCCATCGTCATGCTGTCGCCCGAGGAGAAACTACCGGCTTACATCTCCGCCGGCGTAGAAGAAATGCAATTACCGGATACGTACCAGCTGCCCGAAAAACCAATGTGGACCACCGTATACGTAAGCGCTGGCAAAAAAAATAAAGTCAACAAGATCGATATCGTAGGCTTCTTCTCCCAAAAAGGCCAACTCACAAAAGAAGATATCGGCCTCATAGAAGTCAAAGACTTCCACGCACTGGTCGCTGTGAAAAAAACAATGGTCAGCCAGCTACTGCAACGCA